>JAFGCW010000012.1 GCA_016932435.1 Dehalococcoidales bacterium | reverse complement strand
TTTTCTGGTATGCCCCCATCGTCTAGAGGCCTAGGATGACACCCTTTCAAGGTGTAGACAGCGATTCGAATTCGCTTGGGGGCACCAGCCAACCATTCAAGTAAAGCGCCTTTCATTAAGGCGCTTTTTCATATCCGTCACATTCCTGTTCCCCATCGAGTCGAAGGATTACCGTCATTATATCATTAACCCAGGCAATAATCTTACATCACGAGAAAAAATTGACTTCACATTAATTCCCAAACTATACTCAATAACCTTAGTTATAACCTGACCTGTACACGTTATGGTATAGGAGGTGAATATGGCTGTCGAAGCAGTAGGAGAAAAATTCAGGTGTAATATTTGCGGTAATGAAGTTGTGGTAACTGAAGCAGGTGGTGGTACCCTGGTGTGCTGCGGCGAGGACATGGAACGAATTGAAAACCTTCCTCCGGACGTCATCAACCTGCCTGATTCAGGAGATTAACGTACCAGCGATTCAGTAACAAGAGAAAAAACTTCATGGGAAGTGGGCACTATGAGCTGCCGATAGTGCGGTGGCGTATAGTGCCTATATTTGTTATATGGAGAATTAAATTTGCAGGAATTTAGAAGTAAAGTAGCAATTGTTACCGGAGGAGCCTCCGGTATCGGAAAGGCTCTCTGTAGCGGGCTGGCAAAAAGAGGTGCTTCGGTAATAATGATAGGGGATATTGATATCGATAAAGCTACTGAAGTGGCTGCATCCATTACTGATAATGAATGTATTTGTCAGGCGATTCGGGTAGATGTATCCAATTCCGTAGAAGTAGAAAAACTTATAAATAGTGCTGTTAATGAACATGGTCGTCTGGATTATATGTTTAACAATGCGGGTGTTACCATTTGCGGTGAAGTAAGAGACATGGACATCGGACACTGGCAACGCATGATAGATATAAATCTATGGGGCGTTATTAACGGCACCACAGCGGCATACCGGGTAATGCTTGAACAAGGTTTCGGCCATATAGTAAATACGGCTTCACTGGATGGTTTAATGCCAATGCCGATGGCGACTCCTTATACGACAGCCAAGCATGCGGTTGTGGGATTGTCAACTGCACTGCGTCTAGAAGCGAAGAAGCTTGGTATCAAAGTAAGTGTGGTATGTCCGGGCGCTGTTAAAACCGGAGTACTCGATACCGCTACATATGTAGGCGTAAATCGTGATGCAGCAATTTCAGAAATTACATCAGGTTTTAAACTGATGGAGGTAGATTATTGTGCTCAGGCTATTCTGAACGGGGTAAAACATAACCGCGGTATAATCCTAGACGGAGCTTTCCATAACCGAGTTTTTTATTGGATGTACCGTTTCAACCCTTGGTTGTTTAACGCATTGATGCAAACTGGTGTAGGTGAAATAAGAAAGCATCGTACTAACTAAATTCCTTGATTACTATATCTACCCGAAACCTCCTTCGACTTCATTCCCTTTTTATTTCAATAATAGCCCAATAAGATAATCGGTAGAAATATAAAGATTCGCATTATATGGTTTTCGAGACGGTTAACTATTATAAACGGTGTTCTTAGACAATGTTTAGTTTCAAGAGTATATATATTTAAAGCATATATGGAGAAACGATAGATATTCCCACCAACTGAGAAGACAGCGAAGTAAAAAGGAGTACACAATGAAAGTAGGCTTTATCGGCATTGGCCGGATGGGAAGCCAGATGGCAAGGTATATCTTAGAGGGCGGATACGATCTGACCGTCTATGACCTGAGAAAAGAAGCAGCCGTTCATCTTTTGGAGAAGGGCGCGAAGTGGGTGGATACTCCAAGGGCTATGGCTGAAACATGTGAAGTTGTGTTATCCTCCCTGCCCAGTCCGGAAGATGTACAAAAAGTCGTCTATGGCGATGACGGACTGATGGTAGGATGGAAAACGGGAGATATCTACGCTGATATGAGTACTAATTCTCATGACCTGGTTGTACAAATTGCTCGAGATACCGCGAAAAAGGGAGTAGCTTTTCTTGACGCGCCGGTTACCGGAGGAACAAAGGGCGCGGAAGAGGGCAATCTGGTGTTTATCGTCGGTGGCGAGAAAGCAAGCCTCGATAAGATACAAGACATCTTATACACGATGGGTAAAAAAATATACCACGTGGGCGACACGGGCAGCGGCACAGTCGCCAAGCTGGTCAATAACGTAATATCTATAACCTCTAACGCGATAATGGCCGAAGCATTTGTACTGGGTGTAAAGGCCGGTGTCGACCCGCAGATGCTTTACGAAGTGGCATTCAGTGGAACCGCCAGAAACTGGGATTTAGAGAAATATCCTGACTCGGTCTTCATAGGCGATTTCGAACCCGGTTTCAGGTTAAGTTTAGCCAGTAAAGATGTCGGCCTGGCGTTACAGCTTGGCAGAGAATTCGGTGTCCCGCTACCGGTAGCGGCCGCAGTCGATCAGAGCTTTCTTGCCGCCAAAGCAGCAGGTTTCGGAGATAAACAACTCTATTCAATATTCGAATATCTGGAAAATCTGGTCGGGGTGCAGGTGCGGACAACGCAAAAATAGTCTTTCCTTATCAATTACGCCGTAGTAAAAAAAGGAGCATAAACAATGAGTATAGAAGAAAGCAGGATAGAGAGGTAAGATAATGAAACTGAAATACGGCACTATCATTGTTAAAGATATGGATGAGTCGATAAAATATTACACTGAACTTATAGGACTTCACATAGATAGCCAGTACAATCCCCGGCCTGGAATAACAATTACATTATTGAAAGGCAAAGGAGATGCTCTGATAGAGCTGATAAAAAATCCCACCGATGATATCGGCCTGTATTCATTGGGGATGGATGTTGAAGATGTAAACACAACAGTGGAACAACTGAAAGCCAAAGGCGCTAAGATCACCATGGACCCCGTGCCTATAACCGATGGAGTCCTTGCATTCGCGAAAGATCCTAATGGAGTCAAAATAGCCCTGGTTCAACATAACTAATCCTTCTGCATTTCTTGTGGTTCTTTTTTGCATGCGAACTTAAGGCATCTAGTAAAAAAGGATATAGAAAACTGAAGAGATCGGGAATTTAGAAGGAGTAACAATAATGGGAATTGAAGACAATAAAAAGATAATGCAACGGTATTTTGACGAGTTGCATAATAAGCAGGATTTTTCAAGAGCTGATGAGATTCTTCACGCGGAATACAGCGGTTCTGCGGGTGGCGGAATCAAAGGACTGGAAGGATTCAAACAGCACAGCAATTATATGCACTCATTAGCTTCTGATGCATATTTCGAGGTACTGGATATGATAGCAGAAGGAGACAGGATTGTTGTTTTCGGTGAATGGAGAGGTACGTGGGATGGTGTGTTCGCAGGTATCCAGGGATCAGGTCAGCAAATTAATCGACCTCAAGCTAATATCTATGAGTTTAAGGATGGAAAAGTATTTCGCGGATTAACCCGTTCCGTGGATGACCAGTTTACTACAGGTCAAAAATTAGGATTAATACCATCGATGGACGTGTTAGTTCAGCAGTATAAAGAATCTCACAACCTGGAATAGCACTCCCTCCATCTGAAGAGAGCGAGACGTGAAGGAGTAATGATATGCCATACGCTCAATACGATGATATCAATATTTACTACGAAATAGCAGGACAGGGTCCGCCCCTGGTGCTGGGACACGGCGGCAGCTATACCATCGACATGTGGAAGGACTGGGGTTACACGGATCTTCTGAAAGATGATTTCCAGTTGATACTCCTCGATTTCAGGGGTCACGGGCGGAGCGACAAGGTAAAACAAGAGTCTGCTTCAGGCTCCGGACTGGCAGACGACGTCATAGCCGTGCTCGATGATATTGGAATCGAAAAGACCGGCTACTTCGGCTACTCGATGGGAGCTATGGTAGGATTCTCACTCGCTACCTCCCGGCACGTTTCACGGTTCAACAGCTTTATTCTCGGAGGCATGACTCCATACGAATGGCCTGAAGAAATGGTCAGGGCAATCAATATTTCGATAGAAGGATACAAATTGCTTCAAACCGATCCCGATGCGTATATCGAGTGGATGGAAAACCTGTTAAAAAGAACGCTTACGCCCGAGGAAAAGAGTGACCTACTGTCCAGGAACGCAGAATCATCAGCCAGTATGCAGTCAGGTCTTCTTGATACACCGCCGTTGAGTAACGAGAACCTGTCGCGGATACCGGTACCGTGCCTTATTTATTGCGGTGAACAGGACCCGTTCTATCCCGGGGCCAAAGAGAGCGTGGAACACATACCCAAGGGTGTATTTATCTCTATGGGTGGCTTCAATCACATAACAGCAATTACCCAAAGTGATCTTATCGTTCCCTATATTAAATCGTTTCTCGATGTGGTGAGTGAGACAGAATAATATCGACCGACCGAACAGGTTGGGAAGCAGGAGGAAGCCATGCAAGGGAAGACAATATCTGAAACGAGTGTAGTTCTCGTCCAGAAGATGACTCCTCAAGATGCGAACCTGGCCGGTAATGTGCATGGCGGTGTCATCATGCGATTAATCGATGATGCTGCCTATGTCGTGGCAACACGGCACTGCCGGTGTAATACGGTCACTGCTTCTATCGACCGCATGGATTTCCACAATCCCATCTATGTCGGCGATCTTGTATCCCTCAAAGCCAGTATAAACCTGGTCGGGAAAACATCAATGGAAATAGGTGTCCGCGTGGATTCGGAAAATCTGAAGACCGGTGAGATCAGTCCTGGGGTATCCGCTTATCTAACCTACGTAGCCCTCGACGAAAATGGAAAACCAGCACCAGTTCCGCTCCTGATCGTCGAGACAGAAGAAGATAAATGAAGAAATACCGAAGCCCAGGCAAGAAGACGCATTCGTCTACAGGAGAGATAAGGAAAGACAATCAGCCAAGAGTAACTTTTTTAACTTTTAACTATCCTGAAACTCTACTAACCTCGCTTGTGACTGTACTGCATTCAAATAATATTCCTTATGACATACACCGAATGTTATTCCAACTAAGAGTACAAAAAAGGACTTCAGCAAGTCTGTCATGATTTCCCTATCTCATTTGCTAAAGCGGATAAAATTATGTTATAATTATGTTAACTGGTTCGACACAGGTTATCTCATACAGAGACAAATATTCAAGTATCCTTAAATATCGGATGACCAAAAATCTAGCCAAATATGAAAGAAGGAGGTTATCCGATGATTTATAAGGACAAATCCATCCAATGTTCCGATTGCAACACTACTTTTACTTTCAGCGCTGAAGAGCAAGAACAATTTGCGTCCAGAGGCTATACTAACGAGCCTAAGCGTTGTCCCACATGTCGAGAGGAAAGGAAGTCAAAGCAATACGCAAACGGAGGTAACGCCTACAACCGAAGTAACAGCCGCAATAGTGGCAGTTATGGCAATAGAAGCTATAACTCAGCACCACGGCAGATGTTCCCCGTTGTATGTGCTACGTGTGGTAAAAACACAGAAGTACCCTTTGAACCCCGTGGTGATAGACCGGTCTACTGCTCAGATTGTTACCGCAAGACGAATCCAGTAAGGAACTACTAGTCATTAGCGAATAATAATTGGCTGGGTAGAGCCGTCCAATTGGATAGTTCTACTCAGCCTTTTTCGTGTTAACCCGATATTAATGAACCCTCATCAAGATAGCGGTGCCTTGTAAAACTCCGAACTATCCCGTAACGTAACACTCCTGGTATATTTCTATACTATCTCTGCATTCTCTTAGTCATTCCAGTCCGCCACAGGCGGATTGACTCCAGCTGGAATCCAGCAGGTCCCACACAGCCAATTATTTCCTACCTATACCTCTCATCCTGTTGAAACGCCGCGCTCCTGATGCTACAATCCTCTCACCATTTCAAATTCAGGAAGGAGTAAAATCATGGCAGAACTGAAATACGGTAAGTATGTTCTACAGAACGCGACACGCACGGAACTGGACCTCCCAAAAAGAGAACAGTACCCGTTCGTCCACGTCGAAAAGGAACAGTGGAAAGACCTTGATGTCAACGGCAACTTCGCCTGCAGCTGCGTCCACTCGCCCTACGTCATGCCCGACCTGCCCCACTCGCATCCGTTCGGTGAGTTCCTTTATTTTATCGGCAGCAATTTTGACAAACCGGAAGACCTCGGCGCGGTGGTGGAGATCGGCATCGGAGAAGAATGGCAGAAACTCACCTTCGATAAGACCGCCGTACTCTATTTCAGACCGGGACTGCAGCATGCTCCCGTGTACGTGAAAAAGGTTGACAATCCTTTCTACTTCGGCCATGTCATGCCTTCCTCCAGCTACGCGAAAGCAGATGAGCCGAGTGAAAGCGAAAAAGCCACAACTAACGTGGAATACGGTGAAGTTATCAAGCACCCGGTCTTTAATAAGACCGATTACGGAACCGAACTGGTATTCATCGGCAAGGACCACGACGCGATGGATGCGGATATATACTTCTACATGGTGAAAAAACCGGCTGCCATCCCACAGCCCGGGGAAACCAAAGAATACAACCGGTTTGGCATACTGATGGGCGGCGACCCGAAGAAAATACCCGATTTCACCGCGGAAGTTGAGATTACTCTGGGAACGGAAAATGAAATGCAGGTGATCGACTCAACAACAGTATTCCACGTTCCCGCGGATATTCCCGGCCAAGCTATCAATTTCAGGAAAGTGGACAGCCCGGTAGCCTTCATGAACATCTATGTACCTAGATAAGCACTAATACCTGAATACGAAATTCTAAACAATATCGAATTTCAAAACACATAAGGTATGAAAAAATCACGACGGCATTTTTGATAATTTGGATAATTGCATCACTGTGTTTTGTCTTTGGAATATTTTTACTTGTTCGTGCAATGATAGGTATGCGAAAAAAATAATGATGTGACTGAAAATATTAAAGGAGTTTTGGGAAAATTCTGAGTAAACTAGATCAGGTAAATCCCCCTTAATCCCCCTTTTTCAAAGGGGGACACTCCTCACCAAAACTATCTAGGTACACTGCGAATTTACGTCTCCCTTTGTAAAGAGAGAGTGAGAAGGATTTTAGAATACAGGCGTTATACGGAAAATGCAACGATATAACAAAAAAATGATTGGTCTAGCCAGAAACTTTAGAAAGAATATGATCTATCCTGGAACGATTCTTTGGTCCAGGATTAGATTGAAGCAATTAAAGGGATATCAATTCTACCGGCAGAAACCTATCGGTGAATACATCGTGGATTTCTACTGCCCGAAAGCAAAACTGGTAATAGAATTAGACGGCGGTCAGCACAAATTTGCTGATAATGTAAAAATTTAGAAAGTCTCGGTTTGAAGGTATTACGGTTCAACAATAATGATGTGACTGAAAATATTGAAGGAGTTTTGGAAAGAATTCTGATGAATGTGCCTTAGAAAATCCCCTTTAATCCCTCCCGTATCAGGTACGGGACAGGCTCTTTTTCAAAGGGGGACACCACTTATGTCACCTATGTCTCCGGTACGTTTTATTACCATTGTATCCGGGCTGTACCAACCTGGCGTCTCCCTTTCGTAAAGTGAGATGGAGAAGGATTATTGACCTACTACCCCCGAATATATTAAAGAAAGAGATAGTGAAATGACCGAATCAAAATATGGACACCTTATCTGCACAGAATTAACAGAGGAAGCACGGCAGAAAGACCTGAAGCTGGAAGGTTCCGACCGGATGAAGGAGCACGTGATATGGATGGACAGCGAGGTAATACCGGGCGCGATGTACTCGGAATGCGTCTGGTTTTCGCCCGGTTTCCTGGACTCGCCGGAAGAGATGAGAAAACGGGAAGGGCTGGGGGCACATACCCACCCTTTCGATGAAGTAATTGGTTTTTTCGGAACCGATCTTAACGATCCGTACGACCTGGGTGGCGAGATCGAACTCTGGCTGGAGGACGAAAAATTCGAAATGAAAAACAGTTTCCTGGCGTATGTACCTGCCGGAATGAAACACTGCCCCTTGAAGAACATCGCCCAGGACAGGCGAATGTTTCACTTCACCCTCGGCCCCGGAAAGGAATACACCAGGCAGGAATCCGTCGTCACGAATACTCCGAAACCGGAATGGGATGTCCGGAAGCATGTCGTCTCCGGACTCAAGGATGACATTGCTACCGCCCCCTGGAGTGCCGGACCGAAGCAGGCCGGAAATGGAAAAGGCGGAAGACTGCTTTACCTCGATAGCGAGGTTGTTCCCGGTGCCTTCTACGTCGAGACGGTCTGGGTCACTCCCCTGCCGGATGGTTCAGAAGATACTGTCTTTCCCGGCGGCAACCCCGTAGAGAAACACTCTCATGACTTCGATGAAGTGATCGCTTTCTTCGGCACAGATCCGGACAACATACACGATCTCTGCGGAGAAGTCGAATTATGGCTGGGCGACGAAAAGCATATTATCGATAAATCATGCATGGTATTCGTCCCGGCAGGTCTGGAGCACTGCCCCCTGCGGTTCAATCGCGTCGACAGGCCGATATTCTACTTCACTGCCGGGCCCGGTTCGATGTATTTTTAAAAGTTAGAATAGTACAAGACTATCTACAATTCTATACATATTAATCAACAAGATATATGAATTATATCCCCATATGTTATCCCATATCATACATTGACATTCACTCATATCGGAATTAGAATAATATGTAAAATAAAGTTAAAGTATATAAATTTAATGGCTTTAGAATTTCATCAAGACGCTATATGCCTGAGTGGACTTACTGGATCAAAATTGAAATGCCAAATTCTTGGTGAATATTATCCATTTTGGTGGAATATCACTTCTGGAGGTCCAAGTAACAATCATGGATGGGCAACAGCAATAGTAGAATTAAATGCTGCCACAGGAGAAGCATATATCGAGGATACCAAAGAAACCATACTCGGTTCTGCCGGTCATGCACTAGAGTTAAAATGTAATCGAACAAATACTACAAACTTAAAAGTGATTCTTGTTGAAGAAAACTCAGACTGTTACCAACACTTAAAAAATGTTATTTCAAGAAGATGGCCTAACATTAACTTATTAAAAAGTGAAAACCCTCTATATCTAAAAAGATCAGATGTTGTACTTCTTAATAACGATCTAGATAAAGCTGTAAACTCTATCAGTCAGTTAAAACTTGGTAATAGCTTATTCTTTTTTGATCCCCTACGTAGCGTTCCTTACGATACTATAGAAATAGTAGCCAAGGAAAGATTAAAAACGTACCATCAGACAGGTACGGAGTTTATAATCTTTATTTTTACTTCTGATTGGTTTCTAGGACGTGACGAATTTTGCGGGTTGCCAATAACAACAGCCCAAGACGAATGGACAGATTCTGAGAAACTTACCGTTTTTGAAGCAGATGCATTGTTTGGCAATACAAAGTGGAGAAAGGCAATACTACGAAATAGACCAATACACGAACGTGAAATGGAATTTGTAGAATTATACAGACAAGCGTTACATAAATGGTTTCGCTATGTACTTCCTATGCCATTCAACCCTAAAGGTAATCAAGTATATCATTTAATGCTGTGCTCTAATTATGAAGCAGGAGTGCGTGCAACAAGAGGATTTTTTTGTGATATGACACGTAATCCAGACTATAAACCTAATAATAGTAAAGCTCATAGGTATTTTCGCGCTCGCCATCCCGAATTATATGTGTACTTAAAATCCAATCAACGACCTAAAGAATGGAGATTCCTATGGAGCACAATAAATAACCACGAAGAAGGCATATGTGATTGTTTTTGCAGAGATATACAAGAAATTGAAAAAGATGTAAATAAACGAAATCATATGCTGAATTGGCTTGTTAATCAAGATTACTTTATAGTTTATAGTAAATCCAATTCTTGGAAAGTTGACATTATCCAATATAAAGTTAATTGGGAAACAGTGAAAAGGTATTTAGACATCAGTCCTCCTAAAGAGTTAGAACCTTATTCATTGAGACCGACATCCTTGTGGGAGATTAATTTATGACGGTTATTGGAATCGATAAAAAGGGCAGAGAAGTCACTAAAGGTACAAAAGAATGGGCTGACTTTAACGTAAATTGTGTTAAAGGATGCTCTAATGACTGTAAGTACTGCTATGCTAAGATGATGGCAAAACGTTTTGGGAGAAGTACCGATGAAGAATGGAAACATATGACGATAAACAAGAGCGCAGTAGAAAAAAAATACAGGAAATATAACGGACGTGTAATGTTTCCAAGTACCCATGATATCACTGATAACGAAGAAGTGATAGAAGCCTGTCTAATGGTAATAGAGAAATTATTGAACGCAGGCAATGAAGTCTTAATAACGACAAAACCTAAACTCTCAGTTACAAAAAGGATAATATTCACCTTTTCTGAATATATTGATCAATTACAGTTTAGATTCACAATCACATCAATGAATAACAATCTGCTATCATTCTGGGAACCAAAGGCGCCTTCATATGAAGAGCGCTTTGCTTCTTTAAAATACGCATTCAGTCACGGATTAAAAACCAGTGTTTCTATTGAGCCTTTCCTCGATTATCTACCACAAAAACTTGTGTATACTTTAACTCCATATGTCACTGAATCTATCTGGTTAGGTCCTATGAATTATATTACCCGTAACGGACTAAGCACTGATGAAGAAAATATGTACGATGAGATTCGAATGAAATATGAATACAAACACCTTCTTGATATCTACAATGAATTAATAGATTTTCCTCTTATAAGATTCAAAGACAGCATGTTAAACCGATTAAATATCGAAATCAAAAAGGAGTATTTCTAAAAAGTAGATGCTGAGTCAATGAATTAATCACCCGAGAAAAAGAAGATCAGGAAATGGAAGACTACATGGAAGGATGTCCGACCTGTGAGAACTGGGAGAAGGAGCGCTCAGATATCATCATCGAGAATGACCTGGCAAAGGCAACATTCAGTGATTATTTCAGGGAAGGTCACTGTGTGGTCACTGTAAAGAGACACATGATATCACCTTCCTCAATGAATGCGGAAGAGCACACCGCCGTGTTTGATCTTATAACGAAGGTGTCAAAAGCCCTGGAGGAAAAATACGGTGCCAGAAAGACCTACCTCCTGGTTATCGGCGACGGCACGAAATGGCAGCACCTGCATTTCCATCTGATACCTAAACACCGGTATCTCCCATCGATGGGCGTTTATAGTTTTCAAAAACTCGCCGAAGACGAACCAACCCGGGACACTCCCGACGACGTGAAAGCCGGCCTGGCTATAGAGATACGAGAGTTAATAGAAAGGAAATAATTCGCCTTAAAACTCCCTGGGTTTGCAGATTATCTCCCTTATCTTGGTCTGGAACAGGCGATGGCTGTTCGCCGGCTGGAGGACTACAGCCACGTCGGCGCCGCCTACCCTGCCGGACCCGCCTATAGATATGATATCGGTATCGCATCTCACCAGCCCGGCATCAGCCGCCATGCAGGCTATCTCGGCAACCACCTTCATCCCCTGCCCGAACATCCGCAGCGTATTGGCGACGATATCCCCGATAACATAGGTTGTCGGCGCTGCCTGGATATTCATCTGGTTCATCGCCCGGGTAATCCCACCGAAGGCATGCGCGGCGGTCACTATGGGAACTCCTTTGTCTTTCAGAACAGCCAGGTTCTCAGCGGTGAAAAACCATTTGTCCGGTTCCCTCGAACCGTAACAATGACTGACTATGATCAGATTCTGTCCTTCAAACGCCTTCGACGCTTCAACACCGGTCCAGCCGCTGGTAGAAGCGACCACATATGTATTTATACCAAGTTCCTTACCACGCTGAAGAGCGAGTTTGAATGTCGACTGAGTATTCTCTTTTTTCAGCTCCTCGAAATAGGTTATCTTCTGCTCCATAAATACCAACCTCCACATGTTAATAAAGAAAATTATGCCACAGAATAAATCTTCATGGCAAAGTGACGCTTCAGGCAGTGTACACCTGTAAACTTCCTGTTAACCGGGCAAAAAAATGATTGTAATCAGTTAAAAAGTGTAGTATGATACTGTGAATCATATAAGAGATTAAAAATGAGTCTGATAGTCTTAATATGCCTTATCGGTGCAATTGTAGTTGTTGCCGGTATACTCGTATATTCTTTCTATAAAGATAGAAAGAGAGATCGCGCTGAAAATGATCCTGACTACCGGCTTTTCTTTCGGATAGGGATGTCTTTTATTATTATCGGATTAATCTTCCTGATACTCGCTTTTACCACTGATCTGGCTTATTTAACAACAATTCCACTTTTCATTATCGGAGTAATATATACCGCACTGGGTTGGAATAAGAGAGATACCTGGTTATAACATGATCAGGTCAGGCCTATCTCCATGAAACCCACGGTAAAAGGCAGGTGTCCGAATTTTCTGGTGCCGGTTTCCCTGAAACCGATGTCTTTATACCAGTCTCTTAAAACCATCTGTTCATAAATAATCCCGATAGACAATTTCTTCGCACCTTTTGCGACAGCCGTATCCAGGACGAATCGCACCAGTTCTCTACCATAGCCATTGTGTCGGTACTCAGGAAGCACTGCCAGTTTCTCCAGGTAGTACACACTGTCATCAGCTTTTTCCATGGCAACGAATCCCACCTGTCTGTCATCCAGGAAATATCCGTAAAATGACAAACCTTTCTGCCATAACTCTTCGAGTTGTTCAAGAGTTACGAAAGACGGATGAGTCGGAGCATTTTCAGTGGTGAGACTCAGCTCTTCCGCGACGGTGCGAAAAGCTTTCTTGATTATTTCCACACTGGCATCCAGTGATTCATCTATTCCTATTTCTCTGATACCATCCGTCATTCCAGCCCCGCACTATGCTAATTCGGTTACTTCCAGTGTATCTAAATTTATCTCCAGATAAGCAGCACACGGATTCCAGTCTTTCGTGTAATAAACACGTTCTCCCCACGGGTTGAAAAGGTATCCGCCACCGGGGAAATCCTCATCAGACGTCCTGCCGGCTTGGGTAGCGACGGCAATCCAGATACCATACTTCTTAGCATACTCGGTCAAGAATCTAAGACATTCGCCTTCCCACCATTCATAACCTGCTTTCCAGTCACGAGTTACCTGCTCCCCATACAACCCAGGAGCTGCTAACTCGAACATGACACACGCTCCTCTTCGAGAACATTCCGCAAACAACTCCTCTTTACTGATATCCGCGCATATTGCTATTCCGAAAGTCAAGCCATCGTGGTTGAATACCGCAATCTCGTTTCCCATAGCAAACCACGGATACTCCTCATTGTCCCCATCATACATTTTCCGGTGATATCCGATAAACTTGCCGTTTCGTGCAATAATGTGAGTAATATATGGCAATCCGTTAGGATTCTCCTCGATAATTCCGGCAAGTACGGTTAGATTTCTACCTTCTGTCAGCTTCAGTAATCCAGCTACTTCCGGTCCATCCAGTGAGAGCACTGCCTTAAGAAATCTTGCCGGTTCGTGGTAACCGGTAAGACTTGCTTCCGGGAAACCGATAATATCTATGGAACGGTTCTCCGCTTCCTCAATGTAATCAGCCATTAACGCCATGTTTTGATCGATGGCGCCTTTTTCACAGAACATCTGGACGAGAGCTATTCTGAGTTTGTCTTTCACATCACCCGGTAGTATATTCGGTTTTCACAGCAGTAATTATTTTTCTTCCTCTGATGCCACACGGGGCCCGTAGACACGGGTGAGAGAGACTTCCAGGAATACTATCGGCTTCGTCACATTCCTGATCTCTATCGGGCAGTGGGTAAGTCCGGAAGGAATGGATACTACACCGGCCGTAGTAAGCAGGTGCTTCTCCTGCTCCTCACCGAGAGTAATCTCGACTTCGGCACCAAGGTCCCGTATGTCGGTGGGATCACCTCCGAGGAAAAACAATAGTTCGACAAAATCATGGGCATGGGGTTTCTCGAAACAAATCGGTTCGGCTACGCAGTGGTAGCCGATACTGCAGTCTTCATTCAGTTCTCCGTTGTGCGAAAGCATCGAATAACCCCCGTAATGGGGGATATCCATGATAAGCTCCTTGCTATGAACCAGGTGTCCGTACTTTGTTTCAGCCATTTTTTCTTCCTTTCTGCAGCCCTAACATTATTAATTACCAATTCTTTTTATAAAGTGGGCGGTCCTTACAACTTCAGTAAATCCTAGTTTCCTGTGTATTTCAACACCGGTTGCGTTATCAATAAGCGCGTCGCTGGCAATCTGTGTATACCCGTTTCGCCGCGACCAGTCTTCGACTGCCGCAAGCAACTTTCTACCGACACCTTTTGCCCGATATTCTTCATCCACAAACCAGCCTTCAAGATACGGTACCGGGCTGATATCTGCACCGGGAACGTAATCATTTCTTATTGAGAATTCGGCAAACCCGATTAATCGGCCTTTTGGATCTTCAGCAACGAATACTCCACCTGATGATAATACTACTTGCCCCATCTCCAGCCTGTGTTGAGAATCAGAACAGTTAGGCCAGAACACTTTACGCAATATCAACCATTGTTCGATATCTTCAGTAGTTCCCAAGCGAATATGATGGTTTTTCATAGTATAACTTATGCAGTATAAAATCAACTCGGAAGTTTCAATAATTCATCTACTTCATCCGGTTGAACTGAGTATTCTGCTATCCCGTTCGTCCTTTCACTGCCGCACTTAAGACATTTGTGTATAAGCTGGTAGCCTTTCCCCGGTTTGTATACCAGGCGCACCGGTTCCATCACTCCGCCGCACGATTCTCGCCTGTCTCTGGGGATAATATCTACATGCTTTGAATACAGACAGGACAGTGATTACGATAACTACCGTTTGTCAGCGGCAGTACCTCGCTGCCGCAATTATCACAGGTAAAACCTGTGTTCTCTTTACTTCTACTCATTCCCTGAACTCCGGTGTTCGAATTTCTTCAAACTAAGGAGTCAGGGTTCCGTTTACTCTCCCCTAAGGTCCCGGGCTTGACTGGACCAGTGACTGATTCACCGTCCCGATTTCGTCAGGACGATTACTTCCGGTTCCTGCTTCATCGGGGCGTGTTTCATCCCCGAATTCGTACCTCGACCGGCTTTATTTACTGTGTCGGCCACTGTAAGACAGATTTACCCACCTTCCACCGGTACGTGTATGTCCCGTCTCACCGGTATAGCGCCGTCCCCTACAGGTTATGAGCGTAGACTATATTTTATATTCATACTCCTTCCTTATTTCCATTATTGGTGCTTCTCTCCTGATTTCACCGGTAATAAAAACAGGTATTACTAAACAGGCCCGGCGTTCGTAGCGACTATCCTGGATTTCCCGAGCATTAACGGTTAACACAGTGAAACCTGCTTAGACACTTTAGTCGGGAATAACATGCTTGTCAAGAAAATAAATAGAATAGACTGGAGGAAAGGGTGGAAATGAAAATGGCCGGGATCTCTGTGTTTTGGATCAACACAACAAACCCGACCGGGAGGAACGGGTGCTGGATATGCGCAGCTCAAAAACGCTTAAATACCAACCATACGTTGGCTTCAACCAGCTTTCGAACCAGGATTCCAAGTCATTACTCAGATGTAAAGCCAGTCTATAAATGAATTGAACGGGAAATACCCTTCATTCCATCAATTCAATGTTACTCGCAATTAATTATTTGTGTCAAGTCTGTTGTGTTTTAACGTTATCCACCCAATTCCGTGACAATTATTTCACATTTACCAATTATTAAATGACCCTAGACTTACTATAATACCTAGTTCATCATCTTTGGTTTGAAACCAGTAAAACGCCGGTATTAACCACAATAACAACAATTCCCTTTATAATTGACAAATAGGTTTGGAGTGACTACACTTTAGCCATCTGATACTAATTTCACCGAGAGCTGTGTATGGTGAATAAAAGGCACTTGAGATCGTTACTGGTTACTGCGGTTTTTGGTGTCTTCTATTATTTCCATAACTGTAAATCATGTGTTTTATCAGTCCTGGCTACCTGAAACTCGAGGAGGTGATGCCTATGGAATCTGGGGATCCGGTTCATCGTAATCGATGAACCTGAAATAGCGTAAAAACCAAACCATCGGATTTCCGTTTGTAGTGCTTAAAGAGGAGGTAACAACCTTAATGGTTAAAAAAGTTGTATGGTTGCTGATGAGCTGCTTGATGGTATTAACATTGGTAATATCATCCTGCGGCGGAGGTGAAGAAGAAGAAGAAGAGGAAGAAGTATCAAGTGTATCTCCGGAAACACCTAAGATGGGTGGTACCATTATATCTACAGGAGGTGATATCAGCCCTCTTGACCCTACTACCGCTCAGGCCATTCGTGTAGGACACATGCAGTACACCAGTAATGAACTTATCCAGGGAGACTGGGAAAAAGGTCCCGCCGGCACCGGAGAGACGGCTATGGACTGGGGTTTTCTTGGCGATATCTCGCTGCTCTCGGGAGAACTATGTGAAAGCTGGGAACTGCCCGATGACGAGACTATTATTTATAATATCCGCGAAGGAATTCATTACCAGGACAGGGCTCCGGCAAATGGTCGCGAATTGACCGCTGAAGACGTAGTCTGGAATATTGATTACCAGTTTAACTACGAGGGATGCTGGCAGGCTATGTCTTACCCACCGGGCAATTCAAGAAGACCAACATCATGGCAAACACTTGATAAATATACCGTTGAAGTAAAAGTTCCGGCAGACGCCCAGGCCATCATGTTGCTTGAAATCGGCGATAACCTTTATACTAACCCGCCTGAATGCTGGACCGAAGGAGACGGCTGGCAGGACTGGTCGGAAGTCGTTGGCTCAGGGCCTTTTGTATTAAGCGATTATGTTGTAGGCAGTACAATCACGTATACCAAGCATCCGAATTACTTCGAATTCGATCCGATGCATCCCGAAAACAGGCTGCCATATATCGATGAATTGAAATTGCTTATTATACCCGACAGGTCATCACTCCTGGCATCCTTCAGAACAGGTAAGATTGATGTGATGAGAGGTTTCGGCTCGGCTAATATCGAGGAAGCCGAAGATGTGATGAAACGATGTCCGGATGTGCTGTATTATAAGAGACTGGGCAATGCCAGTGTAGCCGGAATGAGAATCGATAAACCTGAGCTTCCTTTCCATGACCTGAGGGTACGGCAGGCGATGAACCTGGCGGTTAACCAGGAAGAAATTCTCAATGACTATCTTAAAGGCCAGGGAGTCCTCGTAGGTTACCCATATATACCCAGTTTTGATAAATTCTACACTCCTCTGGAAGATATGCCTGAAAATGTGAGGATGTTATACGACTATGATCCGGCCAGAGCCAAGGAATTATTAACCGAGGCAGGTTATCCCGACGGATTCAAGACAACGATCGACTGTCAGGCTGCTTCGGCTGATGAGGTATCTATGATCAAGGCTTACCTGGATGCTGTTGGCATCGACATGGAAATCCAGACGATGGAAACCGGTGCATTTATGGGTCTCTGGGCGGGTAGAGGACATGAAGAGATGATCTATGCTCCTCTCGTCGGACTCTGGGCTCCATTCGAACAACTCTGCACCAAGAAGGGAATGTACTCTAACGTCGCATTCATAGACGATCCGTATTACGAAGAGGTTGGTAAAGTTATCGGAGCGGACATGGCCAAGAACCCGAATAAATACTTCAAGACCATGAAAGAAGCCGGTGTGTATGAACTTGCTTCAGCCTGGGGCATCTGGTTCCCGGCACGTTATTCATATAATATGTGGTGGCCATGGTTCCAGAATTTCTACGGTGTAAGCTGGGGCGGATGGGCTAACACGGAAGACCTTTACAAGTACTTCTGGATTGATGAAGACATGAAAGCTGAGATGGGTTACTAGATCCAAGCTTAGTTAAAATAAAGGCGGACAATCGTCCGCCTTTATTATTTCCATGATAGTATAGACCGGGGGTGTTATTTGCCGGTCTGTACCAGCTTTATCATTAGATTCCCTACCTTGCGTGTATCGAAATACGTAAATACATCGCCGCTTTCAAGTTTACCGCTGAGGATAACGTCTACGCCTTTGTACTCCAGCCTGGCCATCTCCTTCGATAAATCATCTACCTTGAAATCAAGACTGTAAACTCCCTCACCTCTCCCGGTCAAACACTTCCCGTAAACAGTCTCTGAATCAAGAGGCTGGGCGAATTCATAACCAATCGAACCTACCATTACCTTCCTTGTCCTTGCCTTTACCACAGAATCAGGTAACACACTGCTATCAAGCATAACTTCGGGTAACAATTCGGTTATTCCCAGCGATTGGTAGTATTCAACGGACTTATCCAGGTCTTTCGTCGCTACGCCCATGCCAAGAAATTTCCAGTCACTTACCAGGGGATGCGCCCGGTTGTGTGCCTGCCAGGCTTTGTGCTGCATTCCCGACGGAGGTCTGAATGAAAGCCAGATCTTGCCGTATTTCCCGGTTTCCAGGTAGTTCTCGACGATTTTCCCCTCCTGTTCCAGGCTCATAACAATATCAGTACCCTTCTCGACCAGGAGAGTTGTCTCTTTCTCAGGGCTCGGAACGTTATAACAGACGTGGCTGATACCTTCACCGCATTCCCTGAAGAAATCATCATTGAAACCGTCGCCCTCGGGGCGACCAAGAATACACTCGATCACCAGCGAACCAATCTGTATGTTTTCAAAAATCCTGTTAACATTAACTCTTCTACCGGTCTCCGGTAGTGGACGATTATTGCGAGGTTTCCCATAAACAGTCATAGTCCTAGGTAAGGGTTCCTCCTCAGGCGCACCGGGCACGGGATTAGTCGCATTCGGGCCTAAGGTACCTATATCCACTCCTATTCCCAGGGAAGGATAGTAATAACGTACCTCGTCAAGGTCACTGACCACAAGTCCAACATGGTCGAATTCCCAGTCATTATTCATTCGTTATTCACCTCCTTATTGATTGGCAATGGTCTAATTCATTATCAGCCCGCCACCCACAGGAATCGTCACCCCGGTGACATAGCGGGACGCATCCGAAGCCAGGAAGACAGCAACATCAGCAACGTCACTGGCATCACCCATCCTGCCAAGTGGTATAGTATTCACCCGGTCTGCACCTCCCGCCCTGGGATGAGGTCTGCCATCTTCATTAATACCGCCGTCAACGCCGACAAAACCGAAATCAGTGGCGATCAAACCGGGAGCTACCGCATTGCAGCGAACATTATAAGGCCCCAGGTCACGGGCTACCCATCCTGTCAGGTGCCTGATCCCTATCTTCGCTATTCCGTACACCGACAACACACCCATCTGGTAGGCTGCGGATGAAGACCAGTTGATTATACTGCCCCTCTTTTGCTCCTTCATTACCTCGCCTGCCGCTTGACAGCAGAGCAGGACACTCGTCAGGTTTATACTCAAACCTCTTTCCCACAGCTCAGGAGTCATCTCCATAAACGCCGCGTTGGAAGGGACACCGGCAACATTCGCCAGGATATCAACGGTTCCCAGCTCCTTTACCATCTTGCTGACCAAGTCATTCACTTGATTTTCTTTCGTGACGTCAGCCTGAACGGCCAGAGAACGCCTACCGAGTTTCCTGACTTCCTCAGCCGTACCTTCCAGATCCCAGTTATCCGCTTTAACTATTAAGTCGGTAACGACTACGTCGGCACCGGCTTCGGCAAAAGCCAGAGCAGTTGCTCTCCCCATTCCCAGCACACCACCGGCGCCGGTTACAAGAGCAACTCTACCCTCAAGAGAGAACTTCGATACACTCATATTTTACCCCCTTTTCAGTGTGCTTATTATCGAGTTATGGCATTGTTTAGTCAAGAAAATCAAGGCGAGATAATACCGGGGGTAAAACCTTTATAATTAACACTAGAATCGAGTAAACAGACTGTAACTTCCTTAAAAAAAGGAGGTAGAGTAAGAACTCTACCTCCTTGATTACTCGGCATATATTTCGAAAAATTAGTATCCCATTGCTTTCTTCAAAGCCATATCTGTCCATATGTAGTGATTGTATGTATTCTGGCTGTCATAACCGATGGTGCCCTCACCACGGTAATTCTGTACCCATGGCCACCACATAGTGTAATGAAGCGGTGCCGGCATCCAGATACCCCACGCCTGCTCGAGAGAGAATTTACCTACCGCTTTGATCAGTCTGTTTACTTCAGCATCGTCTTTACCTATGACTTCATTGATCGATTCATATGACTGGCGGGTGAACGGGTCTTCAAAGTAAGACCGGTTATCAAAGCTCTCCTGACGTACCATAAGGAGCCTGAAGGGGAATGCATAATCGACGCAGAACTCGGTTATCATCTCTTCGTGAGTTCTCCCTCTGCCGACACTCCGGAACACGCTGGATTCCAGAGGTTCGATCACCATATCTATACCGACGTCGAGTAAATATTCCCTAGCAATAGAAAGATAGTCTACTTCAGCAGAGGAACAATTTATCTTGGTTGTAAAACCGTCGGGGAATCCTGCTTCTGCCAGTAGTTCTTTTGCCCTTGCAGGATTATAAGTGTACATCTCCTGGACTTCGGCTGACTGCTCTTCCAGCGGAGTGAAAATTTCCGAGTATGTCGGTGATGGTGGATAAGGTACACCGAATAGGACGGCATTTCCACCATAGTACTCATCCACCATTTCCTGCTGGTTCATCGCTATATTCATCGCCCGTCTGACTTTAATGTCATAGAAGGGTAATTCAGGTTTATCAACCCTCATAACCAGAAGAGTTGGACCAGCTACAACTGTCTTATATTCCAGATCAGGACTTTGCTTTATCAACATTCCAGCATCTTCCCAGGAAATAGCAGCCAGTTGATCGATCTTGCCTGTACGAAGGGCTGAAAGGCGGGTTGAAAGGTCAGGTATGATCATACTCTTTATAGTATTCAGGTAAGGTAGCTGGTTCTCCGGATGGAGCGGATCGTTCATCCAGTAGCCGGGATTTCTCTTATATGTCAATGAACTGCTGGTAACGTAGTCATCCAGGAAATACGGACCGGTACCAACCTGGTTTCTCCAGTCAGTCTGATCTCCATATTTCTCGGTGACATCCGGACATACCTGGAACATATTGTCACCGATTACCAGGATCAGCAGACCATGCATAATTTGAGGAACTTTTACTTCGACCGTATATTTATCGAGAGCGGTTATCGAAGTAGGGGCGTAGCCGGCTCTCGTATAGGCACCATAAGAATAGGCAGTCTCCTGGAAGAAATTCTGTTCGATACTGTATACCGTATCATCAGCGGTATACTCCCTGCCGTTCACATAGAGGCTTGCTTCGCTTTTCGGGTCCAGACCGTAATGAATTCCGGGGCGGATATGATATATGATAGTCTCATTATCCGGAGTCTCCCAGCTTTCAGCCAGGGAGCCTGTTTCCAGTTCAACCCGGCCAATGAAACCGGCAGTCCAGTCCGTCTCTCCGGTACCTCCCGGACCTTTCGCCCAGTTACCTCGAAGCAATTCTTCGTTGGTAAATCTCAGGCTTGAACACTCCATTTGAAGCTTTTTGATAGGATCGAATCCCATCACGTCCATTATCATACTGTATATAAACGTACCACCATACTTTGGCACATCGGGAGAGAGTAAATCACTTCCTTCCGTGGTATCTTCTTCCTCGGTTGTAGATGATTCCTCTTCTCCTACGGTTATCGACTGACCTGTGTCTTCTTCCTTAACCTGCCCGCCTTCCTTCTCCTCCTCACACGAAGCGACTCCCAGAGATAACAGCATTAACAATGCTACAAATATCCAGAGTATTTTTTTAAACATCATGTATCTCTCCTTATAAGTGAGTCTTAGCAGCCCTGGATAATTTACCCTTCACAGACTTATCAAGATTAAGTCGGATCGGTTATTATTCAGCAACCAATGAAGGGCACTTCGAACCATTGCATCAACAGTCCAAATGCCCCTTGTTCCATCATAACTCACCTCCTTTTAGAGAAGGTACAAGATAGTATGGTGTATTTTTTAGTAGTACGTAGAGTCTATATGTTATCGTTTTACTTACTAAAAAGTCAAGCTAACTACTCGAATAGTCCTGATAAGATAGTTACTGTTTTTTACCAGATGGACAATATTGGGATTTACCGATTGGATATCAAGAGTAGACTTGATGGCTTCTTCTCCATTTTCGCCAGAACCGTATCAGTAAAAATAAGATTACCAGCGCCACAATAATGCCAAGGATTATCAGTACCATTCCGAGTATATCCTGAAACAGATATTTCGATTTCTCAGAGGAAGCTTTTTCAACAGTTGAAGAGGAAAAAAGGCTTGATAATAAAACAGGATCTTTGTATACCGATACTTCTTCTGCAACATTTAATTCAACGACTTCACTAAACTGGTGAAAATAATAGACGTATATAACCCCGCTGCTTAGATCATAAACAGTGGAATAAAGAGTATTGACCCAGGCCCCTTCGGCATGCGTGGCATCCAGGATTTCTTTAATATAACCAGGGGACAATGCTTGCTCTATTCCCGCTTTCTTCAGCATTTCCGCAGCTATATCATAACGCTCACAACGATTTTCCCGTTCGCCGTCTTCCGCGAGATTGAAATTGGTTGAAATAAGGAATCCGTCGCCAGCAGGTTTTCTAGTAAAAGATAGTTCTCCATCAACTCCGGGACCAATAACCACCGCGTCACCTTTTGCGTCCCCCACATGTACCTGGCCCCCCATTGCCGAACCCCAATTGAATCCTTGGACATGCTGAATTACCTCCTCCACCGTCGCGCAGTTCCTGAGTATGCTGTACCCTTCATAAGTCTCAAACGAAGGTAACTCAGGATGTGGATTCAGGGGAGTTTCTTCAAGCGCATTGATATCGAACGCCAGACCTTTTTCGTTGATCCCACCCTGCGGCCAGAAATTATCGAAACCAAAATATACGCCGCCGTACTTCCCATCCTTTGAAGGTTCAACCCAGTAATACGTGTTGGGATTGGTATAATCTTCATTATTTCCGAAAAATACCAGGTCTCCGTCCGATACCGTGAAAATAGTGCAGGCTGCCGCTATACTTGTCCAGCCGAAGATTAAAATTATCACCAGCAGGCAAATGGCCCCGATTCTCTTTGTCATCTTATTAAATCTTTCCAGCCAGGTAAAAGTTGCATCAACAATACCTGTTTCTTAATCTTGGTTATTGTCTCCCCTGCTTTAGCACGGGTGACATGCATTGGTGAGATAGATTCCCTCTTTCGAGGGAATGACATCGGTAATAACTAATTTAAGATTAATTATTACTCAATAATAAAAATCAGAAGTTTGTAACTGTACCGAACATGGTTACGCGATAAATTAAAACCATGCGGATCACATGGGGAAAGATGGAGGTAAATGCCTAAGCCCTTGGAACCCACAAAACCTGCCGGGGCTTCTTTTTCAGTTCTTCGGCCAGTTCCTCTATCTTCCCGTACTTCATGCAGGCCGCCATACAGGTGCTGACACAGGCAGGCAGTTTTCCCTCCCGTGTACGCGGGGCACAAAGTATGCACAATTCGGTGGGAAAAGGCAGAAACGAGAGGTACGCTTTCTTATCAGGCAGCTTCTGTTCCATTTCTATTACACGCATACCACCCATACCTTCAGGCCACTTGTATTCCTGGGCGCAGGCTACCTGGCAGGCATAACAGCCGGTGCAGTACTCGTAATCTATCAGTAAACCGTATTCGGGATTCTTTGCCATCCTAAGACTCCTCCCTTCCACCGGCAGGATATATCTTGCACAGCAAGTGTTTTATCGGTGCCCCGAGTCCGTCCTTGCCCTGGTATCCCATCGGGATAAACACACTGGCATTAGATTTCCAGACACCGTACAATGACGGTTCTTCGCCCGGTTCCTCCGGGAACCACCAGCCGTGCGCTATCATCACCATCCAATCAGGCACGACAAGGGTAACCTTGGCTTTGAATTTACTCTTTCCCATCCAGTTTTCCACCCAGACCCAGTCACCGTGACTGATACCGTGCTGTTTCGCCGTATCGGGATGAATCTCGATGGTCGGATCGGGATCGATTTCTCTCAGCCACGGGATGTTCCTGTGTTCCGTGTGGTAGAACACAGGAGACCTCCTCCCCGTCGACAGAATCAGCGGGTACTTATCAACCATATCCGGCATTGTTACCGGCGTAAATGGTGGTTCTTCGTAATGAGCGACCGGTTCCAGTCCCCAGTCTTCACGCAGTACGGAATACAATTCAACTTTACCTGAAGGAGTCTGGAAACCGGGTTTTTTATCCGGTCTCAGCAGTCCTTTCTCGAAACGATTGTAGGGGTGACTGGGATGACCTTCCGGAGGAAACGCCCAGCCCTTTTCCTGCAGTTCTTTGAACGTCATCCCGGCGGGTTTCACTATCTCGTCGAACAACTGGTGAATATTATCCCATCGGAAATCAGGATCGAAGCGCTTCGCCAGGTCGAAATTGATCTCAACATCCGGTTTACATTCTT
The DNA here is from genome assembly GCA_016932435.1 of Dehalococcoidales bacterium. The sequence continues at coordinate 48,618 of JAFGCW010000012.1, read as the reverse complement.
CCACAGTGATGGCTTTATTCACGCTCTGGAGTGGTACCCACCAGCTTCTCAGGCTGTCCTTTTCAAGGAAACTCGCCGAGGGAAGAACAACGTCTGCCAGTTGCGTGGTGGGGTTCATGAACAGGTCTACCGCCACCACGAAGTCCAGCTTCTTCAGAGCTTCAACCCATTTCAGCGGATCGAGTCCTATACCGGCAACAGGATTACATGCCTGGAGCCACATCCCCTTTACAGGATACGGATCTTCGGTGAATATCTGTTCGAGGGTCAGGTCTGTCTGAGCCCTCCAGATGAACTTATTCAAAGGACCGTACCGGTCAGCTCCGATTCTTTTTTTATCGGCCTCCGCTGATTTCAGCTTGATCACGCCTTTCGCCCCCGGGAGAGCGTAGGCAACGGCATCGAAGGCATAGCGTGAGATCACGTTGCCGCCTGGCGTATCAAGGTTACCGGTCAAACACCACAAATCGGCTATTGCTTGTACCGTGGGAGTAATGGCCGGGGTCATATCGATAGGTACTCCCCAATGGATAGCAGCCGGTTTACTCTTCGCATAAAGCCTGGCAGCGTCGGCGATATCCTTCTCGGGTATCCATGTTATTTCCGAAACCTTATCCGGAGGATAATTATTTACCTCCGCAAGGAGCACATTCCAGACTGTCTCGGTCTTTACTTTTTTACCGTCGGAAAGCGATACCTCGAACTCACCTTCGAGTGCCGGTGTTGCGTTCGCCGGTTTATACTCCACTTCGACGGTATCCCATACCGCGGGAGTATTCATATTCTTGTCCCAGACTACGAAATTATCGGACGAACCTCCCTGGGTAATATCGCTTTCACGGAGGAGCTTGCCTGTATCCTTCCTGACCAGGTGATGAGCGTTCGTCCACTTTTCCACGAACTCTTTATCATAGAGTCCCTCATTGAGAATCACGTTCAGGAAACCCATCGCCAGGGCGCCGTCCGTACCCGGCCTTATCCTCAGCCACTTCTCGGCTCGTGAAGCGAACCAGGATAATCGAGGATCGATGCAGATGATTTTCGTCCCCTTCTTCATCAGGTCGATGATCCAGTGACCGAAGACATTATCGGGACACGATGCCGGTATATTATAACCCCAGATAACGATGCACTCCGGCACCTTGTACCGCGGATCATCATAACGCTTCGGAAACCACTGGGCGGCATCCAGGATTGCGTAGTCACCCTGCATTGTCTCCACACCAGCGATCCGTGGGCTGTAACAGGCTATTCCACTGAGGGCGAACATCACGTTCGGGCTTCCGTACGCATAGGCCAGCATACATATCCAGGCACCTATATCGCGTCCGGTTCCCATTGAGAAGATAAAGCTTTCCGGACCGAACTCGTCACGGATTTTTCCCATTTTCTCCTCAATCAGGTCATATGCTTCATCCCAGGATATTTCCTGCCATTTTCCTTCGCCACGTTCCCCTATTCTCTTTAGCGGTTTTCTCAGGCGGTCCGGATGATAGACGTACTGTGTCATCGCCAGGCACCTTGAGCAGAGTCTTCCCTGGTTCCAGGGATGCTCGGGGTCGCCTTCTATCTTGACCAGTTTCCCGTCTTCAATGTGCGCCAGTACACCACAGCCGCCGTGACAGCCAGGTCCGGCCGACCATGTGGTGGTTCGCACAATCTCCCGTTTCTTGTTTGCCATATCCGGACTCCTTAACAGACTAAAACCGATTATAGCCCTCAAGGACGTTCCGGCGCAAATGGTCTATGTTTATGATATGATACACGGCAAAAGGCTGTAATTCTGAAAGGAGGGATTTTCATGGCTCAAAAAGTACTGGTAGCGTACGGTTCCAGATACGGCGGAACCGCGGAAATCGCCGAGGAGATCGGTAAGGTGCTTAAGCAGGAAAACCTGGAGGTCGATATACGTTCGGCTGATCACGCAGGAAATGCCGCTCGATACGACGCCTTTGTTGTCGGCAGCGGTGTGTACGCCGGAATGTGGCGGAAAGAAGCGGTTAACTTCGTGATAAACAATGAAAAGGTGCTTGCCAATAAGCCGGTATGGATTTTCTCCAGCGGCCCGACTGGTGAAGGTGATGTTAAGGAACTGATGAGCGGCTGGGAATACCCTGCGAAAATCCGTAAGGTGGTCGAGAGTATTAAGCCACGCGATATTACTGCTTTCCACGGCGTCGTATACCCGGATAAACTAACCTTCTTCCATAAACTGGTACTCAAGATGGTGAAAGCCCCGTCCGGTGATTTCCGTAAATGGGATACCATAACCAACTGGGCAACGAGTATTGCTACTGAGTTGAAGAAATAGAAAAATGGAGGACGAGTGCCTGACGGTACTCATCCCCCATTCATGAGAAAAATTTACCCTGTTACCCTTTCTTCACTACCGGTTCCCAGAACTGGCAGCGGTATTCCTCGCTGCTCCTGTCTCCCGGCAGGTAAATCTCCAGCTCCGGTTTATTATCATGCTCGTATCCGGTGGACGGGAACCACTCGATAAACACCTTGTCTTCAAGATCATGTAACGCCTTCGGCACAGCCCCTTTCGACTCGAACACCGCCCAGGTAGCCGCCGGAATCCGGATAATCTCGTAGCCTTCCAGCACGTCGATCCCGTTATTCTCGACACCTATCGCGAACGAAAATTCCTCCATGTTCTCTGAGAGAGTGGTAACTCCCATGAACTCGGCGCCGGTAACCTGCCCCGGTTTACCTCCAGTCAGTTTCTGAAAATACTCATAACGCTTTTCACGGTTGAATGTCTCCCAGACATCCCACCAGAACTTCTCCCAGGTCTCCGGGGCAATGACACCATTCATGATTTTATCTGATATCGTTCTTTCTGTTGTGGCTATTATTTCTAACGCCGGTTTCTCGACAATTTTGTACTCCATATCGACACCTCCTGTCAGAGTGATGTGAAAGCGGATGCGGGGAAACGCCACGAGTTCAACCCCTAACTCGCGCGCCGCCTGGGGATTTACTCCGTGGAGGTTCCTGAATGCCCGGGTGAATGAATCCGGTGAATTATAGCCGTACTTGAGAGCAATATCGATTATCCTGGCATTGCCTGTCATAATTTCTCCGGCGGCCAGCGTCAGCCTGCGTCGCCGGATATATTCCGCCAGCGTCAAACCGTTCACGGCGAGGAATATCCGCTGCAGGTGGTAGGTTGAGCAGCAGGCGATATTCGCCGCCTTTTCAATATCGACTTCACCATCCAGGTCAGCCTCGATATAGTCGATTACCGCGTTCATTCTATCCGGCCATTCCATCACTCCGCATCTCCTTCGCTGCCACTATAGCACTGCTATTTAAGGTTGTCCCGACTTTTTTCACCCGTTTAAGTAGATTGTAAACAACGGTAATCACATCTATATTATCACCAAACCTTGAATCATCTTGCTCATAGTACGATAATACTAAACTAGCAATATTAATCATTAGGAGGTAGCCCGTATGTCAGAAGAAAAAGTACGAATGGGAAATTTGAGGCACGAGTCTAATCTGGTCGAATTCAAACCGTGGAACTCCATACACAAGAGCATCACTATGCCGATGATCACCGCGATGGGAGAGAGGGATTTCCCGGGCTCTCAACTGATGCTGGGATTCGCCTATATCGACAAGCCGGAAGACGAGATCGGTATGGCTCCCCACATCCACCCGGACCGCGACCAGTGGATATTCCTCTTCGGAGCGCAAAATTTTGTAGAGTTCGATGCCGACGTAGAATTCTACCTGGATGGTGAATATCGTAAGATCGATTATCCGTTCTACGCCTATATCCCGGCGGGGATGAGTCACGAACCGCTAAAGATCCTCCGGGTAGGCAAGCCGCTCATTTTTATCGATGCCAGGTTTGGCGAAGCTGAGTGGCCGCTTAAATTCGTTGGAGATGTACCCGATAAATATAAAAACATGGAACATTAGCGTTTTCCCCGATACGTTTGACGGATATTAAAGAGAACTACCTATCAGACAGATATACCGATGTTTGTCTTATTCGGTATATAGCTTTCTGACTTCAATAATTCTATATTTTCTTTTTAAACCTCACCCTCTATTACGAGCTATCTCCCTCTCCAGATGGAAAGGGAGACGCTCGAAAATACCTCTGTTTTATACTGGATAAGTTCTCTAGAGAAAGGATTCTATTACCTTAGAGGATTTTATTCTCACAGGTATTCGGATGACGATCACACGCGTTGTCAGTATTACCACTCAACAGCGTTGGCTGAAGTAATCGAGACTAAGTATGGCAAGGAGCTAATGCTATTTTCGAGAAACCCTCTTTCCTTTTTAAGGAGAGAGGGTTAACTCGTAACCGGGAGAGAGGATAAAAAAATGATATTAATAAAGCTGGAATAGTATAACGATTTATAGAGATTGCCACGTCTCGGCTGTTGACGCCGAGTCTCGCAATGACAGATAGAATTATCAATCTGCTTCCAGCAACTCCTGTAGTTTCTGTACTCGTGGTTCCGCTATCGCCCTGGCTGAATCAAGGGTAATCTTACCCACTAGCTTTGCGTATTGTTGATTGATTGTCTCCTTCGACATCGTTTTACGGCTGTAGTCCTGCAATTCTACATCGAATAGATTGGCCAGGGCATCCGCGCATTGAATAATTCTTACCTCAACTCTATTATCTTCGGTGGCATAACGCGTGCTGTGCTTGAGTATACACTCCAGTATTAACGATCTATCATCTTCCGATAAACCAATGGATTCAAGGAAAGGTTTTTGACAGGTCGTGACTCCTGACATTGTGTTCTCCTCCCGCATCGATTCTCCCGATATCATGAAGAAAGCCGGCTATCTCTACGATCCGGGAATCGACCTTTTCTATTTCTGCCAGCTCAAGAGCGTATTTTCTCACGAGCCGTACATGAGTTTCCCATATGTTCGGTCTTACCGATACCTGACTATAGTAACCTTTCGCAAAAGACTCTACCTGTACTATTAAGTTGTTGTTATCCATGATGTTGTTCCTTCATCCCGGTAAAATAGGTAATTACACATCTGCAATCCCACCATCCCGGTAATACTCGCCGTGGTATGACTTCTCTATATACGGATACTGCACCATCACCTCTTCATCCAGTTCTATTCCCAGTCCGGGTGTTTCCAAGATCGGAAAATATCCGTCTACCTGTTTCGTCGGATTCTTGACCACCTTCATGAACTCCTCCGGCGGTACTGCATATTCAAGCGTCGCAAAGTTCGGTATCGCCGCCGAAAGCTGGATGCTGGCAGCCGTCGCTACCGGGCCGTTCGGATTATGTGGAGCAACGCGTATGTAATATGTCTCCGCGGCAGCGGCGATTCTCCTTAACTCGGATATACCTCCGCAGTGGCAGACATCCGGCTGGATAATATTCACAAGCTGGTTCTCGATAAGCCGCCGGTAGTCCCACCGGCTGAAAAGCCTTTCGCCAGTAGCAAGGTCTGTCCCTGAAATATTCCTTCGCACCTCTGCCAGTGCTTCAATATTATCCGGCGGCACCGGCTCCTCGAAGAATGAGATATTATACTCCTCGACCGCCCGTATCTGCTGTATCGCCAGCGACGGCCATGCCCTGCCGTGATTATCTATCATAATCTCTATATCCGGTCCCACCGCTTCACGCAGCGTTTTTATCGACTCTCTCAACCGTGAGGATACTTCATTAGGTTCGACATTCTCCCCCCGGAACGGCATCCCGCCGGCTTTAATTCCCAGGTAACCCTCTTTTACCAGCGCAACCGCTTGCTCGGGTGCAAAGGCGTGGGTATAGGCTTTTACCTTGTCTCTTACGGCACCGCCGAGAAGTTTATACACCGGAAGGTCGTATACCTTACCGGCGATATCCCATAACGCCTGATCGATAGCGCTCAATGCCGAGTTCAGGACAACGCCGCCGCGCCAGAATCCGTGCCGGTACATCACCTGCCAGTGCCGTTCTATCAGTGTGGGATCCATATCGATAATCCTGTTACTCAGAACTTTCACGGCTTCTTCAACCGCCTTTTCCTGCCCTTCCAGGCTGCCCTCGCCCCAGCCGTGTATACCTTCATCGGTCTCTATCTTGACGAATGTCCAACTCTGCCGGTTCACGCCTACCTGGAATACTTTCACATTGGTTATCTTCATCTTCTTCTCTCTTTCCGGTTATTGACAGTGTACGAATTGTACAGCAGCAAATATTCTCTATACAAGCAGGTCTCTCATCAATTCTCTTGCGTGACCTCAGGTAATCATCTATGAAACAAAAGGCGGCGTAAAAACAATTTGCAGGTACCACTACAAACGAAAAGAGAACAAGAACGTAAGCAATTCTTAAAAACGGTTCATGGGTGATGGTATAATACTTGCATTATTGTCTATTTGGCCGTTTATAGAGCGGCTAACATATAAAAGAGTCAATAATAATCATCTGTTAAGAGAGGCTCTGTCAAATAGCTAGGAGTAATTTATAATCAATACGAAGAAGATTTTCATAAGTGTTCTGTCTTTTGTTATTCTGTCGATAACAATAACAGGATGTCAACGTTCCATGGCTGCTCTATCTCCGGAGATAATTGCGGAGTTGAAGTTAGAGGAAGCAATAAATAGTGCCACAGTTGGTGAGATTAACGGATGTCCTTACCTGTTACTGATGACGGTTGATTCAACATCAGGAATAGAGACCGCTGCTACGTTACGCGTGTTGGATGTATCAGATACATCCAATCCAGTAGAAGTAGTTTCGATCAAGGCCCCTATTCAGATACTACCCCCCTCAGGTGACGTGATTCTTGCCGGTGACTATATATATTCTTATCTCTGGAATGGCCCCGAAAGCATTCTATGGATTCTCGACGTTTCCAATATCCCTTCGATTACAGAGGTATCTTGCAAAGAAATCCAATTTCCACTTCTTTGGCCCGATATATCCGGTGACTATATGATTGCACGTACTGCTTTTCCACCCTACTTCGCAGTTTACGATATATCTAATCCTGATAACCCTGGGAAAATCACAGACTTCGAAGTAAACCGGGGTGATCGCTCTCCGCAGTCCGGCACACAAACAGTAGCTACCGCTTTCAGTGATAGCCGTTTCTTCGTGTTAGAGGAAAGTGGATTAACACCTTTTGATATGTTATCTCCTTCCGAGCCACAGCAGTGTAGTTTCTATAAAAATAAGGAATGGGGATTGTCACCTCTAGAAACGACAGAAGGAACCGGAGAAACGATTACGAAAGGAGTTTTTTCAGGTAATAGTTTCTTGGATATCGGGATTTCCGGTGATCATGCCTTTATTTCGGCAGGTGATTCAGGACTTGTTGTGTTAGATGTATCTGACATAGAAGATATTCATGAAGTGGCACGACTAGAGTTGCCTTATTATACTAAAAAATCGAGATTTTAGATAATTATGCTTTCATCATGGGATTATGTATACCGGAAGATACCAAAGCCCCTTACTCATTCCCAATATTCATCGTAGATATTTCTCAACCAGATAATCCTGGCTTAATTCAAAGTGTGGACGGTATTTCCGGTTTGCCACACCTTCAGTCGATGGCAGTTTTTGCGGATCAAGTATATATATTCAATTATCGAACGATCCATGTGATTGATCTTTATACCGAAGACAACGGCCTGCCGAAATAACCACATAGCATCCTCAATAAAGATATTGACAATATCCTGATCCCGAAATACACTCAAACGTGATGACTAATGATTTCGAATATGTAAAAACCTATATAGGAAAGTGTCTAGATACAAATGCTGTTACTGTAAAAAAAGTTGAACCAATCACGTCCGGCAGCGGCTGTGACGTACTTGATTGTTCCTTTTCAGTTGATAGCAGACCTTCTGAAGGAATCCTGAAAATATATCATGAAGGATACGATGATTATTCAGAAATCGGTGTGATGAGAACAGCCGGGAAAAATGTACTGTCTGCGAAAGAACTCAACACTGGTGATATTCACATCCCCGAAGTGACTGGATACTGTCTGGAGGGAAACACATCGGCAATTCTCTATGAAAAACTCATCGCTTCGGAATGGAACCGCGAAACAAGGATAAAAACTGCAAAGGTATTGGGGGGTCTGCACAATATTTCACTCGGCAGTCTGTCGGATGAACTGAAGGAAGATATTACCGGTTCTAAACCTAACAGGGACAGGATTCGTAACGGTGTACTAAATTTTCCTGTAACCCTCGATAAAAATAGCCCTGAATGGAGAAGAACCTATCCTGAACTCTCTCATGATGCCAATGAATTAAAGAAAAATAAAGAACCTTTTTCGGCAATGATTACCCTGGTTCACGGCGATTTCTTCTCCGCAAATATCCTCTCCGTAGAAGATAGAATTTATATCATCGACTGGGATCTTCTTGCCCTGGGTGATCCGATGTGGGACTTGGGATTCCTGGTCGGTGCGGACAGAGACCTGGAACAAGTGGAAGTAGAAGCCGTAATAAAGGAATACAGGAAGCATAGAGAAATCGACAATGAAATTCTGACATGGCATATCCGGTGCTGGAAAACCTTCTTTAAACTAAGAGAACTTTTAAATACAATCAGTTGAAAAGGTAATTGTATTATGACGGTAACGCTGGTAGAGAAATATAATCCGGAATGGCCTGAGTGGTTCGAGGAGCTTAAGAAATATCTTGGTGAAAAGGTCATTAAGGTCTGCCTGCGCATCGAACACGTAGGCAGTACCTCTATTTCCGGAATGACTGCCAAGCCGATAATCGACCTGATACTGGTGATAAAGTCAGGCGAACTGGAGAAAATGATAGACCTGCTTGCCGAACGCGGCTACCTCCACGAAGGCAATGGTGGAATAGAAGAACGGGAAGTGTTCAAGCTGGAAGACGGAGAGTTGAAAGACTCCCTTCCCCGCCATCACCTTTATGTCTGTCCCGAACACGCTCTCGAACTGAAAAAAGAGACTGCCTTCCGCGACTTTCTTAAAAGAAACAAAGAATACGCTGAAAAGTTGAGCGTGTTGAAATGGTCGTTAGCCGAGAAATTTGACAACGACGTCTACGCCTACATGGACGGAAAAGACGCGCTGGTCAAAGAGATCACCGAAAAAGCCATCAGAGATAAGTAGATGACCTGACTGGCTGAAAAGAATCACCTTAAAAGCGTCTCTGCAACGAATAAAATAGTTAATATTTGAAACTATCTTGTTATTTAGTACATTTATTTGTATAGTTACTCTGCAATGTTGTTCCTTCTTTCGGTATGGCAGGTTGTTGCCAGGAGGATTATTTCCAACTGGCGGCTGCTTTCTACCGTACTGGCTGGAGTTATCGTTGCGGTAGCTCTTCTTTCCAGCGCCCCTCTCTACTCAAACGCAATTAACGACCTGGGCCTCGAACATTCACTCCAAAACCGGGCGATAGAACTGCTTGACCTTCATTTTTATGCCCCCAACTATTATGTCAATCATGATGAATTCCAGGAAACTTCCGAACTGATCTCCGGCAAGATCCCCAAAAACCTTGGGGATGTAATTCGCCAGGAAGAAACCTGGATACAGACACAATCATTCGACTTTTTTTACACCGACCGTCCCACACCCGGTGGACCATACCAGCCTACCGGCTATTTTCACGTATTTTCAAACCTCGATAAACACATAACTATCGCCGATGGCAGACTCGCCGGGTATTCTCCCCCTGAACTCAGCCAGGGCGGGATCGACTCACCCGATTTCGCCATCGAAGGGATGATAGGCAGCGAAACGGCCGAGATTTTCGATTTAAAAGTTGGTGACAGGTTCACCTTCAGAAGCGGATTCGGTGGAACAGTGAGAAATATCACTGTCGAATTGACTGCCCTGATAGATCCCATAGATCCTGCTGATGAATTCTGGTTTCTGAATCCGTATGTTTTCACCCTCCCGCTGGTGGATGCCGAAGGTAACTCCGTTCCACCAAGGGCCCCGGTCTTTATTGCCGAAGAAACACTTTTTGAGATCGTACCGCAATTGTTACCGGAAGGCAGGGCTGACTATAACTGGTTCTATTATATCGATATCGATAACATACATTCCGGGAATGCGAATACCATAAAAAACGATATCCGCCGCATGGAGCGGGAAATCGCGCAGGAACTACCCCGCTCAGGGCTGCTTACCACTCTTGATGGAATCATATCGGAATATTCCGGCAGGCTTATGTTTACCCAGATTCCCCTTTTCCTTATTGTCTTCCAGGTAGCCGCTATCATTATTTTTTACCTTGTCATGGTCTCTAATATGCTCATAGAACGCCAGGCAGGTGAAATCTCGATGTACAGGAGTCGCGGTGCTGGAACCTGGCATATCTTCCTAATATACCTTTCCGAAGGTCTGCTGATATGTGTAACCGGAACGGCCATCGGCACTGCCCTGGGAGCATTCCTTTTCAGCCTGCTCGGAAAAACGGCCTCATTCCAGTCACTGACCGGAGGTGAGATGATACCGGTAAGATTCTCCGGCACGGTAATAATACTTATACTCTCCGCTGCAGTACTTTGTCTGCTCGCTCTCGTCATACCGGCAGTCCGGGCTTCCCGGCAGGGAATAGTTCACGAGAAGCAGACGTCATCCAGACCTTCCCGGGTTCCTTTCTGGCAACGATTCTATCTCGATATCGTCCTTCTTATAGTCGGAGGGGCTTTGTATTGGGAACTTGAAGAAAGAGGTTCCCTGGCCAATATGGATATATTCGGTGGCCTTGGCATGGACCCATTACTGCTGCTGACTCCCATCCTCCTCCTGCTGGCTGTTGCCATTATTTTCCTCCGGGTATTCCCTCTTCTGCTCAGGCTGGCTGCCAGACTCACCAGGTATTCAGGGAACGCTCCGCTGGCACTGGGCCTATGGCAAATGGCACGGAGTCCCGTCCGTTATTCACGCCCTATACTTCTCCTGCTGGTTGCAGCCAGTGTCGGTATGTTTTCCTCCGGTTTTATCGGCTCTCTCGAACAAAGCTACGCCGAACGTAATATTTATGTGTCAGGGGGAGATGTGCGACTCGAAGAACTCAATGAGCGCCACTCCTCCAAACAAACACTCGAGGACAGGTATTTTGCTGTCGAAGGAGTTGAGAACGTCGGAGTGGTTTTCAGGCAAAAATGTACTGCCGGTACCGTCTTCACGACTGCTGAATTCAATATGCTTGCCATCGATCCCGACAGGACGAAAGATATCGCCTGGTTCAGGAAAGATTTCGATGAAAAGACACTGCCGGAATTAATGGATATACTTGCTGGGGATAAACCGCTGACGGAAGGTCTGGAAATCCTCGACGAAGCAGAGTCTATGGGTTTATGGGTGTATTCAAAACCGGCGAATCCGGAAGTCGTGGTATACGCACGAATAAAGGACGGCAAGGGACGTTATATGGATGTTAAACTCGGGAACACCGACGCGGCAGCCGGAGGTTGGCAATACATGAAAGCACCTCTTACTATTGCCGGTTCCTCTGAATACCTTCTATCACCTCGCAGCCTGATTTCACTATATGTCAGAGCTTCAGCCAGCACCGATGTTATTTTCCAGGAAGTGAATTTCGATAACCTTCAACTTGAAGGAACAGCACTAACAGAACCTGTAATAATCGAAGACTTCGAGGATATAGAGGGATGGCAGGTGTCACCCGATGAGAAATCAGAACTGGCCGTTGGTATCGAGAACCGACCGGGTTCGATTGATACCGACAGATTCACCGTTCATGACGGTCAAACTTCAGCAAGTTTGAGATGGAGTATGCGCAATACCAGCATTTTGGGAATATATCCTGATCCCGATGACCGCCCAATATCCGTCCTGGCAAGCCGGTCATTCGTCGAAAGAAATGGTATTTCGGAAAATAACGTCGCCCGTATCTCCTTTTCAGGTCACGACCTGTATATCTCCGTTACCGAGATAATCGAATACTTTCCGAGTCTTGATCCTGATTCCGGAGGTTTTGTTATCGCTAACATCGACCGGTTGTTTAACGCCAGAAACAGGCAAATAGGAAACACGATATACCCCAATGAAGTATGGCTTGACCTTCCCGAGGACAGTACACAGAGAAGCGTAGTTCTCGATAATATCCGGGGTACTTCGCTCAGCGCGAAAAACATCTACGATAGAGAAGCTTTGATTGCAGATATGAAAGATGACCCGCTGGCAGGAGCTGCATGGAGAGGTGTTCTGCTGATTGCTCTGTTAGGCGTGGTTCTGATAAGCAGCCTGGGATTCCTGGTTTATTCATACCTCTCTGCCCAGGCAAGACAGCTTGATTTCGCCGTTCTCCGGGCTATCGGTTTTTCCCAGCGCCAGATATTCGGGCTTCTCGCGTTCGAACAGCTTATTATCATTGTTTTCGGACTGGCACTTGGTGCGATTACCGGTGAAAGATTAAATACCATCATGATGCCTTTCCTCCAGCTGACGGAACAGGGCTCGAAAGTCCTTCCGCCATTCATCTTAAGCATTGACTGGGTAACGATCGGTATTTCCTTCGGCATACTGCTTCTGGCATTCATTTTTACCAGCTTCCTGCTGGTACTCTCTTTCTCACGCAGTAAAATTCACGAAACACTGAGAACGGGAGAAATTTAATATATAGTATTATCTTTTCACATCATGCGTACTCCACCACCCATTTGAAAACCGGGTGTATAATACTACAACATTGATCGTGGAAAGTTGGGTTATCATATGATCACAGAATACGCAATGGACATGAACGGATGGATTGACTGGCAAAAAGCGTACCGATTCGGTGTCATCCTGATATATCCGCCCGATCCGCCGGCGGATGAAGTGAACCGGCTCCGAGAGATTCACGATCCCAGGGGACAGTCTTACTGCGAAGCGCATATTTCACTCACGGTACCGCTTCCCAGACCGGTGGATGACTTTCATCTCGAAGAAATGAAGATGCTGGCATCCGGGTGTACTCGCTTTACCATTCAGTACGGACCGTTATCGAACTACCTCCCGGCACCGGGAGTGGTCCTGGCTATCGAACCGAAAGATATACTTAGCAGCCTGGTAACTACGCTGGAGAGTTCTTCCGTATTCGAAAATGCACCTCCCCGGCCCTTCCCATTCTCCCCTCACCTGACCATTTCCGAATTTATCGATGTAGAAAGAACCAGCGAACTGATGGTAGAACTGCAGGATAAAACACCCGAAGGCGAATTCCTCTGCAACTACGTTTCATACGCCGTGCCCGACGAAAACTTTCACTTCACAGAGAGGGTGAGGTTAGAGTTATCAGGTTAGAGACACTCCTTCGTTGCGAGGAATCCACCTGCGCCGGATGACGCTGCAATCCCCAGGCCTGATTATTACCAAATTAATAAGAATTCTTACTGGTATTCATGACCAATGTGTCATCATGGCACGGATTGTTTCGTCGTCCGCCTAAAGCGGACTCCTCGCAATGACACTCTATACCTTGGCCGTTCCTTCCCCCGCTCTTTACCTAAACAAGCAATCACTCCACACCTAAAATAAATCGACTGTCGACCGTAAATAATCCTGTTTTCGAGTAACCCTCTTTCCATTTGGAGAGAGGGTTAACTCGTAACCGGGCTGCAAGTCCGCCGCAGTTCGCTTAGGGCGAACGTAGGAGGAAGAGAGGAAAAAAAGGAAATGTATCACTAATAATATGCATATGAAAGTATTCTGCCGAGAAGAATCATGGATCCCGTGTCAAGCACGGGATGACTAAAATAGAGTACGGGATGACAATGAACCTCTCTGTCAGTCCCGCGAAGGCGGGAATCCAGAAAATCCTTTTCAAGTAGAATTTCTGGTATAACAACTTCGTATTTAATAAAACGCGATTTCTCTAGATTCCGTATCGAGTACGGAATGGTAAAAAGTATTATCCGCCCGGCGGTGCGGCGGGACTGCGATATCCGCGCAGCAGTCCACGCGGGACCTCCTTCTTCAACTCGTCCACCGTCCAGTGGTCGCCATACTTGAATATCCGCTTCTCCATCCGCAGGTCGCCGTACATGTCGATACTGTTACTGGCCGTAAAGAATACGGAACCGCTGATGTTCGCCGCGTCTTCCGTCGCCAGGTAAGCAATAAACGGCGCCAGTTCCTCCGGCGGTGGCGAAACATCCATGATGGATATCTTCCCGTATCCCATCGGGCTCTGTTCCGGCGGGATTGCCCGGATATAGGCTTCCAGCTCGTAGGATGCCCGTGTCAGGGCAGCCGGGGCAAAGGCATTACAGGTGATTCCGTACTTAAACATTTCCTGGGCGACGCTCCAGGTCAGTCCGAGTACTCCGGCGTTGGCGGTAGCATAGTTGGTATGCTTGTCCGAACCGGCAAACGCTCCGGATGTGCAGTTGATTATCCTGCCCCACTTCTGCTCCATCATGTACGGAAGGGCGTGCCGTATACAGTTGAAATGTGCCTTCGGCTTGATGGCACAGACGTGATCCCACTGCTCCTCGGACATCTTCCATATCTCACTGAAGCCGAATGTCCCCACCACATTCACCAGGATATCGATCTTACCGAATCCGTCGACAGCCGTTTTCATAAGCTGTTCGGCAACATCGAACTTCGAAACATCGCCGAAGAAAGGTATTGCCTTGCCACCCATTTCCTTTATGGTATTGGCCGTGGTCTCGGCATCACCCTCGACCGACCTCATACCATCCTCAAGCCACTTTTTATCTTCTTCGCTCAAGGCGTTAAGGTTTTCTTCAGTGATAAAAGCAAAACCGGTAGATCCTTTACACCGGTTATTGGTGACGACCTTTGCTCCTTCCTTCGCCAGGTGTATGGCAATAGCCCTGCCTATCCCCTGCCCGGACCCGGCAACGACCGCTACTTTCCCTTCGAGGTTGTTACCCATATATTCAGACTCCTTTCCTATAATCAGCTAACTTTTTTACCAACGTAGAGAATATGACTGGAAGCTCCGGCAAGCGACGGTTCGGTGCTGATTTCAAACATCAGGTCCAGCCAGAGTTCCCGCTGCTTATCGGTGAGTTTCTTATACTGTTCGTCTGCCGCTATGCCTGCAGGTTCGACGCCGGCTACCGACAGGGTCTCAAATCCCTGCTCTTCATGAAGCTTGTATATTTCCGGTACAGTGGCAAAGTACGCTCTGAAACCACCCGGACCCCACGAAGGCATCTCAAGATCTTTCCCACCTTCAAGGACCGACCTGACATCCTCCTCATATTCGATATAATGAGGTATCGTATGCATAACTTCCGACCAGAAGCCATACCGACTGATAAAGGCGGAAAATATAACACCTTCCGGCTTCATCTTCCCATAGGCTTCGCTTAACGCCAGTTTCCTGTCCTCTTCCTCTACCAGGTGATACAGCGGACCGAGGAGGAGAACTGCGTCAAAATCGTTATCCGTAACCTTTGACAGATCACGCACGTCAGCAACCAGGCACGTCACCCTGTTTCTAAGTCCGAGTTCCAGTATCCTGTCTTTACACTTCTCTATCTGATTCGGCGAAAAGTCGACGGCAGTAACGGAGTATCCTTTTTTCGCTAAAGGTACAGGATATGCCCCGGTAGCTGCGCCGACTTCGAGTATTTTCCCACTGGGAGGAAGGTATTTGTCCAAGAAGCGCCAGGTGACATCTCTTTCAACCGGATGCCGTTCCAGCCTGCTTTGTTCGTTTTCCACATTCCTGTCATAAAATGAGCGGATGTCGGAAACATCATCGATCATTTCACCACTTCCTTCAGCAGCTCTATCATTGCAGTATGACTACTGTTATTTTATCGACGGCAAGCATATAATGGTGAAAAGATTATATACTCAGGAGATAAATGTAACAAGGCGGATGCCTGTAATTACATTCGTTTCGGTCGAGACGATAATAATTGACTAATATTATCGTCTTTGTTACCATTTTTGTATAAGAAGAGAAGGAGAACCGAGATGGCAGAAAAAACATACAAGTTCCTCAGTCCGGTTGGAACCCAGATGCCCACGAAGCTTTATCCGCTGGCGCCCCGACTGGACACACTCGATGGAAAAACGATCCATTTAAGCGTTACCGGAGAACCCGATATTACCCTGCCCCTTGAGAAAAAGCTGCGGGAGAAATACCCCAACGTGAACTGGACGATGAAAAAGTCCTACACCCCTACTCCGGTCTACCTCACCGAGGAGGAGGAAAAAACAACCGACGCGGTGATACTCGCCGTCACCTGGTGAAGCGGCGCCGTATGGGGGCAGTTGCCCTATATTACGAGGCTCGAAAAAGCAGGTATCCCGACCGTGATAGTCGATCTTGAAGACCAGCATGAAATGGTCAAACAGAACGCATTAACCTATGGCGTTCCGAAACTCCGTTTCATCGCTGCATCACGAACGGTTCACGGTGAAATGGACGTCGATAACTTCATGGAACCAATGCTTGAAATGCTGACCAGACCTTTGACCGAAGAGGAAAAAGAAGAGGGTATGCACAATCCTCCATTCGAAAGAACGCTATTCCAGGGCACGATGGAGGAAGCGGAGAAAATATACTACAAGACCGAATATATTCCACATCCGTTGAATGCCCCGATCTCCGTCTATACCGACGGCCTTCCGATAGTCCTCCCGACCGAGGAACGCGTTGCTGAAATGCTGAAAGGCACCAGCCATGACCCGGGCGAGATTATCACCTACCAGCTCGACCGGCTGGGAAATCAGGGTAAAGTAGTCCGTTTCATTCCTATGGAGAGAACGGCTACTGTGGAAAAGGTCGCAGTGAATGCTGTTATGGCAGGCTGTAAACCGGAACATTTACCTGTCGTACTGGCGATGGCCGAATCAGGATGCGGTACCGGGACAACCACGTTCTTCGGCCAGTGGTGCTGCGTCAGCGGACCATATGCCAGGGAGATAGGTATGAATTTCGGCGTCGGAATGCTCGACCCAGGCAGCCCGGCAAATATGCCTATCGGTCGCGCCTACCAGCTTATGGCTAAAAACCTTGGCGGGGCGACACCCGGCGTAAACCGTATGAACAGCATCGGCAGCCCGTTCAATTCCGGCGGCTGCTGCTTTGCCGAGAATGGAGAAGCCCTGCCGCCCGGGTGGAAGGGGATCAACGAAGAATATGGTTTCAAGAAGGATGAGAGTGTACTGTTCGTTATGAACTCCGGCGGTTATGTAGTAGGCAACCAGTTTTCACCCGGCGGTTACCGGGCATTCCAGAAAAGTGGACACGGCGGAATGGCAAGACGCATGGACGTCAAGGGCGTACCCGGCCCGCACAACTGGCTTGAATATCTCGTCCCGGAACTCTGGGCCGGCAGAGAAGGTGGCTATACCTTCGTCATGGTGCCTGAAATGGCCCAGCACCTTTACGAAATAGGCTTCAAGTCGAAAGAAGAAGTGTATGACTGGCTCTGGGAGAAAAGCAAGGAGCCGCTGCATAAATACAGGCTGCGCTCATGGCCTGATGAAGGAACCAACGGCTGGCTAGGTATTGAGAAAACATCCGGCAAACGCTGGAAGGAACTCGACGAGGACTATATGGTTCCGGTGGTAGACGAACCTACAGACTGCTTCATCATCGTCGGGGGCGGAGACGAAGAGATGTGTCTGGAGATGTGCGGTCGCCACGGTAAACTCGATGACGCGCCCATCTTCAGCATCGACGCCTGGAGATAACAGCGGGAAATCCTAAATACTAATTTCTAAATCCTAGAGGGAGTGCCGAACGGCACTCCCTTTTTTCATTAGCACATAGTTGCTGAACAGCCAATCCTGTTATAAAATTCAACGGTTAACCCAAAGGAGAACATCCGTGATAAAGATTGTTGAAGCCGAAGAAAAGCATATACCCGATATTACCCGTCTCTGGAAAGAATTCATCCAGTTTCATATCGATATCGAACCGATCTGGATGCCCAACGAAGAAGCGGAGGACGGTCAGCGGGAGGAACAGACGAAGCCGTTAATGGCATCGGACAAAGGGCTTGTCCTGGTTGCCTTGGATGGAGATGAGGTAATAGGATATTCCATATCGGAAATCAAAGACCCGCCACATGGCTCCACCCGTACCGAATACGGATATATTCACCATGTGGCAGTCACCGAGAACTACCGCCGCACCGGTGTCGGAGAGCAGATGTTCAACCAGATACTGAAATGGTTCAAGTCGAAAGGCATGGACCGCATCGAACTCGACATCACCTCTAAAAACTACATCTCAAGTTCCTTCTGGGGTAAACTCGGCTTCGAGGAATACGTGCGGACGCTTTACCTGAATATCTAAACAATCTGAGTCGCTGCGTGATAAGACGATCTAATAATCCGCCTAACAGATTGTACTTTCTTTTTTTACAGAACCTTAATCGGGATCGTCCTGTGTATCTCAACACGGTTCGTCTTACTTGATGAGTTCATCTAACCAGATATAAAAATAAAACAGAATCAGGTGGCTATGTGTATGGCAGCACACACATCGAGTATATATTTTCCTCTTGACAACGTCATAGATTATGCTATAATATAAATATCTTTATATCACAATGTTAACTATGACACAAAGGTAATTAATATGATGAACAGGATTACTCTCAAAGAATTGGAACGCAAGGCTTTTCGCTCTACCTATCAGGATGGATTGTGGGATCTGTATTTTGGCCTCATCGTTATTTGCATATCAATCTTTCTCTATAGACCTGCAACAGGATATAGCCCGTTAAATATAGTTCTGTTGTCAATATCCCTGATTGGGGTTTATGCTCTATTCTGGGCAGGCAAGAGGTTCATCACCTTACCGCGCATGGGTCAGGTTAAGTTTGGAGAAAAACGTGCAAGGCGAAAGAAGACCATGCTCATCGTCCTCGGAGCAGTAATATTAATTCAAATCTTATTTCTGGTAATCCAGTTTATATCATGGAGAAATCCGGAATTCGGCGATATGGTGAATACCTTCCTCAAGGAAAAGAATGCCATGGATCTGGCTGTCGCTACCATCGGGTCTCTCTTTGTTGGACCGAGTATGATTC
Organism: Dehalococcoidales bacterium; assembly: GCA_016932435.1. Next base: position 29,623 of record JAFGCW010000012.1, on the reverse strand, counting down.
TTATAGCTTACTTCATTGATTTTCCACGTGGCTATTTCATAGGAGTAATGATGGCCCTGGCTGTGTTTCTCATGATCCTGCTAAACCAGCCGATCTATGCGATTATTATCGGTATATTGATCGCTTTACCAGGTGCGGTGCTATTCGTACGTTTCCTGCGAAAATACCCTCTGCACGAGAAGGATTCCGATCATGAATAAGGAAGCTAAAAACACCGAACTTTCCTCCCTGGCTGAGATTGACCGGATTGTCCATGAGCCTGTACGTCTGATGGTAATGTCCTTGCTTTATGTGGTTGAAAGCGTGAATTTTACTTTTCTGATGAACCAAACCGATTTAACCTGGGGAAACCTGTCGGGGCATATCAGTAAACTGGAAGAAGCCGGGTATCTGGAGGTAGAGAAGACCTTCAAGGGGAAAAGACCGAATACTACCTTAAAATTGAGTTCGCGAGGAAGGCAAGCTTTCCGGGATTATGCTATCACAATGAAACAGCTTTTTAAAGATTTTAATGATTGATTTTCTCACCCCTTACATCAGTGTATAACAGGAAACCTGATGTTTATTCTCAAGAATGAAGTTTAGAAATGGGCAAAGGTCTACCGGTTATCATAATAATAGCTCTGATATTAGTATCAGTAGTTTTTCTTGCATTACGTAACTGGGAGATAATAAAACAGCCTATCATCAGAAAACAATAGTCATTCTTACCAGTATTTATAACAGGACTTGTTTTAGCATTGACTGCTGCTTTTTTTATGTTTGATGGTGATATTCTCGGAGAAAATACTACAGGTATTGCCAGCATTATTGGTATTGTAGGAATTGGCTGAATAGCAACATCGAGTGTTACATTAATACATTTCAAACGATAAAAACACCGAGAAATACCGCCGCAGCGGTGTCGGAGAGAAGATGTTCAACGAGATACTGAAATGGTTCAAGTCGAAAGGCATGGACCGCATCGAACTAGATATCACCTCGAAAAACCTCGTCTCACGTTCCTTCTGGGGCAAACTGGGATTCGAAGAATACGTGCGGACGCTATACCGTGAAATATAGAAAGAACTGTTTAGTTCAGATATTGACTTTTTTTGACAATTGCCTAAAATGGATTGTGTAGAAAAACGCACCTTACCTTCAATGGTAATTGTAGAGTATTATAATGCTAAAGCAGAGATAATAAAGTTAAAAGAACGAATTTCCGTACTCGAAAATAAGATATCCGGTGAAGAAGAAATTACTATAAAAGAAATTACGAGAGAAAAAGCCCTGACTACTCACTCAATATATCGTATACTTCTCACGCAACCAATCACCCCGGGTAACTAAGTTTCTCCGCGAGAGTAAGATCAAGATCCATCTACGATAAAAATACTGCGTTGCATAGAAGGTAGTAAGCACAGAAAATCACCCGAATTGATTAGCTTCACTGATTGACATTCGAACTCACACATACTATAATCAAATTTGTTAAGGATTAAACAATGACTGTAAACAGGAAACTGCACTTCGGATTTAGTTTTTATTTCTGGACCTACAAGTATCCGGAGGGCTGGCGGTTTCCAGTTTGGGAACATTAAAACCAAAGAATAAGAAGGATAAGAAAAATCGCCAAGCCCGGGAACAAGTAAACGTTCCGGGTTTTTTTATATCCTGATTACGGAATAGATAATGGACAGAAATATCGAACTTACAAATGGAATAATCACCCTTCGTCCCTACCGGGGCGAGGATGTCGATGCGTTATTCGAAGCGGCCAGGGAATCCATACCTGAAATGACGCCCTGGATGCCCTGGTGCCACCCGGATTATTCCATACAGGAAAGTCGCGACTGGATAGCTTTGCGACCGGAACATTGGGAAAAGGGAACATCATATGATTTCACAATCAGGGATGCAACCACAGACAGGTACCTTGGAGGATGTGGCTTGAACGGTATTCATAGAGGGCCTGATATAGCCAATCTCGGGTACTGGGTGCGGACAAGCGCTACCGGAAAAGGGGTCGCCACCACAACAACTCTGCTGCTGGCCGATTTCGGTATCAGTGAACTGAATCTCAAGAGGATCGAGATCGTCGTCGACGTCGATAATATAGCCAGCCAGCGTGTCGCAGAGAAGTCAGGCGCGACAAGGGAAGGTATACTTAGAAACAGATTAGAACAACACGGAAAACCGACCGATGCCGTGATGTTCTCGCTCATACCACCTTTGTCATTCCCGCGAAAGCGGGAATCTACAGGTACAGGAAATATAATACCTGAAAATAAAGGAGATTCTTCGTCCTGAGTTCATCAGGGACTCAGAATGACTCCTGAAAACGAAGAAGGAGAAAAGAATATGCCGATGTCCGGAGCTTTCGAAGAACGCTTATTCCCGAAATTACCCGGCATAATAAAGCATTTCGGCACCCCGTTTCATATCTATGATGAACAGGGAATCATCGATACTGCTGAAAACTGGAAATCGGAATTCAAAGACGTCCATGGTTTCAAGGAATTCTTCGCTGTGAAAGCTCTGCCGAACCCGGCAATCCTGGATATTATGAAAAAACTTGGCTTCGGGCTGGACTGCAGCTCGACCTCTGAACTGATAATGGCCAGGCAGTGTAAATTTGCCGGTGAGGACATCATCCTTACCTCGAACAATACCTCTCCGGAGTTATTCGAACTCGCCCTGGCCGGAGACGGGTGTATTCTGAACCTTGATGATATCAGCCTGGTCAATAAAGTGCCTGAGATGCCGGACATGATATGCTTTAGGTATAATCCCGGCGAACGGCGCACCGGCTCGGGATTCATGGGTAATCCCATCGAATCCAAGTGGGGAGTCAGAAACGACCAGATCATTGATGCCTACCGTATGGCGAAAGAGCGTGGGGCCAGCCGCTTTGGAATCCATACCATGCTCATCTCCAACGAGCGCGACTACCTGTACATGGTTGAAACGGTCAGGATGCTGCTGGAAGTGATGGAGAACGTCACCAAAGAATTGGGAATATCCTTCGAGTTTTTCAATATCGGCGGCGGCGTTGGTATCCCCTATCAGCCGGAGGATAATGTATTTAATATGCACGGACTGGCAGAAGAAGCCGCCGTGTTGATAAATGAATTCAGTGAGAAAGCCGGATACAGGCCGAAACTGTACATGGAATGCGGCAGGTATGCCACCGGACCTCACGGCGTCCTGGTAGCATCAGTCATCAACCGGATGTCCAAGTACCGAGAGTACGTCGGGGTAAACGCTCCTACGATGGCGGCAAATCCGAGACCAGCGATATACGAAGCGTACCACCATATCACCATCCTCGATCCTTCGGGAACACCGAGAAGCGGTGATGACGAAGTCGTAGATGTCTGTGGTCCGCTGTGCGAGAACAATGATAAATTCGCCAGGCAGCGCCTGCTTCCGAAAACGGAAATCGGCGATATTATGGTACAACATGATACCGGCGCGCATTGCTACGCCATGGGCGGAAATTACAACGGCTGGTTGAGACCGAAGGAACTGCTTTTGCATACCGACGGTTCGGTTGAGCTTATTCGCAGGGCGGAGACAGTTGACGACCTGTTTGCTACCCTGCAGACAGAACATGATATTTTGAAAGCATAACATCCTGTATAAGGAGAAAAAAATGGGAGAGTTGAAAGCTTCAGGTAAGACAATAAGAGAACAGGCACGGGACATTAATGTGTGTCGCGAAGCCGATGTTGTTGTGGTCGGCGGTGGTCCCGGCGGTATAGGCGCAGCCCTGGCAGCAGCCAGGAATGGCGTGGACACGGTGCTTATCGAACGATACGGGCACCTTGGAGGAATGGGAACCGGCGGCCTGGTCACGATTATTCCCAATCTGACCGATATCGATGGCAATGTACAGATTGCCGGAATCATCCAGGAATGGTTGGACGGTCTGGAAGCTCGGAAAGCTCTCGACTATCCGAAACGGGAAGACTGGGGTTCGGCAGACAAAGAGACGGTAAAATACTATGCCGAACGTTCTTTCTTCTACACCCGTCTCGACCGCGTGATATACAGCGCCCATATCGACGCTGAAATATCCAAGTACCTGCTGAATAAATTGGTTGAGGAGGCAGGAGTAAAAACCTACCTGCACGCCTGGGGGACTGAACCGATCATGGACGGTGATACGGTCAAAGGCGTAATTTTCGAAAGCAAGTCCGGCAGGCAGGCAGTACTGGGTAAGGTGGTTATAGACTCGACCGGCGACGGTGACCTGCTTCCCTACACTGAAGCCGAGTTTGAGACGCATATACCAAACGGATTCAGGATCGCCAACCTGGCAATGTGCTTCTGGATTGACAATGTTAACCTTGAAAAACTGGACGAGTTCAGGACGAAATATCCCGAGCAGTTCGCGGCTCAAGCCCAGGAACTGATGAAGATCGGCGGACTGCCCGGCTATATTCCCAGCCGCCTTAAAGACCAGGATGGTGTCGTCTGGATTCATACCCGTTACCCGAACTCCAGCCAGACCGATGTGGAAGAGTTAACGCGTGTCGAATTCCTTGGCAGGGAAAAAATGATGACAACCTACGATTACCGGAAAAAGAACACTCCCGGTTTCGAGAACAGCTTTATCGTTCTTAGTTCACCCCAGCTCGGAACAAGGGCAAGCCGGAGAGTGATTGGAGATTATTATTTAACTGAAAAAGACCTTGAAACGAACGAACCATTCGAAGATACGATAGCAATTTTCCCCGACGTAGATCGCGGGGAATCGTCGATCCGGTATCCGCTGACGTACATACCTTACCGGGCTTTGATTCCGAGAAAGGTGAAAAACCTGCTGGTTGCCTGCCGCGCGTTTTCATCCGACCCGGTGGTGCAGGAATTCTTCAACCTCATCCCGCACTGCATCGCGTTCGGACAGGCGGCAGGAACGGCAGCAGCGCTGGCGATAAAGGAAGGTGTAGGGCTTAGAGCGGTAAATTACGTAACCTTGCAGGAAAATCTTGCAGCACAGGGCGTACCGCTGCCCGGTCTGTATACGGCTCTATCGAAGGCATAGATACAGTCTATCAACACACTCACCGAAACGAAAAAAATACGAACGCGATACGCGTAAATAAGGAAGGAAATAGTTAATGCCTATATCTGATAGAGTCAGAAAAAGTATGGAACACGGTTCCTGGATAAGAAGAATGTTCGAAGAAGGAACCCTGTTAAAAGAAAAATACGGAGCGGAAAATGTATTCGATCTTACCCTGGGGAATCCGGTAATGGAACCACCCCCCGAGTTTCACAGGGAGTTAAAAAAACTTGTCGATAATCCGGTACCGGGAATGCACAGGTACATGGAGAATGCCGGCTACGCGGAGACGAGAGCCGCCGTTGCCGAGCAACTGTCTAAAGAAGCGGGAATTAAATTCACCGAGAAAGACATCGTGATGACCAGCGGAGCCGCCGGCGCTATCAACGTGGTACTGAAAACACTCTTGAACAGAGATGATGAAGTAATCGTCTTCGCGCCCTACTTTGCCGAGTTCATCAACTACATCGAAAACCATGACGGCGTGGCAAAGGTATTACCGACGGACGATCAGTTCATACCCAGACTCGATGTCCTTGAAAAATCGCTTACCGCCAAAACCGCCGCTGTCCTGATAAACTCACCGAATAATCCGACCGGCGCAGTGTATGACGCCGATTTCCTGGCCAGGCTGGGCGAACTGCTGAAAGCAAAATCAAGGGAACTCGGCAGAAATATTATACTGATAAACGATGAAGCCTATGCCAGCCTCGTCTATGACGGCCTGGCACACCCGCAGGTGTACTCTCATTACAGGAATACCATAACCGTGACCTCTCATTCCAAGGACCTCGCCCTGCCCGGTGAACGAATCGGCTACGCGGCGGTAAACCCCAGAATCGAGGAACACGCTGATATCGTAAACGGTATTATCCACTGCAACCGGATATCCGGTTACGTGAACGCGTCTGCTCTGATGCAGAGAGTGGTAACACACCTTCAGGCGGTTACCGTATCCATTCCGGAATACCAGAAAAAAAGAGACCTGCTTTATAACAATCTCACGGAAATGGGTTACTCGATAGTTAAGCCAAAAGGGGCCTTCTATCTCTTCCCCAAATCACCGATAGAAGATGACGTTGAATTCGTTAACGAACTGCACAGGAGGAAAGTTCTGGTCGTACCCGGACAGGGATTCGGGTCGCCCGGGTACTTTAGACTGTCATACTGCACGGATGACAGGACAATCGAAGGCTCGCTGGAAAATTTCCGGAAGGTTGCCCTGAAATATAACCTGAGCTAGATTTTCAAAATAATTCAGGAGAAATAATAAACCCATGATAATAGGAATGAAAACGGGTGCTTCCGAAGAAGAAATAAACACTGTGGTCGATAAGGTAACATCCTACGGCTGGGATGTCCAGATGAACGTAGGTACTGAAAAGACCGTAATTGCAGTTCTCGGCAGTAATACCGGCCAGGTTTCCACGGATATCTTCGAGGTACTGCCGGGTGTCGACACCGTCACCAGGATAATGAAACCGTACAAACTCGCTTCCCGGGAAGTGAAGGCAATGAATACGAAGGTTCCTCTCGATGGCATTGAGATCGGAGGTAAACGGATCATAGTAATGGCCGGTCCCTGTGCCGTCGAAAGTGAGGAGCAGTTACTTGAAGCCGCCAGACTCGTAAAAGAGGCCGGTGCTTCAGTGTTGCGCGGCGGCGCCTTCAAACCGCGTACGTCTCCTTTCAGCTTCCAGGGTCTCGAGGAAAAGGGATTGGAATTACTGCAGAAAGCAAAAGATAAATACGGGATGCCGGTGGTTACCGAGATAGTCGACGTCGGTGATGTTGAAACGGTATCGGAGACAGCCGATATTCTCCAGGTAGGCTCGCGAAACATGCAGAACTTCGCCCTGCTTACAGCAGTGGGGAAAAGTAAACGGCCGGTAGTACTCAAGCGTGGTTTTTCCTGCACGGTTACCGAGTGGCTGACAGCGGCAGACTACCTCCTGGCCGGCGGTAATAAAGGCGTGATTCTCTGCGAGAGGGGTATCAGGACCTTCGAGGACAGTATTCGCTTCTCGCTGGATATCACTGCTATTCCGGTAATCAAGAAGGCCAGTCACCTGCCGGTAATAGTCGATCCCAGCCATGCTGCCGGTCATTATTCGCTGGTTCCGGCAATCGCCAAGGCAGCTGTCGCGGCTGGAGCTGACGGTCTGCTAATCGAGGTACATCCCAATCCGGAACAGGCTATGGTAGACGGCCTTCAGTCACTGACACCTAAAAACTTCGCCATACTGATGAAAGAACTCAAGGCAATATCGGAGTCTGTCGGCAGAACTATCTAGTAGACCTTTATTTTAATAATAATGACCATTCCGGCGGAAGCCGGAATCCAGAAAATTCCGAAAGGAAAACTGGATACCGACTTTCGTCGGTATGGTATCTCCTGAAATACGATAAATTAACCTTATTTCACTCATCGATTGAGTACGAATTCTCTGAAAAAAACCTTTTCTTAATCTTAATTTCCGGCTATACTGATTCCATGCCGACGGACATGACAGGCCTGCTAAGCGTCAGCAGAGCCGAAGGGACACAAGCCGCGCAGACTCTTGCGCGAGCCTTTTATAATTATCCTCTTCTCAAGTACTATTACCCGGATGATGAAAAAAGAGAAAAGTTAGCTTACTATTCTGCTGCATCAAATGTGTACGCCGGTACCTACAGAGGAGAGGTATACACCACCTCCATGAACATGGAAGGGATTGCCGTCTGGATACTGTCCGATTACTATGCAATAACCTTTTCAAAAATGATACGTTCCGTCCCTTTCCCGGTAATCCTGGGACTGCTTTGCAACGGTTTTCAAAAATTGCAACCTGTAGGCGAGTACCTGGATACAACCCATGAACGCCTAGCACCATTTAAACACATGTACCTGCAGATGATCGGTGTAGACCCGCAGCACCAGGGAAAAGGCTATGCCGGAAAACTTGTGAAGCCGATGCTTGCCCAGCTTGATGAAGAGAAAATGCCATGCTACCTGGATACACTGGACAAGAAGAATGTCGGTCTCTATGAGCATCTTGGTTTCAAACTTCTCGAAGAATCTAATATCCCGGGTACACCGTTTACGTGCTGGGCATTCTTAAGAGAACCCGGGAAATGAGTTACATGGTCGATACGAATGTCATTGCGAGATTCGCCGTCAATCCGCCTTAGGCGGAAAACGTGGCAACCTCTAAAAATAAAATCTCCGCCTATTAAAAAATTAAGTTACGTGTAATAATATTACAAATGTCGGAAATGATTGATATTGCCATCATCGGCGCAGGTGTAACCGGACTTGCTATTGCTTCGGAAGTCTCCCGTAAAAACAGGGATGTTTACCTGCTGGAAAAGAATGATACCTTCGGGCAGGAGCAGAGTTCACGCAGCAGCGAGGTTATCCACGCCGGGATATATTATTCACCGGACTCCATGAAAACGCGATTTTGCATCGAGGGCAACCGCTTTCTCTACGAGATGGGTGAAAAACATGGTGTTCCGTGCATAAGGTGCGGCAAGATATTCATCGCAGGAGAAGATGAAGAAGCGGAAATGCTGGAGGATCTTTATTATAACGGCATCAATAACGGTCTTCCCCTGAAAATGCTTTCGCAGGAAGAACTTCATAAAAAAGAGCCATATGTCAAAGGGATGGCAGCATTCTTCTCTCCTACCTCCGGAATCATAGACTCCCATGCCCTGATGAGATACTTCGTCCTCAAGGCAAAAGAGGACGAGGCCCGGATAGTCTACAGAGCTGAAGTGACCGGTATCGAAAAGATTGGTGAAGGTTACAGGTTACGGGTAGCATATCCGGATGGCGAAGAATTTCTTGATACGAGGACTATCATTAATTGTGGCGGTATATACAGCGACCGCATCGCCGAACTCGCCGGAATCGATATAGATGAAGCAGGATACAGGCTTTTCTTTACCAAGGGAGAATTTTACAGTGTCGGCGGTGGTAAGAACCGGATGATTAATACCCTCGTGTACCCAACTCCCCAGCACCTTGGACCGGGCATCCACGTCTGTCTGGATGTTGAAAAACGCCTGCGACTGGGTCCCCTGTTCAATTATACGGATCAGGTCGATTACTCGATGGATGAATCCAATCGAAACATTTTCGAGGAATCAACCATCATGAAGTCGCTTCCGTTTATCACTTCGGAAGACATCGCCCCCGAATCAGCCGGGATCATGGGTGTGCTGTACGGACACGGGGAAGGAGTTAACGATTTTGTGATTCGGCATGAAGATGCCCGTGGACTCCCCGGCTTCATTAACCTTGTGGGCATCGACTCCCCCGGTCTGACAGCGTCGCCTGCCATCGGCAAATACGTCGCCGAGATTGCGGATGAGATACTTGGATAACAAAGAGGGGCTCTTCAGCCCCTCTTGAAACTGTCATTACGAGTTTCGCCGTCAATCCGCCTTAGGCGGAAACCGTGGTAATCTCTAAAAATTTATCTAGATTCCCGCCTTCGCGGGAATGACAGATCAGTCTTATTTCTTCGCAGCTTGTCGCATCCGGTACGCTTCCATGTAGCGGCGAGCCCTCTTGTCACGGGCCAGGATAAGGTCGATACCCCTGACAATAGGAATAGCTTTCTTCGCGCTTGTGATAAGGCATGTAACGCCTTTCTCTACGATCATCGGCAGGAATGCGGTATTTATCACCTCTCGGTCGGGAAGTCCGAATGAGATATTACTTGCACCGATCGTCTGGTTCAGACCAAGTTCATCTCTTACTCTCTGTATTCCCTTGAGTACCTCGGGACCGGAGTCAGTGTCGGCGCCAACAGCGAAAGCTAAACAGTCGATAAGTACATCTTCTTTGGGTATCCCAGCTTTCAGAGCCGTATCTAGAATCTTGTTGGCAACGACCAGCCGTCTGTCGGCATCCTTCGGCACACCTTCATCATCCTGCACCAGTCCTACCACGGCGGCGCCGTATTCCTTGATCATGGGAATAATCTTTGTAATAGAAGGGGTTTCACCGCTGACTGAATTTACCAGCGGTTTTCCCTTGTACACTTTAAGAGCCGCTGCGATTGCATCCGGATTGTTACTGTCTATACACAGCGGGACATCCACCACTGCCTGGGCGGCTGCCACTGCCTTCGGCAGCAGGCTGACTTCATCGACACCAAAAGCACTGACGTTAACGTCTATCATATCCGCGCCGAGACCTACCTGGGTAGTCGCCTCGTTTCGGACGATCTCCTCAAAATCGCCACCTTCCGTCAACGCCTGATTGAGTTTCTTATTCGCGGCTGGGTTAATCCGCTCGCCGATTATAACGGTCGGCAGTCCGTGTCCTATAATTACTTCTTTTTCAGTTCCTTTAACCCGGGTTTCCAAACTATATCCTCCTTTTAAATAATATACGTTTAATTCCATCTACATTATAGCATGAATAATCCTGACAGGCTGATACCGGTCCTCATGACATAGTCAGTAAAATGCTTCTACCCGTTATAAACTATTAACCTGGAGATAATACGATAATTCCTGCGATCAACAGGTATAGTAAGAATGCAATTGGAAAGAGCCATCGAGAGTATGAGTTGAGTCTGACCGCTAATACTTCACCCCCTCTCCTGACTAAGAAGTGAGTAATGAGAACCTGAGCAACTGTAATTGTCATGAAGATAAAGATTCCGATAATGCAATAGTCCATAAAGGTTAAATACGATATTTTGGGAAGGTTACTACTCACGAAGAAATTAAACGATATAGCAGTTAAAAATCCTATTACGGACACGCTAAGCCGACTACCGACATTTTCACTCCATATCCAGAAGACAGACCATGAAATACCAATAATCAGAATGAGCGGTAAGAATATCTTCCAGATATGAAAGCCGGCTTTTCGATCAGCAGAGATATCTATGGACATATATGAAAATGATCGTTCTGATACGCTGGCTACATATTCTCCAACCTCAATATCTATACTATTGTCAAGATACCATTCTTCAAGCTCAAAGACTTCACCCTCGGAGAGCTGTTCTATAGGACTTTCATATAACGATATCTTCGAACTTCCTTCGGGAAAAGGAATGTCGAATTTCATTATTGTCGTATCATAATAAGCCGATTCGATAAGTATATTCAGTTCCTGTGTGTCGAAGGGGTATTTTTTTAGCGCATATTTTGAGTGAAAAGTACCCTGGAACCGTTCGTAGTACGTTATATTACCATTGGACTCGATATAGAGATACGAGCTCAGGACTTCTCTTTTCCCTACCTGATTGGTGAACTGAATGACCTCAGGCCATCCAATTTCTCTTAGTGCTGACTGTACATTCGAAGAGGAATAGATTGTGTAATTATCTTCCGGCAGTACCTGGGTCATAGAATATTTTTCATAGGCTGAAGGATCATTCCACTTAAGGAAAAGGTAACTATCTATATCGAATGTTTCCATCGGTTCATTGATGACTGGAATATCAATTATCCCCATCTTTACCGTGATTGTAAACGGACCATCAATACCAGCTTCTTTCTCCTCCGCACTGGCTTGATGAGGTGAGTATGAGAATAACACCATGACCAGGAATAAAACCACAAGAAAAGAAAACCCGGAGATTTTCGTAAAATTGCTTCGCTTATTTTTTTGAACGTTACTATGATTATTTACCATAATGGTCATTTCAGTTGGCAGGAACAGTATCCTCTTATTCTTTATCAGAAAAATAAAGGTAGACTTTCAGGATTACTTCCTTGAATGAAAATTCAGAGAAACGGTTGCTGAGTACTAAATGATACGTTCCGGGTTCGTTAATTTCCAGATCAAACTGGGTCTTGGTCACTTTTTCTGAAAGATACACTGCATCTGCTGTCTCTCTGAAATTCTTCCAGTTATAGAAATCGTTATCATTTAATAAAGCTATTTTTATATCATTAAAGGCTCCACCTGATACTGAAAACCATCCCCGCAATTTGCTCGTTTTCATAAATTTATCATCGACATAAAAGACAGTTTCCCAGATATCATGGGCAGGCACGGTAACCCTCGCATTTGCTACCTCTATTGTAATGTTCTCGCCAAAATTAAAGAAGCTTTGAGGAGGTCGGTCAGTCCTGAGTCCGATGCCATTTTCTTTATCCCCAAAACCCGGGAATTTCTCTTTAAGAAATTCTCTGGCTACTTCATCAGGAAATTTCTCCACGGCTTCGGCATTCAGTTTCTGAAGAGTCATAGTATCCAATTTTTTAAATAGCTCGCCCAGATATTTCTCAATATCCGGACAGTCATTCAGAATCTCGGAACGTATCAGAGGTGCCGGATAGTATTTGGGCTGCACATTTCTGGTATCCTCCAGGACCGCCAGGGGAAGTTCCTCAATATATGTACCGCTAATATTATTCATCCCCTCTTCCAGATAACGGTCGGTTGTATACGCCATCGATGCATGAATTGTCTCGTCTTCAACAAAAAAGGCAGCCAGGTTTTCAGCGAAGATTGGATTACTAACATATCTTTTTTGTTCTGGTTTTAATGTAAATCCATACTCTTTTTCAAACAATGGGAAAGCGTTGTCCCTGGTGAAGAAAGCTTCAGAACCGTATACAATGATTCCATCAGGATTATCGTTTACGTATTCAGCAAATTGTTCCATCGTTCGTAGACCTTTTCCGGCTACCTGGCTGTTGAGGACGATAGCCCAGTTATTTTCCGCTTTTGCCGGTTCAAGCCATTTCAGACCGCTATTTTGCTGATCCTCCAATTCATTCAACCTGTCCGATATATCACTGCTGTCAAGAGTCCAGGTCTTCCAATCTTCATCTTCGAACCATAAGTAGCCATTTCCCGTGTATTCGGGATAAATATCGATATTTTCGTCGATAAGTGTATCTCGCAGTGTATCCGTTGTATACATCCAGGTGTTGTCGACGATATCAATACTGAGGTTGTCTGTTTCCTTTTTATGTTCCAGATATTGAATTATCAGTTGTGCCAGTATTGCCCCTTCAACATCTTGTTTGGAGGTCACTCTGATTTTTTGTTTACCACAGCCCGATAATATGATTATTGCGGCCAACAATCCAAATAATATACATACCGGAATACGTTTCATCGTAACTCCTGATGTGATAATACCAAATTTTGAGAAAATAGTATTTTTAATGTCATCCGTTTTTACTATCCTATGCAATCTATTTTTACAATAATAGATTTATTCATCCGCTCCGGGATAAGTTTTAACTTCTTTCTAAGAGAACCATCCTCGTATATGGCGTACTACTTTATAGAACCATTCCTGAGGATTATTAAACAAATCATCCCAGCCATCACCGAGTCCGACAATATAATGTAAGATGATAAATAAAATAATCAGGCCAACCAGGATTTTTACCGGTCTCCAAGAATTCAGAAGAGGACGATGATACATCTCGCAGCGTACCGTTTGAATGTTCCCTTCTCCAATTCTCGCTGTTACGGTAATATCGTAACGACTACTTTCACCAACAAACTTTCCGCGTTTTGGAGTAACACTCACCGGGACCTCAACCGTCTGCCATGCTTTAACTAAAGGGGAAACCTCTCCCAAGCGAAATTTCAGTTTCTCTTCATAATCACTCGCTTCCAGCGAAATATTTGAGTCGGTAACACCTTTGTTCATAAGTTTGATTCTGAATCTACCTTTTCGACGACAGGATATCCGAATCGGTGCAACAGACATAGCAAATTCGAGTGAGGGTAAAACTTCTAGTTGGCCAGTTACGACGGATTTATCTTCCTGAGAGCTGTACGAGCGTACGGTGACTGCGAAAGGATAAACACCTGACCTTACCCCCTTTGTTTTCGGTGGTTGAAATAATAGCTGAACCTGACCTGTATCCTGCGGCATCAGGGAAATACTGGCTGCCGATTGGTTGTACCAGGATGTCTCAATCCCCGATATTTCGACGAAGTATTTTTCGACTATCTCCCCCTTGTTCTGGATTTCTACCGTGGATATGGCCTTTCCTGCCCCAGCCTGTACCTCCATCTCGGTTTGTGAAAGTGTAACTTTGATAAGATCCGAGGTCTGACTTACCGGAATGACCTCAGGATTTACATCAATGGTCCGGGTTACATTACCGTATTTATTTGATGCATTAATAACATAACTTGTCGTTCCAGTCGGGGTTAATTCTAAATTGCCCAAAGGCTTAACATTCATATCATTTACAGTTACTTGGGAAGCTCTTTTCACCGACCAGGCCAGTAAATACTTCTTCCTATCGTCCGTAGACGCATCAAATTCAACGATTTCCGGAATGCGTCTGAAGAAAGGTAAACTGATACGGAAAAATCTCAACCTGTGAAATAGTCTGTACCACGCAGTAATAGCCAGTGTTCCGTCAACTGTTTTCACTTCTTCGCTGTCACTGACTGCGGCTGATACCTGAAATGAACATACTCGTTCCCTTACGAAAAAGTCCAGCCATCCCAGTCTCGCCTTTAACGTTGATTCATTTTGCCCGTTTGCCGGGACAGTAAACTCTTCAGGCTGCAATTTATAATGAAGCATTGCTTCGTCATCGACCGTATCCAGGTGGACATGAACGCCTGTTTCTCCAGGATTTTTTGCTATAACTTTATAGTTACCATTCCTTCCGGTTACCTGCTGCGGGATGATTTCGAGCAGTAATTCCGGAGGTACAATAACCTTCAAGGTCAACTCTATTTTCACTGAATTCTCCGGTTTTTCCTGAGAGGTTACTATCAACTGGAAATCGTAAGGGTCAGGTCTGTTTTCAACAGACTCTTCAGGATGAATAAATATCTTCAATGTATCCTGGTCATTCGGTAATAAGGCAACGCTTGAAGCGCTGAGGTTATACCAGTCGGTTGCCAGACCATCGATGCTGAAAGTAAACTGATCAACTGTATTCCCGTTATTACTGACGATTGCGGTGACTTCAGCAATATCACCAGCTGTAACAGAAATACTTGCAGGATCCACAATTACGTGAATTGTCTCAGCCATTAATAACTCCGGTGTCTTTGATTCCAGTCACTTACGATTTTGAAGGTAGTGTTTTTATATTGAATGTGATTATATGAATCTGAGTCTAACTTTATCTTACCATCTTCTCAGTCATTCGCTATCTCAACAAATGTGTCATTTAAGTGATACTTTCGTATACACCATTTATCTTACATTGAGTGAATCGACAGGCAGTAGTATAATCATTCTATTCAAAACGGATATTACTGAATGTAACAACCTTCCCAGCAACCGAGAAAGTAAATCTTATTTATAGGTAGTATCTACCCACGGAGATCAAATAATATGTATAACCATAACATCATGCACGAACTGAATAATACGGTCACTTCTTTAAAAATACCTTTCCTGCGATTGTTTCTTCTAGTATCCATCGTTGGTCTACTTTGTCTTTCTATGTTTTCAGAGGGAGCCCGGGCACATCCGACAGACGCTGAAGAGTCCGGACCTTTCGTCGTTTCTGTTGACCTGGCTATCCTGGATATTCCGGAAGTAGACGAATTAGCAGAAACTTTTGAGATCGATGCCTATCTCCGCCTCAAATGGAACGATCCATCCGCATATAATGAAATCGGAAAGGAAATACCTCTCGACTCGACCTATCATTCAGATTCAACGAGTGAAGCGATGGAGACATTGGAGAACATAGGATGGTTTTATATAGTTGAGATAGCGAATCAAGTTGGAGAACGAAATACCCTCCTGGCAAGTTTATCGATTACACCGGAAGGTGAAATTGAATATATGGAGCGTCTTCAGGTTTCTCTACGTTCAGAATACGAATTAAGCAGATATCCGTTCGATTCGCAGATTCTGCGTATCCGAATAGAATCATTTGCCTACGATGCCTCGAAATTAATCTTCGAAGATGATGAGATTATTTTTTACCGAAATCTTGATAGTAAAGAGTCTCGACTTGTTTTAGAAGAGTGGGAACTTCCTGGAAATATCTGGAGTGAAGCCGACATATCTCATTCACAATTGATGGATACCGATTGGCCATATATAGAAGCACACATAGAAATCGGGCGTAAATTTGGTTACCATGTCTGGAAAATATTTTTACCTATGCTATTAATAATCTCTATCTCATGGTCGGTCTTCTGGATAGGTAAAGAAAATGTCGGTAGTAGATTAAGTCTGTCTTTGATTTCTCTTTTAACCGTAATTTCTTTCAACTTTTTTGTCAGTACGAACCTTCCCAAAATTTCATACTTAACATTCATGGATTATTTTGTTATCGGGATATATGTTTTCATGACTCTTGCCGTAATTGAGGTTTTAACTACGTATTTGTTATCGAGTTACGGAAAAGAAGCCATTGCTTCCAGAATAAATTTACATTCCCGCTGGATATTCCCAGTGTGCTTTTTAATTTACATACTAAGTATGGTAATAGCTGTATGGGGATAATCCTGTGATAGAATTATGCCCGTCTTAGTATCACAGTTCGATAGGTATTATCGACAATGATATTCCCGATTTCAACAGTAGATCGGAAAATAGTGAATTATTTAATAAACTCCGTATTCCTTAACAGCCTCCATCAGGGTATGGAGATTTTCAGGAATTGCCTGCTCCACGGAAGCGGTCACACTCATCAAGTAGCCGCCATTCTTCCCGCAGTCTTCGACAAGCTGCCTGACGCAGTCTTTCACTTCCTGCTTCGAACCGGCACTCAGCAGAGAAGCGGTGATGCCGCCGGCGATGCTCGTGTTCTTTCCTACTATCTCCTTTGCCCGTTTGATATCGATATCCTCGAACCACCACATCGTCGAACCATGCGGCACATCGGCAATGATCTCAAGCCTCTTGTTATAGGTCGATTCAGCAAGCGGGAAAGGAACCAGTCCTTCCTCGTAAAGGGCCACCATTAATGTTTTCAAGCACGGCCAGTAGAACTTCCTGAACTGCTCGTTGGACATCCACGTATCCGATCCCTTGTGAAGCGGGATGAAAATAACCGGGCAGAGGTCTGTCTCGACATTACTCAAGCCAAGCTCGATAGTCTGAGGAGTGAATTTATCGATAGCTTCCAGGAGGGTATCCGGGCGGCGGTACATATCGAGCATGATTCCCTGGGTTCCCCTGAGAAAATCTCCTATCATATCGTAGGCGGTTATAGTGAGACTGCTTCCCCAGGTCGGGAATCCCATTGAGTGTATCTGCTGTACTGTTTCTCCGATTGCCATAGCCCATTCCATGAACACTTCCGATGCCTTGACCAGTCGCTGGAAAGCGTTCTGAACATCCGGCCTGGCAAAAGGAGCGACGAATCCTACCGGAACAAAGAACGCCGGATTGAATGCTCCAAGATACTGGAGGGGTTCCAGGGTCCCGGTAATACGCGGAAGTATCTTGCGCGTGTAAAAATCATAGGTATTGTTTATCAGTTCATCATACTCTTCTTCCTGCATGTAGGCATCTTCAACATACTGGAAAAAAGTCCCATCTTCCGGAACACCGTGTCCCGGCCACTTCATAAGTTTAAAATCAAGTATGTCAAACAGTTTACCCGGCCAGGCAAGCGGCGCCATGGCGAAGTCCATATCGAACTCCTGGTGGAACGTGATGAAATCATCTTTCATTTTCTGAAAGTCGTACATGTGCTGCTTCAGGGTTCCACCCCTGTATATGGCAGGAAAAGCACCGGGAGCAAGATTGAGAGGGATCCTGTCCGGTTCCTCCATCTTGATCGCCTTTATCAGCCTGGTTACTCTTTCCTGGTATTTCTCTTTGGCTGCGGAATTGACGAACTGGATACTTTCTGCATCCAGCCACCGTTTAAACCTGACTTCCCTCTTTTCTTCTGGAGTCATTTCTTCCCATTTTTTATCCATTAATCGACTACCTCCCTTTTTCCTTCGTTCAGCCTGTATCTTCCAAGGAAACTGGTCTCGACAAAAGCCCGTTTGAACTCCATGGTACCGGCAAGTTCGATATAGGTTGCACGTGAAACTATATCTCGAGCCTCTTTACGGCTGGACAGCGAGATAAGGTTCATCTTCGCGCCGATACCGGCGGCATTACCTACCTGCTTGAATCGATCGACCGGCAATGAGGGTAAAAGCCCGACGTTCATGGAGCTTCCCAGGTCGATATAAGTACCGAATGCTCCGGCAACGATAACGGTATCGATATCTTCATCGGTAAAATTGTTTCTTTCAAGCAGCAACTGGATACCGGAACGGATGGCGGCTTTTGCCAGCTGGAGTTCGCGAATGTCTTTCTGGTTCATAACGATAGCGGTTTTCTCACCGTCATCATCTTCTCTCTCGGCAAGAACGAATTCCGTTTTACCGTCTTCTCGGCGGATACCCGGGTATTCGGCGGCAAAACGCCCGCTTTCATCTATTACGCCGGCGAGATACATCTGCGCCAGCGCGTCAAGTACGCCCGAACCGCATATACCTATCGGAGGAGCTTCACCTATTGTCTGGTACTCTACCTCTCCGTCATCTATCCTGACACGTTCGATCGCCCCTTTCGCTGCCCGCATACCCTGTTTGATATGCCCACCTTCAAAAGCAGGACCGGAAGCACAGGACGTGGAAGTTATCTTTTCACCCTTCACCAAGGATATCTCGGTATTAGTACCGATATCAAGCGCTATGATAACCTTGCCATCATCACGATTATCGATTGCCTGCAGCATCGCGATGTGATCGGCTCCGACAAATCCGGTAACGACCGGTGGAAAATGGACATATGCTCCGGTAGCGATTTTCATTCCGAGATCATAGGATTTTACGTCAACAGGCATACTGACCGCAGCCGTAAAAGGTGTAAGAACAAGTTGCCTGACCGGTAGATTCAACAGTAAGTGGTGCATCGCGGTATTACCGACAACGACCACTTCAACTATCGATTTCATATCTGTCTTTGCTTCCGCGCAAAGCTCTTTCGCTAGATTATTGAAGCTGTTTACCACCAGTTTCTGGAGTTTCCTGGCGTCCGATGATTTCCTTACGGCAAAATCGATACGACTGATCACATCCTCGCCGTAGCCTATCTGGGGATTCATCACACCTTTTGAAGCAAGAGTTTTTCCCGTTGTCATATCTACCAGATACCCGGCTACCGTGGTAGTCCCTAAGTCAACCGCCATACCAAGCAGGCGGCTGTCTGCTGGCATTATGGCCACCACCTCATCATCGCGTACTGCCACCTGGCATTCCCATTTCAATGTTCTCAGGTTCGGTGAAATAGAGCGAAGAACGGCGTTGTCAACCCGGCTGCATTTTACTTTATGCTGTTGTTTCAGTGCTGACAACACGCGTTCGGCATCTGCTTCCTGGTCTATCAGGGTAGGAGCGGTCATTTTTATCGTGTAAGATTTCACGGGAGGGTCGAGTGCCACCGGCGTTTCCATTCCATCAAGATATATTCGCTCCGACGAGCTGAGTCCTTCGGGGGGAATAATCACCTGGCAGTCCGACATCGGTGAAGCCTGGCAGGCCAGCCTCCAGCCATCATGAAGTTCTTTCTTCGAGAGTTTGGCTAACTCGGAATCGGTAAGACTGGTTAAGGTTCCCTCTGTAAGCTGGACCCGGCACGTTCCACAGGTGCCCCTTCCGGCGCAGATACTGCTTATGCCAACTCCCAGGTTACGGGCACAGTCGAGTAAAGATTCTTCATCGCTGCACTCACCCTTTCTGCCTATAGGTTCAAAAACTACGGTGTATGTACTCATAATCAGCAGTTTCCTTCCGTGAGGATTTCATAAATATAATAATCCGGATTCTGTTAAATGATACTTTCTTTACCTGTATACGCCGTATTTCCTGGTAAAGTCAACCATAGCTTTAACATTCTCCGGTCTGGCATAGTCAAGAGGCATATTAGCAAGTATGAAACCGCCATCCCTACCACAATCATCGATAAGCTTTTTACAATTATCTTTCACGTCCTGGACGGAACCTACCTGCAAAATCGAAGAAGGAAGACCTCCCATTATGCACAGGTGCCCGTCAAGGACTTCCTTAGCTCGTTTCAGATTCGTACGGGCAAAATGACACAGCACTTTTCCTCTGGGAAGTTCCAGCAGGTATTCCAGTCTCCTGTCCCAGACACCTTCAAAAAACGGACATGGGATGAGTCCGTTATCAACAAGGGACAGGATTACCTTTTTAAGAGTAGGCCAGTAGAATTTCTCAAAATGAGGTAAGGACATAAATTCATCCGAACCGCGGTGAAGGGCAATAAATATACGCCGGTTTACACTGCCTGAAGTCCTTGCTTCGATCCTGTCCATTGTTTTCCTGAACTGGTAATCGATAAGTTCAAGCAGCCGGTCAGATTGCCGGTACATATCCGTCATTGTACCACGCATACCTCTCAGGTAATCCGATACGGCATCGAAAGGAGATCCTCCGCCACCCGTACCTGTCACCGGGAATCCTAATCTCTCGATCTCCTGTTGAAATGCTATCAATTTAATACGAATCTTACCATACTCTCTACCTGCTTGCTGAAGTGTGCTGATTGCTTCGGCAACTTCAGGTCTGGCAAACGCTTCTGCAAGAGAGATAAGCCCGTTATAATTGAACCTGAGTGAAGAAATAGGAGGAAGCATTTTTAACGGTTTCAGGGCTCCGCTGATTCTTGGAAAGAAAACCCTTAGCATATAGTCGGAAATATTATCGAGAGCGACATCGTATTCGTCGGCTTTCATCCATTCGCCCTCTATTGCCTGGTGACCGACATTGTCCGGTAATCCATGTCCGGGCCATTTTATATGCTTCGGATCAAGGTATTCGAGAGCAGTTCCCGGAACGAACGGCTGGATATAGAAAAGTCCGTCAGGGGCAAAATCGACGATAGTTTTCTTTGTAGCCTCGAGCCAGGCATCACTGTCATACCAGGCAGCTTTATAACTTATACCGGAATATTTGGCAGGGAAATAACCGAACGAGAGATTTATCGGAATCCTATCCGGGACTCGTAACTGGATAGCATCCGTTATTCTTCCGTTTCTTTCCTCATACAATTCCTTCGGAGTTTTCTCCATAATCCCATCACCAGGAACTGTATTATACCAGCTCCTATATCAGCTTATTATAACAGACGCAACCTGTATATAATCGTCAGAAAGGTTAGCGAGAATATACAGGATGCGTTCATTGTTATTACACTAGTAAACGCCGTATTTCTTTACCGTATCAATCATGGCACGGATACAGTCCGGTTTACCCTGGTTGACGGTATTATTGGAAACAATGAGTCCTCCGTCCTTACCGCAGTATGCCATGAGGTCCCTGGTATATTCTTCTACCTGTTGAGGTGTTCCGGCGTTGAGAAGAGAAGACGGGATATCACCCATGATGCACATATGTCCACCGAGGATATCCTTGGCCTTTTTCATATTGGTATAGGCGAAATGACAGACCATAGAACCTTTGGGAAGCTCGAGGAAGTACTCTAACCTCTGGTCCCAGATGCCTTCGAGGAACGGGAAAGGAGTAATACCTTTTTCAATCATCTTCAGCAGGACTGCCTTGAAATACGGCCAGTAGAACTTCTCGAACTGTTTCAGGGACATGAAGCCGTCCGAACCGCGGTGGAGAGCCATGAAGCCGCGTGTCGGTTTGGTGAATTTCGGTATAGAATCCAGCATTGCAAGGGTACTCTGCAATCGTTCTTCGAGAACCCGTGTCAGGTTATCTGGATTACGGTACATATCGATCATCGCTCCCTGCATGCCGCGCAGATAATCAGAAACACCATCGAAAGGTACACCTCCTCCCGGACCGGTAGGGCATGGGAAACCAAGTTTTTCAGCCTCTGCATAGAAATTCTTCATTTTTGGACGGAGTTCTTTTAATAATCGGCCGGCTTTCTGGAACTTCTCGATAGCAGCCGCAACGTCAGGATCAGCCATAGCTTCGGCAAATTGCATTCCTCCAAAAGGAGAACCCAGTGATGAAAGAGGCGGGAGTTTATTGAATGCCTCGGCTGCTCCGAACATACGCCCGAACATAGTACGGAAGGTAAAATCACCCCTGTCGTTGAAATAGAGATCGTACTCATCGCCATTCATTCCGGCAATTTCAATTGCCTGGTGCTCATTATTATCATCAAGTCCCCAGCCGGGCCATCGCTGTGACTTAGGCTCAAGCAACTCCATGACCGCACCGGGTGAAAATCCTTGGATAGACCAGATTCCATCCGGCTGATAATCAAGGAATGTTTTCATGGTTGCTTCAAACCATTTATCGTGATCGTACCATGCAGCCTTTTTGGGTGTTCCGGTATATATTGCCGGGAAATACGTGAGGGCTACCAGTATCGGAATCCTGTCCGGTATTTTCAACTGGACAGCATCCATGATACGAGTTTCTCGTTCTTTATATAATTCTTCCGGTGTTTTGCTCATTATATAACTCCATTCTATTCGTTTTTCCGGTTTCCGGTCTTTATTATTCTCCGGTCATATTTTACCGCCGGTAAGTAATTTGGATAATAATTCTTGTACATTTTCCAGCAGGAAACTTATCATCCATAGGATTTCACAACTTCTTGTACAGAGATAATAAGGTCAAGAAATACAGCTCTGCTATCACGTTTTAATCAACATATCCAGACTAAAACAGCCGAAGAAATTACCGATAATATGAAAGTAAAGTGCGGGAGTGGGAGTAATTATAAATACACGTTTAAAACATACAAATAACGACGGATGATGTAGTCTGGAGTTTCATTTCGAAACAGGCCACGCTCATCCGCCGTCATAATATCTCTTTCGGCTAACCGACAGACTGTATCCGACGGAAAGGCATATCCGGAAAAAACTATATCAGTACTAAAAATACCCACCGTTTCTCCGGATTATTAAGTTTACCCTATATCCACTCCTTGGCCAGGGCAACGGCCGTCATGGCATCTCTGCCATATGCATCGGCGCCGGCATATTTCTTAATTTCGTCATCGATCTGGCCGCCACCGATCATAATCTTTACCTTGTCGCGAAGACCGGCTGTCGCAATAGCATCACAGGTGTCTTTCATGGCATCAAAAGCCAGTGTCAGGAATCCGCTTAAAGCAACGATTGGAGCTCCTGTCTCCTTGATTTTGTCAACGAAAGTCTGCACCGGCACGTCGACGCCAAGGTCATAAACCTCGAATCCGCTGATATCGAGCATGAAAACCACGATATCCTTACCGATATCATGAATATCACCAGCTACAGTACCAACGATAACTTTACCGATTTTTTCTCCACCTGATTCAGCTGTCATTACCGGCTTGACGATTTCGGAAATAGATTTGAATATTTCACCGGAATATATAAGCTCGGGAAGGAAATACTCGCCGTCGGCGAACCTTTTCCCTACCGTCTCCATGCCTTTCCTCGCAGAGTCGAAAATCATATTGGCATCTTCGCCTTTGGCTATCATGTCTTTTACCATCTGGATAGCTTCGTCTTCTTTCAACTCCGCAACCGCATTCGTCAACTGTTCACTCATTACCTCTTTATCCTCCTTGTTATTATGCTTAATTATTTTTTACCGTTTATTACTTAAAAAGGGTAACTCTGTATTCTACATCATATTACCCTTTTCAGTCTATATTTATACAGAATTTTCTCGGAATAATCAAATCCTACTTCTCATGGGGCTATTTTTTCACATTTATCTAACGGTATACCCCGTATTCTTTTGTGTATTCGATCATAGCCCTGACATTATCCGGTCTGGCTTTATCTATCACTCCGCCGCTTGTCATGATAAATCCTCCGTCTTTACCGGCCACATCGATCAATCCTTTACAGTACTCCTTTACCTCTTCAGGAGTTCCCGTATTCAACAGACTTATCGGAACGTTTCCTGCTATGCAGGCTATATTACTTAACGCTTGCTTGGCCAACGCCATGTCAGTGAAATCGAAATGCCAGATAACCTTGCCTTTCGGTATATCTCCTATAATTTCCAGCCGCGATGTATATTCACCCTCTGCAAATAAAAACGGCACCATCCCCTGTTCGATATACGCCATAATCATCTTTTTCAGAGTCGGCCAGTAAAAATTCCTGTATTGTTTCTCAGACATAAATGCATCAGCGCCCTTATGCAGAGGGATGAATATCAGCGGTCTGCCTGTGGCACGGGCGGCTTCCGCACCTAGTTCCACCATAACCGGCGTAAGTCTCTCCATTGCTTCCAGGAGTTTGTCCGGCTGTCTGTATATGTCAGTCATCACACCCCGACTACCCCTTAGAGTATCGGCTATCGCATCATAAGGTGCCAGCGTGGAGCCGCCTGCAACCAGTGGATATCCGGCTTCGGTAATCCTTCTGTTACAGGTAGAAACCACCTTACGCCATTTTATCGCTTCTTCTCCGGCAGACATTAATGCTTCGAAAGCGATCCGCATTTCAGGTCGACCGAAAGCAGTGAGATAAGTACTGGTCAAAGGCATCTGGAGGAGAGAACCCAGGCTGCCAAGTTTTTGAAACGCCTGAAGCTTTCCGAAAATACGGGGCATATATTTACGCATCAGAAAATCAGACGGATCGCGGATCAGTTCGTCATACTCATCAGCTTTCATATATTCGTTTTCTACGCTCTTGTAGAGAGAATCGGAAGTTTTGCCGTGCTCTGGCCAGAGATACAACGTATAGTCCAGGATTTCGTATGACCTTCCGGGCCCGGGAACTGTCGAACCGCCGTGGACATCCGGTTGTAGATCGAGTATGTAATCGCTCCAGGCACTGATAAGCTTATCATAATCATACGTTGCTTCTTCGGTGGTAATACCGGCGTAATACGCGCGCAAAAAATCGATGTTTGCGTAGACGGGAATTCTGTCGGGTACCTTCAATTGGACTACGTCTTTTATCCTCAGCACCCGTTCCTGGTAGGTTTTTTCCGCTTCAGGATTCACAAATTCAAGATGCTGGTCTTTTAGCCAGGCATCGAACATCGAATCCATCTTATCTTGAGGGGATTGGGCAGCTCGCTCCTCTTCGTTTCCACTCATCACTCCGTATTCTATCCTGATGCAAAGAATTACTCAAATGGAACTACATTTTACATAGATTTTACATTCGGATAAAACCGGGATAACAATCTCCCTCTAAGATTGAATTATCAGTAACAACAAGGAGGGAAAAAATGGAAGAGAAATATGAATAACGGCAATCCGTACAAATTATAACAACAAAAATAAAAAGGAGAATAAAAATGAAAAGGTTTAAAAAATGGATAACAATACTTCCTATGCTTGTAGTAACCACAATACTCGGTTTATCGCCGGTCACCGCAATGGCAGCAGATGAAGAAGTTGCCGTAGCAAATCCCGATTATCCTTATATCGGTTCTCTGGATATAGTCGCGCCGAGAATCGCCATGGAGGACCAGAGAATATCGATGAGAGTTTTTCTGAGATGGAACCAGGAACCGTTCGAAGGAGCGGGGGTCTGGGCATTTACCCGTGACCAGGCAGAAATCATGAGGGAAGAAGTCAGAAAGTTAGCAGAAGACCAGTCAACTCCGGTCGACAAGAAAGACTATGAAGCACTGGCCAGTATTCACGGTACATTCATT
This sequence comes from Dehalococcoidales bacterium, assembly GCA_016932435.1. The sequence goes on along the minus strand of JAFGCW010000012.1, from coordinate 4,022 downwards.
GGAACGACAGGTTCCGACGGCAGAGTGTATTACAGCTTTGAGAACAAGGGGAATTACCTGCTGGCTGCGGTCAAGAGAGGATACTTCCCCGGATTTACTACCATACGCATCGGCGCTATGCCGAAAGCAATGGTACTCGATGCACCCCAAAAAGCCAAAGTTAATGAAACTATCACCATGACTGTCACCCAGCGCGGTACCGGTACCCCGATTGAAAATGCCGGTATCTGGGCGTTCACCAGAGAAAGAGCAGAAGAACTGCAGGCTGAGGTTAACACAATCAGAGCAAGTTCCGATATCGCAGCCGAAGACATCGACTATGAACGACTCGCCGACATTTATGGCGAATACCTTGGACGAACTGACGAACGCGGAAAACTTGATCATGCGTTTTCCGAAGAGGGTGGTTACCTGCTGCTCTCGATCAAGCGTGGATATATCCCCGGCAGAGCTGGCATCCGAATCGGTGAAACTTTCAGAGCACTGGCTCTCGAAGCCCCGAAGCGTGCCCTCGTAGGAGAGGAAGTTACCATGACTGTATACGGTCGCGGAACAATCATACCGGTTGAAGACGCCGGTGTATGGGCGCTTACCAGAGATAAAATGGAATCACTCCAGACAGAAATGAAGGCACTCAGGGAAGATGCCACTCTTTCAGCCGCAGACGCCGATTATGAATCTCTTATGAGTATTTACGGTGAATTCATCGGAAGGACGAATGAATCGGGCCAGGTTACCCATGAATTCGACGAAGCGGGTGGTTACCTGCTGGTTACGGTCAAACCGGGATATTTCCCGGGATGGGCTGTTATCCGTATTATCGATCCTCCGACTGTCGACAATTCTGACGGCACAGTAAGACCTTATAGCAATAGTGCTAATGTTACTTCTTTAAGTCCGAACCTTTAGAAAACCAGCGTAGCTAAAAACATTATTGTTCGAAATTATAAATACACTTATATAGAAACCAGGCCAGCCTTTTACAGACCGGCCTGGTTTCACCTGAAATATAGGCAGGTGCAGAGCTTTGGAGTATAATAACCCTAAAAATAAATCCATACCGAATAAACAAATGCCGAAGATACTGGTCGTCGACGATGAAGCTCATATCATTGAACTGGTAAGACTCTACCTTGAAAGGGAAGGTTACGAGGTAGATGAAGCCACTAACGGCGCCGACGCGGTTTCAAAACAGCGTGAAGGAAATCCCGACCTTATCCTGCTCGATCTTATGCTTCCGGATATCGATGGATATGAGGTATGCCGGCAGATAAGAACCCAGAGCGATACCCCAATCCTGATGCTGACTGCCCGGAAAGAGGACATTGACAAAATCGTCGGACTTGAGCTCGGTGCCGACGATTACCTTACCAAACCGTTCAATCCACGTGAACTTGTTGCCAGGGTCAGGGCAATTCTACGCCGCTACCAGGCAGGGCAGCAACCCGGGGATATCGCGGAAATGGGAAAACTGAGGATAGATTTCCCCAGGCAGGAAGTGACGGTAAACAGCCGTCCGGTCAAACTCAGGACCAAGGAGTTCGCGCTTCTGTCAACCTTTGTACGCAATCCGGGCATCGTACTGAGTCGGGAGAAACTGCTTGAGGATGTATGGGGATTCGACTACTACGGGGAAAGCCGGACTGTTGATGTCCATGTCAACCATCTACGTGAAAAGCTAGCCGGCTCGGGAGTACGAATCGAGACAATTCGGGGCACCGGGTATAAGATAACTACAGGGGACGAAAAAGAATGAGTCTCCGAATGCGCCTGATCCTGTCATTTACTGCGGTCATCATCATTTGCCTGGCGGTAGTCGCAGTAGCGATCACAGTATCTCTCCGGAGTATCCGCGATAAATACAGTCTGGATCAGCTTACCAGCATGGCAAGACCTATTTACGTCCAGGTTCTTTCGATGGCAAGAGGAGAAGAGACCTGGAGAAACCTGTTGGAAGACCTTCAAGAACAGGCCACAAATAATAATGTGTATATTTTCCTGGCTGATAAAACCGGCCGAATAGTGAGAACGATATCTCCGAAAGAAGAAAACCTGCAAATAAGCCAATTGCCGACAGAAAAACCTCAGAAAACCACCCCGCAGCCGACAGAAAGCTTAGCAGCGGCAAGCGAAGCCAATCCTGTACAGGGTACGTTCGAAGCGCCTGACGGCAGCACCTTTGTATATACTTCGTATTCTATAGGCAGACTATTCACCAGCCAGGCGTTTTTAAACATTGAAACTCTCACCCTCGCCGTACCCAGAACCGGTACGTTATCCATACTCGCCGGGTTGTTTGGACCCTTCCTCAGGATTGGATTAATCGCACTGGCTGTATCGATAGTAATTGCTTTCCTGATCGCACGTTCTGTTTACCTCCCCGTGAAAAAGGTTACGGCAGCAGCCGATAAAATAGCCGAGGGAGATTTTGACCAGGAAGTACCGGCCGAAGGCCCGAGAGAAATAAAAACGTTAGCCGTGCACTTTAATGAAATGGCAGGAAAGGTAAAAGAATCCCAGATGCAGCTCAGGCACTTCGTTGCCGACGTCTCTCACCAGTTGAGAACTCCTCTTACCTCCATCCAGGGATTCGCCCAGGCAATTCTCGACGGCACCGCGAAAGACGATGAAGCGCGGGAGAATGCCGCCAGGGTAATCGATGCCGAATCAAAGCGGATGATAAAGCAGGTCAATGAACTGCTTGAGTTGTCGCGAATGCAATCGGGTCAGCTTGATATATCACTCGAACCGGTCGATATCAAGGAACTTCTGCTTCATTGCCAGGAAGTGTTCGGTCTCCGGGCTGAAGAAACGGGCGTCCGGTTGATTACAGACATCGAGCCTCTGGTACCGGTATCCGGCGACGAAGACCGGCTGGAGCAGGTCTTCAGTAACCTGCTGGATAATGCCTTGAAAAACACACCCCGCCAGGGTGAAATAGTAATTCGCGGGAGGAATAAAGAAAATAACTCAATTGAAATAATGATCTCCGATACCGGCCCGGGTATACCTCCCGAACAGATCCCTTACGTTTTCGAGCGTTTCTACCAGGCAAGCGGCCTGCGAAGCGGATTCGGGCTTGGGCTGGCAATTGTCAGGGAAATCATAATCAGGCACAATGGGGACATCAGGGTAAAAAGTGAACCCGGTGAAGGAACGCAGTTCATCATTACCCTGCCCTCGCGTTCGTTTAACCGGAAAGAGGATGCTAGTCCTTAGTTGTGGTGATTATTATTATTCCGTTCGCCCTGAGCTTGTCGAAGGGCGTCGTTGTGGTTCGACAGGCTCACCACGAACGGCTTGATTATCCTGCTTTACTGTGCAACCAGGTACTAGTTAGCCACCTCGGACGATGTATAGATTAACACACTATCACCACAGTCGATGGTCAATGTGCCATCATTTGTCGTGTAGTCTTCCGCCGCTTGAAGAATCTTCAGGTATTTGGTCTCCTGGTCCATTCTTCCTTCAGGCTCGCCGCACCACATTTCAGTGCTACCTAACATACCTACACTCAGTCCGTCTTTTATCTCGTAGTCACCGAAATAGTGGTTACAACCAGCCGAACCGTTTACTACATCATCTTCACTGTTAAAGGTAGCCGTAATCTCTGTTCCTTCTATCACACTCTGTGGATTATCGCGATCTCCGTATGATTCAAGTACCCATTTTGTATCTTCGAGTTTATTAGCTGAAGAACCATCGCAGCCTGTAAAGGCAAGAATCAGCACAGTCGTTAATACTACTAGTAGAATCCCGTATTTCCTCATCCCGAACCTCCTCATGTCCTACTGTTTACATAGATTATAACGGAAAAATCAAGAATAAGTTAGAAAATCGTAGATTTTCTGCAAAAATAGGCGTAATTTATTGCTTTTAGCTATTGACTTTTCTGTAGCGGATAGTCTATTCTCAGGTAATTAGTCGATTCTCTGAAAAAAGGAGGTGATACGGTGCAGGCGTATTGTGTAAAATGCAGAGCCAAGAGGGAAATGAAAGACCCGAAGGCAATCACCATGAAG
>JAFGCW010000085.1 GCA_016932435.1 Dehalococcoidales bacterium | reverse complement strand
TAGAAGATATCCTTGACCTGAGTAATCAACCCCAAACACCAGATGAAGCTGATAAACTCGACGACACACAAGAAAATCAGTTTGAAATAGAGGACACTGCTGTCAGTAACGAACCGGTTTTAGAAGATATCCTTGACCTGAGTAATCAACCCCAAACACCAGATGAAGCTGATAAACTCGACGACACACAAGAAATCCATGATGTAAAAAAAGACGCTGTTACCAGTAACGAACCGGTTCCAGAATATATCCCTGCTCTAAATAATCAGACACCACAACCAGACGAAGCTGATAAACTCGACGACGCACAAGAAATCCATAACGTTGAAATTAAAATAAAAACGGGACGATCAATTAAAAGTGAGAAACTTGATAATTACTGGAAAGAAGGAGAAAAGGCAAATCCTTTCTTACTGAAAGTTGATAAGTCTCGTGAAGAACTGAATAAATCGCTTGAAATGGCTCGAGAATTAGTGAACCGGCAACCTGAAGAACCGCCAAAGCCGGAAAAGAAACGATTCCAGCTTAATTTCACGCGTGATTTAAAAATTGGAAATAATAAATCAAATACAATCAAAAAACATAATAAGCACTCGAAACCATCCAGTGAACTCAAACCGATGGTATACGAAATGCTTGAACCAAAACAAGATAACCAAAATAACCACGATAACCACGTAAATCAAGATAACAAGGGAAAACAAGAAAAAGGTCATAAGGAAAAAACTAAGCGGTTAGATGATCGTGCGAAGAGCAACCAGGAAAAAGAGATCATCAATCATCGAAATCGATTAGAAAAAAGTAGATCCCTGGGAGTTCCAGTCTTCGTAAAAAAACCGGTGAACCTGGAACAGATACGACAACTGAAATCGATGCTAATAAGCCAAAACAGTTTAAAAATTTTGGTTGATACGGGTTCATCTCAAGGACGATTGCTTGTCATCTCCGGACAAGACCCGGATACCCTCCTCAATACGCTCAGCCAATTAACAATCGTAAAAAGCACTACTGTCGAAGACGAAACAATTAATCTGGTAATGAATTAGGACTAATATAGTTTTAGTACCAGACTTTATCTAACTTTTCCTCCCCATTCACATTGTTTGTTTATCTGTGATTACAGCAGGAAAAAATCCCTATTACATATTATCCGGTAACTGACCATGTCCTTTTCGGTGAAGAGATCATGTCGTAGATCCATTACTGAAGGAAAAGCCCAAACCACTCCAGGAACGACTCTGTGTTACTTTGATTTTATTCAGATCGAGTTTATTCATTTATTTACATCGTACTCATCAGTCTGGTAACACTATCATCATCCCTGCTTCTGTGACTCATCAGTATATCTCACTTTTATTATATATACTTTCCAAATATCAAACAGGTTCTGTCATATCACTGATTCTCTTTTAGAGAATTACGTTTCATAGTGAACGATATATATTCAACCTGACTTATCTTATTAACTACCAACACCGTCAGTTGACAACACTGAATCTACACGATAACATCAATCAACATACCATCAATACAAAGGAGGATTATCATGCCTCATTACATGCAACTGGTAGTACTCACAGATAAAGGAAGAAAAAGTTTTGATGAGGATCCTGAATGGATCAAGAGTATCAACCAGGAAATCGAGTATCTCGGTGGTAAAATTGAGACACAGTTTGCTCTGCTTGGCCAGTGGGATTTCGTGAATATCATCGAAGCACCCAGTGACGAAGCAGCCGCCAAGCTGGCCATTAAACTCAGCTCCACCGGGTGTTTTCAGCCATTGACAATGGCTGCGCTGCCCCTGGATGGTCTTATTGAAAGCCTTAAGAAGGATCCAAACACTCCCTGGTAAAACGAATCTGTAGATAAGCAGACACACCTTTTATAAGAGGTTTTATTGCAGGCATTCAGGAATCATTCCTGACAGGTGTAACGGCGAGTTTGACAGATTCGTCAGCAGGATGGTAATTTGTAGCGAGGAAACGGATTTACACGACTGAAATCCGGCAAGGATTCAGTCTATTACCGATAAAGCCTGAGATTGCAGGATTTCTTCACTTTTTTTTCTGAAGTTTATCAGTATATAAGTCATAATAACGGATTTTTATAAGGATAATAACAACTTAATGAAACAACTCTTATCAGGAAATGAAGCAATCGCCCTCGGTGCATATCATGCCGGGGTTAGAGTCGGTGCCGCGTACCCGGGAACTCCCAGCACTGAAATAATGGAATCCCTCGCTCGATTCGACGATATCTATACGGAATGGTCTACCAATGAAAAAGTAGCCATGGAAGTCGCTCTCGGTGCTTCATATGCCGGAGTCAGGGCTATGGCATCGATGAAACATGTCGGTCTCAATGTAGCCAGCGATCCGTTCATGGCGGCAGCGACAACAGGAGTCGATGGTGGCCTCGTAATTGTTGAATGTGATGATCCCGGGGAACATAGTTCTCAGGGTGAACAGGACAACCGCCACTACGCCAGGATGGCTAAAGTCCCGATGCTCGAACCGACCGACAGCCAGGAAGCCTACGAGTTAATGGACTGGGCATTCCGAATAAGCGAAGAATTCGATACACCGGTACTGGTTCGTTCCACAACCCGACTCTCCCACTGCAAGACAGTGGTGAACGTGGAAAAAGAACGACCGGTCGAAATGAAGAAACCTCAATTCCAAGCTTCACCCGCCAAATACGTGATGGTCCCATCCAACGCCCGTGTCAGGCGGATCGCGATGGAAGAAAGAATCATCAAACTCCGCGAGTATGTGAATGATTTCCCCTTGAACGAGATGATACTGAACGACAGGAAGATCGGGATTATTTCGTCGGGAGTCGGTTACCAGTATGCACGGGAAATCTTCAAAGATGCATCCCACCTGAAACTCGTCACCATCTATCCATTCCCTGACAGGTTAATCCGTGAATTTGCAGAGAAGGTTGAAAAAGTCCTCGTTATCGAAGAGCTTGATCCTTTCATCCAAGAAGAGGTCCAACGACTCGGTATCCCGGTATCCGGGAAAGAATTCATTCCTATAATCGGTGAACTCAATCCGGAAATCGTCGAAACCAGAGCTATCGAAGCCGGTCTGCTGCCTGATAAAAATACAGCAGTTACCGTTTCAGTAGCACCGTCCGCATCACTACCTCCAAGACCTCCTCTGCTCTGTGCAGGATGCCCCCATATGGCGGCAGAGTATTCTTTCAGGAAACTCGGACTGGCAGAACCGGATGATACGGATAACGAAAAGGAAGAAAAGTTCGATAAGAATCGGATAATAGTAACCGGTGATATTGGTTGCTATACACTCGGTGTCTACGCTCCGCTTTTCGCCCTGGATACGACTGCCTGCATGGGCGCCAGTATCGGTCAGGCACTGGGACTCGAAAAAGCCGGAATTAAAGATAAAATTATCGCCGTTATCGGTGACTCAACCTTTTTCCACTCGGGGATAACGGCTCTGATCGATGTTATTTACAACCAGGGGACAAGCACTGTTATCATCATGGACAATGGGACAACTGCAATGACCGGCCACCAGGGGCACCCGGGCACCGGAATATCCGCCGCGCAGACGCAGGTTACTCAAGTTGATCTCGAATCACTCGTTCGCGGTATCGGGATCGATGACGTAAGTGTTGTCAGCGCCTTCGACCTGAAGGAAATCAATACAGCAGTCAAGAACAGCGTACAAAGTCTAAAACCTTCGGTAGTAATTATCCGCGGAGCCTGTCCAACCCATATCAGGACAAAAGGAACTCCGTATCAGGTCGACAGTGAAAAATGTACCGGCTGTCATATGTGCCTGAGGCTTGGATGCCCTGCTATACGGGTTACCGGAGATACCGTTGCCATAGATACGGAAAGTTGCACCGGATGTGGCGTTTGCGCCCAGATATGCCCCGTAAAGTGTATTCAGGTAATAAGTTAATGAAAAACGAAAACATACTGGTAGTTGGAGTCGGCGGCCAGGGAGTCATCCTTGCCAGCGATACTGTTGCCGAAATAGGCATGAATAACGGGTACGACGTGAAAAAGACAGATTCCATCGGTATGGCACAGCGTGGCGGCAGTGTTGTCAGCCACGTTCGCTGGGGAGAGCAGGTGTTCTCGCCAATAATCAAGCTGGGAGAGGTTGATTACCTGGTAGGATTTGAGAAACTCGAAGCAGCACGCTGGTCACACTACCTGAAACCGAAAGGAACCGCTATGGTTGCCGATGTTGAAATTCCTCCGGCTTCTCTGCTATCAATGGATATGTCTTACCCAACCCATGAAGAGCTTATCGGTACTATTACAGCTCACACGGAAAATATGCACCTTATTCCGGCAACAGATATCTGCAGGGAAGCAGGTAATTTACGCGCGCTTAATATGGTGATGATTGGCGCCCTGTCAGTATTTCTGGACCTGGAAGAATCGATCTGGTCCGGTGATATACGCAGCAGACTAAGACCGGATTTCATAGAGTCGAGTCTTAAGGCGTTTTCTCTTGGAGCTGAAAACATACGAAAAACAATAAATTGATCGGATGCAAATGAGTCCAAAACCGGAACAAGACTTTGTACAGGAATTAAAGACGAGAGGAAGAGATGAACCCATCGCGTCTTTTCTGGATATGAAACTGGTAGAGTTTACACCGGGTTATGCAAAAGTCAGAATGCCGGTGAAAAAAGAATACCTGAATTTCAACGGTTACATTTTCGGCGGCATCATAATGTCGCTGGTAGACCAGGCATTCGCCTATGCGACAAATTCCCTGAACTTTCCAAGTGTAGCCTCCCAGATTAATATCCATTTCATGGCCGCTCCGGAGGTAGGCGATGAACTTATCGGTGAATGCCGTGTGCTGAAGAGCGGAAGACGGGCAGCTGTATCAGAGATGACTGTCTCAGGAAAAGACGGTAAACTGATAGCAAAAGCAACCGGGACAACCATTCCTATCAATGATTCCGGTAATCGATGAAAAGTCTGCAAACCCCACCTTATTCAGCTTTGACAAATTATTCCTGATTATAGTAAGCTATGCGATAATTATGAGTGTAAAGTCGACTGTGAAACACGGAGAACGTAAGTTCGTCTTTACCAGGCGCATCTAGGTGCGCTTGAGGGGCAGGAAAGTCATTAACGACTTCTATAGTTAATGGATCGACAAAAGGTACCTCTCGAGCAGAGGTACCTTTTTATTTAATACTTCAAGATATAACAATGAGTGTAAAAACAAGAGAATATATACAGGCAGACAGTTATAACAAGACAATCCCCCAACTCATCCTTCAGAACTGCGAAAAATGGGGCGACCGACCGGCCATGTGCATGAAGGAACTCGGTATCTGGCACCGATACAGCTGGAATGAGTACTATGAAAAAGTGAAGTATTTCTCTCTTGGTCTTATAAGTCTTGGACTGAAAAAGGGAGATATCGTCTGTATCATCGGCGATAACGAGCCCGAGTGGTTCTGGGGTGAATTCGCTGTCCAGGCTGCCGGAGGAATCGCTACCGGAATATTTGTCGATTCGATACCTTCGGAGGTTAAATATATCGTTACTCATTCCGGGGCAAAGTTCGCCATTGCCAACGACCAGGAACAGGTGGATAAATTCCTTGAAATAAGAGAAGAACTTCCCGAAATCAGGAAAGTAATCTACTGGGATCCTAAGGGACTGAAAAACTACGATGACCCATTACTGATAAGTTTCAACGAAGTGCTGAAGCTTGGAACAGACTATGAACACTCCAGTCCCGGGCTTTTCGAAAAAAACGTATCCGAAGGAAAAGAAGACGATACTGCCTTCATTTACTACACCTCCGGTACCACAGGCCTTCCCAAGGGGGCTGAGATTACCCACCAGGCACTTGTCAGCACCGCCAGAGGATTTATTAGCCGTTATCCTATTGACAATAACGACGACCTGATTTCTAACTTTCCTGCTGCATGGGTAGGTGACAGTTTCTTCGCTACGATTCCTCACCTGCTGACCGGCGCCAGGATTAATTTCCCAGAAGAACCGGACACCATCGCCGAAGATACCCGTGAAGTCGGACCGAATTTCGTTATCTACGGTCCCCGCCAGTGGGAAAGCCTGGTCAGAGAAATCCAGGTAAAGGTAATGGACGCCCATCCGATAAAGCGTTTCTTCTATAACCTGTTCATGCCGACCGGCTATAAACTGGCCGAACTGGGATTCGCCAACAAAAAACCGAACCTGTTATGGAAGATAATGTCATTTATCGCCTATTACCTGCTTTTCAGACCATTGAAAGACCGGCTGGGATTGAGTAATGTCAGGTTCGCCGTTACCGGTGGCTCGGTGTTAAGCCTGGACACATTCCGACTGATCCATGCAATCGGAATAGAGTTACGACAGAACTACGCCAGCACCGAAGCCGGTCTTATATCATCGCATGGAAAAGGTGAAATCGACTTCGAAAGTGTGGGAAGGCCGGCCCTGGATACCGAGGTCAGGGTAACCGACGAGGGAGAAATGCTGGTGCGAAGTGTCTCTATGTTCAGTGGATACCTCCATAATGAAGAAAAAACACGTGAAACGCTGAAAAACGGCTGGTGTTATACAGGAGATGCGGTCAGTATCAATGATAACGGCCACCTGATATTTATGGACAGACTCGACCATATGGGTGAACTGAGCAACGGGACAAGGTACGCTCCTCAGTACATCGAGGGAAGACTGCGCTTCAGCCCCTATATCAAGGATGTTATGGTTATTGGCGGAAAGGACAAAGATTTCGTTTCCGCTATTATTAATATGGATTTTTCGATGGTCGGCAAGTGGGCAGAACGGAACCATATAACGTATACTACGTTTGTCGACTTATCGCAGAAGGAGCAGGTCGCCGATCTTATACACCATGACCTCGAACGGGTTAACAGTTATTTACCGGAAGGGGCACGGGTACAGAGGTTCGTATTGCTGCATAAGGAATTCGACGCGGATGAAGCCGAGTTAACCAGGACCAGGAAGCTGAGGCGAGAATTCATGGAAGAAAGATATCATACCCTGATAAAAGGAATCTACGGAGATGGCGGTGAGATAAAGGTAGAAGCCGCCGTGACCTACCGTGACGGTCGAACCGGTACTGTGACCACCAGTATTCATGTCTGGGACATATAATAAGCCCGGAAAGGATTTATATAAATAATGGAATTCCTGCAATATACAATGACAGGTCTTACAGTAGGAATGGTATATGCTCTCATAGCACTGGGATTCGTACTGGTCTGGAAATCAAGCGGCGTAGCCAACCTGGCTCTCGGTCAGATGGTATTGCTGCTTTCATGGTTCACCTACGGAATGCTCGAATCTGTCGGTCTTCCCATATGGCTTGGTCTCATCATCGTATTGATTTTTTCCCTTGCCCTGGGATGGGTCGCCGAAAGATTTATTCTTCGCCCGTTAATCGCCCAGCCGATTTTATCACTGATAGCGGTAACCCTTGGCATGGCTTTTGTTTTCGAAGGGTTGGTACACCTTTTCTGGCCGAAGAGTGTCGGCGCCCTGCCACAGATATTCCCTGATGAACCCGTACATATAGGCACAGCGGTGGTCTCACAGGAATATCTATGGGCAGCAGGGATATCACTGGTATTGTTCGGACTCTTATCTCTTTTCTTCAAATATCATAAAACCGGGATCGCGATGAGAGCCACCGCCGACGACCAGATGGCAGTCCAGGCATGCGGAATACCGGTAACCCGGATATTTAGCTGGTCATGGATGCTGGCTTGTGTTCTTGCCGCTTTCGGAGGTATACTTATGTCAAGTATCGGCGGGATCACCTACGGGCTTGTTGAGACAGGATTCAAGTCATTCTCTGTCGTCATACTCGGTGGACTTGATTCTTTCACCGGAGCGATAATCGCCGGCCCGATAATAGGACTGGCTGAAAACCTCGGAGGAGGATACCTCTCTCCTGTTACATGGCAGGGTATCAGCAGGGTAATTCCCTTCGTTATGATTATACTCGTCATGTTTATCAAACCGTACGGTTTATTCGGTGAAGAAAGAATAGAAAGGATATAGGAGTATTGGACCTACCGGCAGGTACTCGTAATTATGCATATGCGGAAGATATGGCGATCTTCCGCACTAAAACTCACTGGGCAATGCTTATCCTGTTGCTGGTGGTGCTGTTTACGCTTCCTCTGTGGATGGGAAACCGGTGGTTGTCCGTATCCAACCTTATTCTGATAACGATAATCACTGTTACCGGACTGAACATCCTCACCGGATACTGCGGTCAGTTATCTATCGGCCATGCCGGTTTCGTTGCCGTAGGTGCTTATACCTCGGCAGTACTCACAAGCAGGCTGGACCTTCCCTTTCCCATAGCCTTTATTTCGGCAGGACTGTTAGCAGGCCTTGTAGGCCTGGTTTTCGGTATCCCGTCAGTGAGAGTGAAGGGATTCTACCTCGCGATAAGCACTATTGCTGCACAGATAATCATCATCTGGGTAATCGAGCACTGGACGAGTGTGACCGGAGGTCACAACGGTATGATCGCCCCGGTAGCAACGCTTGGAGGTATAAGTTTCGACAGCCAGACGAGTCAGTTCTACCTGATATTGATTATTACGGTACTGGTGATATTCGGTGCCAAGAATCTTGCCCGGACACGAGTCGGCAGAGCTTTCGTTGCTGTACGGGACAACGACCTTGCCGCAGAAGTAATGGGCATCAACCTCTTCAGGTATAAACTCCTGGCTTTTTTCATCGGATGTTTCCTTGCCGGTATTGCCGGTTCGCTTATGGCACATTGCTACTGGGGTTCTCTCAGTCATGAGAACTTCCCGGTGTCGGATTCTATAATATGGGTAGGTATGATAATCATCGGTGGTCTGGGAACCACTATAGGACCTATCTTCGGCGTTCTTTTCATACGCCTGCTGGAACAATTGATAACCTACCTCTCTCCGATGCTTGAGTCTGCTTTTGCTTTACCCGCAGGTTTTACTACCGGCATCGGTCCTGTCATATTCGGACTGGCAATCATCCTGTTCCTTATCCTGGAACCAAGAGGAATATCCCACAGGTGGCAGTTGTTCAAGGCTTCTTACAGGCTTTGGCCGTTTTCATACTGATGATATAATAAGTTTTTACGGAGGACGCACTCATGTGATTTATATATATACTACAAATCCCACATAACTGAAAGGAGAAAGCGAAATGAACTTGAAAAGACCTGTAAAAATTATCCTCATAACCTTGATGGCATTAATCATTACTGCAATGCCTCTGATTTCAGCAGGCTGCGGTGGTGACGAGGACACGGAAGAACAGGCATCGGTAACGATCGGTTACAGCATCTGCTTCACCGGTCCCGCTGCCGAGAAAGGCCGTCCGATGGGCGACGGCAAACTCGATTGCTTCAAATACATCAACGAGGAACTCGGCGGTGTTGCCGGAGTTCCGGTAAATGTAGTCTGGCGGGACAACAAGTATGATGCGGCAACAGCCACGACCATCGTTAATGAATTTATCGACAGTGACGCCCTGCTCTTCACTACCTGTTCGTCCAAAATGATGATGGCATCCGCAGAAGTTGCCAACCGTGCTGAATTCCCCGGATTCGCCGTCTTCAGCTCGCCGGTACTGACCAATCCGCCGAAGCACATCTATGCACAGATGCCTGACTACGGTGATGACTGGGCTGCCTTTGCCAAATATTATCTCGACAATATCTGGGAAGGTTCAGGCAAGCCGAAAATGGCCCTGCACCTCCTGAACAACACAACCGGTTCCGGAGCTAAAGACGCGGCAGATGCTCTTGCCGATGAACTAGGTATCGAGATCGTTGCGTATGAGGAACATACCGCAACTACGATATCTGAAATGGAGAGTATGACTCGAATTAAGAAACTCAATCCGGACATACTTTACATCTCCAGTACTCCCCAACCTACTTCGATCATCGTCAAAAACGCGGTAGAGCTGGGCATGTACCCCGGAATGGAGATAGGTTGTGGTCATGCCAGTTTCACCAGCGTCCTTGTAGAACTGGCCGGTGACGATGCCGAAGGCGTGTACGGCGTTTATCCTACCGTGAACTGGGGAGATAACGTTCCGGCTATGGCGAAGATGACGGAATACTGTAATGCCAATCATCCCGAAGACTACGGCAACATGGACTACATCACCACCTGGGCAGAATCCCTTATCGTTGCCGAAATTTTGAGACTCGCCATCGAGCACGTCGGTGCTGACAATGTCGACGAACTGACTCCACAGATTGTTGAAGAATACGGATTTAAGAAACTGAAGAACTACGACGTCGGAGGTCTGCATGGACCGGTAAGTTACGTTCCTGGGGACAACCGTCTGTCCAAGTCGGTCAGGGTGTTCCAGGTACAGGACGGCGAACTCGTCGCGGTTACCGACTGGGTCGAAGCTCCGTTAATTCCTTATTCATTTGACTAATTATCAATAGAAAATCAAAGGGGCGCCGCATGATAATACTCCAGCGCCCCTGTCGGGAGAATATTCTGTATGCTCAAACTGAATAACATTGAGGTGACATACCTGAATGTTGTACGGGTTTTGCACGGCGTCTCGCTTAATGTGGAAGACGGTCTGATAGTAGCCCTGCTTGGCGCCAACGGAGCAGGAAAAAGCTCTACACTTAAAGCCATATCAGGACTGCTTCATGTCGAAGAAGGCGAAATCACCGACGGCAGTATCGAGTGGGACGGAGAAAGAATAGACAAGAAAAATGCCGAACAGATAGGTAAACTCGGTATCATCCAGGCCCTCGAAGGACGCCGCGTTTTCGAACACCTGAACACAGAAGAGAATCTGATGGTAGGAGGATATAATCGATCCGACCGTCAAAACGTGAAACGCGACCTGGAGATGGTCTACGAGTACTTCCCCCGTCTCAAGGAACTCAGGCATAATATTGCCGGTTATCTCTCCGGCGGTGAACAGCAGATGCTGGTTATCGGTCGGGCGATGATGGCTGCTCCTAAGCTGATGATGCTTGATGAACCTTCACTCGGTCTCGCTCCTCTGATGGTCGAGGAAATATATAATATCATTAACCGTTTCAACTCCGAGCAGAAGACCTCCGTCCTGCTGGTCGAACAGAATGTCAGGATAGCCCTCAGTATCGCCAATTACGGGTACGTGATGGAAAACGGTAGAGTTGTTCTGGACGGCTCTGCCGACTTCCTGAGGAACAATGAGGATGTCAAGGAGTTCTATATGGGTCTTTCGGCCGTCGGAGAAAAGAAAAGTTATCGTGAAATAAAACACTATAAGAGGCGGAAGAGATGGCTGTAAATAACGGCGACTATTTCGATGAACTCGAAACGATAGCTCCTGAAACACGTCAAAAATACCTTAACGACAAACTGGCCGCCACAGTCGAACATGCCTACAATAATGCCCCTGCCGTGAAAAAACTGCTTGACAGCTGCGGAGTAAGTCCCGGTGAAATACAAACGGTATCCGACCTTGAGAAACTCCCGATTAAGCGTAAGACCGACCTTATAGAAATGCAGAAATCGGACCTTCCTTACGGCGGTATCCTTACTATACCACCGGAAAATGTGGAACGTGTTTTCATATCACCCGGTCCTGTGTATGAGATACAGTCACCGGATATAAAATGGTTTTCAAAATCATTCTGGGCTGCCGGATTCAGGAAGGGTGATATCGTGATAAATACCTTCACCTACCACATGTCTCCCGCCGGAATCCTTTTTCACGAAGGCATTCGCGACTGTGGGGCTACCGTAGTCGTAGCCGGGACCGGCAACACTGACCTCCAGGTCCAGATAATGAAAGATCTGAAGGTAACCGGATTTGTCGGCACTCCCAGCTTCCTGATGACGGTGATAAATACCGCGGAGGAACAGGGATACAGCTTCAGTAATGATTTCGCGGTAAAGAAATCTTGGTTTACCGGCGAACCTCTTTCTCCCACGATACGGCAGATTCTTGAAAACGATTATGGTATTTCTACATCACAGGCCTATGCAGTCACCGAACCAGGTGGAGCTATCGCCTATGAGTGCGAAGAGAAATCCGGGATGCATTTTATGGACGACTACATTATCGAGATAGTCGATCCCGAGACCGGTAATCAACTGGGTCCGGGAGAGATCGGCGAGATCGTAGTCACACCGATTCACAGTCCCGACTGGGGACTGATACGCTTCGGAACAGGAGATTTATCCTCGTATATAACCGGACCTTGCCCATGCGGACGAACTTCGAACAGGATAACCGGTATAGTCGGCAGAACCACCGACGCGGTAAAGGTACGCGGTATGTTTATCGTCGCCAGACAGGCCGAACAGGTTGTGAAAGGATTCGACCAGGTGTCAAGGTTCCAGTTCACGGTCGGACGAAAATCGCAGCGCGATGAACTGATATTGAATCTTGCACTTACAAATGACATCCAGGACAAGGAGTCATTACAGGATGAGATCAGTAGCCGTTTTCAGAGTACCTGTAGAATAAAAATAGACGGTTTCCACTTCGTTGATAATAATGCCATCCCTGAAGATGCGAAAACTATTATTGACGAAAGAAAATGGGAATAGGTACTACTCCGGTTTTATTCCTGTAAATACCGGCGTGACATGCGGTTCATGTGTTTTATCATATAAGGCATTTACGTCTCTAAACCCTACTGACTCCATAAAACGCAACCAGTCTTTTTCCGAGAAAAGTCCCAGAGTATGACGTTCGCCTTCACACCATACTCTGTCATCCTCTCTCAGTAAATAAGCAAAATCAACGACATAACTAGCATCCGACGTATCCGGATCTCGAATCCACTCCAGGTACCGTATTCCGCGATTTCCTTTATCGATCCCTCCATGCTTTGTGAAAGAAAAAAATGTCTCTCGTACAAAATCAGGAGTAAACAGGACTACTCCTCCGGGTTTGCAATGAACGAAAGCGGTTTCCATGGTTTTTACTAAATCTTCTTCGCCTATAATATAACTGATAGCATCATGTATAAAAACAGCGTCGAACTGCCTGCCCAACCTCAGGTTACGCATATCACCCTGAACGTGCTCGCATTCCGGATTTAATTCCTTGCTTATTTTCAACATATCCCTGGAAACATCGGTGAGAGTCAGTTTGAAATATGGTTTAAGGTGTGATGCATTATTGCCACCCCCACTACCCATCTCCAGCACTTCACTAACTGGCAGGCGTGAGTTCTCGATAAGCACATTACGATAATATTCTGCTTCTTCTAAATAATTTTCCGGTGGAGTCAAGAGGTGAAACCACTCAGCCAGGTCAGTATATAAACGAGGGTATTCCTGATTATTGTTGTGGTCTTGTCTGTCCATTCTTACAGTACGAGAGTAAATAGATTGACAACCCTTATTTTTCTTCACCCAGATAAGCTGAAATTACATCAGGATTGTTTTTTACCTCATTCGGTGTGCCTTCGGCTATCTTAACACCGAAATCAAGCACGGCGATCCTGTCCGCCAGGTCCATGACAACTCCCATATCATGCTCGATAAGTACAATGCACTCTACACCGTCTCTTAACACCGGAGTATTCGGATAGGTATCTCCCTGTCCTTCGAATATATCGACAATGAACCTGGCTATATCTTCTTTCTCTTC
This sequence comes from Dehalococcoidales bacterium, assembly GCA_016932435.1. Next base: position 22,304 of record JAFGCW010000085.1, on the reverse strand, counting down.
CAGGTTCATACCCGCCATCGGTTCGTCAAGTAACAGCACTCTGGGTTCCAGTGCCAGCGCCCTGCCCAGTTCTACCCTCTTCCGCATCCCATAGGGCAGCGATCCGACCACCTTCTGCCGTATCGGTTCGATCTCGAGGAAGTCAATGATATCCTCGACCGTTTCACGGTGATGGATTTCCTCTTTGTGAGTCCATCCGAAATACAGGCCGCCGGTCAGCGCGTTCTGCTTCATAAATATGTGTCTGGCGGCCATGATGTTATCCAGGGTACTCAAACCTGTATATAGTTCTATATTCTGGAATGTCCTGGCGAGTCCGAGTTTCGCCGCTTTGTCCGGTCGTATACGCGTTATCCGCTGACCGTCGAAATATATGTTCCCAACCTGCGGCTTATAGAAACCATTGATACTGTTCAACAGGCAGGTTTTCCCGGCACCGTTCGGACCTATTATGGCGAATATTTCCCTGTTATTGATAGTCAGACTCACTTCACTGAGGGCTTTGACACCACCAAATGAAAGAGAAAGATTTTCTATAACTATTCTTGGTTGTTTTAAAATTTCGGTACTCATGGCTCTGTTTACAATAATCCTTCTTCTGCTTTCAGTTGATCCCGGTACTGATTGATCCTGGTACAATCCAGCCCTTCACATTCAACCGGTTTATATGTCCTGTTCGGTGCCCCTTCTGGACTGTCCCGGTAACCGGTACACTGAATCGACCAGTCTTTTTTTACGATTATGGTGACTTCCTCACCTGCCACTTCACAATAAATAGTTTTTGCGGTTACCTGCCAGTTTACCATCAGCTATCTTTCATACCTTGTTTGAATAGAAAATGTTACCATTGTTTGCATTTCAAATTCAACTTTTTTAAACATTCCGCCAAGTGTATTTTACTCTTGTTTTATGTCAACTTTACCGATTTCCCGTTGCGTAATCCACGAGACAGGTCAACCGGTCGGTTCAAATGTTATAATATAAGTAAAAACCAACGGAGATAACAGAAAGTGGCTGAGACAGATAATCTGACATTTATTAGTAAACCACCACTACGAAGTCCTTACCTCATATGCGGACTGGATGGGTGGCTCAATAGCGGTGATGTGGCTACAGGTGGCATAAAGTATTTTATCGATCATTTAAAGGCAAAACTTTTTGCTGAAATTCATACCGCTCGTTTCCATGTATACCAGATCCCCGGTATATATAATGCCCGTCCTGTATTTACAATGAAGGATGGAGTTATAGAAGACACAGATTTTCCAAAGAACCAGTTTTTTTACGCGGGTAATCCCGCTTCCGACCATGATATCATCCTTTTCCAGGGAACTGAACCAAATCTTTACTGGGAAGAATACGGAGATACCGTACTTGCGTTAGCTCGAGAGTTCGGTGTAAACCGGATATACACGTTCGGTGCTATATACGATCGGTCGCCGTACAATCGTGAACCACACATAACCTGCACCTGCACCAGCGCCAAAGTAAGAGATGAGATGGAAAAGTACAGTGTCATAATGTCCAGCCGGGAAGGCATGGCCACGATCAACCTTAACCTCCTGCACGCTTTTCAGAAAGGCGGCCTGGATGGTGTAAACCTGACAGTAAGGGTGCCATATTATCCCGAATACAATGTCGGTCTTGATTACAGTCCCAGATCGGTAAAAGCAGTTCTCCAGAGGTTCAATGATCTCATGAAGATGGAACTGAATTTCGATGAGCTTGATAAAGAGATAACGGAAATAGATAGTAAACTCGATTCCATCAGGAAGAAAAATACTGAATTCAATACATACCTGGAAGAATTGGAAAAAACCTATACCGAAACACCCTACCAGGAACCTTTCGATATATCACCGGATGAAGCATTAAAATTCGCAGAAGAGTTATTAAAAGACAATCGAGATCGTAATAAAGACCAATAACAACCATCCACAAAGCTCCGGAATCCATACATTATACTGCCATATTCAACTCTCACCAACTGATAAGGGGAGAGGATGTACATCCTCTCCCCTTATCAGTTCAGTCTTCGATTATTAAGTATCTTTACTTCTTAGAATCATTATCAGAGACGGCGTTATCTTCATTTTTTGCTTCTGATTTCTTAACTCCCACACCTCTGATGGTTGAATCCAGGTCGGCTATCTGCAATTCATATTGTTCCTTTTGCAGGTCCTTTTCTTTGGTTAGTATTTCAACTCTTGAGTTCAATTTTCTTATTTCCGCCTTATATTCATTATGTAGCTCATTTATTTGTGTTTCATGTTTTTCAGTCATATTTCTGATTTCTACTTTATGTTCATTGTTAATGGAGGTTATTTGCTGTTCGAATCTTTCTTTAAGCTGTTCTTTTTCCTTAGCTGATGTATCTGCCAGTATCTCTTTTTCTTTCCCCATAGCTTCGATTCGTAAATTCAGATCCTGGACTTCAGCTCTATGCTTGTTACTCACCTCAGCGAGTTGCGATTCGTGTTTTTCCTTAAGTTGCTCTTTTTCCTTGGCCGATGTATCTGATAAAAGATCTTTCTCTTTATCCAGAGCATTTATACGCAGGTTAAGGTCCCGTATTTCAGCTTTATGCTGGTTATGTATCTCAGCTATCTGTGATTCATATTTTTCATTGAGATTTCTAAGCTCAACTTTGTGCTCATTATTAATAGAAGCTATTTGCTCCTCAAATCTTTCTTCAAGCTGTTCTTTTTCCTTCGTCGAGGCTTCCGCCTGCAGTTCCTTTTCTTTTACCAGAGAATTGATTCGCGAGTTAAGATTAGACACTTCTGTTTTATGCTGATTATTTATCTCGGAAATTTGTGATTCGTGTCTCTCACTCAGGTTATCTATATCTATTTTATGCTTGTCGCTGATAGCAGATAATTGGGATTCATGCTTCTCCCTTAGTTGTTCTTTTTCCCTGGCTGATGTATCGTTCAGTAATTCCTTTTCTTTATCCATCGCTCGTATTCGTACGTTTAAATCCTGCACTTCAGCTTTATGCTGGGTTATAACCTCGTTAAACTGTGATTCGTACTTATCGTTCAGTATGTTTATCTCTGTCTTGTGTTTGTTATTCAAATCGATTATCTGTGATTCATATTTATCTTTAAGCTGTTCTTTTTCTTTCGCCGATGTTTCAATCAAATCCTCTTTATCTTTCATCAGAGTGCGAAGTTGCGATCGTAAACCGTCCATGTCTGCAAGCTTCTCGGTCAGGGCTTCTGAGTTGATTCGAGATGCTTTCAGGTCCTCTCCCATTACATCGGTCAACTTCTGCATAAACTCGTTCGAATCGGTCTTTAATTCCTTGTATTCTTCACCAAGAATCCCTATTGCCCTTCCCATGAGATCATCATATCGCCTGTTCGCATTATCCCGCTCTTCTTCCAGGTTCATTATGTAGGCTCTCAGGTCTCCTACTTTACCACCGTACTGCTTGCTTAATTGACCATAAACTGCAACAGCAACTCGTTTCGCTACTGATTCACCATATCCGCGTATGTCGCTACCTCTTGTACCCAGGATTTTATTAAAAAACTTGTTCTCTTGCTCTATCTTGGTGTCATAGTCTTTAATACCGGCATCAACTATCGGATCCAGTCCGGCACCATGATATATCTGGTCCGACAGCTGAATTTCTTCAATCGATAATTCATCAACCGGAGCCAGGCTGGTACTCGTTTCTTTTACACTGGTTTTTGTATCTTCAATAACAGTAGTTTTTTCTTCCATATTAATAACCCTCCTCATTGAGTCTTTTTAATGTTCAACCCGATATTTAGTTCTCGTCTCCTTATCAGTATGTGTATCTATCGTCACAACCGTTGTTTTTAACGCACGTAATAACCCTGAAGTACCAAGAATTATAGGATGAAAGACGACCATAATAGAATAATAAAAAGTGTATGCTTTGATTGATTAAGTATTAATATTATCAGACTTAAGTTTAAGTACGATGAGCCGGACGATTCGAACAGTCCCCCCTCGTTCTTTTGGTCGTGTTATTGAGATTGTAATGAAATATATCCCACTCCTTAACAGGGATTCTACGCTTTTTATGATAAATATCACATATTCCGGTATGGGGAAAATGTAGTATATAACTTAATAAAGTACAGGGAGGCGAAAATGAAAATCAGTGCGCGGAATGTTCTAAAGGGTACGGTCAAGCAGGTCACTACCGGAGCAGTTAACAATGAGATTATCGTTGAACTCCCGGGCGGTATTGAAATAACATCAATTATCACTAAATCTTCATCAGAAAGACTGGAACTAGCCCCAGGGAAAGAAGTGTATGCCGTTATAAAAGCTTCAAACGTAATGATAGCAACCGACTAGCACGGCTTTTGTAGAGAGAACTGTTACTTGTTTATCGAAAAGAATCGTTTGCGGTATTTCTTGAAATCCGGTACGAACATATCGAAGAGTCTCCATGTTTTCTAATAATGTCTCGAAAATCTTTCGATTCTTTGGTATAATTTAGCTGAATTGCTGCCGATACTGTTTTCTTAGGGGTATCCGTAATTAGGAGCTAAGCCGGAGAGACTTATTTTTAGTGTTGATTTGGATTGTACAGATACCCCTGAGAAACCATATCGCGTTACAGGACTGGCAGGCATTCTGCCCGATTGAGGTTACCGATGTATAGTGCTAAGAGAGGAGGTCTCTTTGTATTTTAGATAAGTTAAACAATCAATTTATGGTCATCGGCAACCCCAGTCGAGTAGAATTCGATTAACCTGCATAATAAACAGAAAGGGCATCCCGGAAGGAGATGCCCTTTATCTATTCAGCCGCATGGCTTTCTCCTTTCCAAACATGGGAGGTATCACTGTTTCCGGTAATACCCTCGGTCCCGGTTTTCCGGGACGCCGTCTGCTAACCGTGTCCTTTTTCCAACTGATTTAGGCTTAACAGATCGGAGAATGTTCGATTGTTAAACTACGAAATATCCGATATCGACTTAATTTACTACAAGAATATTCCGCTTGTCAAGATTAACGAAAACCGGATATCATCCTGGTAATTCTCCATAATTCCGGGACGGTTAACTGGCCAGATGCCATCTACTCTTTCTTTATGTCTTGTGCTCTTTTCATCGTGTAATCGGTCGTAAACATCAGGTTCGTAAAGAGTACAGGCCTGGCAGGATTATCTACTCTCTTGAAATTGAGCGGGCAATGCCATAATCCTTTTGTAAGATGAAAAACTGTGGGGGTCGAAAAGACAAACTTTTCCATGTTGTCCGGATCATCACCTAAAGAAAATTCAACCTCACCCCCCAGGTCCAGCAGGTTGGTAGTATCTCCCCCGATGAACATGAGAAACTCGTCCCAGTCATGGACGTGAGGTTCCGGCGCCATTAAAAAGGCCTCCGTTATCGGCACCCAGGATAATGCGAAGGGAGAATACGTGGTACCTTGCATCTCCTCTACCCTTAGTCCGAGAACCGGTTTTGTAACCTCGGCATGGAAGTCCTCGGGATACGACTTGTGCCACAGGTCTCTTACAATGTACTGTTCAAATTTTGATTCACCCATATGATTCACTCCTTTTACTTTATTGTACGAAATACTTTATCAAGTTCTGATGTTCAATCAATTCATAAATTCGTAATGAGCATAGTGTGAATTTTACTGTGTTAATCTCTCAGTCCATGTATATTAAGCTGATTTAAATCAGTTTCGTAACATCCTCGGGTCGAACGTCTTCTACCTCTCCGGTCTCCGTGTATCTCTGGTATGAACCCTCCAGTACAATCTCGATAAAAAGCACCGGTTGTCCTAATCGCTTGAATCTCAGCGGACAATGCATCATCCCCGGAGGAATGGAAACCACAGAAGGGGTAGTAATAGTCTGAATCTCCCCCTCGTCTCCCAGTGCTATTTCTATCTCCGCATCGAATTCACTGATGTCTTCCAGATTACTGCCTACAAAGCACATGATTTGGTGTGCATCATGTTTGTGTGGGGGTCCCTCTTCGAACGTTTCGGTAATGTAATGGAAACACAGGGTACAATCGGCGCCGATTTCACCTTTATGTCCGTAAACCGAATTCCAGTTATAGCCAGCAATGCCCAGGTTTTTAATAGGAGCCGGCATTACACATTTTGCGTACTTATTTTCCAATGTCATTTCCCCTCTTCAAATAATATACCGTGTCCTATCGAGTATAGGACATATAAGAAAAGGAAAACAAGAGTATATACATTCAGGAGCTTCAGATAAACTTGAAGCTCCCATTCCACCTGAACCATTGCTGTATTTTACCTGGTACTGGCGGTACTCACCAATATCAATAGTGTATTATCAGTGGTAAATGCTTAACCATTCATTAATTATGTTTAGTCATCATTGATTTAAAGACATCCAGTCTGTTCTTGAACAGCTCATGGTCATAGGCACGGGGATCGAAATTTTCCCACTCCAATAACAGGACCGGTATACCAAGTTCTTTTCTGATAGCCTCTTCAATTAATAGAGCATCTCCGGCAACCACTCTGCACCCAACATGGTATCTATCGAGAACGCCATCAATTTTCAGTCGCTTACACCCTTCTATAATCATCGGGATTCTTCTGGAAGGTAACAAGCCCAGGGAACTCTGTTGAAGACCCAGGGCATACCCCATAAAAGGGTCATCAGAGGTATTCTTGAAAGGTACATGCATATTAAGATCATTAGCTACAATAGCGATGCCAACTTGACAGGCCAGGTATTCCAACCTCGGGTCAGTTTGCCCGGCGGGAAGGAGGGCCATTACTCTGGGAGCCCCTTTCTCAACTACCCCCTCTCCCCCGTTAACCCTGGCCTGTAACTCCTCGCTCAGTAAGGTAATAGCCTCAGCAGCTTCATCAATACCATCGATACTCAATGTCAAAGAATTCAGGCACATCCAGATGTTATCGTGTGCGGGACTGATGGGTAGGGGATCACTGTTATGTGTCAGATCACTTAATGTACGTAAAGGAGCGTCCATTTTTCTCTTGGCACTCTGCACCTCGCGTACCATATCGTCCGTAATTTCAAAACCTGTCACTTCCTGGATTTTATCAATCAACCTCCGAAGGCTTTTCACCGTCAAATCGGCAATTCGCGCGGGGGGTTCGGGGTATTCACTGAAATTCCTATCCTGACAGGTGTCGACGAACCAGACCGGTATATCGTATAGTTCATGTAGAATATCCAGCGTTTTAGGAGAAGTTTCACATAAATAGCCGGCGGTTACCAGCAGATCGGGCTTTGGAAACAAGCCCATGGCTATCGGTCCTACTATTGTCTTGACATTAGCACAATGAGCTACCAGTCCGGCTTTAAGCCATTTCCCCTCAGCTTCTTCCATTATCGACTCAATTTTTCCAAATATACATCCCACAACGATCTGAAAAGCCCAGCTTTGGTGTATCACAAACACATCCCTTGAGTACGATACCAGTGCCGAACCAAGCATATCGATACCCGGGAACATGAAACCATAGATGACTTTTTTATCACTTTCTTCTCTCACCAGCAATGCGTTAACCAGTTCTTTAACGATTAACCGCAATACTTTTCGAAAACCTATCAGTTCAATATCGTAATATTTATTAAGTCGTTGTTTTCCCTGCTCAATGTCTTCTGCGTTTATACCCAATATGTCAAAAGCTCTTTTTATCCTGGGTAACTCCGAATCGAGTTCCTGTGCTTCAAAACCGCATAATTCAAGCAATTCAATCATTAATCCATCACCCCTTTTAAGATTTCGATAAACGCTCTAGTGCGGGTTTTCAATTGACCGGTGACGGCGGTACTGTAATCCGACTCCAAAATAAGAAAAGGAATATTATGTTCACTTAATTTTTCAGCAAAATAATACGCTTCCGAGTCGTACGTCTCACAACATAATAATTCATACCATATCACTCCCGAAACATCGAAATCCTTGATTAGTTTCAGAGTAAAGTCAAGCCTCTTTTTGGCCGAATTTCTCATAAACGCGCAGGGTAGCCTGTCTACCAGATATCCCTTTGTTAACGCCTGAATCAGATCACTATGATTGTCGATATTATTCCAGTAATATCGGACTCCCTCGCATATTTCTTCTATCACTATTTCCCCACCGGCTGACTGTACCATTTCCAGGACAGTATAATCACCGTAACCAACATTAGGGCCGAGAAGAAGAATCCTCGGATTAGTGGTTCCTGCTGTTGGCTGTGTATCCTTGATTTCCCGGTAAACAGACTCCAGCACTTCTACCATAAATTCCGGATCAGCATAATAAGAAGCGTGATTCAATTTAATAAATTCCAGAGTACTCAATCCGGGTGGGTCTGTTTGCCGTGCTAAGCTTATTTTCTTAAGTAACTCTCTTATCCGGTTGTAAAGCTGGATGGCATCACCAAGTTTCTCGTCAGTAATTTCAGTTTTCGTTAAGGCCTGTAACCTGTCTTTCAGAGCTATTAACCTGTTGTTGTAATATTCCACCTCGAAATCATTATCGTACTGCTGGGGAATTCCAAGCTTGAATATCTCCAGTTCATTGCGATATTCCCATATCTCTGCCACTTTCCTCAGGTGCTGGCAGGTTACCGGCGCTATCAGCAAATCTATCATGTTGTAATACGGATTTTGCTGTAATAACCTTTCTCCTATTTGCGCCCGTGCGAAAGGGCAAATGACCTGCGGAACCATTGACAGTGCTGCATCAGCTGATTGGAGGTTCCCACCATGGACAAGGCATAGTGGTATCGCTCCTGACGCATAAATGAGTTCCTCAGGTACATAATTGCCGGGGAAATAGCCTACTACCTTAATCCCTTTCTCTTTTGCCTTCGTTAATTGCGCCGGTCTATCCTCTAAATGCTTATCCAGGATTTCTGTTTCCATTCACTTCCTCGCTTGACTTCTCATTACCAACTGAATCTAAATCATCGGTGTTACGATTTCAGATTAATCTAGTCAGATATCTCCCTATGCTTCTATACCCCATTCTCTAAACATTTTTATATAGTGTTCAGGTTGCGGGAAATCGGGCTGCATACCGAAGTCAAGGTGACTATAACGATGAACGTAATCATGAGACTGCTCTTCAAAATGCCAGAGTCCCAATACCAGCTCTTTGATTTTATGTCCGGGAACCGAGAAGATTATTTCGTCCTCCCCGGACATGGTGCGATATTGTTCGCCCGTATCAGGTAAGGTAATTCGGTATTGGCCGTTTAATATAACAGGCACTATCGAAAAAACACAGGATCGGAGGGGATCAAAGTCAGAAGTCACCAGTATCCCCTCTTTATACTTCACTGCGAGTAATATGCTTCTCAGTTGCGCTGTGTTGGAATACACAAGAACCAGGTCCGGTATAAAATTTGCCGTCTCCAGAGGTGCACTGACAATACCGATATATTTCCCATGTTCGAATTGAGGAGATGATTCACTTAATCTCTTAGACGCCGCCTCGCTTTCAACCATATAGGGAAATCCGACATATTCTTCAGGGGGTTCCACGATGCCATAGGCAGATATCGGGGCAGGACACCAGTTATCCTCTTTCAACATGGCTATAGTAGCCTTCCGGCCTCGACGTGACATGGCAAAAGCCTGACATTGCGCCAGGTGATATCCATAGTCCTTTTTCGGCCTTATGGCTCCTTCGGGTATATCTTCTTCTTTTTCAAGCATCTTGACCGCTATCGGCGATGTCGGTAACCTGAGTAGTTTATTAATATCTTCTCCGTAACTATTGTATTCCTTAAGTGTGGTCATCTAATCTTACCTCCTTATTTCCGTGACAGTGATAGTAAGTGAAATCGATTACTTATCTCTCAAACTCAGTCGCCATTATATGTCAAATAAGAAACGAAAAACAAGGGGATTAATAATAAAAGGGCTTCAGTGTTAAACTAAAGCCCTTTACGAACATGAACACAATATTTCAACACATGTGGTAAATAGACAGAGGAAACATTTAGACGAGGGTCGTTACATCAAGCGGAATACCCTTTCTCTCATCTCGCACCAGCGATATTGCATTACTAGGACATAAGACTTCACAGGCACCACATCCCATACAATTATCCCAGTTCAAAATCAACTTATTGTCATTGAAAGAAAGAGCATTAAAAGGACAGGCGTCGACGCATTCTCCGCATGCGATACAGAGATTTTCATCCACCTGAGACACATAACCGGAAGAAGCAATCACCGGATTACCGTACTTCATCATAGCTTCAATTCCAAAGCAACAACACTTACAGCAATTGCAGATTGCATAGAAACGGTCGAGACAAACGTCCTTAAACCAGGCAGTGTGAATATGTCCTCTTTCATGCTCATCTCTTAGAAGCTGGAGTGCTTCTTCTTGAGAAAGACGCCGGCTTTTTTCGGGTAAATGGTCTATCACAAAATCTGTAAACGGTTTACCAATAACCATACAAACCTGAGTCGGCTGGCATGGATTTGGACGAGAATTACGACATCCACATTCATAAACCACGATATCCGGAGGGCCGTTAAGTACTATATCTCGTGCAGTCGGATATGGAATCACCTGCTCAAGGTCCTGTAGAGGGATGCTTTCGTTCAGTGTAACTATAGACTCCGCATTTTCTTGAGTCAGAATTTTAGAGTGGTAATTATCACGCAGTCTCGTTTTCCCCTTTTCACCAAGGAGAGGATATATAAATACTCTGAGTATATATATGTATCTGGCTGTCCATCTTCCATATACATACATATGGAGTGGTTTCAAATTTAGTATGTCTTTTAGCCGGTATTCATTTAATGACTGCCAGCTTGATTTGCGTAACAGATACCAGCGTTCACCGATAAGCCACAGGAGTAATACCATGATTAATATAAAACCGATAATGCTGCCTATAATAACCCAGACCATAATAATCACCTCCTTCTTCGGTTATGATACATAAAAACGCAAATATTGTATACATCACAATCACGAGAAAAAAACAGGTGGAAAATGATAGGCTATTATCTTACAAAATGGTCGAAAACACGGAATATAGTACGACCATATACAAAAAAGGTCTGAAAAATCGTCTACAGGTTTAAAAATACGCGGTATTTTACTCTTGTTTTATACGTAATACCGGTTTTATAGCGACTCCGCTCCTTGAGTCGGCAATAGCCTGATTAATTTCACTGAAGTCGTAAAACCTTTCAAGGCGATCAAATGGGAAATCACCGGCCTGATAGTAGCGAATCAATTCCGGGATAAAATCTTGCGGTATTGCACTACCCATGGTAACGCCGACACTCTTTTTACCTTCAGATAATTCAGGCACGTCCCAGGGACGGGCGATATTAGCAAAGGCTCCACCCGGGTTCAGGACATCAACCGCCAGTTGAGACACTTCAGGATTGCTGGTAAGATCCAGTGAAAAATCTACACCTCCACCGGTAATCGATGAAATCATCGAAGCTACATCATTCTGGCTACTGTTGATTACATGTGTTGCTCCTAATTCACGGGCAAGTTCAAGCCTTGACTGATGGATGTCAATACCGATAATTGCCGCAGCACCGACTATACGGGCAGCCATAATTGCGGCTATACCTACCGCCCCCGTGCCAAAGACGGCAATAGAAGAACCTTTAGGTACTTTCATCAGGTTCATAACGGTGCCGGCTCCTGTCTGAATACCGCAACCAAGCGGGCATAATGTCTCAAGACTTAATTCAGGTACAACTTTAATGCAGTTATTTTCCGTAACCAGTGAATTGGTAGCAAATGAAGACTGCCCGAAGAAATGTCCGTATACACCGCTGTTCAGATACGCATTGCTGCCATCCCTGCGCATGTATCCGAAGTTCAAATCACCCATATGCTGACATTTCCATGGTTGATCGTTTCGGCATTGGTCACATTCACCACAGTACTGAAATGAGAGTAGTACGTGATCTCCCGACCGGATATTCTTGACGTTCTTACCGGTCTCGATAACTATTCCGGCACCTTCATGCCCCAGAATCACCGCTTTATCACCGGAGTGATTATCGTAAACCATTATATCTGTGTGGCAAATACCGGTTGCTATATTCTGTACAAGAATCTCATCATCACGCGGGTCGTCTATTTCAACTGATTCAATTTCAAAAGGTTCCCCAGTCTTGTGTAAAACAGCCGCTTGAATACTATGCATAATCCTCTCCTAACATATAAAATTCATAACCGTTATACTGCAAATCTAATATACAGTAATACTAACAGGATAAGTAATTCCAGTACCTTAACAAGTTCATCCTTCCATCTGTATTTATCCAAATCTGTCGTTAAATTACTTCATTAACAAATTCATCATTCTCTATGATTGAAAGCTCTGATCAAATACCGAGATACATGGTCACCCGTTCATCGTGCCACTGTTTCTGATCCTCATATCGAGAATGAGGTCTGAATATCTTGCGAAGATCATCTGGATTGGCGCCCAGGATATCCATCTGAGAAATTTCTCCGACCCCATATTCTTTTTAAGCCAGATAGTAAAGATACCCGACGCTTTCAGGAGGAAAGCCCATCATATCAGCTATCAGAGAATCGGCAGCAATTGCGTCACAGCTTGCCACGGCTATCTTCCAGTCCACCGCTTCTCCCCATAGCGGACCATCACCTTCCATGCCGATAAATCCATCGATAATATTGAGATCCGGTAGACGCTTTATTGCCATCAGGTAGAGATTAAGGTTCATCACCCCGGGTCCCTGGTGAACTTTAACTTTATCATCATATATATGACTGGGACCTCCCATAACGACATTCTTGATCCCCATAGAAACAAGGACAGCATCATGCGCTTTGGGAGGTGTGATCGATATCAGATAGTCGCAATCCAGCATGGTCTTTGAATAGTGTACCTCGAACGGCTGGAATTCGGTATCGAAGATCTGGATCATTTCCCACTCGTCATGCTTGAGATCGACGATTTCTGCGTTAAACTCTTTACAGGTATCGAGGTACCCGTAATTTTTGAATGCTTCGGGAATATCCGTGAAGATATGAGATTCACCAATCCGTAGATTACCGTCGTAGCGTTCTCTGATGAATTTCAACAGGGGGCGTACCGCTTCAACATGGGTGGCACATATCTGGTTATGTACATCGACAAAATTAACTTTTATAAAAACATCCTTTTTCCCATCGAAATCAATATCGTCTTTTATCATATTTAAAGCATTTTCTACATTGATAGAGCGGTTTTCTCCTGTGGTGAGAGATACTTTCGGTTTCATACTGTTACCTTTCTGAAATGCTTTCGTTACTTTTTAATGAATCCTAATATCTGTCACATCATGTATATAGCTGTCTGATACCGTTAACTCTCTCTGTGGGATGATGTGTAAAAAATAGACCTATTCCGATGGGATACCTACCTTTAGACTACAACCACCGGGAAGTCCGGAACTTACGGTGAGGTCCCCCATCGAAATGACGACTATACTGACAAGAACACCAAAAATGTGTGTGACACACCCTATTTATACGTATCAGACCTATTAATTTTTTCAGAGGAGTATATATTACACAAAGGATAACACTCGAAAACGAGAGGGGTCAACCTCTCCCTGAAACACTGCTACACTATGCTTTTTCCTGACTATAATAGAACTAATCGTTCAATACGCCGTACTTTTAAGGTATGCAGCCTGTATGCAGATACATAAGCTTTTATTCTAACTCATTTGTATTGAGATTGTCTGAAAAACTGCAAGTTGATATACTATGTGCAATTATTCTCAATAAATCGAGAAGGGAGGAAACGTTTATGCCGGTTTTTAACCACATGCCCATGGGAGAGGATGGTTTACAAGAGGTTTACTCGTGGGTAGATAGTTATGTAAAAAATAACCCTGCAAATTGCATTAATAGGTATATCGTAACACAATCTTTTTGGAGGTTTTAAAATGGGTAAGCTCGATAGACAGTACAATCCGTTTATACAAACGCACGACAAAGATTACTGGTACGGTTACACCAAGCCGCGAATGAATTTCTTTAATTCCCCCGATGTAGTTCCGGATGTCCGGTTTGGAGCGGGTTTCCTTGTCGCCGATAAGGTTGGTATTATGGATTATCCGCATATCCACGACGGGGCGTATAATTTCTTCGTTTTCACCGGCGCTGAACTTGACAGGATCTTTGAAGCTGAATTCGAAATCGGCTTTTGTATAGGTGACTCCGCGGAATCTATGGAAATATACCATATCACGAAGCCGTCTATCGTGTGTGCTCCTCCGGGTGTGTTTCACAGTCCGGTGTATTTCAAAAAGGTCGTCCGGGGCTTGAATACTATGCTTACCTACGTTGGAATTACCAGGGGAAGAGTTAATAGTCGTATTGATGAAAACGGAAAAGAGGAATGGCTCTACGTGCAAGAAAAACCGAGAGCCTGCAAATATGACTCAACAAAAATGTGCACCCTCTGCGGATATTGCACCACCGATCCGAACCAGACAGACGAGGATGTCCGCAAGCGTATGGAGCCTTTTTACAACAACGCTTCGACTGCTGGTAAGTACAAAGACTGTATCATGGAGCTGAGGAAAGATTTTCACAAACTCGGAGATGCGGTAATGAATCCCAGGTGTGTTTACAAAGGTAAAGAAGATATGCCCGATACCGGGTACCAGTTCAGCTTTAACATCATTACAGCGCCGTGTAAGCTCGGAGACGACGAACCGGTGAGTAACGGACAGATAGCGGAATTTCTGTGGTTTTCCGGAACGGACGTCGTCGAACCGTGGGATTGCTTTGACGCTGAGATAGAAGTAATGCTTGGAGAAGACCCCGACCATATGGAAGCGGTGACTTTCGACAAGCCCGGGGTCATAGCTGTTCCTCCCGGAATGTGGCGCGGTGAGGTAACGGTTAAAAGACTCGGGAAACCGGTCTGTTTCATTCCATATTACACACAGGATAAACTGCGGTATAAAATCACGCGGAAGGTGGTAGACGGAGAATCTCTGCTTGTCTACAACGACGAGTCCACCATCAAAAACCCAACACCCGGTGACGAGTTGTATCTGCAAATCAAGCGGTAAGACGCATTTACGTCAAAGCGAACCGAATAAGCCCGAAACTGATTTTCTTACGGTTTCGGGCTTTAATCTGGCAGTACGCAGCATGGTAAAATATCTAGAGTCTGAAAACTCTTGTATCTGGTACGTTATGCTTAATGTATATTAACGGAGGATGAATAATTATGATATACCTCGTCCGTCATGGTGAAACCGATTGGAACTTGTTCAGGAAGGCCAACGGTGTTACTGATACTTATTTGAATCATACAGGAATAGCGCAGGCAAAACTGCAGGCCGAAAACTTGGGGAGTGTTAGTTTTAATACGTGTTTTTGCAGTCCCCAGACACGAGCGCGTCAAACCTGCGAAATTATCTACAAAGGACCGATTGTATTTGATGCCAGGCTTGTCGAAATAGACTGCGGTGAGTTTGAAGGCACAGATGAAACTGATACGGAGGTCGTGAAACTAGGCTAGCAAGCAATTATGAGTGGCGATAAGGGCACGGAAAGTTTTAAAGCTTTTATGAAACGGAATTGCGATTTTTGTGACATGATTACACAAGACCACAAAGATAATAACGTCTTAATCGTCACTCACGCCGGAAACGCACGGGTAATAGACTATTATTTCAAGGGCAAGCCCAAGGACTATGATTTTAAAAGAAGAACCGTCATTAAAACCGGCGGATTGCTTACATTTGAAAATTAAAAAATCTAATATTACGCGTTGTTCAGCACGGATACGGAAAAGCGAAAGAGCGGCAATGCTGTAAAATCACAACCTCTCCTTTTTGGTTAAACGGCTATTTATTTATAACAGGTACCCAGATCTCATAGTGGCGTTTATGCTTTTCGGATTTTGGGAACAGGTGATAGACCTCAACCTCGTAATCTGCTGTCTGATTATAGGCTGAGTCTGCCATCCATGAATCGAAAATCAGCTCTCTCAGTTTTGGCAGCACGACACCCACGAAACCTCCGAAATCCGACATGAAGACAGCGTATTTTCCCGAAGGAATAATGATGGTTTCAAGCTCTTTTCCTTCAGCTTCGCCCTGCCTTTTAGCTATCGAATATACGCCCTTATTCCATATCCCGTACCAGATTCCCGGAACAGCCGAGTTGACCTTGTTTTGAACATCGTCGTGGTCATCTGCCCACATAATATGTTCCTGCTCGAATCGGTCAGAGGTAGGTCAGGTAAACTCTTTGCTAAGGCCTTCAAGTACGATTTCATCACTGTTGATGATCTTGTATTCCATATCCTTCACTCCTTTAATCAAAATATGAAAGGAAACAGGCGGATATACTTTTATTGTTTCGGATAGATCCCGCGCTTTCGTCGGTGTAATTCCATGCTGCTTCATGAATGCCTTGGCAAATGCATCAGCGCTTTCATAACCATACTTTACCGCCACGTCAATAACTTTAATGTCTGAGTCGCGTAGATCATACGCCGCTTTGGTCAAACGACGTTTTCTTATGTATTCGGCAAGGGTCGTTTGTGTCATGTAGCTGAAGAAGCGGTTGAATCCATCCGGCGTGTAACAGGCAATGCTGGAAAGCTCGTCTAAGTCAATTTCACCGCAAAGATTCGCCTCAATATAAGTCATTGCACCGTTAAGCCGTTCGAGCACATCCATTCTGTTTCACCTCCCGAATTTGATTATAGTAAAGGGTATCAGAATCCTCCCGACTTTTCAGGGACAGGATTTTATGCTAGAGAACAAAAAGGAAATCAAGGAAACGTAAAAAGACTTCGGAAAATTCCGAAGTCTTAACTACACTTGAAACAATCCTCTTTTTTTTTAGTTAATCAAGCCCAAGATTTTTTCTGATAGTCTTTGTGATATCAAGGACATTAACTGTACCGTCATTATTGACGTCACCCGAAAGTTCCGCTGGTCGCTGATAGATGAAGCTTTCCGTTACCATTGTAGAAGGTTTTTTCAGAGCTGACAATATGCCGTATTTTAAGACATGACTTTACATCTCATGCTATCGTATAGTATTCCCTGATAGGAGGATGGTTTGTGAACTGGATAAAAAGTTTATCGAGAGCCGTTCATTACATTGAAAATCACTTGACCGACGATATTTGTATAGACGATGTATCGAATCAAACATATACATCAAGTTCGCATTTTCAGTTTATTTTTCATGTTGTAATGGGTGTGACCATAAGCGAGTACATCCGAAACAGACGGCTAAGTTTAGCCGCACAAGATTTGTTGCAGTCGAATAGCAAAATCATTGATGTAGCCATGCGCTATCAATATGATACACAGGAGAGCTTTTCAAAAGCGTTTACGCGGTTCCACGGCGTACCGCCATCGAAAGTGCGGCAGGGTCAAGCTCGATTTTTTCATCCATTAATGATCAATATAACGATACAGGGAGGATTTAATATGTCACAGAAATTTATGGACGAATTTCATTTGGTCGATTGGAGTGACATCGAAGGGAAAAAGGACGAGAAACTGACTGATGCCGAAAAATACAACAGGATTGTTCGCTGGGCGCACAAAGCAAGAGAAAAAAACCCGGATGTCTTTGATGCACTGACCGAATGGATACTTGACGATTCCCAATGGAGCGACGAAAAACTCGCTGAAAACGAGCAGATTTTAATACACGGCGTGTTTTCACGATTTAAGGAACAAAATGCCCGGCTACGGGCATACTTAAAAGAATTAGAACCTTCAGGTGTGGTCAATACGCCTGTGTTTAGCGCTTTAAACAGATTTGATGACGAATTATCAGGATTGTCACATGATGAACATTTGCGTGAAACAGTTGCCCGAGTGTTTGCCGACTTTTCGACAATGCGGGAGCGCAGCACCCGGCAGCTAATAGCAGGAAATAAAACAGGCTCTACAGGCACAAATAGCGTGGAATTATTCGGGTATATCAATTATTTGAAGGACTGTGATGCTCAAGTACAATGGACATTATTTATGCCTGATGTGGTTGAAAGGCAACAAAAGGGCTTCAAGGTAGACAGCTTCGAATATAAAAAAATGTCTGCCATGCGCTTCATCGGACGAGAATACGATGGTTCAGACAATATGGAGGTTCACAAGGAACTTTTCCGCACTCTGGATGATATGGATGAGTATAAATCGAGCTTTGACTATGATATTTTATTAATGCACCATTACGGGTTAGGCGTGGATGTTGGCCCGTGGCACGGTTTTTTAGGGCGCTTTATGAAGACGGATACCTCCGTACCAGAAGGATTTCTCTATTTCGACTTCGTACCGCATACCGATGACAAGGCAGGACCGCCGTACTACTCACAGTTTGCATTTGCCACCTTCTCCGGTGATAACGATGCTATACACAAACGCGAGAGCTATGATAGCGATGCCATGTACGATGTCACCAGGAACATTATTCTTGGCCAAGGCGTAATCATTCCATATCCGGAGAAATATTGGACTGCGGAAGTGTTTCTTGATGGTTACGATAAATACAGCACCGCTTATATGTTTAGTGTGAAGCTGTAGGGATGTGCGCCGCATAACGCATAGAAAGAACTTTATCTTCGTGAATCATACCAACGAATAACGAAATCAAGACAGCGGCGGAGTCGCTGCTTACAGATCCATATCTATTCCCTGTGCGGTTACTGTTCATACTGTACTTTCCGAGGAAACAATGCTGTGCTTCGTTAAGTGAATCTATTACCAGTAGAATGGAGTTTAATTCATAATAAATATACGTGTAGCCTGTATTCTATAATCTTTGCTGTTGACTTTTCTTCAGAAGGCATTCACGCGAACATATGACTTCCTCACAGCTATAATGTCATATAATAATGCGGAAATTTTCGGTAGCTAATGATGATGTATAGTAAATATATCCATTATTATTTTATAATAAGATTAATCCTTGTTGAAGTAGGAGTGACTATTAGAATTCATGAACATAACGAACATTTCTGCAGAGCCGCTTGGGGTTCTCCACTCCTGGCTGCCGACGTCACTTAAAGCCGAGCAAGTCGTCTTCTTGCCTGATGCTTGCCCAGGCAGGTCACCCTTACCAACAGGGACAGTGGTTTGGACCAGGCAGCGAGATTGGCGTAAGTATGCTGTGTCTGATTGTGGATGTGGGATGCGGCTGCTGAAATCGTCCCTCAGTAGAAACGATTTAACACAATCACTCTGGGATGACCTGGCAGCATCACTCCGGGCTAACAAGGGACAACTGGGGGACCTTGGTGGTGGTAACCATTTCCTGGATGCACTCTTACCTTACATTGACGACCATGTGTATTTCCTTATTCACACTGGATCGAGGAATGAATCCGGACTAGTCGATCATCTTATTGATGACGAGATTGCATTCGATACAGAATTCAAGAGAGTAGTTGAATGGGCTCGAGAAAACAGAGCGACTGTTCATGAAGAGATTATACGGGTTTTTGGACCTGTTTCCCTTATTTTAGATTTACCGCACAATACGTATGAGATATTGGAAGACGGTTCTGTCATTATCCGCAAAGGAGCAGTGCATGTAAATCCAGAAGATTTAACTGTGATTCCTTCCCATATGGCTGGAGATATAGCTCTGGTTAAGGCAACGGACAGGATCAATGAGCTATTATATTCGGTGAGTCATGGAACAGGTCGGAAGCTGGCTCGGAGTGACAGCAAGAGTGTGGCAGAGAATTATGATTTCAACAAATTGAGAAAGCGTGTTCTTATGTCCTCCTCGATGTCTGATGCATCACTCAGAACAGAAGGACCGTACGCGTATCGAGACCTCGATCAATGTCTTACCTTGCTTGAAGGATATGTTGAAGAAATAGAAAGATTCAGCGTCATCGGGTACCTTGGGCATATATAAGCAGATATTTCTTACTGCAAATGCGGGATAGTCTCTACACGGAGCGTTAGTGCGTGTTCGAGCATTACAACTGCCCACGCTTTATAGAACCAGATGAAAACGGCGATGTGATTCTCGACCAGGGGATAGTGCTAGAAAAATAGGCGTGAGTAATGATATGGTTTAATTAATACTATGCCGATAAACAGGAAAGCAAATTTTCAATATTGCCTAAAAAGGAGTAACACAAATGGAAAACGGTCAAAAAATGTTATTTGATTTTGTCATGGAACACACGCAAGATGGCAAGCAGGAAGCAATGAAAGTGGCCTTGGAGGAGAACTTCATGCCACCACAAGAGGGCAAGTTTGACCCGGATGCTTTAAAGAGAGGCATTGAGGTCATAACATCCATGTTAAAACCGGATGCAGTTGCAGAATTTCACAAGATGATGAACCCTTTCGGCGACATGGAAAACAGCAACGAACCGCCAGAAATAAAGAACATGCTGAAGCAGCCAAACAGGTACAAATGGAGAGATAATACTCCAGATGTTTCAGAAGATAAGAAGCGCGAGGCACAAGCGTACGCTGAAAAAGCGCATGAGATGGAATGCGACTGTTGGAATCATTGCGCATTATTCGGTGATTGCAAGGCATGCATTGTATTTCATTTGTACATGTGGCAATTCCCAACTTGCCAAAGGGCTCTGTTGGGAGACTTGGAAGAACACTATATTGTATTTAGCCGCGATACGGAGTACAGAGCGCATTATTATGATGAAAGGATGCACTAAAATGCAAGACGAGAAAAACATACTGGCACAGCCGAACAAGTTCAAATGGAGAGAAAATCCTCCGAAAGTTTCACCCGGGGAAATGCGTGGGGCAATGGCAAGCGGCCGTGAAGCGTACAAGTTCGAATGTGAATGTTGGAATACCGAATGTCCCAACCACGGCGATTGCCGGAAATGCGTTGTATATGAAATGTGTTTAGGTAGGTTACCGACTTGCGAAAGGGATCTGTTGGAGAAATTGAAGGAACACTATATCGCACATAGCGGCGATAAATAGTACATATGTAGAATGTCAGCTAAAATGGGACACAACGGGGTGAATTAGATCGAAGAGAGGGAAGTGTGGCAGAAGCTCCTTTAAGGCAGAAACTAACCAACGAAAGAAGAAGAGCGAAAGATGTCTCAGGAAGACAAACCTAACCTCATAATTAACATCTTAAAATTATATGTCATATAAGAAAAGAAAAACAAGAGACATAAAAGAAAAAGGGATTCTGATATTTCTAGAATCCCTTCATTAATTTTTTGGTGAAGGCCGGGGGAGAGTCGAACTCCCCCTGAAACAATGTTGTCTTATTGTATCGTGTAAATATTGTTTTTAACATCAACACCTTCTTCGGTGATTCTCTGCTAAAATTTTTACCACCATTTCTGGTTTCTTCTGCGAAAGAAGTGATTGAACGGAAAATTCTCAGGTCATAGCAACCTTTTTTTATCTTCTATTTGTTATTCTTATTACCCATTCTATTTTACTTGTCACGTTGATAATGGACAAGATTTCATCAAGCCAAGTAGAATGCAGATAAACGAATTTATCAGTATGACAAAGTCGGGGAGTATTTCAAAATGAAGAACGAAACGATAGTTAAATCGACATGTCGTATGTGCCACGGAGTGTGTGGTGTCTTAGTACATATAAAAGATGGAAAGGTAGTTAAAGTAACTGGGGATCCGGAGTGCCCAACATCTATGGGATACATATGTGCCAAGGGAAAGGCATCACCAGAGCTTCTGTATCATCCTGATCGGCTCAAGTTCCCCCTTAAAAGAGTCGGAAAAAGAGGTGAGAATAAGTGGCAAAGGATAGACTGGGATGAAGCTTTAGATACAATAGCTACTGAGTTTCTCAGGATTAAGCATGAATATGGTGCTCAGTCAATTGCCGCCACTCACGGCACAGGTCGACCTTACATCGTCATGACACAACGATTTTTTCGAGCTCTGGGTACTCCAAACCGCTTCGGCGGCGATCATATCTGCTATTTCCCCAGGTTGGAGTCATCGGCAATGACATGTGGTACTCTGCCAATCTGCGACTACTACGGCTTTGGTGGTGTTCATCCCAAATGCGTCATAATCTGGGGGTGTAATATTGCGGAAACAGGTGCCTCTGATGGCATGTGTGGCAACTTACTTACCCGGACATTAAAAAGACAGGGCACAAAATCAATAGTCGTTGATCCCAGAAAGACCAGCCTTGCCGCTAAAGCCGACCACTGGCTCCAGATTCGCCCTGGTACTGATGATGCCCTGGCCTTAGCTATGCTCAATGTTATAATCAATGAGGAACTCTATGACAAGGACTTTGTGAAAGAGTGGACAGTTGGCTTTGATGACTTAAAAGACAGAGTTCAGAGTTATACGCCAGAACGAGTGGCT
>JAFGCW010000084.1 GCA_016932435.1 Dehalococcoidales bacterium | reverse complement strand
TGATAGATGATATAGGCAAAGACGGCGGTCTGATAGTATGTCCGCGGAGTTCTCCGGAAAAGTCGAAACCGGAAAACCTTAAGGCGATGATTGATTTCACCAAAGAATACGGCGCTTATCAGTAAATTAAGAAAATCTTATAACGTTTAACTAAGGATATTGATAGATATTAATATTTGAAAGTGTGCCTGAAAGGAAATATGAATGGATGAAGATACCGAGGCATTGTGGAGAGAACGAAACCAACGGGTGATGGATGCGATTCACCTCAAAATCCCGGACCGTGTTCCCATCGAGATGAGTTTCAGCTATTTCCCCGCAAAATACGCTGGAATTCAACCGGCTGCCGCGTATTATGACTATGATGCGTGGCTGGCAGCCACCAAGAGGACCATTGTTGATTTCGCCCCCGATTCTATCTATTACGTCCAGGCTTTTTCGCCTGGAAAAGTGATGGAATACCTGGAACCGAAACAGACCAAGTGGCCCGGTTACGGAGTATCTCTTGAACACGGACACCAGGCAGTTGAAGGCGAGTGGATGAAGGGAGATGAATACGATGCATATTTCGAGGATCCTACGGACTATGCGTTACGGGTATTGTTGCCTCGCACTCTCGGGGTGATGGAACCTTTTAAAAATTTACCGCCCCTATCAATGTTGAGTTCGGGAAGCTTTGGAGCTCTAATGCTTGGGGAAGCGTTGTCAAGACCGGAAATCGAACAAGCAGTTGAGATACTCAAGAAAGCAGGACGGGAATGGGCTGAATGGCGACCCAAGCTGGCAGAATTCGATAAAGAAATTAAGGAACTTGGTTTTCCTGTAGACGGAGTAGCCGGCGTAGCGCCTTTCGATATATTTTCTCTTTCTCTACGAGGTATGCGCGGGGCGATGCTTGATATGTATGAGAGACCCGAGCAGCTACTGAAAGGCTGCGAAGAGCAACTTGCCAAGATGCTGAAGAGAATTCAGTCCATGCCGCCGCCAGATGAAAATCCACGAGTAACAATATACCTGGATAGAGGAGCGGATGGATTTATGTCCCTGAAGCAATTCGAGAAATTTTACTGGCCGGGACTGAAAGCATTGATACTCGCTGTCATTGACGCCGGATATACGCCCTGTGTGTTCTTCGAAGGCAGCTATACTCAAAGGCTTGAATATCTGCTTGAATTACCTAAAGGTAAAGTTCTTGCTCATTTTGACTCGACAGACATATATAAGGCAAAGGAAATATTAAAGGACCACATGTGCATCAGGGGAAATGTTCCCGTTTCTTTACTCCAGACAGGAACAGTACAGGATGTGAAGGATTACATGAAAGACTTGATCGACACAGTTGGGAAGGATGGTGGTTTGGTCGTCTGCCCCAGAAGTTCACCAGAGAAGTCGAAACCTGAAAATATAAAAACGATGATCGACTTCACTAAGGAATATGGTATCTACAAATAAAAAAAGAGCTAAACACAGTAAAATTCCTGACGGACAAATAGAATCTCAATCCACGAGAGGTATTAACGGAGGTTACAAATGGAAAAGAAATGGTCCGATCTGTCCTGGGAAGAGAAGAGAGAAGAAAGATTTAGGAAATGGCTTGAAGCTCCGGGCGTAGAATTCGTAAGTCCTGAGGCTAAGGAAGGTTACCGGAAACGGGTAACCAGGCTGGTCAATGCTATAAAAATGGAGGAGCCCGATCGCGTCCCCTTTTTCCTCCCGGCTGGAAATTTCCCGGCGTATTATTCAGGTACTACTCTTATGAAAACCATGTATGACTATGAAGAACTTCGTAGAGCATGGAAGAATTTTCGACAGGACTTCGATATGGATACTGCTATGGGCGCCGGGCTTGTGTGGCCGGGAAGAGTATTTGAAAGGATTGATTATAAGTTGATGAAGTGGCCTGGACATGGACTCGCCCCTGAAACCCGCACTTATCAGTATGTCGAGGGTGAGTATATGAAGGCAGATGAGTACGACCACCTGATTCAGGACCCGTCAGACTTCTGGCTTAGAGTCATCATGCCGCGTATAGCCGGAGAACTTGAACCCCTGAAATATCTCAACGCTTTCAACCCGATGTCAGGAATACCAATGGGATTCATAGCACCGTTCGGAAGACCGGATGTCCAAGCCGCTTTTCAGGCACTAATGGATGCCGGTAAGGAGCTGGAAATATGGATGAAGGTTATCGCTGAAGCCAATCATGAAGAACTCACTGAAGGATATCCGCCTTTTGGTGGTACTTTTTCCGGAGCACCTTTCGATATGATAGGAGATATGTTGCGGGGTACTCAAGGAATAATGCTGGATATGTTTAAACAACCTGATAAGTTGCTTGAAGCTCTTGAAAAAATAACACCGATGACTATCGATATGGCAGTACAGGGAGCGGATGCTAGCCTGAGTCCGATCGTTCCAATGCCGTTACATAAAGGAGCTGACGGTTTCATGTCGAGCGAACAGTTTAATATATTCTACTGGCCGTCTCTGAAGAACGTACTTCTAGGGATAATCAACGAAGGTCTCGTACCAATGCCCCTTGCTGAATCATATTATGACAAACGCCTGGAGGTTATCAGGGACATGCCGAGAAGTTCGGTAGTATGGTGGTTCGAACGTACTGATATGGATTTAGCTAAGGAAGTCCTCGGCGGTGCTTCGTGTATCGCCGGTAACGTACCCACGTCATTACTGAGTACGGGTACTCCGCAGGAAATCAAGGAGTACTGCCATAAACTCATTGATACTTGTGGTAGAGGTGGTGGATACATATTAACCGGAGCTTCTTCGGTAGAAGAAACCACCGCAGACAATCTTCGGGCAATAATGGATGCCGTCAACGAATATGGCAGGTATGAAGGGACGACATTATAAAAAAACGAAAACGAGTGATAAAAGGGGAAAAAGGATAAGCGCCTAGAAATGACAATTCGACAGCGAATGGCTGAAGAGGAAACCATACAGCAAAAAGTAGATAAAGACGGCACAAGATGGACGAAGGTCTATTTTGGTGGAGGGACGCATTATAAAAACTGGCTTAGCCAGTGTATAGAGTTAAAGGGTATCGAGAATGTAGAGACAGAGGTAATAGATACAACCGGATTCCAATGCTATGAACAAAGTGGTGAGAAAATGTACCGGATATGGGTTAAAGCTACGGAATAACAAATATACAACGAAGGAGAAGTTATAGTGGCCTACAAAATAACCGATGAATGTATTACCTGCGGAGCCTGCGAACAGGAATGTGCGAATGATGCTATCTCGGAAGGAGATACCATCTATGTAATTGATCCTGATAAATGTACCGAATGTGTTGGTAATTATGAATCCCCGCGTTGTGTAGAGATGTGCCCGATGGGAGCACCTGTCCCTGATCCCGATCATAAGGAAACAAAGGAGCAACTTTTGGAAAAGTGGCAAAGCTTACACCCAGGTAAAACACCGGCATATGGAATATAGCGACTGCAATGAATGAAAAAATGCAGGAAATAGAAGGGGAAATAGCCAGCTTTAAGGAAAGGTAGCCATACCGTTCTGTTCCGCCATCAATGTAACAACAATTGGATGAACTGGAGCTTTATTCGGAGAAAGCAAAGAAAGAAGGGAACTGAAGTCACGAGTGTGGATATGCCAGCTGCCAAATATCGACAGATCAACGGGAGTGACCTCAATAGAAGGTACGCACTATGAAATGGAAACTGAGAAGCTGCCCGCGATGTGGTGGTGATATTATGATCTATGTTGACTTCGATGGATGGCATGAAATGTGCCTGCAATGTGGTTACAATGTTGAACTAGAACACATAAACATAGCGGATTGTGTTACTGCAGGAGGTAGTTCGGCTGATCCAGAGGTAAGCGTACATAAAACCGTACAAAGTGAATATACAAGGGAGGGTTAAGTAAGAATGAAATTATCGATCTGTGGTAAAGGTGGAAGTGGTAAGAGTACGGTAGCTGCTCTCTTGACCAACGTTTCGAGAAAAAAAGGTTACCGGGTAGTAGTCGTAGATGCCGATGAATCGAACTCAGGGCTTTTCCGCATGTTCGGTTTTGACAATCCACCGGTACCTCTCATGGATCTGGTCGGCGGGAAGAATAGCTTGAAAGCAAAGATGGGTAATGCGAATGTTCTCAGTGAATCCCGTATCACGATGGATGATATTCCCGAGCACTGTATGCTTCAAAAAGACGGGATCAAGTTCGTCGCCATCGGTAAAATCCTCCAGTCTCTTGAGGGTTGCGCCTGCCCTATGGGTGTACTCAGTCGGGAATTTCTAAAAAAACTTACTTTACAGAACGACGAACTGGTCATTGTTGATATGGAAGCCGGTGTGGAACACTTCGGCAGAGGGGTCGACACAAGTATCGATGGCGTACTGATTGTTATCGAACCTCCTCTTGAATCGATCACTGTCGGGCAGAAAATATTTGAACTGGCTACCGAAATGAGTATAAAACACGTCTGGGGAATTATTAATAAATCACCATCTACGGACGTGTGTATAAGAGTAAAAAAAGAATTACGGGATCGAAACATCGATATTGCTGGCGTCATTAATTTTGACTCAGCGATTTATAACTCGAGTATGGAGGGTGTAATTCCAGAGAGAGGGGCAGCCGTGATCGAAGCGGAGCGAATTATGGATACTATCCTGTCTGAGTCAGGTTTGCCAATACCCGTTTAGTATGTGGGTTCACCCTGGATATAGCACCGTAGTATGAAAAACAGAATGGACGAAGAATCAAAAATCACCAATTATCGGGTAAAGAACACAGAATGCGCCGGGTGCGGGTTGTGTGCCGAATCATGCCCCAGGAATGCTATATCGCTGGAATCGGGTCTGGCACAAATAATCCAAAGTAAGTGCAATCAATGCGGGATATGTGCTGATGTATGCCCACAGGATGCCATAATAGAGATAACACCCATTTCATTCCCTGAACTTCATACCTGTGTTCAAGAACTAAAAGAAAGATTGGATGATGTGATCACAAGAATAGGCAGGTTATAAATAGAAAACGGGCTAAATAGAAGGAGAAAATATGAGTAAAGTGGTAGAAGTCACGGATCAAAATTTCGAGGAAGAGGTTATCGGGTCTGATATACCTACGGAAGTGGACTTCTGGGCACCGTGGTGTGGTCCTTGCAGGATGGTTACTCCTATATACGATAAACTTTCTAAAGAGTACGACGGTAAGTTTAAATTTTGTAAGCTTAATGTTGATGAAAACCCAAATACCGCGACCACATATCAGATAATGAGTATCCCGATGCAGATATTCTTTGCGAACGGCAGTCAGGTGGACTCAATACTCGGCGCAACTCCGGAGCATAATATCCGCAGTATGGTAGATAGCCTACTTTAGAATAATCCCGGGCACTGAAAGAATTACACGGAGTAAAACGATGAAAATATGTATTATAGGCGCCGGTGCCGGGGGCAGGAGTGCCGCGGGGCGTATAAGGCAACTGGATAAAGAATCCCAGATAGATATATTCAGCACCCAGAATGAGATAGGATACGCGCCCTGTGAACCACCCTTCGTTCTTAGAGGAATCGGAAGCTGGAGTGATATATTTTACCCCGGTCACTTTTTTGAACAGAGTAATGTAAATGTCCATTTGAATACCGAGGTAACTGACATTATCAGGAGAGAGAAACGGATTATCGCCAGAGGTGAAAGTCACCCTTATGATAAACTCATTTTGTGTCCGGGAGCTGTGCCTTCCATTCCCTCTATTCCCGGACTTGATGGGAAACGTGAATTCACTATCAGCTCGAATATCGCTGACGGCAAAGCGCTTGAGAATATTATTCCCGAATACACAAGCGCTGCGGTTATCGGAGCAGGTGCAATCGGGATAGAGATGACTCTAACCTTTGCATCCAGAAATTACAACAAAGTTTATATGCTCGTCAGGCGAAGCATTCTGCGAGCTTTTCTGGATGATGATATGTCCGAAAAGTTAGAAGAGGTTATTAGAGACAACGGCGTTGAATTAATCCTGCCAGCCAGTATAGAGAGTATAAAAAGTAATACTCATAAAAAGAATGTATACCTTTCCGACCGTGAATTGGAAACGGATTTTGTTTTCCTTGCCACAGGAGCAAGGTCAAACGTTGAACTAGCACGTAAATCAAATCTTGATATAGGTGAAACCGGAGGTATATTAGTAAACGATTATATGCAGACCAATGACCCTGATATCTATGCTGCCGGCGATTGTGTTGAACTCTGCGACTATATTACCGGCTCGAAGACCCAGCACCAGATGGTAACAACTGCCGGTAAAACCGGAGACCTAGCTGCCACAAACCTAATTTCCGGAAATACAACCCCTTACGAAGGCATACTTAAGACCTTTTCTATTGGTGTATTTGGACACCAGGTATATACGTCGGGTCTTACCGAAAGACTAGCCTGTGAGGAAGGATTGGATACAGTATCGATTACGATGAGTGCTCCTGCCTTTCGACCTCACTTAGGTGGTATTCTCATACACTATAAACTTATCGCCGACCGTCAGACAGCTACCTTAATCGGTGCGCAGATTATCTCGAAAGAGACGATGAGAGGTTCTATTAATGAACTGACCCTTGCTATAACCGAGAAAATTCCTCTTCAAAAGCTGGCTTTGTTAGAATCACCCTATTCACCTGCGACCGGCATGGATCCGATAGGAGGTGGGATAAGGGCATTGATTAATAAGATAGGGTAATCTTATCTGGAGGTGACATATGGAATACGTTAAATATGTTTGTCAGCAATGTCTATACGAACAGAAGGAGCCCGGAGTTTGCCCCAAATGTAAAAAACCGCTGATCGCCAGTTGCCCGGTATGTGGTAATCCACTCGTCGGCGAGCATGTTCACCTTGACTAAGTAGTGCAATATTAATATCCTAACTGACGGAGAAACACGATGAAAAATCAGACTTCATTCCAGGATTACGCTATAGTCGCGTGCGGCACACTAAATATGGAATTGAACTACCTGAGAGATACAGGTGCGATAGATACCACGAAAATCATATATACCAAGCCGGGTAGACACGAGATACCACGTGAACTTGAAAGCCAGCTTATCCAGCAAATCGGGAAAGCCAAGCAATATACTTCTAATATTATTGTCGTCTACGGAGGAAAATTCTGCTATGTGAACGCTGATGATCTCTACCGCAAGATAGACACCATCATTCAGGAACAGGTAGAACCAGGAATCAGAATTTCCAGAATAAAAGCTACTCATTGCGTGGATATGCTGGCTAGCGAGGAAGAGAGAGAGGAAATAAGAAACGGAAAGGATGTTTACTGGCTTACTCCGGGATGGATGAAATATCGCCGGTACGTGTATCAGGACTGGGATAAAGGACTGGCTAATGAGAATTTCCCTAAACATACCGGCGGAGCAGTTATGCTGGATGCCGTAGGCTATTACAACGATGTAATGAATAATGACCCAGAAAAACTACTGGAATTCTCGGACTGGAT
>JAFGCW010000083.1 GCA_016932435.1 Dehalococcoidales bacterium | reverse complement strand
ATCCGGGGATGCCTGAGAAATATTCATACACAGGATAGAGGATGAAGGAGACAAACCTAAAGGTAATATCAATCTACAAATTAAAGGATAAGTATATACCGGCAGCCAGAAAATAACGGAAACATAACTTATTTCCGGATGAAATTTCAATATTATGTTGAAAATGCTAAAATAGACAGTCTTCATACAAGGTAAAAACCCTTCACGACTATATAAAGGTAACATTTCTGCATTATGTAAAACCAGAAGAAGTCTGTATTGGAGAAACACCCAATTCAGACATTGTCCCGATAAAATGTCCTTACCCGACATATCAAACACCAGCTGGTATGACCTCCGGGGCAAGGTTTCCGCTCCGGATTATGGGGACACAGTGATCCGCCGTATTTGACTCTCTCCAGTAAATCCTCGTTTTGAAAGAAAGACAGAGTGCCACACGCGGCACAATGGGCCATATATCCTTTCCCTTCGATGGAATAGACCCGGGCTTTCGATCCACATTCGCACGGTACATAGTACTCTGTGGGCTGCCTTCTCGAACCTTTCTTTTTATTCGATTTTTTCGCCATATCACTACCCTAATTTCAATTTGAATTGCGTTCCTTCAGGTATGCCCAGGAGACCGAATAGTTCCGGATCGGGTTTGATCATGCCCAGACCGCAATGAGGACACCTCGTTACCAGCCTATCCGTCCAGAAGTGAGTAATACCAGCAAAGGGTGCGCACATCGGATTTTCGCAGCGGAAGAAGTAGATCTGTCTCCAGGTTGCCAGGTACTCCAGTAAACCACTCCAACCGCTGTAACGCATATAGAACTGCCTTAACCCCTGCTCCTCATCCACATCTGTGTGTAATCTGGAGACATTACTCTCAAGTTGACGATGGGCCTGTTCCAGGTGTTTTAACTCGCTTTCCTCAGCAACTTTTCGATTCAGCAATTCGTCTATCTCCGTCTTGACAGCTTTCTTTTTCTCCTCTGAATCATGTTCCAGGTTAGCAAGGTGCTGGGTGAGTGACTGGCTGGTTTTGAGAACTTCAGCTATTCGCTCTCTGGCATCCTGGTAAGGAGCAAATTCTGCTGCCAGTCCAAGCATCGTTTCCAGACCGAAACCGCTCTTCTCGACTTCGGCGTTTAACTGGCCGGCAACTTGTATCTCGTCCGCGGTAACATTGGCTTTTTCTTTGCATCTATCAAGATCTCTTTGAATTCGTTTCTTCTCCTTTTCAGCCTTTTCTTGAATAGAAGAGAAATTGGTAAATGCTGTTCTGGTTTCGTCTTGAATTGTCTTGAGTTCATTTTTTGCCAGGTTGATTTCACCGGCTAATTGCTGGTATAGCTGTTTTGCTTCACTGTATTTGCTCTGTTCCTGTAGTATTTTTCCCTTAAGGCTTGCCAGATCCCTCTCCAGTTTTTCTTTCTGTTTTAGAAATGCTTTGTGGGCATCCAGGGCTTCCGAGCAGGAGATTCCCTGTTCCTGTTGAAGACGGTTCATTCCCCAGACAGCATCCAGAAATCCTGAATCTGCCAGCCTCGGTCCGGCATAAGACAGTGACTGAATCTGCTCTTCGTCAAAATCTTTGGAAAACACCTTGGCCGCCTTAATTATCTGCCCCAACTCTTCTGCAGTAATTTCTTCTTCCATACGTTAATTCTCCTTACCAGCCATCTGAATAATCAGTCTAATAGCCTCTTCGTTAGTCATTTCTGTTTTAAGATCGGGTAATGCCCGATCCAGCAGTGTCCTTGCTTTCATGGCGCCGAACATTCGAATAAGCGCCTCCATGACGTCATCCTGACTCCAGACTTGCTCATCCGTCTGGTAGGTTTCGGTCCTGATGCGAAACTGGAGACCGAGCAGGCTGCCAATTACTTGAGGCATTACGTTTCTGCCATTCTTGCCGTATCCGAGAAGCCAGGAAGTCACCGATTTCCTCTTCAATTCCCAGGAAAGGTCAGCCAGAAATTTGTCCGGCAAACGCAGCGGCTCCCTGGAAAATGGTACCTTCCAGCTGGTATGGGTACCGTCCCTGGCAACGATATCAAAGCTCTCCAGTTTGTTGTCCAGCATCGCCTGCAAGAACTCCATCGGTAGAATTAACTTCTCGGGTTTGCCGATCGTACCGACCAGATTAATTGAAGGTGAACGGTCAATATTGAAAATGGTCAGTCCGGCTGCAAGATATGGCTGAAGGTCGAACACCAGTTGTGATACCGGCAGCGCTTCATACCGTAGCTTTGGTAGCGGTACGAACCACAAATAACCTCTCCACCGGGCATTACGCCCGTACCTGCGGCGTACTTCGGTATCCACCACTTTCTCTGCTTCCGTCTGGAGCCTGGTGGTGTCAACAGACGTTAGAAATAGATCGGCGGCTTCCTGGGTCATGTCAGCCGGTCCTGCCTCGCGCAGTACTATGGCTACAGCCGCATCTATGTCCGTAACATTGCCATAGACGAATTTCATATTATTTCCCCTCCCTAATGTGTCAACCTACCAACCTATCTATACGATCAAACCACTTTTGACAGATGTGCATATTTACCTGTTAATAAGCCCTCATAGATACTCCTTAAGGGGTCACCCCCCCCCCCGGGGGATCCGGCTCAATTTGTGCCTTTCTCTGGAGTTCCTGATAGCACCACCCGCAAAGCCATGTACCATTACGGCGCCACCAGTTATTCCAACCGCAAACGTTAGAGAGATAAGCAGGTTTACTACCATTATCTTCATACGGCGTGTTCTCACGTGTCACATCTGTCACAACTGTCACATTTACAGTAGGTTTCCCAATCTCATTATTGTCAATGATGTCTTTCTTCCAACCACTTCCTTATAGCATCCAGGTGCCTTTCGTTAGGTCGACCAAAGTTGAGTACTTTCCCAATGTCGAAGCAGTTCTCCCCAGGACCGAGGTGAACAACCGGTTTCCCTTCCTTAGTCCATATTTCAAGGGCTTCCTCAATACTCATCCCTATTATTTCCTCCGTATCCTTTTTAAAACCTTTCGAACCTTTCGATCCTTTCGCCTCAGGCTCAACCCCACGCTCGAAAGGTTTTCCGAAAGGTTTTTCTTCTTCCCCAGAACCTTTCGCCGTGTTTTGAGTTAATCCGAAAGGTTTTTGATCTTTTGTATCGGGAGGTTTAGCCTCGGATTTTTCCAATCCTTTCGAACCTTTCGCTTCCTCCGAGGCTAATCCGAAAGGTTCGAAAGGATCGAAAGGTTTTTGCGGGGATACGGCGCTATCAAAAGTAATACCGTATTGTTTTGTTAATCGTCCGATTAAATCATTGTCCCAGCAGATTACCCGTCGCCGGGATGATCCATCTTTCTCTTTCCGAAATCCTAATTGTCTTGTCAGCCAGCCAACTTTCTCCGAAGTAATGTATTGTGCTTCAGGATCTTCGTTAATCTTCTCGGCAATGCTTTTACTGGATAACTCCTCTCCATCATTATGAAGCTCGATAAGTGCTGCCAGCACTCTCCCGGTAGCACTTTCCTGTTTTCTGGAAAATAAGCTGTCCTGTAGACGGCGAACAAAACCTGCCAGGGCTTCCACCATGCTTCCGTCACCATTGAGCATCGCTTTGAGAGGGATAAGAATCTCCTGTAGTCGTGGCTGGAGATTTGGTTCAAGAAGTTCATTACCAAAGGTTTTTCCTTTAAGCCTTAACAGGTTACCTAACCTGAAGGTAAGTAACTTAGATCTCAGGTCAGCTACCTCAGTTTCAAATGCTGGAGGAAGAATTCTCGGGATATCATCTCTTGTCAGTGGTAACATCTCAGAGGTTAAACACCTGCTCTCTAACGCTTCATCTTTGAAATTGAAGCGGGTGGAGATGAGTTTTGGACCGAATACCTGATAGCTTCTCGGATACCACTTCCCGTTCTCCTTATCAGCTCTCAGTACCGGCATACCAGGTCGGTAGCCATTGTTTAACAGCTTTACCATCTCCATCCAGGCAGAGGAGTCCTTGAAATCAGCTTCATCAAGCACCAGCGTACCTCTGAATTGCTCTAATATCCGGAAGATTGGCGCTGGTGTCGTGGCTCCTGAAGCGAAGATCGGTCTAAAGCAGATGGAGCCGACCACCTGTAAAAACCTGGTCTTACCGGTTCCCCAGTCACCTATCACCCGTAAATAAGGAATAGATGGTGCGAATTCATACACCCAGGTAAGTAACACATAGAGAGACGCGATCTCCTCGAAATCTGCCGGCAATTCTAAATAAGTGTGTATAAATTCCTTGATCTCTTTGAAAAGTATTCCCTGGGAGTCGTAAGGAGTAGCATTACTGGCGAAATGGACGACTTCGCCTACCAGCCCATCTCGGGTTGGAAGGTACGTGACATTCCCTGCATTGTGCTGATAGGCTCTACGTACCGCACCATTAAACCCTATCATGAAGAAACGCCCTTCCTCGTGAGTTACCATTTCACCAATTGTCCCATCCGGCAGAACGAATCCCGACACGTATCGTTCCCTGTCTTCGTTTTCTTCCGGTATAAAATCTCCGGCTAATTTCTCAGCGTCCTCTATACTGTATCGCAGCAGGTAATCGTCGATCCCGGTTTTATCCTGACCTTCCAGCTGTGGTAGCTGGACAATGCGAATTAATCCTCCTTTTCGCCTAAGGTGTTCAGCAAGATGTTCTAGAGCTTTACGGACCGGATCCTTGGAGGTAATGTCGGAATCAAATGCAAAGTAAACAGTACGGTTCTTAGCGGCGACATAATCCCAGTCAGTTAAGAAGGTAATCCCTCCGAACTGGTTCTTACCTTTGAATCCCCAAACACCGGATACAGATACAGCACAGGCACCATGAGAAGCAAGCGCATCGGCTTTCTTTGACCCTTCCGTTATCCACAAGGGTATCTGTGGATTACCCAGCATCCTCTGGCATCGAGGTGGGCAGTCAAGACGATTCGAAGATCCCTTAGGATTCTCATATTTATTCGGCCTGCCGCGGTTATTATTCCTGGGACGATCAGGTCGGAATTGGTATCCCGCTTGCTGGCCGTCAACGGACCAGAGAGGGATGAGTATCCCCGGAACGAGTAGCTGGGATTTAGCGAATCCAAGTTTTTCAAGGTCAGGTTTAGCTGATATACTGTAATACCCTCTTTCTTTGATAACCTCTTCACTGATACCGCTTCCTTCCTTCAGATGGTGCAAATGATCGGCGAACAATTCGGGTAATACCTTAGTATTTTCAGATTCATCCATAGTACTCATTACTCCAACACTATGTCGTTATCTTCTCTAACCTCTATAGCGGATATTTCATCTCGTGCTTTACACTTACTCTCCCGGAACGCGTTGGGACCTGCTTCGCCACGGTCAATCTCACCCAGATAATCTCTTACAATCATCCTGGCAAGCAGCGTCAGAGCATATTCACGTTTATTAATCCCGGTTTTGGACATTGTGATCTCTTCTCTCGATGGTAAATAAATCATCAAAGGTGTACTCTTTAAAAAAGCCGAGGAGACGCTCTCGTATCGCTGCCGATGGTTTTCTTTTATCCCCGACTATTTCTGAAAGATAACTTCTGGAAATATGCAGCTTTTCTGCAAGTCGTTTCTGTGAAAGATTATGCCTGGTAAGCGCTATATCGAAGGCTTCTCTGTTCAGACTCACTCTAATCATGTGTATCACTCCAGCAAACGATTTGTTTACAAAAGTATAGAACCTGTTTCATAATGTGTCAAGCAATAAACGTCACACTAATACTTGCTTATGTGTCAATTTGGTATTGATTTAGTTCGCATTTTGTGCTACTATCTCAGCAGTGAGGTGGACCATGGATGAAAATTTTGGTGAATACATCAGAAGACTTCGCCAGGAACACGGTCTGTCAATGAGGGATGTCGGTGCGAAAGCTAAAATCTCAAGTTCATACCTGGCTCAGATCGAGAACAGCCACCGCAATCCTCCCGGACCGGATATCCTGAAACGACTGTCAATGGTGTATGACGTCCCGGTGAGGGATCTCTTAAAAGCCGCCGGCTACCTTGAAGAAGCAGGACCCAATCTCAGCCAGGCGGATGAAGTGGAAATGGCTTTCAATTACGTAATGAATGATCCAAGGTATAAATCAGGTACCCGCGTCAAAGGTAAACTTACTACCGACGTCAAACGCTTCATCGTGGAAATGTACGAGAAAGCCACTGGTAAAATACTTCTACCGTGAGGATATACATATGAGTTTTCCACCTGACCTGAGAAATTTCTGCATCTATCTGACGCAATTATATGGCCATTACAGCACAATCAGTGAGGATCTGAAAGCCGGTATATTTCTTGAGATGTTCTTTGGGGATTCGGCAGTCAACGTGGAAAGTATCAAAGAGCTTGCCAGGAATTTCGGTATCAACGTCGATGCGCTTGATACCATGCCGGGTAATCTCAGAGGATACCACGAGGTGTATGAGAATAGTAAGCATATCTACTATAAACAGGGCGATGCCGCAAGTGGGATTGAGAATACTATTCTTCACGAAATAAGAGAAATGATGGAACCTTACTTCGAAGAAATATCCCAGTTCTGCATACCGCTGGATGAGTATCAGCGGCATATTGCGGCAAATCAATTTGCTTCAGCTGTCCTTCTACCGGGATCTGAGTTTCTTAAAAATGCTCACGTAACGGGTCTGGATATCGTTAAACTCGCGAAAGACTATTCCAAGAGTTATGCCCAGGTACTACTCAGATTGGGTGAAGTAATAGGTTGCAGACGCTTTTTCTATGGAGCTCTTTATGAGCGTGACCGACAGACCATGAAATGGCTGGTAAAGTATCGGACTCTATACCCTACACTTTTTCCTGATGTTGATTACAGGCAACTCGGTTCATTCTTTCCGAAAAAGGGAATGGAAGTAACTTCCGGATCTCCAGCCGACATGGCTATCAAGACAAGAAAACCTTATGTGGTACGAATTCTGACACTGATGGATTTTAGGCCTGAAAAAGGACAAATATCCGAAGGCCTTGTAGCGTTGGCTAGACCTTTGAATGCGTCTCTGGTTTCACTTGTTGTCGTATCCTACAGAGACAGAAATCTGTTTGAACCACAGATAAACAAGATAAATCCTGTAATATTACTCGAACCTCGAATTATAGACCTTTAGCGATGAAGGAGGACTACTATCATGGAAAATCAAAAAACAGCGGTTATCTATGCCAGGGTCTCATCCGACCGGCAGGATGTCGACCTTTCTATATCAGCTCAGCTGAAAGCCCTCAGAGAATATGCAACTAGGAACGGCTACGTCATCATCAGGGAATTTGTTGACGAAGCTGAAAGTGGTAGGAGTTCCGCACGACCTGCCTTTAGTGAGATGATCAGCATTGCCCGTATGAAAAATCCTCCTTTTCGGTCTATTCTGGTCTGGAAGCTTTCTCGTTTCGCCAGAAACCGCGAGGATTCCATCGTTTATAAATCCCTGCTAAGAAAGCAAGGAATCCAGGTTGTCTCGATCAATGAACCTATCGAGGATACTCCGACTGGTCGTCTTATGGAGGGAATCATCGAATCAATTGATGAGTTTTACTCGTCTAGTCTGGCTCAAGATGTTATCAGGGGATTGAGAGAAACAGCGTCCCGCGGTTTCTATAACAGCAGCCGTCCTCCTTACGGTTATCTCAAGAAAAAGGTAAAGGACGGCGATAAAATGCGGAATGTTTTAGATATCGATTCGGACCGCTCTCCGACCGCCCAGCGTATTTTCAGGGAATGTGCCGAAGGCAAAGGACTGAAAGAAATCGCCAAAGGTCTTAACAAGGACGGGATACCAGCACCGAATGGTGGTAAGTGGGGGAAACAGAGGATTCATAAAATCCTAACTAATGAGGAATATACCGGGTGTCTTGTCTGGGGCAGGAAGTCTGCCAGTAAAACCGGACTTCCTCCAGTAAGGAAAGAAGGTGCCTGGCCTGCCCTAGTGGATAAAGATACCTTTGACAGTATACAGATAGCGTTAAGTAATCGTGCCCCTGCCATCGTTCATCCGAGGGTAACCAGCGGTCAATACCTTCTCAGTGGGTTACTCAAATGTAAAAAGTGCGGGGCAGCCTATATCGGCTATGGCGCGAAGTCAGGACGTCACCATTACTACGTCTGCGGTACTGCCTACGCCAAGGGTAAAGAAGCCTGTCCCAGTAGGCATTTCCCCAGAGAGAAACTTGAGAAGTTCGTTATCGATAAAATTAAAGGATATTTACTGACTGATGAGAATCTGGCTGACCTGGTACGCATTATCAACCGCGAACTAGCCGGGTCAATTAAGAAATATAAGGAACGTCTGGAAACGATTGACCGTGAGATCGTTCAGTGGGAAGGCCGCCTTGACCGGCTCTATGACTTTATCGAGACGAAATCTATTGAACCGGTCCGAATGGCACAAAGAATAACCAGTGTTCAGGATAAGGTCAATGAGATGAAAAAAGCTAGATTTGATATTGAAGAAGATATCAGGAGAAGAAGGTTAGAACCTCTTGATCCTGAAGCCGTTGCCAAATACGTTCATGATCTTAAGAAGTTTCTGGAATCCAGTAATATTTTCGAACGCCGGGCTTTCCTGGGAACGTTTATCGAATTCATGGAAGTAGACGATGGTGATATTACCTTCCATTACGGATTGCCACCGGCTGGTGTTGATCAGGAAACTGTATCGGTTCTCGGTACAGTAACCTCTGGTGGGGAAGGAGGGACTCGAACCCTCACGCATTGCTGCACCAGATCCTAAGTCTGGCCCGTCTGCCAGTTCCGGCACTCCCCCACTGCATACAGGCAAAATATTACCAAAAACCATTGAATGTGTCTACATCTGACACGTCTAAAGAGAAAAAGAACTCCGTGAATTCACGGAGTTCTTGCATATTCTCTATTTTCGGATAATCAAACCTAGTCTATAACGCCTTCTTCAACGAGCCTGTCGAACTCGTCATCAGGAACTCCCAGCAGTTCCTTGAAAACATACTCATTATGCTCTCCCAGCAGCGGAGAACGCTTCATCTCGGGGGTATATTTCGACAGTATGAAATGATGGCCCGTCTGGGAACGGTATTTACCCTGCTCGGGATGGTCGAGTTCCCAGAATGTGTGGCGGTGCTTGAGTTGCGGATCTTTATCCAGTATATCTTCGCCGGTCGCTACCACTCCCGCCGCGATGCCTGCTTTCTGCATCAGGTTCATAACTTCTTCAGCGGTCCTGGGCGATGTCCACTCGTTGACTATGGTATCCAGGGCTTCCTCGTTTTCTTTCCTGGCGGCCAGAGATGCGTACTTGGGATCATTTTTTAACTCCGGTTTGCCGATGACTTCGCAGAAACTCGCCCATTCATCCCCGGTATAAACCGCTATAGCGCACCACCTGTCCTTCCCCTGGCAACGGTAGGCATTATGCGGAGCGGCGTAATCACTCTTATTGCCCATGCGTTCTTCTATCCGCCCGTTGACGGTATAATCAAGAATACTTGGTGCCATGAATTGGAGACCGCCTTCATACTGAGACATATCCAGGTACTGTCCTTTTCCGGTGCGTTTCCTGTATTCCAGCGCAGCCATGATGGCAATAATGTTATAACGCGGGGCAATAAAATCTGTATAGGCGCCTATCCAGCCCGGTCCCCTGTCAGGATAGCCCAGAATATGGTTGAATCCTACCAGTGCTGTCAGTTTATGCCCGGAACCAGGGTGCTTGGCGAATGGTCCCGTCTGACCTTGCATGCAGGAACTGCACATGATGATATCGGGCTTGATCTCCTTAACCACGTCATACCCCAGGCCCATTCTCTCGATAGCGCCGCCTGCAAAATTCTCCACCAGAACATCGCAAAGAGCAATCAACTTCTTGCATAATGCGAGCCCTTCCGGTGTAGCCAGGTTCAGGGTAATCGCCTTTTTCCCGGAGCAGTACTGGCCGAAACTGCCGAGGGTAGGTCCCATTCGCTGAATATCCATCCTCCTGTGGCTTTCAACCCGGATTACCTCCGCTCCCAGGTCCGAGAGGTGTTTGGTCGTTAACGGCCCGGTAAGGTGCCAGGTGAAATCTATAACTCTAATTCCTTCTAATAACTGTTTACTCATTTATCTCAACCCTCTCTGTTTCCTATATAATCCCGGTCCTGGCTAGTTTATCCAGTTTATCTCCGGTAATACCGAGTTCTTCGTAGACTTCCCTGTTATGTTCACCGATCAGCGGAGCCCGCCGATACAGTTTAGGAGGTGCGACTTCCGTACCGGAAAAAGAACCGGGATACATAATAGTGTCGTTCAATTCAGGGTGTTCCATTTTCACCCAGAAATTCCTGGCTTCCAGCTGACGGCTGTTAACCATATCCGCAGGCGTGGAAACCGGGTACAACTGGACTCCGTATTTAAGAGCTCCTTCGAATAATTCAGCCTTTGTACGGGAGAGGAAGAATTTCGCCGTCGGTTCCTCGATCCTTGCCAGTTCCTCCGGATCGGCCTGCATTCCGAAATTCGCCCAGTCGTAATTCAGCAGGTATTCGTCCGCTTCGCCTTCGGCTTCCATCCATTTCACCATCGGGACGTTGGTACGCAATGACATCACGCCGCCCCAGTAAAACCATGACACATGCCCGTCCTTGCATGGCCATATCTGGGTCAACCGTTCTCCTTTTTTATCGGTCGGCATCACTCTTTCCTGGATACGATGAGCCTGATCCCATCCCGCCGTTATATGTTCGGTACACTGAACGATAGCTTCCTGGACGGATACGTCAACTTGCTGTCCTTCACCGGTCTCATGGCGTTGAAACAAGGCAGTCAACGCTCCCTGGGCTCCATCAC
This sequence comes from Dehalococcoidales bacterium, assembly GCA_016932435.1. Next base: position 32,190 of record JAFGCW010000083.1, on the reverse strand, counting down.
ATCCGGCATTAAGATATGCTTGCGAATGGTGACTGAAATGGTAGGGAGGTTTATCAGCATCACCGTAGCCTGCCATATTACCGCCTGCCGCCCAGGCGACTATGTCGGAAGTTTTATAATCACGGTACGGTCCTGTCTGGCCGAATGGACTGATAGAAACCATGATTACTTTCGGATTGATTTTCTCAAGATCCGAATAACCCAGTCCCAGGCCGTCCATATATCCGGGAGAAAACGATTCGATTACAAAATCGGCTGTCTTCACCAGTTCCTTGAATATCTTCTGTCCTTCTTCTTTTTCTATATCGAGAGTAATTCCTCTCTTGCTGGTATTCAGGGCAAACCAGAACAGACTTTTTTCCGGATCGACTTCGTCATGATAATATGGTCCGAGATTCCGGGCCGCATCACCACCCGGCTTTTCTATCTTTATAACATCCGCCCCAAGGTCTCCGAGAATCTTACCGCACAGCAGTCCTTTTTCATCGGCAAGGTCGAGAACGCGGTAAGGTCCAAGGACACTATCAATATTTTCCTGCATATGTTTACTCCTTTCTCCGATAACCACTATATCCTGTCGAGAAAAAAGAATACAGAATACCCCGTGTGATGTCAAACCGAACCAATGTCTATATACTCAAACCAGAGTAAAAATGATACAATAACCTGTTCAATCGTAACGCAAAAGGAACTTGAATATGCTCACCAACGGTGTCGATTTAATAGAAATATCCAGGATCAGAAAAATGGTAAAACGCTGGGGAAAGCGTTTTCTGGACAGGATATACACCGATACGGAACTACGGATATGCAAGGGGAAACCGGAAAGGCTGGCATCCAGGTTTGCCGGCAAGGAAGCGGTGATGAAAGCCCTGGGAACCGGCGCCAGGGGTGTAGGCTGGCGGGAGATAGAGATAGCTGCGGAATCCAGCGGTAAACCAGTGGTGAACCTGTATGGAAAAGCAAGGGTAAAAGCCGACAATCTTGGTTTAAATGAACTCGCGATCAGTCTCTCGGATACCAGGGAATACTCGGTGGCGTTCGTGGTCGGCGAAATGAAACCGGATTAGGTGCATCATGGCTAAGAGTCTATTATTAGCCTGACAAACATTAGGTCTTCCCTGCAAACACTTTCTTTCCAACCATTCCGGCGGAAGCCGGAATCCAGAAATCTCCTGGATACCGTTTTGCAACGGTATGGTGAGTATGGGCCTTTTCTTAAGATCATCGGTAATAATCGACCTCAGGTCCATCGAGGTGTAACGGGAATCCATTGCTCTCTATGTCAGATCTATGTTTCCTTTGGAGTGCTGACTATTATTACTAAAAACCCTCGTGAAGAACGTGAAATACCTTACTTCCAGCAGCCTCTCAAATACCGCTTGTCAATAGTAATAACTCTATCTGCAACTTCCCGTAACGGTCGGGAAGTTTTTTCTTTACCGAAAAGGGCAACTTCAATATTTTTTCCGTTATCTTTTACCGCCTGGAGTGCACCCACATAGTCGCTGTCACCGGCAACCAGGATACCGACATCATAGTTGTTTTTGAAGCTGTGTGTCAGGAGATCGGTCGTAAGTTGTATGTCTACTCCCTTTTCGTAAGGAGGAGAGTTCGGCCAGTTCTGATATACCAGTCTGCCAAGACGCAGTTCGCAATACGGAATGGCACCTACACTTGCGAAAAATGCCTGCTGGTCGCGGTAGCGTTCCGGTTCTTCTCTGCGACCGACACTGGCATTGTAGTAATAGATCCTTACCAGGCGTCTTTTCTCAACGATTTTTTTTACAAATCTCCCGATATCGATGTCGGTCCTTTGAAAATTCCCTTTCAGAGAATGGTACAGGTTACTTCCATCAATAAATACCATTACCCTTTCCGATTGACTCGTCATTAAAATACCCGCTTTATAATAATTATTATTCCTTCTATCTACATTATATATTCCCGGTAATAATTATGCGAATTTTATGGACATATTATTACGCTTTGACCGTTATTTTATCCTTGAAATTCGGTATCGATCGTGCCTGAAACTTGACATCAAACCCTTTTTTTCGTATAATTGTATACGAAGCGTATGAACCACTCGAATTTGCTTCGGGAGGTGTCCAATGAAACTACACGCTTTATTCGGAGTCTGGCAAGTTGACCTTAAAGGCCCTGCTTCGGGCAGGGCGGGCGGAACTCGAATTGAACTCGTTTGAGTAAGTTGAGGGCCGTTACATAAGGAACGAAATCCTGCTGCGGTTATTATAGCCGTAAGTGAGTTGAGTTCGAGAGAATTGACTGGGATGGAGGGCATGTTAAAGTGCCCTCCATTATTGTTTTTCCAGCTAAAAGGCCCTATACCGTTTGAGTTAAATGTCTCAAGGATGTCTCGTTGAAAAGAATATAAAAGTCTAGCTTGAATATAAAGGTATCAGAAACCTGACAGGTCAACCCACTTTTTCAGCATTCCAATATCTTCATCAAGGGATGCTTTTACCCAGTTATCTCCCCAGGTATTAGACATTGAAATATAGAGCGTTCCGATATTGAAAATCCGCCTGAAGGGAACAAACAGGTACATATCATCAAATTCGATATCTGTTAATGACCTATTTCCCAGATAACCCTCCAGAAAAGCCTCGCTACGTTGTTTTCTCTTTTTTATCCCCGTTTCTTCCCAGCCCAGGCTGAAAGCATTAACGTAGACTGATAAATCATTTAATCTCCATCCGTACCCGCAAAAGTCAAAGTCGATTAATACCGGATTATCGTTCGAATCGATTCGTATATTGCTGCCGGCAATATCACCATGGCAGATACCGTATCCAGGCTTATCTTTCAAGAGGATACTGCTTATCCTCTCCCTGCTTTGTAGCGACTTCTTCGAGGAAATCGATATCGAATGAATACCACTGTCTGTAAATCCGGATATACTCTATTGATTTGTCGATGAAAGTATCGAGATCCAGGTGCCACCGGTCAACCGGATATACGATCTTGTCCCAGGCGTTATGGATGGAAGCTATATATCGTCCCAGCTTTATATTAAACAGGCCTGTTTCACAATCCGTATCAACTGATCTTACTCCCGTTGAAGTATATAACACTCCGTATCTCTGCCCTTCAGCAAGCTCGAATCGGATTATATACTCCCCATCTTTTTTTAACACAGGTTCAATAGCCGGGATTCCGGAATCTCTCAGTATAAGTAATAAACTTATCTCTGCCTGGATTTCATCTTCCGTTCTCAATCCGCATCGATACACCTTGAAATAGTATTCTCCGCCATTACAGAAAACGATGTAGGTATCATGAATACTGCGATAGTGCAGCTTGCAGGTAACAGCACTCTGTTTCGGAAAATATTCACTCTTTATAGTCTCTTCAACGGCGCGTTGTGACAGCAACGAAGCTTCTACCGGGAACAGATTTCTCGTATTACTCATAACTTCCTTGAAATATCAACGCTTTCTGATTGAAAATATATATAAAACCATATATGCTAATCCGCGTATATGCGAATTTCATTTTGAAGTCTACCACTGGTCGCTTAAGATTACAATATCTATCCGGGGCAATATTTATCAGCCGATTAGAATCGATATAAAGCGAAAAAAGGTTACCTCTATACCTATGAATTTGAACACACCATACTATACCCGTTATAATTCAAGTAACCGGATATTCACCACGTAAGAGCTGTTTCTCATGAACGATACCTTATACAACGATTTTGTTTCCAGCACAGATACCCTCAGGGTATACTCAGACGAAAACCTGTTGTTTTCATCGGAAAAAGACAGGCTGATTCCGCTGATTGAATACCTTGAAACCCCTGACCGATCTGATAATGCGGTCATTATAGACAGGGTGACCGGTAACGCGGCCGCCCTGCTTTCGATACTCGCCGGCTGTGCGGAGATTTACAGTCCCCTGGGCAGCGAGATCGCAGTCGGAACACTGGACAAATACGGTATAACCTACCACTTCGGAGAAACCGTACCATACATTCAAAGGCCGGACAGCGAAGAAATGTGCCCTATGGAAAAGCTTTCACTGGAGAAAGACCCGGAAGAATTTTATCAGGCGTTTCTTGAGATTCGAAAATAGGAGGATGGTTTTGGAGAAGATAAGGCTGGGGAAAACCGGATTGATGGTAACCAAAGTGGGGTTCGGAGGAATTCCTATCCAGAGACTCACCGACGATGGAGCGGTGGAAGTAGTGCAAAGATGTATCGACCTTGGAATCAACTTTATCGATACTGCTAACGGCTACACTACCAGTGAAGAAAGAATCGGCAAGGCAGTCAAGGGACAGCGTGAAAACCTGATAATCGCTACGAAAACAGGCGCCCGTGACCGTAAAGGAGCCGAAGAACACTTGGAATTAAGTCTGAAACGACTTCAGACAGATTATATTGACCTGTACCAGTTTCACGGCGTGAGTACAGAGGAACATCTGAAACTCGTTCTGGAAGACGGCCCGTACGCGGTAGCGGAGGAAGCAAAAAAAGCCGGTAAGATAAGGCACATCGCCATTACATCACACTCCAGGGAAATGGCTATGAAAGCGGTAGAAACGGATATGTTCGAAACAATAATGTTCCCCTTTAATTTCATTGTCAACGAACCCATCGACGACCTGATACCGCTTTGCCGGAAGCATGACGTTGGATTTATCGCGATGAAACCGATGGCGGGAGGAATGCTTGAAAACGCGACCATTGCATTTAAATATCTCTTTACGATCCCGGATATCGTCCCACTGGTCGGTATCGAGAAGATCGAAGAGATAGAAGAAATCGTCAAACTGGTCGAAGGCCCGCAGGAAATGACCGACGATGAAAAAACTTTTATGCAGCAGCTTATCGACGAACTCGGTACCAGGTTCTGCCGACGATGCGACTACTGCCAGCCATGTACGGTTGGAATACCGATATCGCTGGTAATGACAAGTAAGAGTTTCTTCAAGAGAATGCCACCCGAGAGATTCTTCGGAGGAATGGTAGACGGCGCCATGGAGAAAGCCGCCGAATGCACCGAATGCGGCGAGTGTGAGACACGCTGTCCTTACAAACTGCCTATCAGGGAAATGCTTTCCGAACACGTACAGTGGTTCAAGGAAGAGAAAGAAAAATACGACGCTCAAGCGAAAGTGTAGATAATTTCTGAGAGCCTTTACTTCTTTTTCAAAGGGGGATTCTTTTTATAATTACAGCAGGCAAGAGGCGATTTTATCTTCTCCCTTTTGTAAAGAGCCTGTCCCGTACTTGATACGGGAGACAATAAGAAGGATTTCAATAGAGAACCAGTCCTGTCATCTATGGTAAAATACCTTTCCATACCCGGAAGATTTGAAGAGACACCATATAAGCGGGACAACGAAGAATCTCATTGGTTCTAAAAAAGGAGTGTTAATATGCAGAAAGTTACCGATAACGTTTACGTGGAAACCGGATTCGGCGGCAGTAACAATACCTTTGTGGTAACAGGTGAAGGGATTGTCATGATAGATACCCCACAGTCACCTGATGACGCCATTCAGTGGCGTGATGAAATAGCAAAGCACGGCACGGTGAAATATATCATCAACTCGGAACCTCACGGCGACCATATTACCGGCAACTACTTCTTCGATGGCATGGTAGTAGCGCATGAAGGCATACGGGAAGCGATACTGGTTTCGGACGCAGATCAACTCAGGCAGCAGATGAAACAAATGGCGCCTGACGCTACCCCGCTCCCTGATGATTTCTACTATAAAGCTCCGGTTATCACCTTTTCTCATAAATTAACCCTCCACCTCGGCGACCATACCTTCGAACTGACCAACCTGCCGGGTCATACACCCTACCAGACCGCGGTATACATACCTGAGGAAAAGGTTGTCTGCACCTCGGACAATGTAGTCTACGGTGTGCAGCCCTTCCTCCACCAGGCGGTACCATACGAATGGCTGGAATCGCTGAAACGCTACCAGGAATATGACGCCGATTACCTCGTGCCCGGTCACGGGGAGGTGTGCAAACCCGATTACCTTCCGGAAATGAGTAAAATGGTCCAGGCATGGATTAACGTCGCCAAAGAAGCTATTGAAAAAGGAATGACCGCCGAACAGGTACAGGAAGACACCGCACTCCTGGAAAAACACGGCATCAAGGTAGGACCCGACCCCTTCGCGAAACGCGTCGTCGGCATGAGCATGGCGAATTTACTGGAAAAGCTGAAATAATAAATGTTTTTGTGATGTCATTGCGGACCAAATGCACACGGTTCTTCCCTCCCATGTCTCCCAATATCTCTAGCAATTACCCAGGCAACCGGCAACTACACATACCGCCAGCCATCCTATTTTCGAAACTCCCCCTTTCCATTTGGAGGGAGTATTCGTAACTGGGGGAGAGGGTAAAAAGAAAAAAATAGAATAGTATTCGTAATAGGAAAAGGGAATAGGCAAGATATTCCTAAATACGTGGATACTTTACATGAAAGAGATTTCCTGGATTCCCGCCTTCGCGGGAATGACACGAGAAATAAAGATTATCGGAATTATGTAAAAAATGCGGCAGATATTTATTATTGAGACTATATATTCGCAGCAAAGAACTCAGCAACCACCTCACCGACCTCTCCCTCATGACCGAAAAGGCTATGATCACCGCCTTTTACAACATGATATTTCCCGAAAGCCGATTCTTTCTCCATCTGTTTGCGAAAAAGGTCCATCGGTACCATATCATCATTTTCTCCGACCACCACCAGGTGCGGTTTCCGGTACTCATCCATCTTATTCCAGTTGTCCTCGGACAGCGGTGCCGAAACTACGGTAAGGCATTTCACACGGTCGTCCCGAAGGGCTACCGGAACCGACATCATGGAACCGAATGAATATCCCGCCAGCCCGACTCTGTTTGGATCTACACCTTCTGTGGACAAAGCAACTTCCAGCGCCGCCCTGACATCATCTCTCTCGCCGACGCCTTCATTGAAACTGCCTTCGCTCTTCCCTACTCCCCTGAAATTGAACCTTAAGGCGGCAATTCCCCGGGAAGCGAGTGCTTCCCAGACAGCGGTTACAACACCGTTCTGCATGGTCCCGCCCATCGGTGGAAACGGATGAGAGACGACCACCGCCGGAAACGGTCCTTCACCATCAGGAAAGAGCCATTCACCTTCAAGAGTAATATCTCCGCATGGAATAGTTACCGGTTTTTTCTTCATTCCTTTTTATCGCTTTCTTTCTTAGGAGGTCTTATCGAAAGACCTGGCTTCGTTTTCGACTGCCACCAGTCTCTAAGACGATTCACCACCTGTTTCTCATAACCCTGTTCGCTAGGCGAATAATACTGCGTGCCCTGGAGAGAATCCGGCAGGTTCTGCTGCTCGACAAAATTGTCCTGGTAGTCATGGGCATATTTATATCCTTTACCATAGCCCATCTGCTGCATCATAGGAGTTACGGCGTTGCGAAGATGCATCGGTACAGCTTCAAGAGCTCCTTTCCTGATCTCTTCCTGGACGCGACTGTACGCGGCGTAGAGTGAATTACTCTTCGGCGCCGTTGCCATATATACGACAGCTTCGGCCATAGCCAGGTTTCCTTCCGGCATACCGATGAAGTGGACTGCCTGCTGTACTGCTACCGCTACTAACAGTGCCTGGGGATCCGCCATCCCGATATCCTCGGAAGCAAAACGGATGATCCGCCTTACAACGTAAAGGGGGTCTTCTCCCGCTTCCAGCATTCTTCCCAGCCAGTACAATGAAGCATCAGGGTCGGAACCGCGCATCGACTTGTGTAAGGCTGATATCAGGTCATAATGCTGGTCTCCGTCTTTGTCGTACCGCAAGACAGGATGCTGGGCAGCGTCCTCGATCGTGGCAAGAGGGACCTTTCTCTTACCGCTTTCGTCAGGCGGTGTACTCATAACCGCCAGTTCGAGAGCGTTGAGGGCTACCCGCGCATCACCTTTTGCCATATCGATAAGGTGGTCGATCGCTTCAGAGCCGATTGCTACGTTGATCGAACCGAGACCTTTCAGCCTGTCTCTCAATGCTCGCATTAAAATTACCCGGATTTCATCTTCAGTGAGAGGATTCAAAGTAAGTACCTGGGCACGTGAAAGGAGTGGTGAAGTAACCTCGAAAGAAGGATTTTCAGTAGTAGCCCCGATTAAAGTTACAGTGCCGTCTTCCACGAACGGAAGGATGGCATCCTGTTGTGTCTTGTTGAATCGATGAATTTCATCGATAAAGAGAATCGTATTCTGTCCTGAACTGCGACGACGTTGTACAGCCTGCTCGATAGCGCGACGGAGTTCGGCTACGCCGGCACTGACCGCGCTGACCATGGAAAAATGGGAATCGGTTATATTGGCTATTACGTTAGCCAGTGTCGTTTTACCGCTTCCCGGCGGCCCCCACAGGACGATGGACGGTATTCGTCCGGCTTCTATCGACTTCCTCAAAACGCGCCCCTCACCTATAAGATGCTCCTGGCCGACAAATTCATTGAAAGTAGTTGGTCTCATACGGGTAGCAAGCGGTGCCTGCTGCCCTTTCCGTTCTTCTATCTGACGCTCGAACATGTCCATAATCTACACCCCCCTTGTCAAACCACACCATATATTAGCACCGGGATGAAGGTTTATCTATCTCTATTTTAGCGTATCTACTTTACCTTGTCAGGAAGGTAAAGACAAGTCCCAGTTGACTGTTTGCTCAGCTTGTTTTACGTTATGTAAATTAATACATTTACCATGTAACATGGATAAGACACATGAACCATATACATCAAATATAATCAGGAGTGTTCAGAATAATCCTGTATCCGTTACAAAATTACAGCGCTATCTCCCCAAGGTTCACGTCTTTCTCCGTATTTATCGAAGGAACGTTGACAGACTTACCGTCTTTTCGTAACTCGAGAGTAAAACTGCTTTCCGGCAAATCTTCGAACCAGAAATCGCCGAACGCATCCGTGACTGCTGTCAGTTTTTCGTCATTTTTATCATCGACAAGAGTGCAGGTAACTCCGGCTGCTACTTCACTCGCTTCCGGATCATAGACCGTTCCCGTGATAAACTTCTTCGGCATATTAAGATAGTAAAGTCGTGGACCTGTTTCAGATACCGTCTCGGCGTTCTTGATTAAATACTCCATTTCGGATTCTTCACCGAATTTGAAACACTCCGTAGGACAGGCATCCACACATCGCGGAACCTCCCAGCCATTATCAAGCAGATGTGCGCAGCCTGAGCATTTCTGGGCTATATTCAGTTCTGTATTCAAGAAAATCGCTTGATAAGGACAGGCATCGATACAGTCTCCGCAGCCGGAGCATTTCGCCGGATCGATAATCACCAGGCCGTCTTCCCGCTTGTATATGGCTCCTTCAACGGCGCATACCTTCATACACGGGGCATCATCGCAATGAGCGCAGAGTACAGGCTGATAGTGAATCTTCACCTTCGGCACTGTCCCTTTGATAAACTCATTAAGCTTCAGCCAGAACTGTCCGGCTTCGGGCTGAGGTCCGGCATAAGGAGCCCAGTCATTACCGGCATGTTCATCTTTGCAGGCTATCTGGCAGCAGTAACAACCGTTGCACCTGGCAATATCTATGACAAAAACCTTCATCTGCCGTCCTCCTTTTCAACCCAGGCGGTAAACTCGAGACCGGCAGCCGGATCGTATTTTCTCCCGAATGCTTCGGGGTATTTTTTCCTTAATTCATCCATATCTTCTTTTGCCACTTCGACCAGGAAACTGCTGACTACCATTCCCGTAGCGTTCTTCGATGTGATGTTGTGCGGCGTGATGGTATTTATCGCGCCTCCACGGTCGATTTCCCCTGGGGCAATCGGATCATACCGTGCCCCGTGGTCCATGTAGACAACTCCGGGCATTATCCTCTCGGTCACGTAAGCACCCCCAAGTACGACACCTCTCTCGTTATAGACCCTGACCACATCGCCGTTCTCCACGCCCCGAGAGGAAGCATCACCGGGATTTATCCATAACGGCTCGTAATTATACCCATCCGGCCCCTTCACCTTGCAGGTCGGTGCTTCCCTGGTCCAGGTAATCTCGTCGCATTGCGCGTGGACACGCCACCTGGGATGATTGGACATCATGAGAAGCGGATAGGTTTTAGCTCTTTCACTCGATACGCGCTCATCATGGTACTCGCCTTTTTCAACCCAGTGAGGAACCGGTGGTCTTTCTTCATCGTCCGGAAAGTATTTTTCCAGATTCTGAGATAAGAACTCTATCTTACCTGAAGGTGTTGTTACGGGATTATTATCAGGATCCTTGTAAAACTCCAGCATTCCGGCTGGCCCTTCTTTCCAGTCCGGTGCGGTAGGAATTACGAAATACTTCTTCTCTTCGAATTCCTCGTAGGATATCATATTCTGTATGCCTGATTTCTCGAAATTAGCCTTGAGAAGGTCCTCGACGGTCTTTCCATCGGTATACTGTTCCAACAGCCCTAGTTTCTCTGCGACCATACAGGCAATTTCATAGGTGCTCTTGGATTCTCCGAGTGGTTCGATACATTGTCCGCCGGACATAATCGCATTGAATTGCCCGCTTTCACCGTCTCCGGTTATATCTTTTTCTTCGATTTTGGTGCTGCTTGGTAAAATTATATCTCCGAACAGGCAGTCGTTTTCCATCCAGGGATTCTGGGATATGATACATTCGATTTTCGGATTTCTGAGTGCATTTATATAGGTATTGCTGTCATTCCAGCAGGTTATCCAGCAAACCGTGTCTGCCCATATCATGTGTACTTCTGAACAACCGTCCTTAGGGTATTTGTACTGTATGAAGTGATCCTCTGCCGGTGACATGAATCTGCCGTTGCCCCACCAGGTTATCGGCGGATTCAAAATAGCGTCATGAAGCATATCTTTCGGGATAATCTGCTTCGCCGTCATTCCTCTCGGCATGGGCGGTGGAGCATCCGGCGGAGGTTCAGGAGGTCGCTGCATTCTGGGCATACCTCCAACCTGAATGAAAGGTGCCTTCTCGTCACCGATACTTTCGTGCCCCGGAGCTAATTCAAACGCCTGGGGAGTCACTATGCCTTTCGGCATCGGACCCTGTCCGAAAATACCCCACTCGAGCATTTTTACCTGGTGGCGTCCCGGTTTGCCAAGTCCCTGCATTGCCAGCAGGAGGACTTCCAGCCTGGCAGGTTCCGTCGAGTATGGACCTCTTACGGTCGGACCGCCATTGCCGTGGGCAATCGAAGTTGTTTTTGAAGCCCATTCCCGTGCCAGGGCTTTTATAGTAAATGCCGGGATTCCGGTAATATCCGCCGCCCAGTCTGCCGTCTTGGCAATTCCGTCCTCTTTCCCGGTCACATATTCTTCGAACTTATCAAAACCGTAGGTATGAGTCGCGACGTAGTCCTTATCATAGGTACCTTCGGTTATCCAGATATAGGCTATAGCCAGTTGCAGAGCGGCATCCGTACCCGGCTTAATTGGGATCCACTTGTCCGCATGAACAGCCGCCCCGTAGTTGAGATCAGGGCAGATATATACGCATTTTATTCCGAGTTCGGAAAACCAGTAGCAGACCTTACTTGCCATCTGCCCGTTGAATCCCCACGGCGTTGTTTCCGGATCGCATCCCCAGAACAGCAGCATCTGGGTATTCTCGGCTATATCTGGCATCAGGTTGGCTGCCGGAAGCATCTCGCCGACAGGTTCCATGCCCCAGGCGTGCTTGGCGCCCCAGGCCCATCCTTCCCAGCTGTCGGTATTTCGAATCTGTAAAGTGAAACCGCCAAGCAGTTGCAGCAGCTTGTTGAAACTGCCGTGACAGGAATGTATTCCCTTCCCCTCACCATGTCCGTCAGACTGGGAGAGTACCGCTTCCGGTCCGTACGTTTCTTTTACTCTCAAGAGTTCGCTGGCTACAAGATCGACCGCTTCTTCCCAGGATATCCTGACAAAGCGGCTGCTGCCGCGATTCTCCGGATGTCTTTCGCCGTTCGGGTCCCAGTCGACTCTCTTCAACGGATACAGTATCCTGTTCGGTGAATAGACTCGCTTTTTATACCCGAACGCGAAAGGCGGCAGCAACGTCTTGGTAGCAGGCTCCAGGACATGTCCCCGTACTTCCATTTTCCATGGATTGAGGTCTTTCATGTCGTATTGCCAGTCGTAATGCAGCGGTCTGATCCTGAGGAGCTTGCCGTCCTTGACATCGACTACGGAAGGATTACCATCTCTACCGAAGCCCATCAGGCTCATCCCTTTAACAAATGATTCTTCCTGATTGTTCGCCATCATAGCTACACTACCTTTCCTCATGTATTTATCTCTGACTCAGAATTTCATTCTGGTTATGCAGGATTAATTCAGTAATCTTCGATTTATCCATATAGTATTTTCCAGGCAGAAAAACATTAGCGACAGATTACTTTAATACCTGTTTTAAAAAGGAGGCTGGATCGCCCCGCTCTCCAGCCTCCTTTCTGATTTAATTATTACCAGATTATATTACTTAATAACCCATGGACTCTTTCAAACTCTCGTCAATCCAGATATATTTTGTGTAAGCTCTCAGAGTACGTCCGAGTGTGTTTTCACCACTGAAGTTTCCCATCCAGGGCCACCAGCAGTTATATGTCGGCCAAACTACGCCGGGGATGGTCCATGCCTGTTCCAGCACGTAAGGCATCAAGTCATGCCATATCTCCATTGCCTTCAGCGGCTCCGAGATGGTATAAGGATTCCAGTCAAGAATAGCCTGCTGAACAATCGGGTCGTCAACATGGCTCAGGTTTCCTGCTCTAGTCTCTCCGTTGAAAGCCGAACCGATGAACATATTAGCCTGGGGCATACCAGCGCCGTATATCAGCTCATCGTATTCACGGTTGTTTCTCAAGGCTGTGTAAGCACCGCCTTCCATCGTCTCCAGTGTCACATCGATACCGACTTTAGACCACTGGTCTACCAGTATGGAAGCATAGTCTATATCTGCGGCTATATTACTGATGGCCATCCTGGCAGGGAAACCACTAGGATATCCTGCATCAGCCAGGAGTGTCTTCGCTTTCTCGGGATTATAGACATAGAGTTCTTTGACCGCTTCGGGCATCTCCGGATCATCGAATCCCATGTAAGCAGGTGCGGTTTCAGGTTCATAGAGTATCGGCCAGGTCAGTATCTGGCCTTCTCCATGCCCCAAAGTATCGCGTATTGTTTCGAAATCGGTCGCCAGCATCATGGCATGGCGTACCCTGATATCGCTGTACGGGAGTTCCTCTTTATCCTGCCTCATTCCAATACAGTTAAATGCACTGTTTTCGACAGACACATAGCTTACTTCCGGATTGCTATTCCAGACAATCTCAATATCTTCCCTGTTCATACCGTGATAGATGTCTATTTTTCCGGTCCGGAAGCCTGCCGTGCGCGTGGATTGATCCGAAATTATCATCATCCTGATTGCGTCAATGTAAGGTAACTGGTTACCCTCGCCCGGTCCACAGGGGTCTGTCTCCCAGTAATCGGGATTCTTAACCAGATACGCTGAGGACGAGGGGGTATAATCTTTTAGTATGAAAGCCCCGGTGCCGACATTATTTTCCCAGTCGGCCATATTATATTCAGATTCTGCCAGTTCGGGCGCAAATAACGGGCAGTACATCATCGTAGTTCTGACTTCGTCAAAAAGTGCCGGAGGAAGTTTCACTTCCACGGTCCATTTGTCCAGAGCGGTGATCTGAGCTTCCCTGAAAGGAGAAAAGAACGGAGCGGAACCGGGAACATCCTTCAGCAGGTTCAGACATACGGATACATCTTCACCGGTAAATTCGCGACCGCCTACGAAAACGCTCGCTTCGTTATCCGGGTCCATATAGAAGTGTACTCCATGGCGAATATTGAAGATTATGGTGCCGACCTCCGGTATATCCCAGCTCTCGGCAAGTCTTCCTGTTACGCTGTTCCAGTCACCGTACGAGCCTTTATACCAGGTGAACTCGCCGGTACCGGCAGGACCTCTCGACCAGTCACCGTCCAGTAACATCTGATTGGTGATATGGAAGGTCCAGCCCTCCATGGGATAACCAAGGCTGGTAAAGTAAAGGATATCACCGGTAAGCGGAACAGTAAGGGTTCCACCATACTGCGGCTCGTCGGTCGGTACCGTTACTCCTTCTTCTTCAACTTTTTCTCCATCCAGGTGAACTTCTGTCTCCGTTATCACTACCTTCCCCTCATCATCTTCTTCTACCGATTTTTCTTCCGTTTTAGTATCGCATGATGCGATAATGAGAGTTACTGCCATAAGCAAACTTACCAGGATCCAGATCGTTCTCTTGTACATACCATCCCTCCTTGTATTTTGTGTTCACCTGCATAGAATTCCCTGTTTTGAAGTCCGGTACCCGTGATATATCCCTTGGTCTGCCGCTCGCTTATCCTTATATCAAAAAAAGGCGCCTGCAACCGGCAGGTAACCGGTGTACGGTGCCATTTTTCTCATCATTCCCACCTCAGGTTGAAGAGGTATTCAGGACGGTAAAGGATTATTCGTACTTAGTCTCGTGAACACAAAGTATAGTCTTATAGGTAAAGCTTGTCAATAAAATCAATAGTATAACGACGTGACTGTAATAAGCAGTACCGACTGGTACTCCGTTAACAAGCCTTTTACACCTGTTTACACTGCTGTATACACATTAGTTACCCCAGGAGGTTTGCCATGTCACAGAGTAATACCGAATATATTAAGGAAGACGCTAGGAAAATACCGATCTATAGAAAGACAGAAGTTCTCGTGGCCGGCAGCGGTTCGGCTGGCCTGGCTGCTGCGGTTTCCGCCGCCAGGAATGGCGCGAAGGTACTCCTCGTCGAGCGTAATCCATTCCTTGGAGGTCAGTCGACCGCATCATACCAGGTCTGGTTCGGTGGAGGTACCGATATCCTGACAGGCTTTTCCAAGGAATTCGCCGAAAGACTCGATGCGATAGGTGCGGCGAAACTCCTCGACAGGTATAAGACCCAGACACCGGAGACCGGGATCGCCCCTCTCAATTACCATATTTCAATCGACCCTGAAGAGTGGAAAAACGTCGCGTTCGACATGATAGAAGAATGCGGCATAGATATACTCACCAATACGCTGGTTACCGACGCAATACTCGAGGAAGGTTCTATCAAGGGAGTGACTATCGAGAATAAGTCGGGCAGGCAGGCGATACTTGCCGATGCAGTGATAGACGCCACCGGTGACGCAGATATCGCCGCCAGGGCAGGAGTTCCGATAGCCCCGCTTCCGAAAAGCGGCTACCTGATGGCTATGGTAATGCTGTTCCGGATCGGCGGGGTCGATTATAAAAAGATTGCCGCTTACGCCAGGGAACATCCCGACGACTTCAATCCCGGTTCGGGAGTCCCGCCGGGTGAGTTCGACGGTAAAAACATGGCCTCCATCCAGGGCATGGGAGGATGGATGTCGTTCGTGAAAAAGGCAAAGGAAACAGGTCTCTTACCAGCCGACTGGCAGACCGGCTGGGGCCGTGAAGGATTCAGCATCTGCGGCGTCAATCCTGAAGCGGTGAAACGCGGTATATGCTTTTTCGATATCGTCCACGTATTCAAGCGATTCTCCTGGGACGCAGACGACGTATGCAAGGCTGAACTCGAAGGGAGAAAAAGAATACGGACATTCATGAAATTCCTCAAGACTGTTCCCGGATTCGAATCGAGTTTTCTGCTGGACATAGCCCACAGTATCGGCCTGCAGGATTCCAGGCGTATTATCGGCGAGTACGTGCTGACACGTGATGATGTCTACGCAGGAAAGACATCGGATGACGATATAGCGCTGATAACGATCACCTGGCCGGATGTGCCCGTAACCGATGATGAAGGCTGGATCATGCACCCGTCGGACGGCAGCCAGGGCGATGAAAAATACAGCAGTCAGGTAAAGGGAAATGCCTACTTCCAGACAATATTCGGAGTACCTTACCGGTGCCTGCTGCCGAAGAATGTAGACAGGCTCCTTGTCGCCGGACAGACGATTTCAATGACCTACATGGCGCACGAACCCGGCCCCTGCCGCGGTATGGTGCCCTGCATGCACTGGGGACAGGCCGCCGGCACCGCAGCAGCACTCGCCCTGAAACAGGGCGTCTCTCCAGCAAAGGTGGATATACCAACCTTAAGGAAAACGCTTGAAGTGCAGGGGGCAAATCTCAGGAAGGACGCAATCGACCTAACGGAAGTCACGGAAAACGTAAAGAAAAGAGGGGCGACGATAAGTCATATCGCCTGAAACTCGTTGCACTATAACTCCGGAAACAAAGTTCTGTGTCATTGCGGGTTTCGCCGTCAATCCGTCTAAAGCTGATGGCAATCTTTATATCCATTCCGGCGGAAGCCGGAATCCAGAAAATACCTGATTACCCTATAATAATCTCACCAAGCGACCGCTTGGGCACATGGTGGACATCATTTGCATCCCGGTAGTAAGCAATATCCCCTCCGGGCTCAGTATCCTCCAGTACCACTTCCTCCTTCGGTTTTCCGAGCGAGATTACCAGTTGAATCTCGTAACGTGGAGGAATTTCGAAAATTTCCATTACAGCATCCTTCTTTACTCCGCCGTGCATGCATCCGCCCAGTCCCATTTCGCGGGCTCCGAGTAAAATGCTCTGCGCGGCTATGCCGTGGTCGCACCAGGGATTCTTGCTTATCTCCGTATCCAGCAGGATGATGATGTACGCCGCCGGTCTCTCCCCTTCTACCGGACCCGGCCAGTCGGTGAGTCTTCCCGCAAAGCCAAGCTGCGGAAACATCCGGGCGTTCTTTTCCGCCTCGTTGACCAGGATATACTTCAAGGGCTGGTTGTTCGCCGCGGAAGCCGAACACCTCGCTAAATCGACCAGTTCTTCGAGTGTTTTCCGTTCCACCGGAACATCCTGGTAAAATCTCCTGAAAGTCCTGTTTTTCAGTATCAGCTCTCTAATCATTTATCTTCTCCTGCTCTGTTCAATGATTGTGATTACTATTATATCCGAACAACCGGTCAATAAAAAATAAAGTGGTATATTTATGTAAACTATATATGCAAAGGAGAGTAATTTTCTTGAAGACTGGATTCTAAGGTGCTAGTATTGAGACGTATATACAATGCGAAATCATAGAAGTATATGCATAAAAATCTGGCATTTTAGATATGAAAATGAATATAGGGTTGAAGATGCCGATAACGGCAAGACTGCTTTCAGTATTACTGAGTCTTACCTTCATCTCTATGCTGGCATTAGCTATCATTGCTGTCCAGGTAATTAATACTACCTCTGAAAAAGCCCGGGAAAGCAGCCTGGAGCTTGGACAGATTGCTGTTGAGGACAGCACAGCAGCACTTACCTCTTTAGGCGAAGAAGCCATACAGCAGAAAGCGGTCGATGTCGCCCGTCAGGTGCAGATATTTCTCGATGCACACAGGGTATTATCCGCCGAGGATAGATCATCACTCGCACAGATTGCCGTGCAACCGGTTGGTAAGACCGGTTACACCTTAATATACGATCGATATGATGCTGTCATGGTCTATCATGTCAATCCGGAACTTATAGGAGTCGATCTGGCGGAATGGGCAAAAACCTTTCCGGCTTTCTGGGAAATATTCGAAGCTGGATTAAGCGGTGCGTCATCAAAGGGATATTATGACTGGGAAGACCAGGATGGTCTTATCCGCGAAAAGTACATGTATGTAACTCCTGTCGAAGAGACACGGTATATGCTGGCTGCGACAACATATATCGATGAGTTCTCAACTCCAGCCAGTGAAATAAGTGACAAGATCAACGAAGCTGCCGCCAGGGCAGGCAGCACCATAACCACCCAGAAAGATATAATGCTGAAAGCCCTGATCCTGGCGATCGGTATCCTGATTATTATCGCCGGACTTGTAGCCTGGTATCTGGCAAAGCATTTGAGTCGACCGATCCTGACTCTTTCCGAAGGCGCCCGGCAGTTAAGTGAAGGCAAACTGGATCACCGGGTCAATGTGAAAACGGGAGATGAGATCGAGGAACTGGCAAAACAATTTAATACAATGGCAGCAGCCCTCCAGGAAACTCACACCACACTGGAGCAGCGTGTTGAAGAGAGGACCAGGGCTGAAAAACAACGCAGTGACCAGCTTAGAGCCATCAATAAAGTAAGCCAGCGTATCATTTCGCTGATGAATCTTGACGACCTGCTCCCATTTGTCGTGCATTTGTTCCGCGAAACTTTTGGTTATTATTGTGTCAGTATCTATCTGATAAACGAGGTATCGGGACAGCTGCTTCTGAAAGCAATGTCAGGTCCCCGGAAGGACTCGGGAATGGTATTGACGAAAGAAACATTGGATAAATTAATCTGGAGAGTGGTGGATAATGGCGAACCTTTACTCATAAACGATGTCTCTGTTGAAGCCGAATATTTGCCCTCGGAAGATACCCCTGATACCAGGTCTGAACTGGCTGTCCCTGTCCGTCTGTCCAATGATAGTATGGGCGTTCTTGATATTAAAAGTTCGGAGATAGATGCATTTGATGACCTGGATGTCTTTACCGCCAGCACACTGGCGGATTTTGTCGCTATTGTTATCGAAAACTCCCGCCTGTACCAGGACATACAGGAAATTGCCAAGGTTGAAGAACGCAACCGGCTGGCCAGGGAAATACACGATATTCTTGCACAGGGATTTATCGGAATAATACTTCAACTCGATCTGGCAGAGCAGTCCGTTAAAACAGACCAGGCAGAAGTGGCCGAACGAATCAATAAAGCCAAAATACTGGCAAAGGACAGTTTGAATGAAGCCAGGCGTTCGGTATCATCATTAAGACCACCGGTAAAGGAACGTGTGCTCTTTACCGATACTGTGCAAAAGGAAGCTGAAAAATCAACCGAAATCAGCGGGATTCCTGTAACGATAGACGTGAAAGGCACAGAGACAGAGTTGCCTGCCGATGTCCAGGAACCCTTATTGCGTATCTTCCAGGAAGCGGTTACCAATACCAGGCGGCACGCCAGCGCTACTGAGATAAGTGTCTCCCTGAGTTTTAATACAGGGGACATCATACTCGCGATACATGATAATGGTATCGGGTTTAACACGAGACGGAAAAAGCAGGATACGTTCGGTCTCATCGGTATGCGCGAGCGAGTCAGACTGATGGGAGGTAAACTCGATATTAAAAGTAAACCCGGTCAGGGAACTACCATCACAGTAAAGATACCAACTGAGAAGGAATAGTGTCATGGATAAAATCAGGGTACTTGTAGCCGACGATCACCTCGTAGTTCGTGAAGGTATCTCCGCGATAATTGCCCGGCAGCCGGATATTGAAGTAGTTGGGGAAGCTGCCGATGGCGTCGAAGCGGTGGAGAAAGCTCTCGAATTGAAACCGGATGTCATACTCATGGACCTGCGAATGCCGGTACTGGATGGCGCATCGGCAATGAAACAGATAAGGCTGAAGGACAAGGACGTAAAATTTATCGTGTTGACGACATATGATACCGAGGAATATGTGTTCCAGGCAATCGAGGCTGGTGCTCAGGCATATCTGCTTAAAGATGCCCTGCACGACGACCTGTTCAGGGCTATCAGGGATGTTTTTCAAGACAAGTCGGTTATCGAGCCGGCTATTGCCAGCAGGGTGTTGAAACGTTTTGCCGAGATGTCCAGGCAGGTTACTCCTCCTGACGCTTTATCGGATCGGGAGATAGAAGTACTGAAGCTGATGTCACGAGGAGCTTCAAATAAAGGAATTGCGGTCACTCTCTCTTTAAGTGAGAGTACCGTCAGAACGCATATACAGAGTATCTTTCAGAAAATGGAGGCAAATAACAGGACTGAAGCCGTAATCAAGGCGGTAAATAAAGGAATCATAGAATTGTAATCTGAGTGGATTTACGGTTGATCAATCAGTAAAAAAGCTGACCACCGGGTCAGCTTTTTTACTTTCCAAAATCATTGAGAACACCGATTCCTGTCGTCCTGATCGATGGGATAATAAATATAGAAAGACTTACAGGTTGCAGACAGCTTCAGTCGATCGAAAACTAAATCTACAAACACAGAGGTGGACAAGGAAAAGTACCGCCGGAAAGCAGAGGGAAAAATGAAAACAGGTCAGACACTGGAAGAAATTACCGGTCTAGATTCAGTGTGTTACAACCCACTGACACCTTTAAGCTTTTTAAAAAGGTGTGAACAGGTCTTTCCAAACAAGACAGCCGTCGTTTACAGAGACAAGACCTATACCTGGAAAGAGTTCTCTGAACGGGTTTACCGGCTGGCTAACAGACTGAACAGGTTTGGAATGAAGAAAGGCGATCGTGTCGCTATACTGTCACGAAACAACAATGCCAATCTTGAAGCTTATTACGGAATCGCAATGGCCGGTTGTATCTGCGTCCCCTTGAACTACCGGCTTCAAGCGGATGAGATAAAGTACATCCTCAATCATTCGGGTACAAGGGCGCTGATCGTAGAGCACCTGTATTCCGATACCGTCAGGAAAGTCAGAGACGAATTGATGACAGTTGATTTGATATCCGAGATAAAAAGTTTTGACAAACCGGACGGTCCTACCCTGGGTATCCCTTACGAAGATTTACTTAAGGGGGCTTCACCCGAACCTCTGGAAATACCTGTAGATGATGAAAATGAAATTCTCAGCATCTGCTATACCAGCGGTACTACAGGTTTACCCAAGGGATGCGTCCACACCCACCGCGGTTCATATATCAACTCGCTTGGCGAGATAATAGAAGCCCGGATGACACCGGAATCATCCTACCTATGGATTCTCCCGATGTTCCACTCACAGGGCTGGTCATTCGTCTGGGCGGTAACGGCAGTCGGCGCCAGGCATGTGTGCCTTGACGCCGTTCGGGCTGACCAGATCTACGACCTGATGATACAGGAGAACGTGACCCATATGTGTGGCGCACCGACCGCCTGCTCGATGATAACCGGGTATATGAAAGAAAACAACCTGAAATTCCCCCATACGGTCCGTGGTTTTATCGCAGGAGCTCCTCCTTCAGCACAAAACTTCCACGACGGGTGGGAACTCGGTCTAGACCTGCACCAGGTCTACGGCCTTACGGAGGTCTACGGCCCTCATACGATATGTGAATGGAATGATGAAGAGTGGGCCGATGCCACTGAAGAGGAAAAGATAAGGTTGCGGTTGCGGCAGGGCGTCGCTTATGCAACCGGGACCATTGTCAAGGTAGTAGATGAGAATATGCAGGAAGTGCCATGGGACGGACGTACCAGCGGAGAAATCGTTATGCGAGGGAACAACGTAATGCAGGGATATTTCCGCGATGAAGCTAAAACTGATGAAGCTTTCGCTCATGGCTGGTTTCATAGTGGTGACTCGGCGGTTGTCGACCCGGATGGATATATACGGATTGTCGATCGCATAAAAGATATCGTGGTCACCGGCGGCGAAAAAGTTTCAAGTGTCGAAGTTGAAGCGGTAATCGCAGAACACCCGGCCGTCCAGGACGTGGCAATAATCGGTAAACCCGACCAGAAATGGGGCGAAGTAGTGAAAGCGATAATAAAGCCGAAAGAAGGCGCCAGCCTGACTGAAGAAGAGGTAATACACTGGTGCCGGAACCGCCTGGCAGGTTTTAAGACTCCACGCGTGGTTGAAATCGGTGATATACCCAGGACTGCAACCGGAAAAATCCAGAAAAATATACTGAAACAACGGGAAAGAAAACTTGCAGGAATTGTATAGAAGTCTGATTATTCGCAGAGTGAAACGGGTGGAAGATAAGTATGATAGAGCAAATTTACTTAAAAGATACTGAGAACAATAGTCCGATAATTTCGGAGTTATATCCTGAGAAAATAGTCAGTACCGATGTTGTGTTCAAGTTCATCCGTCCCGGAGCCAGGATATTTATAGGGACGGGATGCGGTGAACCCCAGTACCTTACTCGGGCCTTGATAAAATACGTGGAATCACATCCTAAAGCCTTTTTCGATGCCGAACTTATCCACGTGGTAGCGCTGGGGGTTGCACCTTATACCGACTACCGGTTTCAGGCGAACTTTCGCTGCAACGCCTTCTTTATCGGTGGCAACCTCAGACAGGGCGTAAATCACGGGCTGGCTGACTATACCCCGATATTTCTATCGGAGGTACCGAAGATCCTTGCCGAAGGTCAGCTTCCTATCGATATGGCATTGATACAGACATCACCTCCGGACAAACACGGTAATATGAGCCTGGGAGTCAGCGTTGATATCGTTAAATCTGCTATCGATAATGCCGGAGTGGTAATTGCTCAGGTTAATCATCATATGCCGCGAGTTCACGGTGACGGATTCGTTCATATCAGCAACGTCGACTATCTTGTGCCATACGATGAACCGATCCTTGAATACGAAAATGAATATGATTATGAGGATATCCGGAAAATCGGTAAACTTGCAGCAGAAATCGTCTGTGACGGTGATGTAATACAGGCAGGTTACGGGAAATTACCTAATGCAATCCTGCCTTTCCTGGTCTGTAAAACACACCTTGGAGTTCACACCGAGTTACTTTCGGACGGTATTGTTGACCTGATGCAGCGGGGAGTGGTCGATAATTCTGAAAAAACCGTAAACCGGGGTAAAACGATAGCTTCGTTCTGCATGGGCAGGAAAAGCACCTATGAGTTTATTCACGATAATCCGGCAGTAGAACTGAAGGCAATCGACTATACCAATAGTCCGCTGGTTATTGCGCAGCACAAAAATATGACAGCGATAAACAGCGCTCTTGAGATAGACCTTACCGGTCAGGCTACGGCTGAATCGATCGGTACGATGTTTTACAGCGGTATCGGCGGCCAGGCAGATTTCATGAGAGGAGCCGTCCTGTCACCGGGTGGTAAAACGATCCTGGTCATACACTCAACCGCACAAGACGGGAAAATATCCCGGATAGTTCCCCTTCTCAAGGAAGGTACCGGAGTTACCCTCAACCGCGGTGATGTACATTATGTCGTCACTGAGTACGGAACAGCCTATCTTCACGGAAAGAATATCCGTGAACGCGCTATGGCGCTTATTGCGATTGCTCATCCTAAGTTTCGCCCATGGCTGATAGAAGAAGCGAAACGATACAGCCTGATCTACGGAGATCAGAAGATTATAAGCGGAAAAAACGGGGAATATCCTGCCGAACTGGAAACGTATTGTACAACCCGGAACGGCTTAAAATTGCTATTCCGGCCGGTGAAAATAAGTGATGAAGGATTACTTAAAGATTTCTTCTACCAGTTTTCACCGGAAAGCATGTACATGCGTTTCGCCTCGAGGAACCTGCAAATGCCCCACCAGCGCCTGCAGGAAATCGCTGTGATAGATTACACCAAAGAACTTGAAATACTGGCCGTAATTCAACATGGCTCCAGAGAGGAAATAGCAGGCATCGGCTCCTGGTATATAACCGGAGAAGAGCGAAATGCCGAGGTAGCATTTGCCGTGAAAGATGACTTTCAGAATCAGGGTATCGGTACTTCTTTGCTGGACTACCTGTGCGGCCTCGGTAAACAGCAGGGACTCCATGATTTCCTGGCTGAAGTTCTTGCCGGTAATGACATTATGATTCGAGTTTTTAAAAAGGCGGGATTCGAAAAGGTATCGACGGAAGGTGGCGTGAATACCTTGAAACTGGAATTAAATACTGAAGTTGTTGATAATCCTGTTTACGCAGCAGCTTTGTAAGATAGAAGGAGGTATGGGAGATGGATTTTACACTTACTGAAGATCAGAAAATGCTGAGGACGATGGTCAGGGATATCGCGTTAAGTGATATCGAGCCTGAAGCTGCCAGAGTAGATGAAGAAGCGGTATTTCCTGAAGCCGGTATAAAAAAACTGGCGGAACTGGGACTGATGGGCATACCGTTTCCTGAAGAATATGGTGGTGCCGGAGCCGGTTCCGTTGAGTTCGCAATAGCCGTCGAGGAGCTGGCAAGAGTCTGTGCTTCCACGGCCGCTATATATTTTGTGACCGCCGGCCTGGCAGCAAAACCTATCTACTTCTTCGGTAACGAAGACCAGAAACAGCGTTTCCTGACTCCTGTAGCCCGTGGTGACAAGATTGCCTGTTTCGCCCTTACCGAGGCCGGTGCCGGCAGTGATGCGACTAATATTCAGACTACCGCCACACGGGTAACCGGAGGGTATGTCCTGAATGGTAATAAAATATTCATCACCAACGGCAAAGAAGCGGATATCGCCGTGGTCTTCGCTACCGTTGATAAATCCCTTAAACAAAGAGGTATTACCGCCTTTATAGTCGAGAAAGGCACACCCGGATACAGTGTCGGCAAACTGGAACACAAGCTGGGTATTCGCGGATCATCTACGGCAGAGCTGGTATTCGAAGACTGCTTTGTTCCGGAAGAAAATCGCCTGGCCGACGAAGGTGACGGGTTTAAAATAGCCATCACTGCGATCGATACGAGCCGTATCAGTGTTGCCGCTCAAGCGGTAGGTATTGCCCAGGGTGCATTTGACAAAGCTATCGAGTATGCACAGGAACGACAGCAATTCGGAAAAGCTCTCAGTCAACACCAGGCTATCCAGTGGATGCTGTCTGATATGGCTACACGTATCGAAGCTGCCCGTTTGATGGTATACCACGCTGCTTTCCTGGAAGAAGCCGGACTGCCGTTCACCCGGGAATCCTGCATGGCTAAACTCATGGCGCCCGAGGTAGCGCTGTTCGTCTGTGACAGGGCAATCCAGATATTGGGAGGTTACGGCTATGTGAAGGATTCTCCTGTTGAAAGGTATTTCCGGGATGCGCGTATCTGCAGCATTTATGAAGGCACCGACGAGATGCAGCGGATGACGATAGCCAAGAGTCTTCTCAGTGACTTCGTTCCCCTGGTGTTCACTAAACCCGCTGCCCACGAAGAACTTCAACCTGTCGGATAAAATCCTGGGCAATATAATATTTCCTTAGCTGACGCTGTACAGGCGTCACACCACCCTCTGCAAGAGGAGGCGGTAAGGTGTCTGCAATACCGCCTCCTTAATTTTATTTTTTTATTTCAACACCTCCTCTGTTCCAGTTAAAATCAATTTCATTACCGAACCCCCACTGTCATTCCCGCGAAGGCGGGAACCTATTTTTTTTGTATAGAGAGACAGCACTAGGTCGGGATAAAATAAAGTCAAAGAAGAATACATTGATTCTAAAGCTTAAGATGTGTATATTATATAAGGACTCGAATTTTCAACCTCCCGGATAATCCATCCGGGGTGGAAAGGAAGTGAGAACAGCCGATGAATGGAATCACAGTAACGATCGATGGTAAAGAAATCCGGACTACGGAAGGTACTACCGTTTTAAGAGTAGCCCAGGAAGCCGGGATATATATCCCGGCCCTTTGCGCTCATCCCGACCTTGTACCGGGCGGGTACTGCGGTCTGTGCGTGGTGGAAGTGGATGAAGAAGGCGATGTCCAGGCCTGTAAAACGGAAGTTCGCGACGGCATGATAATAACCACAGAAACAGCCTCGGTTCGGGAAGCCCGTGAAGAAGCCCTTGAGAAGATACTGACCGAACACCCCCATGCCTGTCTCGACTGCTGGCGTAAGGACAGGTGCAAACCTTTCGATATATGCCTGCGCAGCGAAGCTGTCAGCCAGCACTGCGTTACCTGCCCTAAGAATGGTCACTGTGAACTCCAGAAAGTAGTTGATTACATCGGCATCAAACCTGACATCCCCTACAAGCCGAAAGAATACCCGGTCGAAACAGACAATCCTTTCTTCCTGCGTGATTATAACCTGTGTATCGTCTGCGGTCGCTGCGTCCGCGTCTGCCGCGACGTACGGGGTGTCGGCGTCTATACCTTCGATGACGAGGAAAATCCCACCAGGATACTCACCGTGAAAGGTGGTTCGACGATCGATTCCGGCTGCCGCTTCTGTTTCGCCTGCGTGGAAGTATGTCCGACCGGCGCCCTGATAGAGAGAGATGTCGAGAAACTGTACGCGAACCGTGAAGGATATATCGTGCCCTGCAGCGACGCCTGCCCGGCACATGTGAATGTCCCAAGGTATGTCGAATACGTCCGCCAGGGAAAATATACGGAAGCCCTTTCCGTTATCCGTGAAAAGGTCCCTTTCCCCGGCAGCCTTGGAAGGGTATGTTTCCACCCCTGCGAGCAGGCTTGCCGGCGAGAGACCGTCAACGATCCCATTTCTATAAAGGAACTGAAACGGGTTGCCGCTGATCACGGCGAGGATAAGTGGAAAGAGAAATCGGCCATCAAGGAGTCCACCGGCAAACGGGTCGCTGTCGTCGGAGCCGGTCCTGCCGGACTGACCGGGGCTTTTTATCTGGCTAAAGCCGGACACAGTGTGACCGTCTATGAGGAACTTCCGGAAGCGGGAGGGATGATGAGATACGGAATCCCGGAATACCGTCTTCCCAGGGATATCCTGGCCGGAGAAGTACAGTCCATCAAGGACGCCGGAGTAGAAATCCTCACCAATACGAAGATAGAATCGATTAATTCACTGAAGGAACAGGGATTTGATGCCATCTTGCTGGCTATAGGCGCCCACGAAGGTACCAGGCTCGGAGTTGAAGGCGAAGACCTCCCGGGTGTCATGGACGGCGCTTCCTTCCTCAGGGATGTCAACCTTGGGAACAAGGTAAAGCTCGGAGAAAAAGTAGCCGTACTCGGTGGAGGTAACTCCGCCGTAGACAGTGCCCGTGTTGCACTACGCACCGGCGCGAAAAAAGTAACCATGATTTACCGCCGCACCAGGGCAGAAATGCCGGCAGCCGAGGAAGAAATTGAAGACGCTCTCCAGGAAGGGATCGAGATTAATTTCCTCCAGAATCCCACGAAGTTCACAAAAAACGGTGACGGTCTCGATGTCGAATGCATCCGCATGCAGCTGGGAGAACCGGATGCCAGCGGCAGGCGCAGGCCGGAACCGATTCAAGGCAGTGAATTTACTGTATACTACGACGCCGTGATCGGAGCTCTCGGCCAGTCACCACGAGTCCCGGAAGGCTTCACTATCAAGATCGGGCGCAGCAATACCCTTCAGGTAGACAGCCGTACGCAGAAGACCAGCATGGAAGGCGTCTATGCCGCCGGTGATGCGACAACCGGACCTGCTTCCGTGATTGCGGCAATCGCCGCCGGTCGCCTGGCCGCCCAGTCCATTGACAAATATCTCGGCGGTAGCGGCGAGATAGATGAGGAACCGGCCCCTGCTGAGGATATGGGCAGCGAACTCGGAAAAGATGAGGATTTCGCCGATAAAACCAGGATCGAACCGGATCTTATCTCTATCGAAAAGCGACTTGCCGGTTATGCCGAGGTAAAGAATGCCCTTAGTAAGGAGAATGCCTGCAAGGAAGCCGGGCGCTGCTTCAGGTGCGACCTCCGCCTGACCATCACCCCACCCATGCAGCCACCGGTACGTAAAAAAGAATCCGTTGCGGTGGAATAAACCGAACCGGGTCTTGAAGGCTGGTCTGTCTCCTGCACTATAAACATCATCCCGCTTTCACCGTGATTCCTCGTAATGACAAAGAGGAGCCGTCATTACAAGATTCAGCTTTCTCCCGTTCGTCCTTCGACAAGCTCAGGACGAATCCACTTCATCACCGCATGAATCAGCGCCATTCCGCCTGAGGTGGATGGCAATCTCAATTATCACATGCCCATTCCTTCCCCCACCACTTGTCTTTCTCGCAACCGCAGGTACGTTGATAAAACGCACATCTCATTAAGCTAATATCCAATTCTCGAAGCACCCCCTTGTCTTATTTATAAGAAGAGGGGCGTGCTTCGAAACCGGGGGTGAAGATCAACAAAAGTATTCGTAACAGGGGTAAGGTAAAAAATCATATTGCATTAGTTCTTAAAAAGAGAAACTGAAAAGGGGTTGGTAAATAATAAGTGAAGAAAGGGAGATTTTGGGATATAAATACCCCACCAACACAACCACCGATACGTAATAAATTATCTGGTACAGTTGAGTAGCTAGGAATACTAGCCGTCGAAGGAAGTATGTTCTCTAACCAGTAACCACCCGTATGGATCTTCCATGAAATCCAATTCCTCAGCCGGCTTCAATTCATACGTCTCTGTTAATGGCGGCTCAGCTAGCAACGGCCTGATCTTTTTTGTTAATTCCATTCGTTCTTTGGAATCTCTCCACTCTTCCCAGTCGGTAAGACTGCGCCAGGTGCCCATTACCGTAATGACATGCTTGTCTTCGGTGCTGACCATTGTTTCGCCGCCCATGTAACCCGGATGCGGCATGGCCGCTGCTCTGAGTTCCCGCAGCAATTCGGAGATTTTCTCCTCTTGTATTACCTGGCGTTTGATGATTACTCTTATCATCATTCCTCCTATACTCCACTTTACAGTTCTTCTTAACAAGGTAATACAGATATTTCTAGATAGAAATTACGAAATAAAAATACTTAAACCGCTGTTCCTGCTTATTGTATACTCTCCTCATAAAGAAAAAATCGGCAATAATGCCGATTTCTCTATCGTTTCCATACTTCCTACCAGTACCTTTATCTAAAACAATAGGAAGCCGGCCGTATACTTGGTTTCCCAACTTTTCTCTATATCTATTTTTCAACGAAAACCTTACTCCTAATTCTATGTGATGTCAATATACCATAGGCTCTTTTTCTATCCAGGAAATCAATTCACGGATACTCCTTGGGTATGGATAAAACACCTATCACTCTGGAGTAAATCAAACCAGGTGGAAAGTGGAAAAGAGAAAGAGCGGATTGACTACCGCTCTTCTCTGATGTTAATGAGTTTTCTTATTGGTATACTGTCAAATAAAACTTATCATATATGTTTAAATATGTCAATACCTGTTAATGGAGCTGTTGACGGAGCGGAAGGGAGTCGAACCCTCATATGTATAGTGACAGTATACCATTCTCCCGTTGAATTACCGCCCCATGCCATTGTAAACTTATTTCACTAACGATACAATTCAATAGGTTTAAATCCTTATTTCCCTCCCCCGACCCCTTGCCCATTCATGCAACCGCTCCATACTGTTAATAAGTGATCCCCGACCGCAAAAAGACCTATTTTCGAGCAACCCTCTTTCCTTTTTAGGGGAGAGGGTTTACTCGTAACCGGGAGAGAGGTGAAAAGAAAAATATATGGTCTTAATTCATGAAAAGAGAGACGGAAGAGGGTTGGGTTTATATTATGGTATAACCGAAAAGTATGTCATTTTGTGCGTAGCGAAGAATCTCGTCTCAGTGTTGAATATCTACTGTGTATTGCTATATGTTGATATTATTCCGATATTCAAGGAGATCCTTCGCCCCGATTTCATCGGGACTCAGGATGACAGCTGGTCATTTTCCATATCTCCCCCTTTTGTAAAGGGGGACTAAGGGGGATTTTAAATGTCGTACTACTCTCCCCAAAACTCCTCCAACACCTTATGTAACTGCTTAATAGATGTAATTTGCACCGGCTGCCACTCCTTCGGGAACAGCCTCTGGTAACGCATTCCCCCAAAACGTTCATCGATTAATGCCACCACGCCCCGATCCTCTTCTGTGCGTATCACCCTTCCGGCAGCCTGCAGGACACGGGTAAATCCCGGAAAGGTGTAGGCGTACTCGAATCCGGCTTCGTCCGACTGGTCGAAATATTCCCGGATCAGTTCCCTCTCCAGGCATATCGCCGGAAGCCCCACCCCCACTATCACCGCCCCGGTCAGGCGGTCGCCCACCAGGTCGATGCCTTCCCCGAAGATGCCGCCCATCACAGCGAATCCCGCCAGCGTACGCTCGTTCTCGCCGGAGAACTGCGCCAGGAAGTCGGCACGCTGGTCATCGGTCATGGCCGAAGTCTGCAGCAGTATATCCAGGTTGTCCTGCCGTTCAAGAAACGCTTCATGCACCATCCGCATGTACCGGTGCGACGGGAAAAACAGCAGGTAGTTCCCCTGCTTGCGGCTGATGGTCTCGGCTATCATCTCCGTTACCGCCGGCACCGTCGCGGTGCGCTTGCGGTAGAGCGTGGATATGGTCGGCATTAACAGCAGGCATAAATTCTCCGGTGGAAACGGTGAAGGATAGATGCGTGCTTCAGCATAGTCCTCGCAGCCGAACAGTCGCTTGAAATATTCCGCCGGCGTCAGGGTGGCTGAGAAAAAGACAGCCGACCGGGCACGTTTGAGGACCTCCCGCGTCTGTCCGGAAGGATCGACGCAGAAAAGCCTGATCCTGAGATCACCGCCGCTGCCGTCATAGCAGGTGGCATAGCGTTCATCGTACTTCTCGGCGACGCTCAGGAACCAGTATGCCTCGAAGTACCGGTCCAGCAGGTCTTTGCGGAATGGGGCAGGCTCGTTACCCGCCAGCCATTTCTTCGCGTCCTCGGCGAATTTCTGCAGCAGCGGCAGCAGTGTCTCGGGCATGGATTTTTCCGCATACGCCTTGCCGTGTTCCCGGCACTGCTTCCGGGCAACGCCCAGCCAGCGGTAGATCTTCCCCAGTTGGCGGTACAGCTTCGGCAACTGGTCCTTGACCGCCTTCCTGAGAGTATAGATATCCCGCCTGGAAAGCTCCGCCGAATACATCTCCCGGGTGCGGTCGACCAGGTTATGGGCTTCGTCGATCAAAAAGGCATAGACACCGGTCACGTCCTGGAAAAACCGTTTCAGGTACACCCGAGGATCGAAGGCGTAATTATAGTCGCAGATAATGCAGTCCACGAAGAGCGACAGGTCAAGCGAGAACTCGAAGGGGCAGACCCGGTACTGCCGGGCGATCTCGGCGACCGTTTCCCGTGTCAGTTGATCCAGTTCGAACGCCGCATTGACCGCCTCGCCTATCCGGTCGTAGTACCCCTGGGCGAACTCGCAGGCTTCCGGCTGGCAGTAGATAGACGGCAGCGGGCAGCACTTTTCCTTGGCAGTGATGGTGACCGACTTGAGTCGCAGTCCCTTTTGCCGCAAACGCGCCAGCGCGTCCTCGGCAGCCGTCTTGCCGGTGTTGCGGGCGGTGAAATAAAACAACTTCTCGACATGCCCTTCGCCCAGTGCCTTCACCGCCGGGAACACAGCTGCCACCGTCTTGCCGATGCCGGTCGGAGCCTGTATCAAGACCTGTTCTCCCTGTTTCAACGCAGTATAGACATCGACTGCCATCTGCCGCTGTCCGGCCCGGTACTCCGGGAAAGGAAAGGTCATGTTCCGGATCGATTCGTCACGAAGCCGGTACCATTCCTCGACCTTATTTGCCCACGCGAGGTAGCGGCCGATTATTTGCCGGAAGAAGGCTTCGAGTTCCTCCAGCGTGAACACCTGCCGGTCTTCGCGGGAAATACCGCTGTCGATATGGTAATAGGTGAGTTGGCCGGCGACCTGTTCCAGGTCATGCTCAACGGCATAGCACCAGGCGTAGAGTTTCAACTGGCCCCAGTGGACGGGATTTTCCTCGGCAGCTACCTCGTCCGGGTCCCGGGTGGTAGTCTTCACTTCCTCGATAAAGACCGGCTCCGACGATTCATCTACGCCGTCGATCCGTCCGGTGAGTTCCAGGATGAAATACAGCGTGTCGAGCCGGTGTACGACCGGCACCTCGGTCCGGTATCCGTCGGGCCGGCTCTTCCGTATCTTCTTATGACCGGCGATTCCCTCCACCGCCCGTTCCGTGCTGACGAAGTCGGCACCCAGGCTGCCTGACCGGTATCTCTGCTCAACCAGGCTCCGTACGGCAATCCTTACGACCTTTTTCGCGTTCCCGGGCGTACTCTCTTCCATCACTACTGGTAATTATAGAGTAACCGCGTGGTTTATTCATCCGCCCCCCGACTGAAAGTCCGCCGCAGCTTTAGCGTAGGCGAGTCATTGCGAGATTCGCCCCGATCAAATCGGGACGAACCATGGCAATTTATATAAATTACCTCAACCTCACGATCGGAGCATTGCATAGGTATATTAAATATAAATAGGATAGGATATAAAAACAAGAAGTTAACTACGAAAAAGTTAAAAGATTAGGTCATAACAATATTGGAGTGCCCCCCGAAAAGGTGACCAGTTGTTGTGTTAGACTTTGAAAACAGAAAAAGGGGGCAAAATGGCAAAAAAAGGATACACT
>JAFGCW010000082.1 GCA_016932435.1 Dehalococcoidales bacterium | reverse complement strand
GGTGCTGGGATTTAGCAGCTCGTCTCAGCTTAAATACCAACCATACCCCTCCCGTGTCCGGAGCCCTGGGGGTAATCGGGCTTAGCGACAGGGCTGGCTCGAACAAAAAAGGGGGATTGCATATCCCCCTTTTCTTTATCATTAAGTAAGTTTCTCTACCAGGATTTGCCAACTTCATGTTACTATAATATACACTGATTATTTCACATATCCGGGTGTTTATGGTTGTTATCACTGAAGGTTTTGCGAGGTAAGGTATACTGTGATAATATTTGTGAAAGAAAATTTACCAATTGAAGAGGAGTAACTTTGGACCATTTACTTACAGACGAACAAAGAACAATCAAACAACTGGTAAGAACTATTGCTGATGAAAAAATCATTCCGATAAGGGCGGAATTAGACGAAACCGGTCAGTTTCCCTGGGATATAATGAAGACTCTTGCAGAGACTGATATGTTCCGGATTTTTGTTCCGGAAGAATATGAAGGGCTGGGTGGAGGATGTCTCGATCTCTGCCTGGTGATAGAAGAATTAAGCCGGGCTTGTGCCGGTATAGCGCTGTGTTACGCTGCATCATCTCTTGGGACAATTCCGCTGGTTAAATACGGCTCTCATGAACAGAAACAGAAATACCTTCCCTTCATCGCCAGCGGAGAAAAACTGGCTGCACTCAGTATTACGGAAGAGTCAGCCGGAAGTGACCCGGGTGGTCTGAAAGCTACTGCTCAGAAAGTTGACGGTGGCTATCTCCTGAATGGAAACAAGCTGTTTGTCAGCAACGGCGGAGAGGCTGAATTCTATTCGGTGCTTGTATTGACGGACAAGACGAAAGGTCCTCGCGGCGCCAGTATGATACTTGTCGAAAAAGACACTCCAGGATTTACGTTCGGTCGAAAAGAGAACAAGATGGGTATCAGGGCTTCCGCTACCAGAGAACTCGTTTTCGAAGACTGTTTTGTTCCTGAAGAAAACCTGATCGGTAAAGAAGGCCAGGGTTTTATTATTATGCTCAGTATATTCGATGAGTCACGTCCCGGTATAGGCGCCCAGGCTGTTGGAATTGCCCAGGGTGCACTGGACGCAGCTACCGAGTACGCGAAACAACGTATCCAGTTCGGTCATCCTATCATCTCGATACAGGCTGTCCAGCATTTACTTGCGGATATGGCTATCCAGACTGAAGCGGCCAGAGCTTTGAATTATGCGGTAGCCAGGGCTGTCGATGCAGGAGGAAAGAAACATTCCGGAGAATCGGCGATGACGAAAGTACATGCATCGGATGTTGCGATGAAAGTAACAACTGATGCGGTGCAGGTTTTTGGCGGTTCAGGTTATATGCGCGACTACCCCGTAGAAAAAATGATGAGAGATGCCAAAATAACCCAGATATACGAAGGAACCAACCAGGTGCTGAGAAACACGATTGCTGCCGAACTGAGAAAGAAGAAAGGTCGGGATTAACTCTGACCTTTTTAGTTTCTATATCTCCAGCAATGATTACCCTATCGTAGCAAGCGTCAGAAGGATAATATGATCATTCTCTTTGAGAATCAGGTCTCTGTCGTCAACATAGAAACGACCATTAATATTAAAAGTAAAGCCGTCCATCAGGAAATCACTTCCTGGCTTAATAACCTCTCCTTCAAGCGCCGGAATTTCACGTCGTAATGCACCGACAATATCGGTCAACTTCGCTTCATTGTTAAGTTCGAATTTTATTTCCCTTATTCCTGATATAGAATACGGGAGACCGAACATTTCAACGGTATACGTAGCCATTATAATGATTTGCTCCTCAGACCGTTAATCTTTGATACTTACCTTAATTATAACGTAAATCGGCCAGGTAATGCAGGTTCCCCGACATTACCTGGCCGAAAATATCCATGTATTAGAGGTGTTAACTCTCCTGATACTTATCCGGGAG
This sequence comes from Dehalococcoidales bacterium, assembly GCA_016932435.1. The sequence continues at coordinate 75,619 of JAFGCW010000082.1, read as the reverse complement.
GAGGTCCCATAGGTGGCTGCGGTGGATGAAGTTCCTCGGCAATATCATCAAGTCCGAGTTCAAGCAGTTTTGCTTTACTCGGTTTGGTCGTAACCCTGTCCCAATCGAGTGCACCGAGACACCAGTAATTCTGGGCTTCAATATCAGCCCTGACCCCAGCAAGAGGTCCTTCGGTCTGAGGCGGATCACCATAAATCCTCGGATGAACGTATATTTGCAGCGGATTTATTCCTTCGCGGAGATTGAAGCAGTGCCTGATATTGGCGATTCTTTCACCGCATTTGTTTAATTCTTCGGCGGTCCAGTCCAGACCGGTTACTGCCTGTAAATACTCGAGTGTCCAGTTTCTCCCTCCTGGAGGTCCGAAACCTCCGAACAGGCACATACCGAGGGAATTCGTAATATGGGTTCCGAAACTGCCTGGCCCGAATCCCTGGGTGTGCCGGCCGGGAGTCGCGTCCATCTGGTATCGTGCCGCGCCGGTATCTCCCGGACGTGCCAGCTTGGGATCATGCATACCGAGTTCCTGTCCACCGGCATGTACCGCGTATTCTTCCGCGCCTTTACCGATCTTTTCAGCGGCTACCTTTACTCCGTCGGCCAGGATATCACCGATTCCTTCTCTCTTGACCATTTTCTCTGTCAGTTCGACGATTCCTTTAGGATTACCCCACGTAAGATCAATGCCATCAGTATCCGCTTTGGTAAGAATACCTTTTTCGTATAGTTCCATGGCGAAAGCAACGACACCACCGCCTGAGATTGTGTCCAGTCCATAATCATTACAGAGGTAATTAATTCTATTCAGTGCTTCTGCGTCGGTATTAAGACAAAGTGTTCCGAATGAACCTTGGGTTTCATATTCAACCCGGCGTGTGCCGGCAGGATATTTGTATTCACCCGTACCTTCTTTGAGTATTGACTGGCAGGCAATGGGACAATGCCAGCAAGGTTCAATCTTATCGACATTGGCTATAGCCAGGTCGCCAGCCAGCCCTGATGCATCCGGTAGATCGACGACACCGACTCCGGCCCAGTTCTTGACCGGAGTATCGCCACTGAGGGCTGACCGTTCTGTCATGGCGGAAGTTCCGTATTTTTGCATTCCCTGGGCCATACCCTTCGTAGCTTCGACGTGATCTCTCCTTATCGCCATGGCTTTCTCTCTATCGGCCATGGGTATTTCCATGTTACCTCTTACTACGACTGCTTTCAGTTTCTTCGAGCCCATGACGGCACCGATACCGGAACGTCCGGCAGCAGCACCTCGTTTTGTAATGACACATGAAATCAATGCCATCTTCTCTCCGGAAGGTCCGATGCACGAAACTTCTGTGTCTTTGCCATACTTCTCTTTCATGATGGATTCCATTTCATAGGAACCTTTACCCCAGAGATCACTGGCATCCAGCAGTTCTGCTTTGCCGTTGTCGATGAATAGGTATACCGGTTTTTCGGAAATTCCGGTGAAAAATACCGCATCATATCCGGCAAATTTCAGGTAAGGACCGAAGTCTCCTCCGGAATTGGCGTCTCCCCAGCCTCCGGTGATCGGTGACTTTGCCATAACCTGGTACCTTGTTCCTACAATTGCCGGCGTACCGGTAAGGCCTCCTGTAGCGAATCCCAGTATATTATCCGGACCTAACGGATCGACACCCGGTTTCATCCTGTCATATAGAATCCTGGCACCGATTCCGTATCCGCCCAGGAAATTCTGGTACAGGCTGTCATCAGGTGTTTCTTCCTGGAGTTCACCCGTTGAAAGATTCACGAAAAGAATCTTTCCCATGTATCCTTTTATCATGTTTACCTCCTCCTGTCTTAGCAACGATGTAAATATTGGGAATATTCTACATTCACTCGAATCTGAATGTCAATTGTAACGATTATCGGTATCCATCATTCTCAGGTTAAATTGACTCATGCATACCTCTTTGTTAAAATGAATTGACTTCCGAACCGAATCCGATAGTTCGATATAGATATGAATTTTCGGCAGGGTAAGGTGGACAAGGTGCAGATAAACGTTTCCCAGCAGCTCAAGTCGAGTATCGGGACGACCAGGAATTACGAAGTCGATACGATTGTTGATATAGATTACGAAAAGGTAGTATTTACCGGTAACGTCCGTCTGATGAAAACGGACCGTGGTATATTGCTGAAAGGAACCTTTCATACAAATCTATTTCTGCGATGCGGTCGTTGTCTGAGTGATTTCTCCTATCCCCTTAATTTGAGAATCGAGGAAGAATATTTCCCGATTATGGATGTAAATACCGGCATAATGCTGCCTGCACCTGAAGAGCCTGGTAGCTTTACGATTGACGACCGTAATATAATGGATATATCGGAAGCCATACGCCAGTATACTTTAATGGCTTTACCGATAAAACCGTTGTGCAGGCAGGATTGTTCAGGTCTGTGTCCAACCTGCGGTACGAATCTGAATGAGAAACAATGCGACTGTACACCTGAAATCGATCCCAGATGGGAGAAGCTGAATACCTTATTACTAACGGATACCGATTATTCGTTGGATAACTGAAAGGAAGGAACACACGATGCCTCCACAACCAAAAAGAAAATATGCCAAAGCACGACAAGGGAAGCGGCGCAGTCACATTGCCGCGTCCGCGCCGACTTTGATTACCTGTCCGCAGTGTAACAGCCCGAAGTTACCTCACCATGTTTGCCCTACCTGTGGCAGTTATAACGGCAGGGATGTAACCGAGATAAAGAGTCCAAAGTCCAAATCCAGTTAAGGATAACGGATTGTGCTGAAAACGGTTATCTGCGACCTCTTTGATATACGATATCCTGTCCTTCAGGGAGGTATGGCTCATATCGGCACGTATGAACTTGTATCCGCTGTATCGAATGCCGGAGGACTGGGTATCATCGGTTCGGGATTCTATGAACCTGAATGGGTAAGAAATCAAATCCGCATGACGAAACAGCATACAAACAGGCCGTTTGGTCTAAATATTCAGATGGCTTCACCCCATGTAAGACAGGTTGTCGATGTCGTTATTGGAGAAGGTGTAGCCATTGTCACCACAGGAGCAGGTAATCCGGAATCCTATATTGCAGAAATCAAACACGCCGGGATAAAAACGGTACCTGTAGTTAACAGCCCCTCCGCGGCACAACATATGGAGAAAGCCGGAGCAGATGCGATCATAGCTGAAGGAACCGAATCGGGAGGGCACGTTGGCGAGACGACCACGATGGTACTGGTTCCCGAGGTTGCCGATAGTGTCAAAATACCGATTATCGCCGCCGGGGGTATATGTGACGGTCGTGGTATGGCGGCTGCAATGGCGCTTGGAGCATCTGGCATACAGATGGGTACCCGATTTGTGTGCAGCAAAGAATGTATCGCTCATCAGAACTATAAACACAGAATAATGGAAGCGGTGGTTCCGGCTACCGTTGTGACAAGAAAGATATTGGGATATCCCCAGCGGAGTCTGAAAAACGAACTTACAGACAGGTTCGTAGAACTGGAAAAAGCCGGCATATCTATTGAAGAACTGGAAATGTTCGACCGTGGTAGAATGTACCTTGGGCTGATAGAAGGAGACCTTCAAGAAGGTAGCCTGCTGGCTGGTCAGATAGCCGGTCGGATTAAAGAAGAAAAATCGGTTAAGGAAATCCTTGAAGAAACGGTGGCGGAGGCTGAGATGGTCATTTCCAGCCTGAAAAAGTTTATCACGGAGGACTGAATATGACTGAATCAGGAAAAATAGCCTGGATATTTCCCGGACAGGGTTCACAATCGGTAGGTATGGGCAAAGACCTGTATGAGACATTCGAATCAGCTAAATCTATCTTTAATGAGGCTGATAAGTCACTCGGCATGGCGATCTCCGAAATTTGCTTCGAAGGGCCGGAAGAAGAACTGCAACTTACCAAAAACACCCAGCCGGCTTTACTCACGGTGAGTTATGCCTGCCTGAAAGCTCTGGAAGAGATAAATGATGGAAGTTTTCCTGCACCCGATTATCTGGCAGGTCACAGCCTTGGCGAGTATACTGCCCTGGCAGCGGCTAATGTACTGGACTTTAAAACATTGGTTTATCTTGCCCGTGAAAGGGGCAGGCTAATGCATGAAGCAGGCCAGCAATCACCCGGAGCTATGGCTGCGGTGATGGGACTGGACGAAGAAGTATTGACAGCAATATGTCAGGCTACTTCAACAGTAATTGCAAACTACAATACACCGGGACAACTGGTCATCAGCGGTATGAAGGATAATGTCTTAAAAGCCTCTGAAAAAGCCCAGGCTGCAGGAGCCAGCCGCGTTGTCCCTCTTAATGTAAGCGGTGCGTTTCACTCACCTTTGATGAAACCCGCGCAGGAAGGTTTGGCCGAAATCTTCGCTAAGCTGGAGTTCCATAACCCTGACATCCCTGTTGTAGCCAACACGACTGCATTACCTCTAACCAGTGGAGACCAGGTGAAAACGGAGCTTATCGACCAGTTATGCAATGGTGTTCAATGGCAGCGTTCGGTCGAATACATGATAAATGATGGGGTGACAACGTTTATTGAGATAGGTCCCGGTCGTGTTCTGAGTGGCCTGGTGAAGCGAATTAACAAGGAAGTTACCCTGCAGAATATCGGCACTGCCGAAGCGGTAAATGGATTGTATCAATAATACGAAACACAGGATTTTGGAGTATCGATGGATCTAACTGGTAAGGTGGCAATTATTACCGGGAGTACCCGTGGTATAGGAAACGCAATAGCGAACAGGCTTGCTGAAGCTGGAGCTATAACGGTTGTTAATGGCGTCAGTGATGCTGCTAGAGTGGAAAAGGCTGCCGAGGTTATCAGGAGCAAAGGTAAAGACTGCATCGGAGTCCTTGCCGACGTGGGAACATCGGATGGAGTAAATAACCTTATAGATACTGCCTTTCGTCAATATGGAAAGATAGATGTCCTGGTGAATAATGCCGGTATAATTCGCGATCATGGTATTATGCGAATGACCGAGGAAGACTGGGATACTGTCATCAGAGTTAACCTGAAGAGTGTTTTTCTATGCTCTAAAGTTGCTTTGAAATATATGTTAAAACAGCGTTCCGGCAGGATAATCAGTATATCGAGTATTGTTGGGATATACGGAAATGCCGGACAATCGAATTATTCAGCGTCAAAAGCCGGCATCATAGCCTTCACAAGAACACTGTCAAAAGAAGTCGGTTCCAGAGGAATTACGGTAAATGCAATAGCACCCGGATTTATCGATACGGATATGACTCGGCAGCTAGAGGAAAAGTGGATAGAATACCTGAAAAGCAGGACCACGCTGGGTTTCCTTGGAATGCCTGGAGATATTGCTGAAGCTGTGGCGTTCCTGGCATCCGAAAAAGCCGGATATATCACCGGTCACATACTTGGTATCAACGGCGGCATGGGAGGGATATAAACTGGTATAGCAATTTATGGTAATAATTGACCATTTGAATCGCTTTTGATAAACTCAATAAGTAATTTTACAAGCTAGAGATACCAGAAAATATTCGGGGATGATGGATGATGGCAGGTGTGAGGAGAAAGGCAAGAACTCTTGCGCTTCAGGCATTATACGAAATAGACATATCAGGTCACAAAGCAGATGATGTTACAGAAAGAGTATTGGACGAAGCAGATTTAGCCGAGGAGAATAAAACTTTCGTCCGTGATATTGTATTTGGCGTTATCGCTAATAAAGAGAAACTGGATCAGAGTATTAGAGAATATGCTCCAGCCTGGCCGATAGAACAATTACCTGTTATTGACAGGAATATTCTAAGACTTGCAATCTTTGAAATTTTAATTGATAATAGAGTACCGGTGAAGGTAGCCATTAACGAAGCAGTGGAACTTGCTAAAACTTTTGGAGCTGACCGTTCATCAAAATTTGTTAATGGGGTTCTTGGTTCAATCAGCACTCTGGTCAGCAGATAAAGAAACAGAAATAAGGGGGAGAAATTGGCAACCGTTTATGAGAGAGTAAAAAAGATTATCGTTGAGCAGTTAGGCGTTGATGAAGAAGAGGTAGTACCCGCAGCTAATTTTGTAGATGATCTAGGGGCTGACTCTCTTGACCTGGTAGAACTGATTATGTCTCTGGAAGAAGAATTCACCGATTCATCCAAGAAGGTTGAAATTCCGGATGAAGATGCGGAAAGAATAGTATCTGTCCAGGATGCTGTTGATTATATTAAAGACGCAGGTATCCAGGACGAATAGACAACACGATAGGATGAGTTTTGCTTAAAGCCGTATTCTTTGACTGGTTTAACACACTGGCGGTCTATAATCCGCCCCGGGAGGAGCTTCAAAGCCAGGCAATTCGAGAATTCGGCTTTAATGTTTCCACTGAAAAAGTGAAACCCGCACTACTTAATGCGGACAAAATCGTTTTCGATGAAAACGCCAGATATCCCATGAGACTCAGAAGTAAGGAAGAACAGACTGAGATATACGTCCGGTATGAAACCTTACTCCTGAAAAATATCGGAATCGACTTGTCCGATGAAGTTCCCACTGTTGCAAAGATATTAAAAAGAGCCGAAGAATTGTATGGTGATATCGGTTTTATACTTTATGATGACGTGATTCCGGTGATGAAAAAACTCAGAGAAAAGGACCTGAAAATCGGCCTCATTACCAACCTGGAAATTGATATGAAACCCATTTGTTCCGGACTCGGTCTTGATCCTTACCTTGATTTTATAGTCACCTCAGGTGAAGCCGGCTCGGATAAACCCCAGCCTGAAATATTCCAGATTGCTTTGAAAAAAGCCGGAGTGGAAGCTTCCGAAGCCGTTCATGTCGGCGACCAGTACAAGATAGATGCTGTCGGAGCAATGAATGCGGGTATCAGACCGGTTATAATCGACCGTAATGATTTATACCCGGATATCGACGATTACCCTCGCATTCAGAAGCTGGATGATTTATTCGATGTAATCTAGCTGTTTATAGCAATCCTGCGTATTTCAGGATCAGCAGGCTCCGGAAGGTCATATCATACTTCCATCTGTCATCTTTCCAGCTATCTTCAAGTGCTAAGCCACTGTATACACTCCAGGCTTTGAAGTAGCCTTCGTGAGGTCTGATTGGAAATATACCATCCCCTTCTTCCAGCATCCCTTTCAGTTCATTGGCTTGTCGGAGTAAAGACGGTACCTTTTTTACAATTCCCATACGGGCGAATAATTCCATTGTATGTATCCACCAGAACCATTCCTTTGGCTGTAGATTTAAGGGGGATTGCTTCAAGTCCGACGGTGTAATCCTGGCGGGTGCTATCAATTGGCTTTTCATCTTTATGTAAATAGTGGGCAGAGGCGATAAATCGATAAGTCTTTCTATTGCCTGCGATACCTTATCAATATTTTCATCAGTACGCCAGCTTTGAGTAAATGCCAGGAGTTTCAAGTTATACAGGTCAGGCAACGGAGTACCGGCGTAGTACAGTTTCTTATTGTATGTCCCGGTAATCTCTTCAATTGATGGGATTGTGTTCAATGCTCCAACATAACCAAGGGTACGTTGGATTTCCTCTTGTATAAAATAGTAGTCCTCGATACCGAAATAAGAAAAAACCACAGCCCTGACATTATCCGCGCCGTACAGCCCGATTTCAGGTTCGAACAACGTCGACCACTTCCAGGGATCCGGATTCCAGTTGTCTTTGAGTAATGCTTCCAGGCATCTTTTCACGATCGGATATGTGTCCGGTACCGCCATCTCCGATAAGTAACGTAGCGCTCCTTCAGCGCCGGTACCGAAGTATTTCATCTTGACCGCAGGAATCCATCCGGCGTGAAAGAAGTCTCCCAGGAAGCCGTTTTCTTTCTGCCATGAAAAGGCGTACTGCACTCGTTTGTCATTCAGGATTTCATCGATATATTCGTCGACTTCAGGATTTGCCCCGAGTATCTCTTTTCGTGTCCTGAATCTTATTGAAGCACAGGCATCTTCGGTCAGTGTTCTGATTACTTCGGTATTCATACACCCGGATCTCAAATATAATACAAGGACATTATTCGAACATGATAACGTTTCGAATCACTTCACCCTTCTCCGAGGATTCCAGGGCTTCATTTATTTTATCGAACGGATAGTGACCGGACACCAGTTCGTCCAGTTTCAGACGCCCGGCATAACACAGTTCTATCAGGCGTGGTATATCTTTCCTCAGCCGTACCGCACCCATAGCACTGCCGGTCATTTTCCTGCCAGACATGAAATCAACCGGGTTAAAATCACTGAGTTGTTCGCCATGACCGTGACCGATAACGCAGGTAGTGCCGTCCCGGGCCGACATCAGGAAACCTTGTCTAAGAATTTCTATACCGGCTACCGCGACTATCACAAAATCGGAACCATGTCCGTATGTGATCTCGTGCACCTTTTCTACAGGATTATTCTCAATTCGAGCATTGACCGTATGCGAAGCTCCGAAAACCTTTGCCATCTCAAGCTTCTTTTCGCTAACATCGACGGCTACAATGGGATACGCTCCCGAATAAAGTGCGCCCTGTATGGCATTGAGACCGACACCACCGCATCCAACCACGGTAACACTGTTATTCACCGTAACCTTCGCCCTGTATAGTACCGCTCCGAATCCGGCGATAACTCCGCAGGCTATCAGGCAGGCTCGATCCGCCGGCAACTCCTCCGGAGCTTTAACAAGGTTTCTTTCAGGTATTATGGCGTATTCGGCGAAACCAGCGACGGGTCCGGCATACTGCGTAAGACGCTGACCGGCTTTGTTGACCATCCTTCCTTCGCCATGAAGGTATATCGGATATGTAGTGCACTGGTTGGATTTCCCTTCCCGACAATAATAACAGTCACCACATCCTTCGGGTATAATACTCGCAATAACCTTATCGCCCGGTACTACGTACTCTACATCCTCACCTGTTTCTTCTACGTAGCCACAGATTTCATGACCCGCTATAGCCGGTAACTTGATATCTCCATGTTCGCCTTTTATGGCATGGATATCGCTGTGACAGATCGCAGTAGCTGCCATACGTATCTTAACCTCACCTTTTCCCGGCGGATCAAGAGTAACGTCCTCGATTACCAGGGGTTTATTAATCTCATAACAGATAGCCGCTTTCATATTTATCCCTCCTCAGAATATAAATAACGATAGTTCTATTTGCTGGAAAGCTCCACAATGGTAACCCCTGCACCTCCTTCACCTCTCTGTCCTAACCGGTACGACTTCACCAGTGGATGCCTGGCGAGTTCACGCTGGGCTGCCTGCCTGATTATACCGGCACCCTTGCCGTGAACAACCTTTATCTGCATAAGCCCTGAAATATATGCCGTATGGATAAAATCGTCCAGTTTTACCAGTGCTTCATCGACAGTCAGGTGGCGTAAGTGTACCTCGTCTATCATAATCACTATGAATTATACATACTCTATTGTGTGTTTTATAGCCCCTGATGGTGCTCTCTGATTGAAATCCACGGGCTTTTTGTTTATAATAATCACTGCCACTATCAACACTGATCCACACATACGGTGGGTGTAGCCCAGTGGTTAAGGCGCCAGGTTGTGGCCCTGGAGATCGAGGGTTCAAATCCCTCCACTCACCCCACTTCTCTCTCTACCTTTTCTATTAGCATTTCTAGAAATATTAGTCTCTTCCTTTCCGGTTCTGTTATCAGATAAACTGACCAGGTTGATAGAATGAAAAAGAACCGCCTGGAAGCGAATCTTACGCCAGTTGATCTGCAGGCCAAGAAGATTACTGTGACTTAAGTACTTTATTCTTTTCTACTATCTGTTGTAATCTCACGATGAAGTATAATAGAGATTCCTGTAAATCCATGAATGGTGATTTATATGGATAACAAGAAGAAGAATGATATAAAACTACTGCACGAAGTTGAAGAAGGACCGTATTACAAAACAGAGTCACCCCAAAGGAACAGCATTGCCGCGGAGAATACCTATGGCAAGAAGCTTGTATTTGAAGGTCGTGTCCTGGACCCGGAGGGAAAACCTGTTTCTGGAGCCTGGGTAGACTTCTGGCATGCCGATGGTAAGGGACAATATGATAATACCGGTTATAACTTGAGAGGGCATCAGTATACCGATGAAGATGGCAAGTTTCATCTCGAAACGGTAATGCCGGCATTGTATGGAAATCGCACACCGCATATCCACGTCAAGGTACAGGCAAATCCACAGTCGAAGATATATACCACTCAGTTGTACTTCCCGAAAATGGAGTCGAATGAAAGAGATCCGATATTCGAACCAGCGAACGTAATTGAGTTGACTGAAACGGCTGGAGGTATGAAGGCAAGGTACGATCTGGTTGTAGTAGTTTAAAATTAACGGGCAAGAGATATCTTGGCGATCAGGAAGACTCCCGATTTATCTTTACTCACTTTTTAAGGAATTGGTGTGGATTTAAACCATTAGGCTCAAAAATGGAGTATTTTGGATAATTAAAGCTAGTAGTTCGGGTATATATGACTTGTACCAAGGTATATCGATTGCGGTATAATAGAGCAAGCTTCTTTACAGGACGGTATTAAAATCAATAGCCAAGATATACTATCCACTATCAGCGCAATAAACGAGTCCTTGTCTATCGCGAACAGTCCGAAGCTTGTTCTCGAAATGACTTTAGAGACGCTATCTCACTCTCTTGAGATTGAGTGTGGCTGGATACAAATGATATCTGCCGAGAATTCGAATCTCGAATTAGTTGCGCATCACGGTTTTCACTTCAAAGAACGACTCGAAAATGTCATCCTTGATGTAAACGATGTGTATCAGAAAGAGATTATCGGGCTGGGAAACAGCCTGGTTATTCCTAATTTACAGCGTAGTAATCAATATAACATCTCGGCTCTTGGAAGGATGGGATACCACTGGCTGGTCGCGGTACCGATGCGAAATCATCGTTTAGCAGGCATTCTGAGTATCGCTTCTCGGAAAAAAAGGAAGATCAACAATGATTTTGGGGAATTTATAGCGGCAGTTGCCGGTCTGGCTATAATGACCTATGAAAAAACATCTGAGAAGCTTAGCGAGGTTGAGCAGTATGAATCACCCACCCAAGACGCTGAAGAGAAATCGTTGTTAGAGCTGAACACGGATAATTTATTCGGTTTGAATTCCAAATTAGACAGGCATGTTACGGAATCATCACCACGTGAGACCGATTTGCTTGATGCGATTTATTCCGGTAAAGAAGTTGATCAGATAGCAGCAAGATTCAACTCCGACGTAGAGACCGTAAGGAATGATATAGAGTCGATAAGAAACAAGCTGATAGAGAACTACCAGACCAGGAGATTCACCAATACCATGCAGCAGGATGACCTTCCTGACAAACATAGGGATCAGCCCGCTCCCTCTTCTGAGTATGTCACCCGGGAAGAATTCAACCAGTTCAAAGAATCACTGAAAACATTTTTAGCGAATACCCTTACTCTACTGGATGATCTTTAATACTCTGTGTTATTTGTCTTCTTGATGATACTCCCTTAATGACCTGTCTAAAGTAGTATACTTCATTCATGTTGAGATGGATTGTACCTATATCTCAACTCTGTAATTCTTACACTCTCTTTCCTCTCGTTCGAGTATTAATCTCAACTTAAGCTTGGCTTACTCTCGACTAGCTTTCTGTGATTGTCTGGCAACATCACCATAAAAGCGGTCATTTTTCAGTCACACTAATACCTGCATTTCAGGTTCACTGACTTTAGTCACCAGTTGGTTGTTAGTTATGAATGAATAGTAATCATTGGTTTTTAGGTGTAATTCCGCCACGTGTAAGGAATAAATTTCCTGTAAAGTAGTAATCCTGAAGGATGATACTCAAATACTACTATCGGATGTTTGGCGATGTGGCAATGAGCGAAATACTTGACTAGAAGAGTTACGTGAAAAGTAATTTCTGATTCAGGTTGTATTACGGTTGTTGAGTACATCCAAAAAGATGGAGGAATAATGAAAAGAAGATTATTAGTTCTTATAGCAGTAGCTATCGCTTTACTGGCTACTGTTATACCTTCTACCGCAGCACTGGCATCTGGTGGGGATATATATATCGAATTATCTGATATCACCATTGAAGGCGAACAAATGGTCGGTGAAACTGTTACGATATCAGGAAGCGCTACAGTAACAGCAGAAGCAGAGGTAACAAAATGGTACGCACTCTGTCCAGATGTTAAAGCCTACGCTGAAGTCATGGTAATGCTGACGGATCCGGATTCCAATGTCGCAAAAGTATATACCGAAACAGACTGTGATTACGATTGGGGTTTCATTGGTCCAGAAGATGCGGAAGCGACTATTAACTATGACTGGTCGTTTGACTATAAACTTGATCAAGCGGGGCTCTGGAGTGTTGCTCAGTCCGGGTATGGATATTATGACTGGGAATACCACTATTTTTGCTTTTGGTGGTTAAAAACTGCCAGTGGCTCTGGTGAAGATTTTGAATCCATCAGTAAAGAGTTTATGGTAGGGATGGTAAAACGTGAGATGCATTTTACATTCAATATGCCCATGGGATATGGTGGGGCAAAGTATGGCGACGACTCAATGAATCCGGGACCTATTGATAAACAGATCGATTGTGTTGGTAAGATTGATGGAGTACAGTACAGATTCGTAATACCAGCAGGTACAGTTATCACGAATGGCAACGGCGACAAAGCTCTCAGTCTTTTCATCGATAGCATAGAAGGCAATACGCTTCATTCAACCTTTGACGCCATCGTGTTTAGCAATCCTGTAACTGTTTACAAAGCCGAAGGAGTATTCCACCTGGATCAGAATTATCAGTATGTCGGTGGTGAATGGATTGAACTGGGCTCATTTACAGAGATTGTAGACTATACAGCAACACTCAACTAATACTAGATATACGACCTGTCATTCACGTAATCAGGCTGCCTGTTTCAAGAATTAACGAAACAGGCAGCTTTACTTATCATTAATTTATTCTAACTTCTTTAAAATCATCTCTGTGACCACTCTAGAAACGTACCGGGTAACTTCACCCTATTATGCTATAATTTAGATAGAATATTTGCGCCCATAGCTCAGCGGATAGAGCACTGGTCTTCGGAACCAGGTGTCGTGGGTTCGAATCCCTCTGGGCGCGCCACTATTACCGCTTTTCTCTCGGAATTCAATAGAAAATGTCAGAAGTAATAAAACGTGAACTGGCACGTATCAGTGTGCGGGGTGTTGTGCAGGGTGTGGGCTTCAGACCTTTCATATACCAGCTTGCCGTTAAACACGGCCTGAACGGGCGTGTATCGAATACCTCCGAAGACGTCAGGATCGAGGTTGAAGGAGAACCCGGTTCCATAGAAAGATTCCTTGATGATATCCCGATCCTGGCTCCACCAAGGTCTGTCATAGAAGATATCTCCGTTTCATATTATTCTACTGAAGGTTACAGGGATTTCATTATACATGACAGTGTAGCCGAAGAAGGTAAATACCTGCTTATTTCACCCGATATCGCCACCTGCCCGGATTGCCTGGAAGAAATACTTGATCCCTCAAACCGGCGTTACCGCTACCCGTTCACGAACTGCACTAACTGCGGTCCCAGGTTCACGGTTATCGAGGATATTCCTTATGACCGTCCGCTTACGACCATGAGAAATTTCACAATGTGTCCTGAATGCCTTAGAGAATACGAAGACCCATTGAACCGGCGTTTTCACGCCCAGCCGAATGCCTGCCCGGTTTGCGGACCTGCACTGGAACTGCTGGACAGTACCGGAAATCCGGTAGATACGGATGATGTGATAGCCACATCGGCTGACCTTCTCAGACAGGGAAAGATAATTGCCGTCAAAGGACTCGGTGGATTTCTTCTTGCCTGTGATGCCTGCTCCGAAAAGACCGCAAATCTGCTTCGTGACAGGAAACACCGTCCCTTCAAATCGTTTGCTGTGATGATGCTTACCATAGAAGAAGTGAAAAACCATTGTGAAATAACACCCGAAGAAGAAAAACTGATTATCTCTCCAAATAGTCCTATCGTCCTGGTGAAATGGAGACAGGTATCGAATATTACCAGAGCAGTAGCGCCGAACATTAACTATCTTGGCGTTATGATTCCCTACACACCTCTCCATCACCTTCTGATGAAAGAAACCGGCCTGCCTCTCGTGATGACCAGCGGTAATCTCAGTGAAGAGCCTATCGCTAGGGACAATGACGAAGCAGTAAGAAGACTAGCCGGTATCGCCGACTATTTCCTTGTTCATAACAGGGATATATATGCCCGTTATGATGAAAGCGTGGTGATGGTTGAAGATGAAATACCGCAGCTTCTCAGACGTGCTCGAGGATGCGCTCCTTATCCTGTAAAACTGAAAAAAAAGTTTCCTCAGATACTTGGATGCGGTGCGGAATTAAAGAACACGTTCTGTCTCAGCAGAGATGAATATGCCTTCATCAGCCAGCACATCGGGGATATGGAAAATCTTGAAACCATGGATCATTACGAAAACACTATCTCTACGGGTGCATCGATCGCGATGACGATAGAGTGCTACGAGAGAGGTGTTCTTACTAAAGCTGATACCGATGGTATCGAAATGACCTGGGGAAATCACCGATCCATAGTTGCTATGACCGAGAAACTGGCAAAAAGAGAAGGATTCGGCGACATAATCGCCGATGGAGTAAGAAAAGTCGGTGAAAGGATTGGTAACAATGCCCCCGAATATGCCATGCACATACAGGGACAGGAACTGCCTGCCCACGATCCAAAACTCGGTGTCGACTGGGCAATAGGCTATCGGATGGATGCAACGTCAGCCTGTCATACGCAAGGACCCGGCCAGGGGCCACCGGGTTTGCCGATACCGGCATTCGATCGTCGTTCCTCTGAAGGACGCGGCGAACCGTACCGGATAGGCGGAAGTTTTGCTCATGTTATCCAGAGTTCCGGCTTGTGCACATTTCTTGCCGGAGCGTTACCGAATGCTGTCGCGATTATCGATTTTATGAAAGCCGTTTCAGGCTGGAATCTGACGGTGGAGGAACTTATCACCACCGGAGAACGAATAGCCAACATGCGGCATGTGTTCAACCTGCGCGAAGGATTGAATCCGCTTAAGTACCAGGTACCGGGCAGAGCTTTCGGAAATCCGCCGCCTGTTGAAGGCTCGCTTGCCGGTATCACGGTCGATGAGAACACACTATATTCTGACTTCCTTGCTGCAATGGACTGGGACGCCGAGACGACAGTTCCAGGCAGAAAAAAACTGATTGAACTCGGACTTGATGATATCGCCGCCGAATTCTATTCCTGAAATACCTTTAATAACCAGCAATAGCAGGAGCGAATACACTCCTGCTATTGCTATTATACGTTTGCCCTGTCTATAATCAATCATCGGAATCCGGGAGGGAAAACGATGAGTGATACTCAGCTTGATTATTCAGTATTCGACAAGTTTAATTTCGAACGCAAGCCGGTTGGTATCAGTTACCTTCTGAAGGAACCTGATGGCATTCCCCAAATGGATGGAAAACTCGCTCTCTGCGAGCTATTTGCCAGGGCGCAGAACAGCAAACCGTTCTATGTATCCAGAGAAAACGTCCAGTGTGGAGAACAGGTTGTAGGAATGGCTGGTTTTCCTCCGGTGATGCATAGCGGCCAGCTTGGCCCTCACTTCGGGATGTTCAAGACGACAGCCGCGAACCGCAGAGTCTATGAATATATGCCGCTTCTTGAGAAAGACACTGTCAAGTGTATATTGTATGCACCCTTTGATAATTTACCGGCAGATCCGGATATCATGGTAATTACGGCTGAAACAGCCCAGGCTGAAGTTATTCTCAGAGCAAGTACCTACTCAACAGGGAAAATGTGGTCCAGTAAAGGGACAACCTGTCTTTCCTGCGCCTGGATGTATGCGTACCCCTATCTTTCGGGTGAATTGAACTATACCATATCAGGCCTTGGTTTCAGCATGAAAGCCAGGCAGGTACTCCCGGAAGGGCTATTCCTGATAACGATACCGTTCGATATTCTACCTATGATAATAGATAATCTTAACGATATGGAATGGAACCCGAAATGGTTTACCCTTGGCAGGGATAAATTCGTTGAATCCGTGATAAATCTGGATCAAGAAATGCTTGAAACATTCGGAGCTGAATACTGTAAAAAGCCCGAAGATATGAATATGTGAAGGAGGTGTGGGAGTAGTCATATGATAGTAAAAATCGAGTGTCCGAGTTGTCAGATCGAGGGGAGTATGTCACTGGCCGATGTTAAATACGTAGGCCCGTATAAATGCTGGAAATGCAAAGAGCTGTTTAACATTGAAATTCAGGATGACCGGTTGATTTCCTGTGAGCCGTTAAGTCAGGAAGAATTCGATAAGCTGCAGGAAGAACTGAAAGTGGATCAGGAAGAACAAAAACGCCGGCAGGAACTGGAAGACTTCAAGAATAAGTTCAGAAAAGATTAGTAATAAAAGGGTGGATGCATATCACGCATCCACCCTTTATTTTTTCACTCTATTGTCTTGGCGGGCCCTGCATCGCGGGGACACCATATATCAGGTTCTGGCCGCTGATGTGATCTGAAGCACTCGAAACCATCAATAGTACACCTTCTGCAAGGTCTTCCGGTTCGGCAAACATGGTGATCGACCTCTCCTGCTGTTCCGGTGTCTGACCGCCCAGCATGAATTGCCTGATACGTTCGCTGTTTGTTCCGCTTGGTGTGATAGTATTGGCACGAATACCGTATGGTGCCATTTCAATTGCTATATTCCTCATCATGGCTATAATCCCTGCCTTGGCGGCGGCATAATCGGTACCACCGGGCATTCCGTTTACGGCCGCTATCGAAGCGAAACTCACGATCTTTCCGTAATTTCTCTCTATCATGTACGGGAGTACCGCATGGGTGCAGTTACGAGCGCCATTTAGATTGATGTCTATCATATGATCCCACATCTGCTTGTCCTGCTCCAGGAAAGGCTGGAGAGCCGGGCGAATCCCGTGTCCCATAGAACCTCCTGCAATATTACACAGAATGTCGATTTTCCCATATATCTCGACAGTGTTCTTCGCCATTCTGATGCAGTCTTCTTCCTTCGTCATATCCATCTGGATAGTGGACACTTCACCTCCGGCAGCCCGGATTTCGTTTGCAGCAGAGTCAGCGCTATCGATAACCCAGTCGGCAAGCATCAATTTAGCACCTTCGATTGCCAGAAGTTTTGCCGAAGCCCTGCCTATTCCGCTGCCGCCGCCAACAATTATAGCCACACGATCTTCGAGTTTCATCTTAATCCTCCAGTATTCGTTTTCCTTATTAGTTAACTATTATACATGGAAAACATATTGCCATCTATCGGAAAATCCGATGACGGCAATATGTGAATCTTATCTATCTATTATCTAGAAAGCCATTACCGGTACATCGTCAGGAATAATCAGTGTTGGTTCTGTAAGTTCCTGCACCATTTCCGGAGTCCAGCCCGGCGCTACTTCGTCCAGTCTCATTCCTTCGGGGGTAATTGATACCACTGCAATATCCGTGACCACTTTGTAGACACAGTGTGGCGCCGTAAGTTGATAATTACATTCCTTGACCAGTTTATACTCGTTATTCTTAGTGACATGGGTCATAACTGTCAGCAGCTTCGCCGCACCGAATGCCAGATCCATCGCTCCGCCGACACTTCCCGGCTCTCTCCCGGGTATTACCCAGTTTGCCAGATCTCCCTTTTCCGATACCTGTAAGCCGCCGAGGACGCATAGATCGATATGTCTTCCCCGGATCATTGAAAACGATTCGGCATGCTCAAAGAAACACATGCCCGGTAAGGGAGTTACCATCTGTCCGGAAGCATTAACCAGGTGGAAGTCCTGTTCCTCTTCGGTAATAGCGGCGCGTCCGAATCCAAGACATCCGTTCTCAGCATGGAAGACTACTTCCTTGTCCTCAGGGATGAAATTTGCAGCCTGTGTTGGAATACCGAAACCCAGGTTGATTATCATTCCGTCTTCAAACTCTTTAGCTACTCTCAGAGCCATCGTCTGTTCATCAAGTTTTTCTGGCATTTATATACCCTCCGCAGGATTTTTCCTGACCACAACGCGGTCGACGTAAATTCCAGGTGTAGCGGTTGCTTCAGGTTCGATTTCACCAACATCTACAAGGTAATCTACCTCGGCTATTGTAACGGTAGAAGCCCCCGCCATTGTTGCATTAAAGTTTCGTGACGTACCCTGGTAAACCAGGTTACCACGCCTGTCCGCCTTGTACGCACGGACAAAAGAAAAATCACCTTTCAGTGCATATTCGAGACAGGCAGGAACGCCGTTGAACTCTCTTATTTCCTTGCCTTCCCCAAGAAGTGTACCTGGACCGGTAGGAGTAAAGAATGCCGGAATACCAGCCCTGGCTGCTCTAATACGTTCTGCCATTGTCCCCTGCGGACACATTTCCACTGTTAGTTCACCGGCTAATCGTTGCTCGTGGAGTGGGGAAGACATACCGGGCATAGGATTGCCGGGAAACGCAGTGATAACTTTAGATACCTGGTGGTTCTGTATCAAGAGTCCTCCATTATCAATATTCGGCGGACTCTTACGCTGCGGCATATTGGCGAATTGTGGCGGAAGTGGCTGTCTGCCGTTACCTGGTGTATTCATGACGATAGTCAAGCCTTTTGTACCCTTGGCATAAAGCGCGCGTATCAAGTTGCTTGGAGTACCGTTAGCCGGACCGAAACCGCCGATGAGTATGACAGCTCCTTCAAAGACATCGGCTACCGCTTCATCGTAGCTCTCGCAAACTTTGTTTATCACAATACCTCCTTATACATTTCCAGAATGGGTAATTTCCGCTAATATAATTACATTTTCGTTAACCAAAGTCAAATTTGCTTATCGATTGTATTAGTGTTTATAATTCCTGAAACTACCGCTGGGAGGTGGTAAAAAATCACATCATTCAGGAAGGAAGAGACGATGGAAAACAGGACGGAAAACTGGGTGTTAACACAAGTAGGAGTAGTTGTAAAAGACGTAGAAAAAGTGGTGGAACGTCTGGGTGAACTTGGTATCGGTCCATTCAATAAAATGCCATTACCGCCGGAAAGAGAAGAATATTTCAGGGAAAAAAGAATGTACGCGGAGTTCGACATCCGCGGTACACAGATGGGCAATGTACAACTAGAGTTGATCCAGCCGCTTGAAGGAGAATCTCCACATAAAGAATTCCTTGAGACGAAAGGTGAAGGAATTCAACATGTGATGTATCAGGTGGACGATCTTGAGAAAACGGTGAAGGAACTTACCGATAAGGGCGTAGAAGTATTACTGAGGGCAAAATTTCCCGGTGGAGGTGGAGTTGCCTACGTCGATCTCGGGGTATCCAACATAGTTATAGAATTATCTCAAAAACGATAGGATCTCCTCGCTTCGCTATGAAAGAGATATAAGTCGCTTACCTGTGAATATATTCCGGGATACAATGAAGCTGGTTTTATATTAGTAATCTGGAGGTGGTG
The DNA here is from genome assembly GCA_016932435.1 of Dehalococcoidales bacterium. The sequence continues at coordinate 56,051 of JAFGCW010000082.1, read as the reverse complement.
GATGAAAAGGTGGAAGACCGGGATATTAACCATAGTAGGCTTGACTGCTCTGCTAATGTTCCATGTCAGTTGTGCCGGGAATGATACCGGCGAGACTGAAAACCTGGAGTCGGTTGAAATCAGAGAATACCAGGGTGAGAAGCTGTCATCCGTCAATGATTTCAGGGAGAATTCCATTGGTGGTCCCCAGCATGTAGATATAGAGGAATATACCCTCGATGTTGGTGGACTTATCGAGACTCCACTGACATATACCTACGATGAAGTGATCAATACATACCAGCCTTATACGAAAATTGTTACTCTTGATTGTGTGGAAGGCTGGAGTGCTACTATTGTCTGGGAAGGATTCCTGCTGAGAGACTTGATTAACGATGCAAATCCATCTCCAGACGTAAAAACGGTGATACTATTTGCCTACGATGGATATTCTACTTCGTTTCCTATCGAATACATCATGGATAATGATATTATCGTTGCTTATAAGATGAACGATATCGATCTACCGCCTGAGAGAGGGTATCCATTCCAGCTTGTTGCCGAGAGTAAATGGGGCTACAAGTGGATAAAATGGATAACCGATATCGAACTATCCGACAGAACCGACTATGAAGGATACTGGGAAAGCCGCGGATATTCCAATGATGGTGATCTTGATAAATCCTTCTTCGACTAGGAATCTATGAACCGACGCTTGTTTAAAAAAATAGTTCACTGGTCATTGCTGACTGCGGTAATAGTCCTATTGATATCAGGATTCGGTATTGCGTATTTCAGAGTCATTGAGACTATTACCTTTGGAATATTATCAAAACCTGTTGCTTTCAAGGTCCATACCATAACCTGGATACCATTTCTTATCCTGCTTGGACTCCATATTATGCTGACATTCGGGAAAAAGTGGCTTAGTTTCCCCAGAAAGAACTGATAGTAACTATTAATCTCAGTATTTATGAAGTTGGTTCGTTGGCGGGTTTATCCTTGATGAACAGCTTTTGAGCCGGGCATCCGAGTTCTCTCTGCCTGCAGTATTTACAGGCAAGAGTACCCCGGACGTAACTGTTACCGGCTGAAGAAAGCAGGATCAATAAAACCAGCAATACCGGCAGTATCCAGTGAAAATCGATAATCATCAGCACAACAGCTGTAATCATGGGTATCACTGTAACTAACAAATCGGGAATTATAGATTTCCACGATACCGGTTTTTTAGCGAAAATATCGGGATTACCTTGTTTCGTTATCAAACAGGCAATTTTCCCTTTTCCGAATGCGCATAATTTTCCGTAATAATAGCAATTTTTACAACTTCTTGTATAAAGGAGTATTTCCAGTATGATTATAAAGGCAAGGTACATCGCCAAACTGGCCATGCCAACCCAGAACATTATATATGCCCCGATACCATAGATAGCCAGAGGCACAAAATTTGAAATGATTAGCGTAGCGACCGGATATCGATTCCGGTATCCACCGGTTGCATTTTTCGAGTCTTTTTCCTGCATTGTATTGATGGGTTTTATTCTCTTTCTATCTCTCTAGAGAACTAATGTATTACACTATACCAAAAATAAAAAATTCTTTCTACTGGGTATTGTGCAGCAATAGAAACTATTGTATACTTGATTATAGTCATCTGTACTTGATAAAAATGAAAAGGCAAACGGGGCGCCCGAACGAGAGTAAGGGCCTAACTGGAGAGCAATCCGGTGAAAATCCGGAACGGCCGCGCCGCTGTAATCCCGCCTTAGGCGGATAAGTCAGAACGCCAGCCCCTGTGTGACCTACATTTCTCCGCGGGGAGAGGTAGGGATTTTTATTGGAAAAAGAATCCCCTCTGCCCAAATAGGAAATGGGATATTTTATGTAACAATAATGGAGGGAATAATGAAAAACAGAGTCTGGCAGGTGGTGGCGTTTGTCATAGTTCTTGTGCTGTCGACCGGTGTATTCGCAGCATGTAATTCCTCAGAACCAGAAGAGGAAAAGGTAACAACGATTGAAGTTACCGATATGATCGGAAGAACAGTATCACTGGAAGGTATTCCAGAGAAGATAATTTCTCTCGCTCCCAGTAATACGGAAATTATCTTTGCGCTGGGTCTCGGCGATAAGTTGGTCGGGGTAACAGAATTCTGCGATTATCCCGAAGAAGCAAAGGAAAAACCAAAGGTAGCTGGTTTTGCTGATGCGGACATTGAAAAGATACTTGCAGCAGATCCGGATGTAATCTTTATTACAAGCACTATGCACGTTGACGAAATTCTTCCTTCTCTTGAAAACTACGGAATGACCGTTGTCGTAATCGATCCGAGAACTCTTGACGAGGTACTTGATTCTTACACTATTATTGGTGAAGTCACCGGTACAAGTAAAAAGGCTGCTGAGATAGTAAACAGTATGTCAGCACGAATCAAGGCAGTAACCGACAAAACTGAAGAACTCACAGTCGACCAGAAACCTCGCGTATTTTATGTAATGTGGCACGAACCACTAATGACGGCAGGTGGGGATACAAGGATACATGAGTTAATAGAAAAAGCAGGTGGCACCAATATATTTGCTGATACCGTAGGATATCCGACAATAGACCTTGAAACTCTGGTTGAGGCTGATCTTCAGGTAATCATAGCAGGAAGCGGGATGGGAGAAGGAGACGATGCTCCTTTCACATTCGCTAAAACCGAATCCAGGCTGGAAGATTCAGAAGCACGAAAGAATAACAGGATATATGAAATCAATACGGATCTTGTTGGTAGACCTACCGAAAGGATGATAGATGGTCTTGAACAGCTGGCAGCTATGATTCATCCGGAATTGTATGATTAAGTAGTAAGAGTATTTATAAGTAATAAAAGATGTCGATAAATGAAGCCCGTGAGAATCTATCCGGGCAGTTAAGAAATATCCGTCCGCACTGGCGCAGTCGTATTTATGCGATTATAGGACTCTGTATGGCTGTTATTGTGGTTGCGGTGGTTGCCACCACCATCGGCAGCGTCAAGATTCCGATCCTCACAACTTTGCGTATTCTCTTTTCACAGCTTCCGTTTGTCGACTTTTTACCAGACTGGAATAATAGCACCGAAACCATTCTTCTCAACATTCGTCTGCCCAGGATTGTTTTGGCAGGACTAATTGGCGCTGCACTGTCCGTAGCCGGTGCTACCTATCAGGGATTGTTCCGGAATCCCCTTGCTGATCCTTACCTTATCGGTGCAGCACAGGGAGCAGCTCTGGGTGCAGTGATAGGTTTCCTTCTGCCAATAGAGTTCAGCATGATGGGTTTTAGTATAATTCCATTACTGGCTTTCACCGGGGCAGTCGTCAGCGTGGCTGTAGTCTATATTTTGGCAAGGGTAGGCAAAACAGTACCGGTAACGACTCTGATACTTGCTGGTGTTGCCCTGGGAGCTTTATGGGGAGCAATATACTCTTACCTTGTTATCATCAGCGGCGACAAGATACATCCGATAATATTCTGGGTGATGGGAAGCTTCTCTATGACAGACTGGTCGGAGGTAGGAATTGTCCTCCCGTATATAGCAGCCGGCATAATAGTAATTTTATTATACAGTCGTTCTTTGAATGTGATGCAGCTCGATGAAGAACAGGCAAAACAGCTTGGTATTAATGTCGAGAGAACCAAACTTATTCTCCTTGTAGCTTCTACTCTAATTACCGCCGCTGCTGTTTCTTTTGTTGGTACGATCGGTTTCGTCGGTATTATCATTCCTCATGTTGTCCGGCTTATCTGGGGTCCGGATCACCGATTTCTTCTGCCGTTATCCGTTCTCAGCGGGGCAATATTCCTTATACTTGCCGACCTCATTGCGAGGACTGTTATGGCGCCGACCGAGATACCGATAGGAATAATCACCGCAATCTGTGGTGTCCCGTTCTTCCTGTACCTTCTGAGACGGCGAAAGGGAATCATATATTTTTAGAGTAAATGATATGGTAAAACTTGAAGTAAACAACCTGACCCTGGCATACGGTAAAACAACCGTTATCGACGATATGTCGTTCGGAGTAGACAAAGGCGAAATACTGGGACTTATCGGGCCGAACGGTTCAGGAAAATCTACTTTAATAAAGGCTATAAGTCACGTGATCGCACCTCGCTCAGGTCGTGTTATACTCGATGGTAAAGATATTTCTTCAATACAGCGTTCCGAGTTAGCCCGTCTCGTGGCGGTCGTTCCCCAGACACCTATTCTTCCCAGTTCGTTTTCGGCGTTCGAGATAGTCCTTATGGGGAGAAACCCACATCTCGGCTTGCTCAGATATGAAAGTGAAAATGATATGGAGATAACCTACCGGGCGATGGAACGGACCGCTACTCTTTCCTTTGCCGAACGCAGGATAGGCGAGTTGTCCGGCGGCGAGATCCAGCGTATCGTTATTGCCCGTGCTCTGGCACAGCAGACAGAGGTAATTCTCCTCGATGAACCGACGGCAAACCTTGATATAAACCACCAGCTTGAGATTCTGGACCTGATAAAGAGCTTATGCACCCGAAACCACCTTACAGTAATAATCACTCTCCATGACCTGAATCTGGCTGCGCAGTACTGTGACAGGCTTGTACTCATAAAGACAGGCCAGGTCCATGCTCATGGTACGCCCGAAGAAGTGATCACCACCGACAATATCAGGGAAGTCTATGGTACCGATAATTGTGTCTACACTCACCCGGTAAACGGTCGCCCGACCGTCCTTTTACAGGCAGGCGGAACTCGCAACGGTATCGTTGGTGAAGATAATAGTCCGGAATAGCGGAATTCCGGCAACCGTCTCATCGATTTCCTACACGTTAAATAATACAGTAATTAAGTCGCCGTCTTTTACTATGTAGGTTTTGCCTTCCAGTCGTAACAATCCCTGCTTCTTTGCCTCAGCCATGCTTCCACACTTAATAAAGTCATCATAGCCAATAACTTCTGCCCGGATAAATCCCTTTTCAATATCAGAGTGAATTTTACCGGCGGCTTTAACAGCTTCAGTCCCTTCGTTAACAGACCAGGCCTTTACCTCATCCGAGCCGGTTGTGAAAAAAGATACAAGGCCAAGTAACGAGTATGAAAGCCTGATTATCCTGTCGGCTCCGGATTCTGTCAGTCCGTATTCATTTCGGAACTCCTCGGAGGCTTTTCCGTCCAATTGGGTCAATTCCATCTCGAGTTCACCGCATATCGCCATGACAGCCTGCTTATGACCCGTATATTTCGCATCCAGTTCCGCAAGAATCTTTTCTGTTTCGTGTAACTGATCTTCACCGATGTTTACCGCTATCAGCAGAGGTTTGGCGGATAATAGACCATATCCGGACAAAGCCTTTTTCTCTTCAACGGTCAGTGTCATATTCCTGACTGGTATATCTTGCTCAAGGTTAGCTCTGATCTTGCTTATGATCTCCTGTTCTCTGAGAAGACCGGTACGTTCCGCCGGTTTTGCGCTTTTCAGAGTATCTTCGAGTCTTTCAAGTTTTCTTGTAAGTATGGTCAGGTCTGAAAATGTAAGTTCCAGATTCATGTTAGTAATATCACGGTCGGCATCAAGGCTTCCCTCGATGTGAGGAACGGATTCCTTTTTAAACGATCTGACAACGTTAATAAGTGCATCCACCTGGCTGAGCTGGTTAAGGAGTTTACCTTCTATTCCTTTGTCCTGCGCAATATCCTTGATAGATGCTCCGATATCAATATACGTGACAGATGCGTGAGTCGTCTTGGCCGGGTGAAATATCTCGGTCAGGACAGTCAAACGTGGTTCAGGGACGAATGCCGTGCCAATATGTGCGGCCGTACCTGCGGTTGTACGACCGCTACTTCCACCTTCCGTGAGTGCGTTAAAAACGGTGGTCCTCCCGCTTTGCGGGAGTCCGATGATGCCAATATCCACGTGTAAAAACCTTTAATTATCGAAATGGAGGATGTTAGAGGGAACTTAAAATCCGGCCTTGATAAGATTACTGGCCAGTTTAATTATCAATTCTCTTTCTTTCTTGGGAAGCTGATCGTTACCGGCCATATCAAGAAGAGCAAGGAGGGCTTCATGGGTACCCATCCTGCCGATTGATTCGGTTGCATCTGTTCTTAATTTACCGGGAAAATTCAAATTGGTTGCAGCAGCAACGAGGTCTCTAAGTTCATCAGAACGCTCATCGTTCACTATCTCACCTCCAGAGATTTATGGATGTTTCACAAAGGTGTCTTTCAGTATTGTACACTCTATGTCAGCATTCTTCAATCAGAGATTTTCATAAAGTGTATGTATATCATATTCGGTGTTTATTCTCAATCGAATTGGCGATGTCAACGGCAATCTGATATTGTCTAGTAATTATTAGTAGATTAATAGCGTCTTTGCTGTTTTGGATAAGGCTGGAACGGCGTGACAGGTTCAAAGCTGAGCCAGTCGGTATCGCTGTCTATCGATGATAAAGACCGGAGTAAATCGAAGGATAACCACCTCGATACCTCAGGAAATGTCGGATGTTCCCACAGCCCGTATTCACCCGATAATTCTCTTACAAACTTGACCATACTCGCTACGCGCTCATCTTCCAGACTCGCGCCGATTCTCCAGCAAAGATCAAGTACGAAAGCAATATCGTATCTGGCAAAATAAGTAAAGAACCCTCTATCCTTCTCAACTCCCACAATCTTTGCCACTTCATGCCCGAGATTCGATGCCTGCAATGCATCCTGGGCGAGTAGTAGATCAAGTCCTCTTCGGCATTCCGCAGACATACAACGTTGAGGATGAAGGGCAAGAGAACTGACCGCGAAAGATGTGTTGGTTCGGCAGCCATACCTGGAATGAGGTAACCGGCGATATCCTGCGGGAAATACATACTGATCATCTTTCACTCCGGAAGGCCAGCCACCATCAGGTAAACTTTGTTGCATCAGCCACTCGTATCCTTTTTCCACCCTGGGATCTTCAGCATATCCGGCGGCAGCCAGACCCCGGAGAGGTATGCCTGTTTGAAGGGGTATCATCGAGTATGTGTCCCCCATTTCATCCTCAGTTTTGGTTTTCGGGATAGGCCATGAACCGTCCTTCATCTGGCATGAGAAAAGATATTCAGCACCTTTTTTTATCGCAGGGAGATCAGGACTGAAACCCAGGTATCCCAGTCTTAGTAGTGCCTGGGAAGTAGTCTTGATATCAAACCACCCGTCGTGACTTCCGTCTCTTGAATGAAAGGAACCTTCAACATTCTGAAGTGAAAGTAAGTCCTGAATAATGGGATCCTGTTCACGTATTTCACCCAGTTCAAGGACTTCCTCATCATCAGAAGGGCGATGGAATAGTTCTCGAAGGACCAGCAATCGCAGATTCGGGGAAGGATCAGTCAGCAGAAGTGACGCCAAGGTCATTTTATTACTTAAGAACCTCCTTTAAATACCGCGAAGTGGGAGTATTCAGTAATACGATGTCTTCAGGGGTACCGGAAGCGATTATATTCCCACCGTTTTGACCTCCGCCGGGTCCAAGTTCTATCAGCCAATCGCAACTGGCAAGCATATGCAGGTGATGCTCGATAATTATTAAACTGTGGCCTTCTTTAACGAGTCGTTTAAGTACCTGTATCAGCTTAATCACGTCCTCCATATGTTGACCAACCGAAGGTTCGTCAAGGACGTACAGCGTTTCTACCGGAGTTTTCCGGCAGAGTTCTTTGACGATTCTCAGTCGTTGCGCTTCTCCCCCTGAAAGCGTATAGGCAGGCTGGCGCCATACCAGGTATCCCAAACCTACTTCACTGGCTACTTCTAATGGTCGGGCTATTCTTCTCTCTTCAGAAAACAAATCACAGGCTTCATCGATTGTCAGACTGTTTACTTCAGGTAAGGATACTCCCCTGTATCGTACTTCACGGGCTTCAGGGAGAAAACCCGTTCCTCGACATATCTCACATTCTTCGAACAAGTCCGGAAGAAAACCCATGTCCATGCGGGTTATTCCTCTTCCGCCACAGGCTGAACACGGACTGTTCAACTGCTTTTCATCCAGGCCCAGCGCCGCTGCATCCTGAGTTGAAGCAAACAGTTTTAACAGGGGATTTATCAGTCCAAGAAATATCGCGGGACTGCGGATACCTTCCCTGGTCTGGTCAACGATATATGTCCTTTCAGGGATTCCTTCTATCGAATCATGTTTGCCGGGTTCGACCGGTTCCCGAGCGAAGGATGATGTGTGTGTTTTTTGAACCAGTGCCCGGCCCAGTGTGTCTATCAATAATGTACTTTTACCTGAGCCGGAGACGCCACAGATTCCAACCATTTTGTGAAGTGGTATATCAACATCGATATTGTGGAGATTATTCTCACAAGCACCTCTTATAGTTATCCCTTCATTCCTTTCATTGTCTGTATTGTTTTCATTTTTTTCTATCTTTTCCGTCCCTCGCAGCCACTTTCCGGTTATCGTATCTGCGCGGGTAATTTCCTCCAGCGTTCCGGATGCAACTATCTCACCTCCCATAACACCGGCCCCAGGCCCTATGTCTATGACATGGTCCGCTTCCCTGATTATTTGTAAATCATGTTCGATCACGATTACCGTATTGCCTGCATCACGTAGATCCAGTAGTGCTCTGGTTAGTGCTTCAAGTTCAACGGGATGCATTCCCCGGGATGGTTCATCGAGTAATATTGTCAGAGATGTCAGGCGGCTGCCAAGTAGACCGGCAAGCTGTATACGTTGAGCTTCACCGGCAGATAACGCACCCGATGGTCGATTCAGATTGAGATAACCCAACCCGACTTTCTTTAAAAAGTTCAAACGACGTCGCCCGGTCTCATACGCTGTTCGTACTGCTGACTCAACCTGTGAAGGAAGAATAATCGAATTCAGTTCTTGGTCCAGACGGTCGAGTGACATCTCGCTCAGTTCATGGATATTGTATCCTCCCAGCCTAAAAGAGAGGTATTCGGGACGGAGCCCCGCTCCGTGACAGCCCGGGCATGGTACTTTTTCGGTATATGTCCCGTGAATATCCCAGTCGCGTACCCATCCACCATAAAAGCCTTCCCAGGTGTTTGTCCATGTTTTTACCTGGCCGGTACTCTTGCTCTGGTAACTTACCGTTACAGGATCGTTATCACCATACAAAAATGCCTGCTTCCCTTCCTCGGATATTTCATCCCAGGGTGTTGAAAAAGCATCGAAACCGTACCGTTCTCCCAGTGCCGGAATGACAGGCTGGTCCTGGCAGAGGTAAGTCTGAGGCCAGTAACCGGGAGAGTACATAGCTCCGTCACAGAGTGGCTTGGTCGGATCGATAATCAGTTTTTCTGGTTTCGGACGGAGTAATGATCCTACGCCGGTACATTCTTTACACACACTTGAGTAGTTATCGGTACTAAAGTGACGGGGTTGGGCTAGAGGAAGCGTAGTACGGCAATCAGGACAGATCCATTCTTCACCACATTCCATCGTCGATCCGCACTCAGGACAGGTGCGTTGCCCGATGTTGGCTAACAATACCGAAAGATAATGACTGAGTTCACTGGCTCTGCCGACGCTCGCCCGACGGGTGAATTGTGTCAGGGCACTCCAGAGGTGAGGTTGTATACCTTTTGTGGCAATGGTAATCCCCATTCCGGATATCGAGTCAACCGGTGCTTCCGGTCCTTCCCGTGTCCCCTGCCTTTCATACATCGATAGTGATTCAAGATATCGTCGGTGCGCTTCCGCTTCGAGTATATTGCCTACCAGACTGGATTTCCCTGAACCTGAAAGGCCGGTGACTACCGTCAATTTGCCTTTAGGAATATCTACATCGACTCCCTTGAGATTATTAGCCCGTGCATTCCTGATTCTTATATAACCATCGGAAACACTCTTTGCCGGTTCGGCACTCTCATTCGGGGTAACAGATTGTTCGTTCTTTAGTGCCTGTCCTGTTTTTGAGGCGGTAACCTCGACCAGTTTTTCAGGCGGTCCGGTAAATAGTACCTTTCCACCTTCTATGCCGGCACCAGGACCAAGATCTAATACCCAGTCTGCAGCTCGAATAATATCGGTATTATGTTCGACAATAACGATAGTGGCACCAGTCCTGACCAGCCGGTCGATAACAACCAGCAGCCCTTCGAGGTCTTTAGGGTGCAGACCGGTAGACGGCTCATCCATGATGAGTAGCTGATCACCGAGTCTGTTACGTCCCAGGAATTTTGATAACTTGACACGCTGTGCTTCTCCACCGGAAAGTGAAGGAGAAGGCTGGCCTAAAGGCAGATAACCAAGGCCTACATCTATCAAGGCCTGCAGAATTGACTGAGCCGTTTTTACTTTACTCACCGGTATTCTGTCTTCCTTTAAGAATATGGCGGCTGCTTCCGCGATAGATAGCTGATAGAAATCGGCTATCGTTAATTTTCTGTCTTCGAAATCGACAGATTTAGCTAGTACCTCTTCGTTAAATCTTTGCCCATCGCAATCAGCGCACTCGATCCAGGATGAATACAGGAATTGCATGGTCATTTCGAGTGCACCCATTCCATGGCAGGTCGGACATGACCCTTCAGGCCGATTAAAAGAAAAATGGGATGCCGACAAGCCTGTTACCTGTGCAAAAAGGTCACGAATGATATCCGATAATTTCGTGTAGGTAGCCGGATTGGAGCGGGGATTTCTGCCGATAGGACTTTGATCGACGAGGATAGCCTTCAGGGGTGGAGCTTCGACTGCCTTGCATCCAATGGCGATTTCTCCTTGTATCGAAGGTACTAGTACATGCTCAACCAGGGTGCTTTTTCCCGAACCGGATACTCCTGTAATTACGGTCAGTCTACCGACCGGAATTTCGACGTCGATATCCTTTAAATTATGCCTGGTGGCACCGCGTATTGATATAAATTTCTCCGGGTTTCCCCTCTGTTCCGGTGTTGTTACCTGGTTTTCCAAGCTGAAATATTGACCGGTGGAAGTATCAGCAGACCACAATTCCTGCGGCGTACCGGTAAAGACTATCTGTCCGCCTTCAGTGCCGGCGCCGGGACCCAGATCAATCACTTGGTCAGCCATGGCAGCAGCAATCCTGTCGTGTTCAACATACACTACGGGTCCGGCGAGTTCCCGAAAGGCAGGCAGCAATCGCGCTACATCCGCCGGATGTAAGCCGATAGTTGGTTCGTCCAGTATGTGAAGCATGTCTTCTATCCGGTTAGCGAGAACAACAGCTAATCGTACCCGTTGAGATTCTCCTCGGGACAAGGTGGGTGAGGGCCGATTCAGGGCGATATATCCTAGTCCGACACGTTCAAGAGCGTTTAACCGGACCGTGATTTCCTTGTGTAGACGCCGGGCTGTTGATGGCAGCACAGCGCTAACGAACAGGTTTTGGGTATCTTGAACTGTCTTGGACAGTAACTCAGGAAATCGGAGCCCTTCCCATTGTACATAAATTGCTTCAGGGTGTAATCCGCTGTTAAGACATTGAGAGCAGCCCTTGCCGCTACAGTATGGACAGGCCATGTGGAAGTACTTAGTTTCTAGATTACTAAACCAGGTACCGCATGACGTACAGACAGGAGCATTCGCCAGAGTGATATCCGATTCTTTATTTCGAGCTATTATTGCGTGCGAACCTAAAGCGGCAGCTTTCTTTATAATTTCACGAACTACAACTGATGAAGCACCCGTCTTCACATCTCCAAGAATGACTTCTATATCATGAGTGTCCGATGGATCCAGCATTTGTTGCTGCCACGTGTGACCGTCAACCTGCAAGTTATCGTTACCGAATTGTTCCGTCAGTTGCCGTAATAACGTACGATGGCTGCCGCGTATGTTGCGTATCAGCGGTACATAGACCTGGTGTGTATTTTTCTCTGCCAGCTCCTGTAGTAGTTCCACGATCTCATTATCAGTCCGGACTTTCAAAGCAGCGCCACATTTATGACAATGACGTGTCCCGTAGTTTGTAAAGAGTAATCGGAAAAACGGATGAAGACCTGAAGCGGAAGCCAGGGTGGATAAAGGATTTCGATTCAACACGTTTTGTCCGACAAGGACTGCAGGCCCAAGCCCGGTGATTGCTTCTACCTTTGCCGGAGTCAGTTGATGCTGCCGGTTTCCGGGTCTGCCGGTGGCAATAATGTCGTAAAGTCGTCGCCGTGCTTCGTGATATAGCGTATCGAATACCAGGGAGGTTTTACCTGACCCGGATACGCCGGTAACCACGGTCAGCCCGTCACCGATGTGCGCATCGATTTTTTTAAGATTGTGTTCGCTGGCCCCTTTTATTGAAATATCCATTTGCCCGACTGTATTACTATCTCGAACATTCTACATTAGTTGTTCCTGTATTGTCATTATACGGGCAGGGCCTTTTCCGGAGTACTTACCATGTAACAGTTGAAGGATGGATCAATATAAACACAGTAATTTGACACCATGAAGTTCGAAACTCTATTATTTCTTTACGCCGGTTATTTTTTAACCTGGCGATACTTTTTTATGGAGTGAAGGAATAATGGTCGAAGGAACAAAATACAGTATCAACTATATTTATGACACGCCGCCCAATCCGGTGCATCCGCAGAGCCGTGATAAGGGAAATGAGATGCCCTGGGAAAATAATCTTTATATTGCCAATGAGTTTGACGGCAAGCTTCCCGGAGCTTTTTACCTCGAGACCAACATGGTACTCAGACCTTCTACCGGAGGAGTCCAGAACAAGACTCACAGCCACCCGTTCGATGAATACCTTGTATTCCTCGGAACCGACCCGGATGATATATACGAACTTCATGGTGAGGTGGAGTTCTGGATAGACGGCGAAAAACACCTGATAACAAAGAGTTGCGCCGTATTTGTTCCAGCCGATTTGGAGCACTGCCCGCTTTACATGCATCGTGTAGACAGGCCGTTCATGTTCATTACCACCGGCAATTCATACGGCTACAAGCATGAAGGTGAAGTCACCTACGCAAGGGATTAGATAATCTAACGATGTTATCCCGTACTTGATACGGGATCCAGTAAATAAAGGTATAGAAGGCCGTTCCTGTATATTTGGCGTATATTTCTCTTGTAACGATTTCTGGATTCCAGCCTTCGCTGGAATGACGTAGTAAAGAAATCGGCCGGACTATTAGTCCGGCCGATTTCTATTATCAGGTAATCAGTAAGTCCTAGACCAGTGCTCCGCCTTCCGGCGAAACACCGTTCGGATCGATCGCCCGTATCGTGTTCTGCCACCAGAGGTGGTAGTTGGATAGCGCCGGCCCGATCTCGTCCTGGGGACCCATCGTGGAAGCGAAGTAACTTTCTTTAAAAGCACGGAGGTTTTGTTCTTTCTGCCACTGTTCGACAGCGGCTTTCGCTTCTGCATTCCGAGGATCGAACTTACAGAATATCTCGGTCTTGCCAAGGTGTCCCTGTTCGACACCCCAGCCGAAGAAAGCCCCGCCGTCATCGACGATATAGCCCTTTTTAATCAAAGGTTTCTTGGCTTCACCTGCTCCGATAGCCCATCTTATAGTCAGATCTCTCTGCCCCATGATCGGTATGGAGTTAAAGGCGCCGCCATTGCGGAACGTTTCTCTTATAGAGGCCGATATCCTGGTACATTGCGCCATTAGTATTCCCTCGATCCTCGGGTCTTCGACGGATTTTAACGATTCTCCACCGGCATCGGTGCATATTTTCTCCAGAGCTTTCTTCTTGAAGGCAAAATCTTCCGCGTCGTTGCCCATGACGATTACGAAGAAGCCTGGACCTTTCACTTCGGCATTCAGTTTGCTGAATACCTCTTCTTCTTCCTCGTTGCTGGTGGTGATGTTCGCTGCGACCATCGATATATTGAACCCCATCAGCTCAAAACATATCTCATTTTCACCGAGGGCTATTTCAGCCTGCCACATTTTCTCTACCGACGGGAAGCTGTAGTACCGCGCCATCATGTTGGGTGGAATCTCTTCCAGGTGATAGTTCGGCGAAACACCCTTGATGTCATACACGGATGGTCCCGACCAGTGGTAAAGTTTTATCGCTGCTTTTGTGAAGACTCCGGGAGTAACTCCGGGTGGAACCGCGCTTGTCAGAATACTTCTCAGTGATGGTCCAGGTCCGTCGCCGCAGAACCATTCATCGGCCGAACCGAGTGCACCCGACCTGACGATATCGCCTTCGGGCGTAACCCATTCGATAGCCAGGTGGTTGCGGTCGTCACCGCCGGTACTCTGGTCCATATGGCCGTGACCCCTGAGCATTGCCGAGCAGTTGGTCCCGGCGCCCTTAATACAGAAATTCAAACCTCGCTTGAACAGTTCAGCCTGCAACTGGGATGATATCACGTACGGTTCAACCACGGCGTACATGTTCTTCTCATTTATCTCTATTATCTTGTTCATTCTCCTGAGATCCATGAGAATAATATCCTTAGGGAAAGCTCCGGACCAGCCGGTGCATATCGGCCTGAACTTCTTCTTGTGCTTATTGCAGAGCTTGACTAGAGCCTGGACTTCCGCTGTGTCTTTCGGAAGAATCACCGCAGCGAAATCAGTTGAATAATACGCAGGCATTATAGCCGGATCGGCACAGATATTTTCTTCTCCGACAACGTCTTCGAATTCTTTGTATACTTCTTTACTTAATGCCATTTTTCATTCACCCCCTATATTGCCTTTTCCACGAGTTCGACTATGTCGTAAACTTTCATATTGCTGCCGCTTTCTTTCACAGCCTCGTTCAGTGTTTTTTCACACCAGGGGCAGGCCGTTACAATAGCTTCAGCTCCGGTAGATGTTGCCTCATTGATCCTGTCCTGTGATGTCCAGACCGCGAACTCAGGATTGGACTCACTCACGCCGCCACCGGCACCACAACACCATGAATATTCTTTAATCCTTGTCATCTCGGTAAATCTGATACCGGGAATTGCCCGGATAACATCCCTGGGCGGTTCATAGACGCCGTTGGTACCTCGTCGATAAGGTTTGGGCGGATCGAAAACGAACCTGTCTCCCGGAATTTTCTTTCCTTCCCAGTGCACCCACGGTTCACCGAGTCTGCCGAGACGGCAGGGATCATGGTATGTTACCGCGAGATTGACCTTGCGTCGCGGTTTCAGTTTTCCATCCTTTATCAGCTTGTCTATGTACTCGGAAATATGCAGTACCTCGACATAATCTCTCAGGTTATATCTGTCGTACAGTACCTTGATCGCCTGGTACCCGTCGGCGCAGATGGTGACTACCGTCTTTGCGCCCGACTTCTTTATCACGGAGGCATTTTTCTTGGCCTGTGCCATGAAGACATCTTTATATCCCATCTGGTAAGCCCGTCCGCCGCAGCATGTTTCCGCGTCACCGGCAATCCCGAAATCAACACCGGCTTTCTGGAGTATCTTCACGGTAGATTTTGCCAGTTTTTGCATTTCCGTATCGTAACTCACCAGGCATCCGACGTGTAGAAGGACCTCCACCTTTTCCTTGGTGGCGTCTTTGATAGTCAGTCCTTTGGCCCAGTCGCCCCGTTTACCTTTTACCGGTACCATCGCTCCGGTTTTCTTCAGACCGGCTATTACCTTATCCAGGGCCGGATTGGTATGACCGTCTTCGATCGTCTTTATCCTGAACTCGTGTATCGGTTCCAGGACCTCCATGTCCATTGCGTAATTGCAGGAAACACCGCAGGCCCCGCACATCTGGCAGTTGTAGACTATATCCAGCAGCCTGTCGGTGTAATTGAAGCCTTCTTTCAGCATGACTGAGCCGATATTCAGTCTGCCACCGGCTGAATATGCGTGAAAATTATATCGTGCTATACTGGGGCACACGTTTGCGTACTGTTCTCCTTTTACCTGTTGCATCGGGATAAACTTGCAGGTAGAGCAGCGGCAGCACATATCCATATCGCCCTGGTATTGTTCCAGTCCCATCTTAGCTACCTCCTGTATTATTCAGTAATATCCCACCTTTATAAATCCTCATTAGAAGCACACCTTTCCGGGATTCATTACGTGGTTCGGATCGAACATATTCTTCAGTTTGTTCAGGACTTTTATCGATGCCGCGTCCCGGTTGACGATCATTCCCGTGTTCGGTCCGTAAGGTCTCGAGAAGAAGGCATCTCTTCCGAGTAATGCTTTCACGGCTGAAGAAGACAGTTCCTTCACCTTACCCGCTTCACCCGAATTGTCGGGATCATAGAACAGGTTGAATTCACAGTGAACGCCCGTCCCCTGGACTATCGGTTGAATATATATACCCATATCCGACGCAGGATATCCTGCTTTCTCTACCTGGTTGTACATGGCATAAATCTGGTTGTCCAATTTATCGTTAATGGTCAGGAACATGATGTCTTCGCATGCTCCTTTGTAGCGCAGTTTCCAGTATGGTTCTGTCGATGGCTGCTGTACTGCCTTCAGTATTTCATTGGCAGATACATCACCCACCGATTTTACCGCCTCGATACCCAGTCGCTGGGTTATATCGGTAATACCTTTTACCTGGGAGCTGATACGTTCGTCAGGATAAACTTCATAACCGGCAACATTGTAGAACAGTATCCACGGAGGTAATGAATCTCTTAATTTCTGGTAATCTTTCGGCCATTTTTTCGCTGATATAGCCGCCAGGTTCACATTATTGAGAATGAAACACTCGTTGACCATTCTCAGTCTGACAAGCCATGAAATCATGTCCATCAGCGTATCGAGGTCATTCGAACCGACGACGTATGGTTCTTCCATGCTTGGCAGTAACTCGCATCGCATCGAAGCCCAGGTGACGATACCTATTGTCCCCTGCGAACCCTGGATTATACGGTGCCATGAAGCGACTCCCGGTCCATAGGGCGCTTTCTGTATACCGCCGACCTTCCACTGTTCTTCCACGGAACCGGGTCCGGCTGCCTGACCGGTCCTGAATTCGTCTCCCGAACCGAAAATTACCTCGACACATGCCAGAGGATCCGAGATATCCCACTGGTACTTGGGCATTATCACCGGTTCTCTTTCCAGTAAACTGCCGACTACGGTCTTTGATTTCCGGGGTATCAACGGCATATTCAACCTGATACCTTCTTTCTCAGCAGCGGGTATCAGTTCTCCGAAGGTTACCCCCGGTTCGACCATCGCCACCCTGCGGGGACGGTCGACGCTTATAATCTTATTCATTCTGCTCAGGTCTACCACCACGGCTCCTCCGATTCCCGGTATGGTATCGCCACGGAAATGCGGTGGTCCTGAACTGACCGGCACCAGCGGGGTCTGTGTCTCGTTGGCAAGATTAACCAGTTTCTGGATCTGCTTGGCATCAGCAGGTTTAACAACGCATACCGGTCTTATCCTGTTAACGAAACTGACATCACTGGAATACTCTTCCAGTACGGCAGGATCATCGCTGACATTGCCGGCACCGACAATCTTGGTCAATTTTCCCTTCTGGATCATTTTGCCTCCTTTCCTTTCACACAATATTCACAGCTCTTTTTATGGGGGAATATCCATATTACTTACAGGATAGTAGTTATATTTACTTTTAATGTCAAGAGTTACTTAAATATTCAGGTTTATCAGTCCTACCATTTGAAGTCCCCGTAATATCATGGTCACAGCAATTGCTGCCAGAAGAAGATTGAATATATTAGAAACGGCTCGCAGCCCGCCTATTCCCATGAATCCGGCAATACGGTTACCCAGCAGTAAGAGTATCCATGCAACCAGGATATTCAGCACAAAGGAGATTAATACTATATAGATAGGATATTGCCCTGCCAGGAGTAGTAACGTGGTAATGGTTGCCGGACCTACCAGCAAAGGCGTTCCTATGGGTACTACCGCAACCATTTCTTCCTTAACGGCATTGACCATCCGGCCGGTGAGAATATATTTCGATGAGAGTATCAGCAGAATCAGACCGCCACCTATAGCGAACGCCCCGACTGATATCCCCATGAGCTTTAATATAAACTGGCCGAAGAACAGGAAAGCCAGACCGACACCCGCTGCAGTACCGGCAGCGATGTGTATCATCTTCCGCCGTTCGAGTTTCATCATGTCTTCACTGAGAGAGATAATGATAGGCAGGTTTCCCAGTGCGTCTATTACGATAAACAGAGGTACGAAAGTCAATAAAAACTGGTTAAGCCATTCGGGCACCTGTGTCTCCTTTACTGATTGTCTGTTTTACCCACTACTTTTCTTTCTTGTCCTCTTGTTTCTCCTCAGAACCGAAACTTTTCAGCTTTTCAGCCATTTCTTTTAATTTTTTATTCACCAGGAAATTAACGGTGCCTTCAGGATAGGTCCCGTCATCCTGTTTTTCACCGGCGGGAATGCCTGTCAGGATTTCTATGCCCTCGTCGATGGTTGTAGCCGAATATATGTGGAATTTGCCTTCACTCACCGCATCGACTACTTCATCATCCAGCATCAGGTTTCTCAGATTTTGTGCCGGTATCAGCACACCTTGATCGCCGGTAAGTCCTTTTTCTTTACAGACCTGGTAGAATCCTTCTATCTTTTGATTGACTCCTCCTATCGGCTGTATTTCACCCGTCTGGTTTACCGAACCGGTAACCGCCATACTCTGCTTGAGCGGTATTTCCGATAGACTGGACAGAATAGCGTATAATTCCGTAGAAGAGGCGCTGTCGCCATCAACGCCGGAATACGACTGCTCGAAACAGAGACTGGCTGAGAGTGAAAGAGGCTTGTCCTGGGCGTATTTCCATCCCATGTAACCGGAGAGGATCATAACCCCCTTGTTGTGGGTCGGTCCGCTTAACTGGGCTTCCCGCTCGATATTGATAAATCCTCCTCTGCCGAGATACGTCTTGGCAGTGATTCGGGATGGTTTTCCGAACGTTATGTCACCTAATGAGTACACACTCAAGGCATTGACCTGCCCTACTTCAGTTCCGTCCGTGTCGATCATTATGGTACCGCGATCTATCATGTCTTTGAGTCTTTCATCAGGCAGATTATGCCTGAAACGCCTTTCATCGATGGCTTTCTGGACGTGCGCGGCCGTGATGAATTTCGCCTTCTCCTTTGAAGCCCAGTAATCGGCTTCCTCTATCCATTCCTTTACCTGGGCGAATCGCGATGACAACCTCTCCTGGTCTGCTACCACTCGAGCCGAGTATTCGATTACCTTGGCAACGCCGGTCGGATCAAAATGCCTGGCTTCACATTCATCGCAGCATCCCGAGAGAAACGCTGCGTATGCCAGCATGTTTTCTTTGGTGTTATCGATTTCAGAATCGAAATCGGCCTTTACCTTGAATATCTCCCAGAAATCCTCGTCGTACATCGATAGCATCTGGTACAGGTTCGCGTCGCCACTGAGGATAACCTTCACTTTTATCGGCATTGGTTCCGGTTTCAGTCCCTGCGGCGCGACCAGTCCGAACTGCTCTACAGGATCCTCTATCCTGGCTTCCTTGTTTTTGATAGCGCGTTTCAGGGCAGGCCAGACACCCGGATTTGTCAGAATATCGGTGGCATTTACCAGCAGGTATCCTCCGCTGGCTTTATTCAACGAACCGGCTTTAAGCATGGTATGGTCGCTGAGGTATCCTCCGAACAGGAATCTCCTCTCGATCTTCCCGAATATATTCCCGAAATTCGGATTACTCTCGACAACTACCGGCGGTCCCTTTGCAGCACTGTTGTCTACAAAAACGTTTACCTTGAAGGGGAGGAATGGGTCTCTTCCACCCATGACCTGGCTTACCGGCATTCCGAGAGCAGGATTCACCGGCTCTTCGGTGCTTTTGAATATATCGAGATTATCGAGTATATAAGCTTTCAGTCCTTCAAGGTATTCGCTGATCTTAGTAAATTCTGAATAAGCCGATACCATTGGAGCGAAAAGACTTGAGACCGTATATTCGCCGATTTCTTTATCAAGCTGCTGGATTCTTTCCAGGTTCTTTGTCTGCATCTCGGCGACTTCCTCAAGACTGGTGGTTATCTTTTTACGAAGTTCCGTCTGCTTTTCGGTGATTTCTTTCCTGGCATTTTCATCCAGCGCCAGATATTCCTGTTCCTGCATCGGACGGTCTTCTAGCATCGGGTACAATGCCGGACCTGACGCTGTCATCTGGAGGACAAATCCCTGCTGCCGGGCTTCACTTGCCAGTTCTTCGAAAAGTTTTTGCTGCTCGGAACGGGCTTCTTCAACTTCCTTCTGCCTCTGTTCTTTATACTCATCACTTCCGAAAGCCTGTCCCAGACCCTGGCGTATCTTGGTCAGTAACGCTTCCATCTCATCATGGAACGATTTTCCGCGTCCCTGGGGCAGACTGGCAATGATCGGCGAATCGGTCTCCTTGAAATTATAGATATAACACCAGTCTTCCAGGTTGAATTCTACTCCCTGGTCGGTCTTTTCATTGATGACCCGTTCAATATATGACTTGACCATCGAAGTCTTGCCGGTGCCGGTAATTCCGGCAACGTATATGTTGTATCCTGAATTTGCCATGTTAAGACCGAACTCAATCGCCCTCGTGGCTCGTTCCTGGCCGACGAACTCCCGCAACGGGGCAAGGTCTTTTGTGCATTCGAAATCGAAAAGACCGGGATCGCATTTCCATCGCAGTTTTTCAACCGGTACTTCATATTTGATCTGGTCCATAACTCCTCCTTTGCAGCCGTTTTTATCTGAATGAATCGTATCTAGCATATTACATTGGTTTGATAAGAACATCAAGCAATTCATTAGGGCTTTTTTTTACGACTTCCTATATACCCAACAATGATCTAGCCGTATTTTTTATATCGCCGTTTGTAAAAAAAGCACTGATTTGCTAGTCTGGAACCAGAATACCGGTAACAGGTGAAGAGAAATGAAAGTAGCGTTGACTGCGGGCGATAACCGTTCGGAGAATATCAGGAAAGCCCTGGACTTGATAAAAGATGATATTAACCTGGCAGGGAAGTCGGATGTATTTATCAAGGTGAATTTTGTCGATACCGATATCCAGGCTGCGGCTACCCACGTGGACGCTGTCCGCCCTCTGCTGGAATTCATCAGGTCAAGGTATGACGGAAAATTGAGTATCGGCGAATCTACACAAGATATACCTGCTTTACAGGCTTTTGAAAACTATGGATATATGGATTTACTA
Source organism: Dehalococcoidales bacterium (assembly GCA_016932435.1). The sequence continues at coordinate 34,943 of JAFGCW010000082.1, read as the reverse complement.
AAGCAATATGATGTAAAGATCATTGATATGAAAGAAGGAAACTGGGAAATCCTCCACCTCTACGATTCGGATCTCAAACCGATGGATATCCATTTTTCGCAGGAGATGCTGAAGAGTGATTACCTCATCTCGATCGGTCCGCCTAAGACACATGATTCGGCAACCATTACCGCATCCATTAAAAATATCGTCATGGGTGGAGTCAGTCATAAGCACGAAGATAAAACGAAGATCCACCAGGGCCCCCAGGTAATGAGCCTCGACCTCTATCTGATGGCAAAAGAACATGTGCCGGAACTGGCGATACTGGACGGTTTCGTGGCTATGGAAGGAGATGGTCCTGTACTTGGCGATCCGGTAGACTGGAGAGTAGCTATCGCTAGTTGCGACGCCGTCGCCGCCGATATCTTTGCCGCTGACCTGATGGGATTCGATCTTTCGAAGGTAGGACACCTCTGGTATCTTCAAAAGATGGGGTACGGTGAAGGCGATATCCGGAAAATAGAAATAGTCGGTGAAAATCCTGATAACCACCGTAGGAAATTCAAACCGCACCCCTGGTATGACTGGCAGATTAAGTGGAAAGATGAAAGAGTCGCGAAATTACTCGGAATCGAGTACTAAGTAACTGGTCCCGTCCATACTGAGTCTCACCCCCATTATAAAAGGAGGTTAAATATGACGATTCAGGTAATAACGGACAGTACCGCGGACATCCCCCCCGAAATTGTCAATCAACTCAATATCAGGATTGTGCCCATATATGTGCGTTTCGGGGACAAAACTTTTCGTGACGGTCTGGACATTAAAAGCGAAGAATTCTACTCCATGCTAGAATCATCGCCATTCCATCCGGCAACGTCCCAGCCGAATCCGGAAGATTTTGTCGGCACCTATAACGAGTACTGCGATTCAACCGACGGAATTATCTCTATACACATTTCCTCCCGTTTAAGCGGTACCTGTAACTCTGCTGCAACCGCCAAACGTTCGATGGAAAGCAGATGTCCTATCGAAGTGGTAGACTCGAAGTTCAATTCTTCAGGCCTTGGGCTGATCGTTACAACTGCTGCCCGGCTGGCTCAGTCAGGAGCGGATATGCACATGATACTCGATGAAGTACACGTTGCTATTAGCGAGATGCGGATGTTCGGAATGTTCGAATACATGAAGTATCTGGCTAGAAGCGGTCGGGTGAGTAAAGCAATCGCTTCTGCTGCTGATTTTCTCAATGTAATGCCGCTATTAACCTTTCACGATGGAGAACTAGCCAGGGCAGGTTTCGTCCGCAAGGTGGAAAAAGGTATGGACAGGATCTATGATTATGTGAAAAACAATCTACCGATAAGCGAACTCGCTATTGTCCACAGTGCCGTACTGGAGAGAGCCGAACTGCTGAAAGAATGGTGCTCCGACTTTATCGATAAAGATAAGATCACGATAACCGAACTTGGTTCCAGTCTGGGCGTTCATGGCGGACCGGGAGTATTACTGGTCGCTGCAAGACAATCCGGATAAAATCCTGTTATATTGAGTGTTATGAAAGCGATAGTTACCGGTGCTTCAGGCCATCTCGGAGCGAATTTAATAAGGGCGTTGCTGTCACGTAAATGGGATGTGACAGCTCTCGTTCACCATGATACAAGGGCACTTGAAGGTCTGGAAATCGAACGGATTCATGGGGACATTCTCGATGCTACTTCTTTAGAAAACGCTTTTGACGGAGTAGATATCGTATTTCACCTGGCGGCTCGTATATCGGTAATAAAGCAGGACAGAAAACAGGTCGAAGAAATGAATATCGGCGGTGTAAGGAATGTAATAGACTCATGCCTGGCAGCCGGTGTGAAACGGCTGGTGCATGTCAGCTCATTTCACGCTCATATACAGGAACCTCTCGATGAAGTGCTTGACGAGACACGACCATTGATAAATTCAAAGAATTATCCGCCATATAATTATTCGAAAGCAGAAGGAGAACGGTTAGTCCGGGAAGCTCTCCAGAATGGTCTTGATGCGGTCATTATTACACCTGCAGGAATAATCGGTCCTTACGATTTTCAGATGTCACATTTCGGCAGTACAATACTCCATATAGCGCGTGGGAAACTGAGAATACTTGTTGATGCCGGCTTAAACTGGGTAGATGCCAGGGATATGTCCGAAGGTATGATAGCTGCTGCCGAGAAAGCAAATCCGGGAGAAAAATTCATACTCAGCGGACATCAGGCCGCTCTCCGGACTATTGCTGATTATATTACAGAATACATGAATCAAGAGCCACTCGGGATTGTCCTGCCGTATAGTATTGCCAGGTTATTCGCACCGGTTGTTTCTACGTTCGACCGTATACGGGGGAAAAGACAGCTTTTTACACCCATATCGATGGATGAACTAAATAGTAATCGTCACTTGAGTCATGAAAAAGCGAGAGAGAAGTTAGGTTATAAACCACGTCCACTTAAGGAAACGATCACCGATACTCTTGACTGGTTCCGTGTGAAGGGATATCTGGAAAACACCGGAGGAGTATAGGAGAATGGATGAAACCACCTTCAGATTTGTTGTGTTCGGCTGGATACTGATCGCGGTAATCATCTTTATCGTTCTCCTCTTTATTGCCGCTCCCTATGGGCGTCATTTCAGGAATAACTTCGGTCCGGCGGTCAACGCTAAACTCGGTTGGATATTGATGGAATCTCCCGCGCCGCTTATTTTCGCTATTTTCTTCTTTTCCAATGTAAAACCGATGGCAGCTGTTCCCTTTGTGTTTCTCATTATGTGGCAGATTCATTATCTCGACAGGGCATTTATTTATCCGCTTACACTCCGCCTTTCATCAAAACCCTTACCTCTTACCGTTCTGGTCGCCGGAATAGTGTTCAATACTCTCAATGCTTATTTGAATGCGTATTATATATCGACGAATATCGGGAAATATTCTATAAGCTGGCTTTCGGATATCAGGTTCCTTTTCGGAGTTGGCTTATTCATTTTCGGTTTTATAATCAACCGGCAGTCCGACTATATCCTTTACCGCATAAGACAGCATGCCAACCTTGAATATGACATTCCGAAAAACGGCTTGTACCGCTGGATCTCGTGTCCTAATTATCTCGGTGAGATACTCATTTGGCTTGGCTGGACAGTCGCTACATGGTCGCCAGTAGCCGCGGCTTTCACTCTGTGGAGTATCGCAAATCTTGTTCCCCGGGCAAGATCTCATCATCAATGGTATAAAGAAACATTCGATAACTATCCTGACAAACGTCACATACTTCTTCCCTGGCTCTGGTGATAAAATGAACTACTAGACTGAATTAGAATACGAGGAGGTGGAGAATGGTTGCGCAACAGGTGATTTTGCTGGTTATCAACATCGTCGGAGGAATCGCGGTTATCGGCAGCTACATCTTTGGGATCAATGCTCAGTCGGGTGGAGCTAATCTTCTATGGGGTGGTGTTCCGGTTGGTATCAGGCCGGTATATACGGTATCCATGGTGCTGTCAGCTATCGGTTATTTCGCTTTCCTCTACTTCATTTTCTTCAAGTTAACCCCGGATGAAGTGACTATTGCCAATCGCTTCGGTTTCTGGCTGTTTTACGTGATTTTTCTACTCATTCTTATCCCGTCGGCCTTGTGGATGCCCCTGACGAATCTCTACGTGGGAAATACGGGACCGGGATTAAAATTCATAGTCAGGACTGTCCTGGTAGTTGTCGGACTGGCATCTATCGCTCTGGTATGGGCATTATTGACACTTCAGACCAGGACTCCGGCGGTACCGTACTGGCTGGCGGTCGCCGGGAGTGGTTACTTCGCATTTCATACCATGGTTCTTGACGGGATTATCTGGTCTGCTTTGCTTGAATAAAGCATGGGGAGGTATACAAAATGGCTGAAAAGATTGACTTCTATTGCTGGGTTAAATGAGCCACCTGCCGGAAAGCGAAAGAGTATCTTTCGAAGAAACAGGTAGATTTCAACGAGCGTGATTTCTTTAAGGAGCTCTTCACCAGGGATGAGATCATGGATCTTCTCCAGGGCAAATCCGCATCTGAAATGTTCAACTTCCGCAGCCCGAGTTTTAAGAAACTTGGTCTCGACCGTGACAGGTTGGATGATAACGAACTCATAGACCTGATGCTAAAGGAACCGAGACTTGTCCGCAGACCGGTAGTCCGCATTGGCAACGATGTCTATTTCAGCGCGGATAAATCGGTCTTGGAGGGCGTATTGTAAACAGGTGAAACGGCTCAATCCTGAAAAACTACATACTACGTATTCTCCGGGGACTTTACCGGACAGCTTGATGTTGCCTAGGCGATATACACTCACTCACTCGGACTTCACCGGAGATCTCTACCTGACCATAGGTTCTGACTATAATATGAAGCAGTGTTCCGGTCTCTATACAAGGTTAATGAGGGATGAGGTACTTGCCGAGGTATCGGATACAGAGATGGGATACACGCTGGATGTATATTGTCATGTCAGCGGGGGATTTACATTGGGAACCGCAAAATTTCGATATGATATATTCCGGAAAGAATTACCGCTGGTGTTTGAAGCGATAAGATATGGTGACTCGGTGTTGTTTGAAAATTCTAGAATGGATAGTATACCTGTAATCGTTCATTTCAGTTCCAGCAAAAGTCTTTACAGTAAGAGTGAAAACTGGGGTATAATATCGGACTATAGTTAGTAAGTATAGTTGCCTGATTGACCAGGTTAGGTAACTTTATTAAGGAAAATCACATGCTGATTTATAATGTAAAACAGGATAAAGAGATCGAGGTCGAGAAAATAGTGAAAACCGATGAGCAGTGGCGGCATATTCTCACCGAAGAACGATATCAAATTACCACGCGAAAAGGAACTGAGACTCCCGGCACCTGCCTGTTCGAAAATACGCATGCTGAGGGAATATATAGATGCATTCGGTGCGGTACCGACCTTTTTAGAAGCACTGTGAAATATGATTCGGGAACAGGCTGGCCCAGCTATACCGAACCGGTATCGTATCTCAATATCGAGGAACGGGAAGATCGGAGTCTTGGAATGATTAGAACTGAGGTGTTGTGCGCAAGGTGCGGTTCACATCTCGGCCATGTGTTCGATGACGGACCACCTCCTGCCGGTAAACGTTACTGTATGAACGGAATAGCACTTGAATTTACTTCGCTCGATAATTTATAAAAAGAAATGTTCTATACTTCCGGGCAGTAGATTCTATTATACTTTTGATTGTGAAAATAATTCCGGATAAGGAGGTGTCGAAATGGAAATCATGAACCTCAACCAGTTAACAGGTCTTTCCGTTTTAAAGGGGCGCCTGACTATCGATTTGGAAGAAGGTATCGAAACAATTCCCTCACTTGCCAGGAGAAAAGGATTAAAAAACCTCATCCTGGATTTCCAGATGATGGACCATATGAACAGCGATGCCGTAATGGCTCTGGTGAAACTATCGACCTATGCCAGGCGAGAAAAAATTAACCTTTTCGAATATGGACTCAGCAGTGAGTACAGGGAGATTTTCGTGTTGACTGGACTGGATTCCGGTCTTGTGTCACTCACTGGTGATAGTAATTACCATGAAATCCTTTCGGACAGTGATTTCAGGAAGCTTGTCGTTAAGTCGGGAAAGAAAGGAAAGCAGGATATACTCGGTTGGGCGAAGAATATCACGCGGTTGAAAGTTACAGAAAGACCTGAAGGAGCCATGAATAAAAATGTGAACAACCGGAAGGTAATAGGTCCCCTTCAGGGATTTGGGCAGTTATGGGAAAAACGATACCTGCTCAACATCGAATCGCCTACGTTTAAACCTGAAGAAGTCATCACTACGACGAAACAGCATTTCTCTGAATTCCAGCCATCGATCAACCTGTTTTATCCTTCGAAAAAAGGAATAGCTCCCGGTGAAGTGGTATTAATCGACTCAAAAACACCCGGAGGTTTTGTCTTTACCGGTGTTCTGGTATTATACGTTGATGATACCAGCTTCTCACTAATGACGCCGCAGGGACATCCTGAAGCAGGCTGGGTGACCTTCAGCGCTAAACAGAATAAAAAATCAATGAAAGTCATGATACGCGGTGTTGCCAGAGCTTCCGATCCGTTTTTTGAGCTTGCTTTTACGATTGCTGGTTCGAAACTTCAGGAAGGTATTTGGACGCATGTATTATCTTCTCTCGCACATTATTTGGCAGTCGAGGATACTGTGAATATGGAAAAACGCAAAATCGATTCAAGTTTGAATTGGATGAATGCTAACAATCTCTGGTATAACGCCCAAATACGATCATTACCTTATAATATTGTCTATTTAACACGAAAAAAACCGAAGAAAGAATAACTGCCGTTGATGTCCAGTCACACTAACCATACTGCTGCTGTAATAGGTTCGGGACCAAATGGACTCTCTGCGGCTGTAGAAATGGCTGCAGCCGGCTTTCAGGTGACAGTTTATGAACAGAACCCCGCGATAGGCGGGGCTTGCCGTTCGGCAGAATTGATCCGCCCCGGCTTCATCAATGATATTGGTGCGGCAGTTCACCCGCTTGCGCAGATATCTCCGTTTTTCCGTAACCTGCCCCTGGAACAGTACGGACTCATATGGCTAGTACCGGAGATAGCTGTGGCGCACCCTTTCGATGATGGTACTGCCGCAGCTTTATACAGGTCGGTATCGGATACTTCAGCAACACTTGGATCGGAAGATAGCAAATCCTACATCCGATTAATGGGGTCACTCGTTGAAAACGGCCAGGATTTAGTAGACCAGGTCTTAAATCTACCTCATATAAAGCCTCACCATCCTGTAATGATGATGAATTTCGGTACAAGAGCTATCCGATCAGTACGAGGTCTGGCTGAAAAATGGTTTCGAGGAGATCGCGCGAAAGGATTTGTAGCAGGACTGGGGGTACATTCCGTAATGGACCTCGATAGTGCCGGGAGTATGGCTCCGGGTCTGGTACTTGCCATAGCCGCCCATATCGCCGGTTGGCCTTTACCACGGGGCGGATCACAAGCAATCCCGGATTCGTTATCAAAATACCTCTACGAACTTGGTGGCAAAATAATTACAAACAGGCATATAAAGTCACTGGAAGAAATTCAGCCTTATGATTTCCTCATGATGGACCTGATTCCTGAACAGATTATCAGAATTGCAGGAAAACACATGCCGAACTCATATATGAAAACACTCAATGAGTATCGTTATGGTCCGGGCATCTTTAAAATCGATTGGATATTGAGTGAAGCTATCCCATGGACGGCTCATGAATGCAGGAGATCGTCTACAGTACACATCGGCGGAAGTCTTGAAGAAATAGCGTCCGCTGAACATGAAGTAAAACAAGGTAAGATTCCGGAGAGACCTTTCGTTTTTCTGGTACAACCCAGCATTATCGATCCCACCCGTACGTCACAAGGAGGTCACATAGCATGGGCGTATTGCCACGTACCCAACGGATCAAGGATAAGTATGATCGAAAAGATTGAAGGACAGATAGAACGATTTGCTCCCGGTTTCAGGGAAATAATTACAGCCCGGAATATCATGTCTCCGGAAGATATTGAAAGAGATAACCCGAATTGCGTCGGTGGTGACGTTACCGCTGGCAGGCAGAGTTTGAGAAGACTGCTTTTCCCTGAGTTATCCTGTAAAACACCACTTGAAAATGTGTTTCTCTGTTCAGCCGTTACAAGCCCGGGGCCTGGTGTTCACGGAATGTGTGGAGTTCGGTCGGCTCGCACCGCAATGAGCGGATTAAAAACAAGTGACTAGATTTGAAACCTTTCAGCTTCTCTGATATCCGGGAAAATAATACTGCGATAACCTGCTTGCCGGGGTTTCATCACCCGAAATACAAGGCCTGTATTCACGGCATATCTATGCGGAGAGAAATTATCCGGTACGGTCAGGGGTATATTCGGTAATTCCACCATACGCCTCGTACTTTGCCGGACAAGTGTAATGATTTCTTCGTTCACAAGGCTTCCTGTGAGATGAATGCCGGTATCGTTATTCATTGGCTGTTCCGGATAGGTTTTATTATGATACTCAATTACGCGATAAAGATCATCTGCCGCTCGTTTTACTCTATCTTCAATTACAGTGTTTTCCGCGGGTACAAGTGCTGTCTGCATTGCTACGGGCATACCGGCTACCTGGAGGATAACTGATATAGAGTCAGTTTCAAGATCGATAATTATACCGTTTTCACTGCTGAGTAACCTGCTTAGGGCTATCAGTTTAGTATCGATCGCCTTCGTACTTACTCCTGCTGCCCATAAGGCTTTTATAAGCTGAGTGAACGCGTCGCGGGGAACTCCAAGTAAAAAGACATTTTGCTCAGAATCCGTCTTATCCATGAACTGCCATGTCACGTACAAGGTTTCAAGGGGTACAGGCATTTCTCTCTCTGCTGCCCACATAACCGCTTCTTCTATCTTTCCGCGTGAAAGTCTGGGCAGTGTGATCAGGCGAGAAACAGAACGGAAATTGTTCATCGCCACATATAAATCCTGTCGTGATATCTTATCCTGTTTAAACAATCCTGAAATAATATCTGCGACACCTTGCGGATTAACTATGACGGTGTTCTTAATGAATCCTTTGGGTATAGGAACCTCACTTGCTTTGATGACGGTAGAGCCTTTGACGGTAAGTAATCTTGCACTATCGGCTTCGATATTAAGACTGGTAATCGTTTTCTGGAATATATTCATTAACAGTATTATAAACTATATTACCAGCTAATCAACCTTGCGGAAAAATATAAGTGAGAGTTTTTTTACTCTCACTTATGCTATTGTTGTATCTTCGCTTTCAACTGATCGTATTTTTACGAATTGTCCATCCCCACGATACTCAGATAATCTACATAGAAATAATCACCATTACCACTCATACCTGAATCGAAAACAATCCAGAATTTAGAAGACATATCGAAAGAAGACAGATCTATGTCAAAAGGATGGTAGGTATTATCATCATCACCGTTAACCCAGGTATGCACGACTTTCCAGTCAACGTAATCGGAACTGACAAGACATCTCATAGTGTCTGCACTCTCGAACGAATAGGCTTTCGCATAAAATTTCAAGTGAACTTCCGTCCTTCCGGTAAGATCGACCGAACGCTCGACATAAGCATTACTCCCCCGCAGTTGCAGGTGGCGTGTACCTTCATAAGGACTTCGGGATGTGGTAAGTGATGTTGAACCCTGGTGATCCCAACTCGAAAGCCATCCGGTACCACCACTCCAGTTATTATCGTTGAAATCATGACCGGCTATTATAACGGGTGGGGGTCCGATCAATGGCATATCGCTTGACTCCCACGATAATACCGATACAGTTCCTCCTGTAAGTCCTACTTTGGCAACCGTCGTTTCCTCACCGGCAACTGCCTGTATTGATACCGACCCACCGGTTCCGATAATACTCAGATAGTCTACATAGAAATAATCGTCGTTACCACTCATACCGGAATCAAAGGCAATCCAGAATTCTGAAGACATCTCGAAGGATGACAGGTCGATGTCGACCGGATAATACGTTTCGTCACTGTCACTTCTGTCCCATGTTTGTACAACCTTCCAGTCTACATAGTCAGAGCTGACCAGACAACTCATGGTATCTCCGCCTTCGAAAGAACGGACTTTAGCATAAAATTGAAGGTGAACATCTGTCATTCCAGTAAGATCTACCGAACGTTCGACGTACGCATTTTTACCCTGCAGTTGCAGGTGGTGCGTTCCTTCATAAGGACTCCGGGAGGTAGTAAGCGATGTTGAACCATTTCGATTCCATTGCGAAAGCCATCCGGCACCGCCACTCCAGTTATTATCGTTGAAATCATGGCTTGCTATAATATTGGTTGCAGTTCCATTTAATGAGATAGTTACCGATAAATCATTTACAGGCTCATGCAATGTGTATTTCAGATAACCGCCTGATTCGTCCAGTTTTTCACTGAGTGATCCATACTGTAGACCCCAGATAGCATCTTCAATTCCGGCATCGGCTGCGTAAATATCCGGAATAGGGTCACTATACACTCTTGCTGTTAATAAGCTTGTATTCGCTGATGTAAGGAAACCGGAAACCAGGACAGAGCCTATTGCCAGAATGATTAAGACAAGTGGAAATGCCTGTCCCTGCTGGTTACTCGATGATGATTTTTGTTGCCTGGCCATTTTAATTCTTTTCCAATCCACCCAAACTTACTGGACCTGTAACCTTTTCAATTAACTTCTCTTTGCTTTTTGTATCATTCCATACACGAAGATTGACATATCCAGTAACTTTTTTATCCATTTCCCATCTACCTTCCATTTCTGATGTTAATGTATAGGTAAGTACATCATCATTCAGTGAAAACTTGACAGATGAAACATTCCAGGCGATAGTCGATGATATCCCGTCATAACTCCGGTTTAGTTCTTTTCCTGAATATGTGTAACTGGTAGAATGAGAATTCCCTTCGATATCATCCCAGACCAGAACTACTCCACTCGCAGGATCGCCGCCTGTTAAGGTGGCTCCTCTAGCCATTCGGGTATCATTACTGATCCAGTGAGAAGCGCTCTGAATATCCCGCAAAACAGAGATTTCAGCGTTACCTCGACCGGTTACACTCGTTATGGTGTATATCGCAGCTCCTAGCCCTCCTATTATCACTCCGGTAATACTAAGCGCTATCAGCAGTTCCACCAGGGTCATTCCCTTTTGCTTTGCACCGGCCTTCATCTGTTTACTTTGATTCCTTCCAGGATATACACTGATTTACCTCCATGGTAAACGGTGATTACTAATCTCTGTATATTGTTATCTCTACTGCTGACAGGAACAGCATCTGCAGTAACCGAATATCCTTCAGGGACGATTTTTACAGACTCGTAAGAAAATGGCGCACGTCTAAAAGTAAGACTTTTAGTATACTCAAGTTGCGTTCTACCAAGGTTTTCGGCAACTACGTTTTCCTGAACTATTCCAATAGTAATTGCTCCGGTAGACAGTCCTCCGAGAAGAGCAAAAACGGTACTTCCCAGTATAGCGACCGCTAAGAGAGATTCAATAAGCCCGAATCCGGCTTGTTGAATCATGGTTGAATAAATTCTTTTATCAGGTCTTTTATGCATTTCAGCGATATCATTTTTCGGCATTGTTACTCCTGTGCAGGGACAATACATTACCGGGATTTACGATAATGTTATGCCATGACATCATATATCGAATAGATAGGCATCATTGCCGAAATCGCGATAAATCCTATGATAATACCGACTATTAATATAAGTACCGGCTCGAGGAGTGAAATGAAAGTACTTAATGATTGGTTGAATTCATATGCATAGTGTTCGGCAAGAGCCTCGAAACTTGACTCAAGAGTATTGGTCTCCTCTCCGGTGATTATCATCTGTATCAGCATCGATGGGAACAGGGCACTCTTTTTCATTGACCACGAAAGCCCTTGGCCTTCTATCAGACTTTCGGGTATCTTTTTCAACTCCCGTCGCAAAGTTTCACTCTGTACTCCCTGTTGGGCGATTATTATTACTTCAGTTACCGGTAACCCGGCACTCAATAGAATGGAAGATATGCGGCTGAACTGTTCGAGATTTCGCAGCGAGATGATACGTCCTATCCCGGGAAGACAAAGTAAAAATCTCTCCAGGTTGTACTTCCCTGAGTTACTCCTTGAATAAATTATAATAAACAGAGTCAATAACAGAATTCCACCAAAAATGTACACCGAATTATTATCGAAAAATTCAGCCATAGACATTGTCAAACGTGTTGGGTAAGGTAATTCCGAGCCGAATTGTGTAAACAAATCCATCATTGACGGCAGAACAGTGGTTATGATGATAACAACCGTTCCAATACCCATTAACAGAATCACGCTCGGATATATGAGGGCATTACGAATTTTCTTTCTGGTTACCTCTTCCTGTTCTATATGTTCAACCTCTTCCCTGAGTACCTGTTCAAGCTTCCCTGCTTTTTCTCCTACCCTTATCATATGGTAATAGGTTACAGGGAAAACATCCGAATGTTTGGACAGGGCATCCGAGAAGGTACTTCCCCCTTCAACGTCCTCAAGAACAACTTTAATTCTTTTTTTCAGTATTCTGTTTTGAATTTGGTCTTTCGATAATTCCAGGGCAGTTAAAAATTTTACTCCCTTATCCAGAAGCATCGCTAATTGACGCGAAAACAGCACTATATCTGTTTTCTTTACTGAAAAAAGGCTGGGTAAAATGTCTTCAATATTAAACTTTCGGTAGGATTTCAGACTGAGTATGTTGTATCCTGCGCGTTCCAGGGACGCGATCGCAGTGTTTTTATCTGCAACCTCGAGTTCACCTTTAACGATTTTCTGTTGGGGTGTATACGCTGAATACCTGAAATTCATGAAAATATCTCGAACTTTATAGAATAATGTGGTTTATTCAACCGATACTACTGTACGAATTACTTCCGCCGGTGTAGTGATACCTTCTTTTATCTTTCTCATACCGTCTAAAATCATCGGTGTCATGCCTTCGTTTATTGCCTGAACTCGTATCTCCTGTGTCGAAGTGCCGTCGGTAACCATTTGCCTGAGTCGTTCGTTGACTTCGAGTATCTCGAAGACGCCTATTCTCCCCAGGAAACCGGTATTTCCGCAAAAATTACAGCCTGTGCCGTATTGGTATTCTCTGAGACTTTCACCCGTAATCCGTTCGTAGACATCATTTTCTGCTGGTGGTACATCTGCAGTAACCCGACAATGAGGACATATCCGGCGTACCATACGTTGAGCGATTACGCCGATAAGAGCGGACGATGAGTAAAACGGTTCTATCCCAAGGTGAACCAATCTGGGAAATGCGTTGACGGCATCATTCACATGTATTGATGAAAGAACGAGATGTCCTGTAAGAGCAGCCTGTATACCGGTATTCGCCGTGTCTTCATCGCGCATCTCGCCAACGAGAATTATATCAGGATCAAGACGCATCATTGCTCTCAGGCCGCTGGCAAATGTGATTCCGGCTTTCGTATTTACCTGAATCTGGTTAATGTCATCGAAATAATATTCGATAGGATCTTCGATTGTTACAATGTTTCTTTGTTTACGATCGAGTTCGTTAATGGATGCGTAGAGAGTGGTCGTCTTACCCGAACCGGTAGGTCCGGCTGACAATATCAGTCCGTATGGGGTTGCGAGCATCTTCTTATATTTCTGCAGATCCTCTTCAAGAAAGCCAAGTTGACCGAGTTCAAGCAACGAACGTGATTTATCCAGTATACGGAGTACAACCATTTCACCGTAAGCGCTGTCTACGGTAGCGACACGTATATCGATCTCCCTGTCATCGACCGTGTAGGAAATCTGCCCGTCCTGCGGCTGCCGTTGTTCGGCAATATTCATACCGGCAAGGATTTTGATCCTTGAAACAAGAGCCGGATGAACTTCCATCGGAAGAGACATAAACTCGTGAAGAATACCATCGATCCTGTACCTGATTCGTAATCTGTCTTTTTGTGGCTCGAAATGAATATCGGAAGCCCTTCCCTTTACTGCCTGATTTATAAATAATTCCACCGTTCGTATAATGGGAGTATTCTTTGCAGTATCAATGGATAGTAACGGTTCAATTCTTTTACCAACCTCATATGAAGGAACCAGTCGTTGTACTTCCTGTTCTATTTCACCTTTTGCCTGATAATTCAGGTCGATAGCTTCACGGATATCACCAGAGATACCGATTGCCGGTTGAATCTGCATACCGGTGTGTGCGGTCAGGTCATTAATTGCCTGGGTATCCTCGGGATCAGCCATCACCATAATAAGAGACTCATCAACGATATCAAGAGGAACAGCGGTATACTTTCTCGCCATCCATTCTGAAACCCGGCTGAGTATCTGAGATTGAAGGGTATGCCTTTTCAGGTCTATGAACGGTACGTTTATCTGTACGCTGAGCATAGCAGTCAAGTCTTCAGGAGTGACAAATCTGTGTTCTACAAGTATCTCCCCCAATTTCCTTCCCTGGGTTTGCTGAATATCAAGTGCAGATTCGAGTTGTCGTTGCGTTATCAGGTTTGCTTCAATCAGCAGTTCACCAAGGATCTTTCCGGTATCCGGTGAAGTTTCAACTTCATTTGCAGTTTCTATTTTTTCAGTATCCAATTTACCTATCCTGTAGATTATATATCTGTTAATATTATTCTAAAATGGAGATTTTTATAGCGATCTTATAGATATCTTCTGCAATTTTCGAAAAGGGTGCCTTGGTTATCACAGGGGTGTTCGTAGCTTCAGCTTCAGCACATTCGCTGTCACAATAATGTACAAATCCCAGAACCGGAAGACCACCGGCCGTGGATAGGCTATGGTTATTCGCATTACCAGCTCGATCTACCAGTATCAGCTTGACTCTATTACTGTTTACACCAAACCTGGATAATCGTGTTACCGAAGTGTCGATTCGTTCCAGTGATTCTTTGGCAGCTCCCGATACAAGGATAACGGTGTCGGCCGCTGTGAGAGCAGCTACGGCTTGGTCTGAGGGCGAGGCAGGTACATCCACAATGATGAAGTCCGATAAATTCCCGGTCTCCTGCATCAATGTTTCTACATTCTCCCTGGTCATGCTGCCATACTCTTCGGGAAATACATCAGCCCAAAGCAGCTTGACGCCTGATGGATGGTCTACCATTAATTCTTTGATAACACTGGAACTTACCACTCCTCCCGTTCCTCTGAATAATCCTGCGGCGGATTGTTCGACGGTTAATCCCATCATATCAGCCAGGATACTGAATGATGGACTCAGGTCAACAAGGAGAGTTGAGTAACCTTTGTCCGCTAACGCAACTGAAACATTGGTAGTTAAAGTGCTGGTTCCTAAGCCTCCTCGTGCTCCTATGAATGTAATGATTTTTCCATGATGTTGTTCAACAACTTCGGTTTTTTCATTAACAAGTCTGTTTACCGTATCAATCAGTTCCTGTTTATTTACCGGTTTTATAAGATAAGCGTCAGCGCCCATTTTCATACCGGTGTCTCTGTCGGTTTCCTGGGTTTTCCCTGAAAGCATGACGATAGATATATTCGCCGTATTAGAGCCTTCGCGAAGTCTCCTGCACACTTCAAAACCATCGAGACCCGGAAGCATTACGTCAAGAATGACAAGATCAGGAGATTGTTGAGTTGCCATCTGTAGTCCCAGAATACCGTTAGAAGCCGTAAGGACCTCATATCCTTCGGGACTAAGCATATATTTAATTAATCTCTGGCCTGCTGGGTCATCATCGACAACCAGTATTGTTGGCACAATAACCTCCTGGATGGTAAATTGTGAATTCTTTTTATAGAATATATTACTCTCCAAGTAATTCTGCAACCTTGACGGGTAATTCTCTTGTATTTATGGGTTTGGACATATAAGCGGTACAACCGGCATCGATGTATTTATCTTCATCGCCTTTCATGGCATAAGCGGTTAATGCGAGTATAGGTATTTCAAGTAAGTCAGGATGCTCTCTAATCTGTCTTGTCGCATCGATCCCGCTTATCTTCGGTAATTGCATATCCATCAGGATAATATCCGGTTTTTCGGCGAACGCTGTATTTACTGCATCTTCTCCGTCTACGGCGCATATCAAATCGTAACCGCATGATTTTAATGTCATCATGGCCAGTTTCATGTTTTTAGGGTCATCTTCTACTATCAGTACTTTTTTCGACATTTCATCTTCTCCGGTTATGTCCGAGTTATTATACTTCAGACTTAATCAGTTTCTTTATGGTTGAAAGAAAATCTTCACGGCAAAAAGAACCCTTCTTAACCACTCCTTCGGTCTGACATCTCAGGTAGCTTAATTCATCGGTTGAGAGATCCTTTGATGTCATAACGATAATAGGGATATCTTTAGCTTCTTCAGTTTCATGAAGTTCGTCGATTACCTCAAATCCTGAAAGCTCCGGCATCATCAGGTCGAGTACTATCAATGACGGCTTTTCTCTATGAATTATTTCTATACCTTCTTTACCGCCATTAGCTGAAAGAGCCGTTATACCTTCTGTTTCCAGTATGGATGAAATAAGATGTATATCGGCAGGATTATCATCGACAATCAGCACTCTGTCGTGTCGTTCTAGACCGATTTCGGCGATGCGTTTCTGAAATCTCTTCTTATTAATCGGTTTGTTAAAGTAATCAATTGCTCCAAGACTGAAAGCCATTTCTCTTTCTTCACCGAATGAAGTAATAACTACCGGAATATTACTCGTTTTTGCCTTTGACTTCAGCTCGTTTAGTACGTACCAGCCGTCCTTGTCCGGCATCAGTATATCCAGGATGATAATATTCGGAAGCAATGTATCTGCCTGCTTTATTCCTTCATCAGCATTTGAGGCTTCAGCGATCGAGTACCCTTCCTCCGTCAGCCAGGCGGAGAATAATTTCCTGGTTACAGCATCATCATCTATAATAAGGATAGTTTCATTTTTCAGCCGAGGTAATGGTCGTTGACCTGATTTCGAAGTCATGGTTTCTTCATCTGATTCAGACGTCGCATCTACCATTTCTGCGAAAGGAATTGTAAAGAAAAAGGTACTTCCATCATCATATTCACTCTCTACCCAGATTTTTCCGGACATTGCAGCCAGGAACTGCCTTGTCAGGGTAAGACCTAAGCCCGTTCCCTTCGGAGTTTCGTCCTGGATTGCCTCTGCCTGGGTAAATACCTCGAAAATCTTTTCCTGGTCTTCTTTTTTAATTCCGATTCCATTATCTTTTACGCCTATTAGACACATGCCGTCTTTTGTTACTGCAGTTACCTCTATTGTTCCACCCTGGTGTGTAAACTTCGTAGCATTACTAAGTAAATTGAGCAACACTTGTCTCAGCCTGCTTTTATCCGCAAAGATCAGCCCGATACTTTCTTCGATATTAATAATTACCTTGTGCTCTTTCTGATCCAGCAATGACTTGATAGTTTGAACCGCTTCGGTGATTACGTCTTCTACACTAAGTTCAGTCGGCCTGAACTCCATTTTTCCGACTTCTACCTTGGACAGATCTAGAACATCATTGATGAGTTCGAGGAGATGTTGGCCACTGTTGAGGATGTCACTCAGGCATTCTCTCTGTTCATCATTAATATTACCGGTAATGCCGTCCAGCATTAACTCGGAAAATCCTATTACTGCGTTAAGCGGTGTCCGAAGTTCGTGTGACATACTGGCTAGAAATTCAGACTTCATCTGGTTGGCGCGTTCTATCTCCCTGTTCTTCCCGACCAGCTCTTGCTGTTGTTGTATTAATTGATTAGCCTGGATATGGAGTTTCTCATTCTGTTCATCCAGTTGTTTGTTGGTCATTTGTATCTGCTCTTCGATACGTTTCTGTTCGGTAATATCATTCGATGCGGTAACAAAATATTCCTCACCACCAATTGTTATTAAACGGTTCGAAAGCAGCATCGTCCGCACTTCTCCCGTACTGAGTATTACCTGGGCTTCGAAACCATCTACCCGTCCTTTCTCCTCCATGCGTTTTGATAAATCTGCCTGCTTTTCCTTATCTACAAATGCGGTTAGATCATCGAACCGTTTGCCCCTGCACTCCTCTGGAGGCAATCCGCATTGTTTCGCAAATGCTGAATTCACATCCAGCACTTCTCTCGTATTTGGTGAAAAAATACTCATCGGCAACGGATTATAATAGAATATCGTGGAGAACCTTTCTTCATTCTCCTTTATTACCTTCTCCATTTCTTTACGCTCAGTAATATCACTCGCCAGGGTGACCCATCCTACTCGATCACCATCTTTTTCTATCGCCTGCACGTGAACGTCAACCCATACATTTCCCTTGGGAGTTATATACAGCTGTTCCTCATTCTTATGTCCCTGAGCAAAAAGGATTTTCAGCCTTTCATCGTTCTGTCCCTCGTACTCTTCTTCCATCTGGAGTAAATCACCGATGAATTTGCCGTTCGCTTCTTCAGCCGTGATACCAAATGTAGATTCGCAGATATCATTCCAGTAGGTGATATTAAATTCGGTATCCATACCGATTACACCTTCGTGGATTGACTTGAGAATAGCATCAGATAAACTAAGGGCTTCTTCCGTCTTTTTTCTCTCGGTAATATCGATGAAATTCCCCATCGCAGCTATTTCGCCGTTATATACGATACTGGTCACTTTTTCCCATGACCATAAGGTATTTCCTGATTTGTCAATGATCCTGAACTCATACGGCTGTGTTCTTTTTCTCTTTAACATATCTATGGCACATTGCCTGACATATTCCCTGTCCTCAGGATGAATGAGATCAAGAGAATTCATACCAAGTAATTCGTCTGCCGTATAACCATTGTTCATCCTGAATACTTCGTTAAAGAAAACGAACTTGCCGTTTTGTACAATATAGATACCCGTCGTAGAGTTCTCGGTTAACGTTTTATAAAGACTCTCGGCTTGTGTGCGTTCATGGATTTCGTTTATCAGGCTGTCATTAAGGGCGTTTATTTTTACCCTCTGCTCCTCCAGGTCTTCCTGCCTTATTCTTATTTCGTTTATCATCATATTGAGACCGGCGGAAATCGAATCGAACTCGGTGTGTTTTCCCGATGTTATCATCCTGGTATCATAGTTTCCGCGAGACACCTGAGCTATGGTAGTAAGTAATTCTCTTATTTGCGTACTATTTATACTTTCACTCATAAAGCCCTGCCTGTGAATTTATTGTATGAGCTAGTTATGTCAAACATATTATGTATAGATTTTTTATACATATCATCGAATATATGCATGTTTAGCAAGCTTCAAACAAATATAAGACACCTGTTTATTTTTAAAAACAGGTGTATATGTTTACATTAACATAATATGACTGACCGTAAGGGGTCATTACGAGTAAACTTTATGATACTATCGTATCTTTTATTGAAATAGTCAGCCCGTCACGAATCAATAAGTCGGTATACTTTTGCCTTGTTCTTGACAAAAAGATGCCCAATCAT
Organism: Dehalococcoidales bacterium; assembly: GCA_016932435.1. The sequence continues at coordinate 15,891 of JAFGCW010000082.1, read as the reverse complement.
GTAGTTTGTGTCTCAGGCAAATCGTTGTTATTTTCTTTTTCTAATCCTGGGGAAAAAGCAATTCGTGATTAACTCGAGTCTCTGGCCGAATAGTTATTTAATAGAAGGAGTAAAAAGATATGGCTGAAACAAAATATGGAAAATACATAGTAAGAGGAACGAATGAGAAGGTGCCATCTGACCCGCCGGGAGTCAGGACGAGGACATTGGAAACCGAAGACTGGGTAATCGATGAACCCCATCTTAATTGGAAATACATATCTCAACCGGCGAAGATAATAGAGGAACCCATTTCCCATGACTACGATGAGTTTATTGTCTTTACCGGTAATGATCCTGCGGAGCCGGATGAATTCGAAGCTGAAGTTGAAATATCTATGGGTGAAGAAGGAGAAATGAGTACAATAAATACTCCCTCTATCATCTGTCTTCCTAAAGGTATGGTACACGGACCGGTGACTTTTACCAGGGTTGATAAACCGGTTATTTTCTGTACTATTTGTCTGGCACCCCATAAATAAAGGAAATACCTTACTACCGGGACTATATTCTGGAAATAACTGATTAGGATGTAAAGGAGTCTTCATACAATGGCTGAATCAAAATATGAAAAATATATAAAGAGAAACATACAGGCAAATCAAATGCAGCGTAGAATTACCTATAAACAGGCAATTACGATGCATAAAGCTCTCATTGAAGATGTCGGCGATTTCGGCTTCCATTTTAATTTCAATGCAATCCTTGCCCCGCACATGTTAGCCGATCCTCCGCATGATCATAACTGTGATGAGATTTTGTTCTTTCTACCGACGGATATGGAAAACTATCCGGAACTGGGCGGCGTTGCAGAGATCGCGCTGGGTGACGAATGGGAAAAACACATCATTACTACAGCAGCGATAATCACCATCCCACCTGGGATCAACCATGCACCTATTTACATGCGAGAGGTAACGAAACCCTTCTATTTCGGTCATATGCTCATGGCCTCAGAATACGGGTCCAGCCAGACGAAAGAGGGCGAGGGTTTCTTATAATCGATCATAGTGAAAAAGGGGCTGTAATTTACTACAGCCCCTTTAAGAATTCCTGTACGGAATCATAGAATAATGTAAAATTTTCACGGCGGATATTGTGCCCCACCCCCATCACTTTCACATGGGATAACGGTTTGTCCGCCGTCCATATATCCATTGCTTTGGCAACCGTATCATCGCTTACTATCCCTGTTTCTGCTGTAAACAGTAAAGCCGGGCATTGTATTTTCGGTACCATATCCGACCAGGGTAACTCATTGATATTGAACGAAGAGAAAAGGTTGGTATCGAATTGTTTTTTCGATTCGGCCCAGGGAACGAGTTCTTCGTACGACCATAAAGGACTTTCCTTATGACACTGTTCAATAAGTTCCTCGACAGTCAGATTCTTGAACTGTTCCGCTCTTTCTCTCATTTCCCTGGCACCTTCACCCGGGTTCGGCGCAGCTTCTCCCGGTGTCATCCAGCCGGGATCTTCGAGTATGATCGCCCTGGGTAGGTCGGGATAGAGCGCAGCGACGTTTGTCGCACAACTGCCTCCCATTGAATGACCCATGATGACAGGCTCTTTAACTGCAAGTTCTCTTGCCAGACCGGCGACCTGATGTGCCTGATCCGAAAATTTAAATCCAGGTCCAAGTCTATCTGACAAACCATGTCCCTGGGCGTCGGGTATAATTACATCGTATTCTTCGGCAAGTAAATCAGCGGTCGGTTTCCAGCACATACCGTTATCTGAAGCGCCATGAAGCAGTATCAGTGACTGATCACCAACTCCAGCCCGATAATAATGCAACTTCACTCCGTTAATCTGCAGGAAGTTATCTGTGTACTCAATCATATTTACACCTCGCTAAGAAATAACCTAGTATTTAGCGTATTCTTTCAGTCTCCGGATCATAGCCTGAACGTCTTCCTTTTTTTGCCCGACAGGAAGCCTGAGCATGAGAATAAAACCTCCGTCCGGTGCACACTCATCGATCACTCTCTTATTGTAGTCTTCTACTTCCTGTATCGATGCTACTTTATGAGACAGTGGACCGCCACCCATAACACAGAGATGTCCTTTTAGCATTTTTGATATCTCGAACACGTCTGTATAATCAACCAGGGCGATGATTGACGCTTTTTCAAGTTCCAGAAGGCATTCAAGGCGTTCACCGAAGTAGTCCTCGAAAACAGGAATCGGCACATACCCCAGCTTGCTGAGTTCTACCAGTTGCTTTTTCAGTCCCGGCCAGTAGAACCTTTCGAAATGCTTCTGGGACATAAAAGTTGCATCTCCACGCCATAACGGCATACCGAGTCGCTTTGGATTCCCTCGCGTTGTCGGATCTGCCGGTTGTGCCAGGGAAAGCCGCTGCGTTTGTATCATATCGCATAACTTTAACAGGTTCTCCGGCTGGCGATACATGTCCGTCATCGCACCGTAACAACCTCTCAGGAAACTGGACACTGTGTCAAACGGGGCTCCACCAGCAGGGCCGAAGTGAGAAAATGCGGGATAACCTAGTTGGGCCATATCTTCGGTAGTATTGCCTATCGTTTCTCTAAATTGTTTCATCTCCTGCCCGGCTTTTTTCAACTTCGTTGCCATCTCAACCCATTCCGGAGAATCGAATAATGCGGTTATGCCTTCAAGGTAGTTAAAGCTGTATCCAAGGTATGGCAGTTTGGTCAGTGGTGCGAGAACACCGTAAATTCTCGGGAGGTAGTATCTTAGCATGAAATCTGTGGGATCACGAAAGAAGAGTTCATATTCGTCCTCTTTCATATATTCGCCTTCTATAAACTGGTATTCGACATCAGGTGGAAGAGTGCCGCCGGGCCAGGCTCTTGTTTTTACGTCGAGTAGTTCCAAAGCTTTTCCTGAAGTGGGCAATCCCGCATTTCCTGTATCTCCATCGAAATCAAGGGTCAACTGCCGGCAGGCGTTTCTAAAAGCTACCGGATCGTAATAAGCGGCAGAACGCGGTACATCCAGGTAATCACTCGGGTCAGCCATTATAATGAAGGGTACTCTATCAGGCTTCTCAAGGTAAATTGCCTGCCTGATTCGTTTTTCTCTTTCCTCGTATAAATCATCAGGACTTTTCCCGGTCTCTTTCTGGATATTTTCTCTTAATGTCTGGATTTCCGGGTCTATGCTTGTCATTAACAAGTCCTCCATATAAATTTATAATATTAATGGTTACTTAGGGCTGTACTTCTTCGGAGCATCTATCATCGCCTTGATATTTTCCGGTTTTGCCAGGTCTATTGAGCTACCATTCGTCAGTATCAATCCACCGCCTTTACCGCAGACCTCTATCAGTTTCTTACAATATTCATCAACCTCTGCCGGTGTACCGACCTGGAGTAACGGTGACGGAACATTACCCATGATACAAACGTGGTCTTTTAATACTTCCTTTGCCCTGAACATATCGGTAAGATCGAAATGAGTTACCGTCGTGCCCTTCGGCAATTCAAGGAAATACTCCAGCCGGTCGCCGTATGCTCCTTCACAGAACGGCATTGGGACATAACCAAGCTCTATATTCTTGAGTAGCGCCTTCTTGAAAGTTGGCCAGTAGAATCTCTCGAACTGCCTGTTTGACATGAAGCCTTCGGCACCTCGATGCAATGCGATAAACAGTCTCTTCGGGTTTCCCGGTTTACTCGGATCGGCAGGCATCGCCCTCTTTATTCGCCATTCAAGCAGCAATTCGCAGGCAGCGATAAGTTTATCGGGGCACCTGAACATATCCATCATTGCTCCACGCATCCCACGGTAAAAGTCGGATATCATGTCGAATGGAGCGCCGCCGACGCCACCCATATGGCTGTTCGGAGGGAAACCGAGTCTCCCTGCTTCTTCATCGATATTACCCATCGCGCTCCTGAACTTTTCCTGTGCTTCGCCGGCTTGAATAATCTTTTTCCCCAGTTCGCGGTATTCCTTTTGTGACAGTATGGCGGTCAGCATACCGAACCCCATCATGACATCGGTGAGTTTGGGTAAATGAGCAAGGGGTTCGAGTATTCCATAAGCACGCGGAAGTACGTAACGCAAAGTAAAGTCGGTCGGATCCGAGAGAAAAAGATCGTATTCATCCTCTTTCATCGTTTCCACGTCGATAGCCTGGTTAGATGAATCATCAGAAAGTGTACCTCCGGGCCATCTGGTCTGAGTCGGTTGAAGTATATCGTTTACGGCACCGGAACTCATACCTGATGAATTCATATAGATATCCGGTTCAAAATCGATAATGGTCTTCATAACGGCCTTTTTCCAGGTGACCGGGTCATAATAGGCCGCCGAATTAGGAATCCCCACGTAATAGCCGGGAAAATGGACAAAACGAAGCGAAACGGGTACTCTATCCGGCTCTCTTAGTGCTATAGCATCTCTTACTCTCTTTTCTCTCTCTTCATACAGTTCTTCGGGAGTCTTTCCGTGCTTTTTTTCGATTTCATCCCTGATTCTTTTTTCTTCCTCGGTAAACTGCCTCTTTTCCTGCGTCAACATCTGCCTCCTGAAATTAGTTTTTTATTCTTTGAATACTGATTAATATTAAATAATAATATGCTATGAGAGTGGAATCTTTCAATTATTACAGTGAATGATACTTACATTAGCGGGAGTGAACTCCACAGGAAATCATTAATAATCCTGATTTCGATATCTCTCCGCGTTCTGCTCAGGTTCCCATCCCAGACAATCTTTGATATATTCCGTGTCCCAGAATTTCCAGGTATTATTGGATACACCGTAGAAGACACCGAATTTCACCGTTTTATTTTCCAGACACTTTTCAAAGAGTTTTATCAGATCAGCGTGCATGAAAAGCGTGGCGTACTGTCGTACATCGAAAGGGCGGTCGTTACGGGATACCGAACCAAGCCGGATGCAGAATACCTGTATTCCGTACTCCTCGCTATAATATCGTCCTAACGCTTCTCCGAATACCTTACTGGCTCCGTAGTATCCGTCAGGCCGAACCGGCGCTGTATGGTCGATCTGAGGGATATCAGACGGATTCAGGATTTCGTAACGTCCTGTAACAATACTCCTGTACGGTTCATCTTTTTCATACAACCCCGTTACGTGGTTCGATGAAGCGAATATAATTTTCTTTACTCCTGATTCACAGGCTCCCCTGAACACGTTCTGAGTTCCAATGATATTCGGTTCTATGATATCTTCCCAGCCGGCTCCGGCATAGGCATTTGCAGCCAGATGGATCACAGCATATGATCCTTGAAACACATTTTTCATGCTGTTGTATTTACTGATGTCACCAACTTTTACCGGTAATTCCGGAGATTCTTTCATATCTATTCCCGAAATCTCCCATTTCCCTTTAAGTCCGGCATACAGAATATGTCCGATATTACCTGATAAGCCGGTTATGACAACTCTTTTTTCGTTCATAATTCTATTATTCGTCAGGCATATTATATGTTGAATAGTAACTTAAGACAAACACGGTCAGTATCATTAGTTACACAGTTAAACGTGCTATAATAACATAAGCAAAGAGACGAGATAAATGGAGGAATTTACCAAATGATGGTCAGGGTTGGAATTAACGGGTTTGGACGAATTGGACGCTGTGTGTTTAAACAATGTATTGCGAGAGAAGGGCTTGAAGTAGTTGCTGTAAATGATCTCGCTAATATAGGTGATCTTGCTTATCTTTTAAAATATGACTCTGTTCACGGCTGGTACCCGCGAAAGATTACTAACGATGATACACATATCAAAGTTGGTAGTGGGAGTGTCACTTTCTTTTCGGTTCCCGATCCGGAAAATATACCCTGGAGTGAAGTAGGCGCCGATATAGTGATAGAAAGCAGTGGGGCATTCCGCCAAAGGTCAAAAGCAGCCGGTCATCTGAAAGCAGGAGCTCAAAAAGTGATTATATCTGCTCCTTCAGATGACGCTGATATAATGATTGTTCTTGGTGTGAACAATGATAAATATGACCCTGATGAGCATAAGATAATCTCTCTTGCCTCATGCACGACGAACAGTCTTGTACCTGTGGCCAAGGTACTAAACGATAACTTTGGTGTCGAGCACTTGATGTTTACTACCATTCATGCCTACACGTCAAGTCAGTCTCTGATGGATACACCTGCCCGTCACCGTCGTCGCGGAAGAGCTGCAGCTTTGTCTATAATCCCTACCTCTACCGGAGCTGCCAGCGCCGCCGAAAAAGTATTACCGGAACTACAGGGCAGAATGACAGGGATGGCAATGAGGGTGCCCGTACCCGATGGTTCGTTAACGGATATAGTTGCCACTCTTAAAAAAGAGGTGACTGCAACCGAGGTTAATACAGCGCTTAAACAGGCATCAAGACAACCTGAGTTAAAAAGTGTGTTAAGAGTTAGTGACGAAGCCCTTGTGTCACATGATATTATTGGTGATCCTCATTCAGCCATCGTTGATATGGAAAATACGATGGTTCTGCGTGACAGAGTTGTGAAGATACTCTCATGGTACGATAATGAGTGGGGTTATTCGTCGCGACTGGTAGACTTTGCTACCATTGCTGCCAAAAGACTTTTATGAAGTAATATGCAAAGAGGGACAAATATATTGCCCCTCTTTCTGAATCCCCTAAGAAAAGTCTAGCTATACACTCCGTATTCCTTGGTGAAGTCTATCATCGTATGTATATTTTCAGCAGTTCCCTCGTCCGGTACCACCCGTGGACACACAACCAGGCCTCCGTCCTTGCCTACTACGTCGATAAGGTTCTTACAGTAATCCTTAACGTCCTGGGTCGTTCCTGCCCGAAGCAGCGTTGCCGGGACATTACCCCTGATGCACATGGTATTTTTCAGGATTTCCTTCGCTTTTATTATGTCTGTGGTATCGAAGTGTCCAAGCACCTTTCCCGGTGGTAACTCGGCCAGGTATTTAAGTCTTTGAGTCCAGTCACCTTCGAAGAAGATACCCGGAACCATACCCTTATCGATAATGGCCAGGATTACTGCCTTTAGTCCAGGCCAGTAGAATTTTTCGAACTGGGCAAGCGACATGAATCCATCGGAACCGCGGTGGAGGGCCATGAAAACACGTGGATTATCGGTACGCTGCGGCATTGCGGTAATTCTCGCCAGCGTCCTTTCAAGGATCTCGTCATGGGCTTTCATCAGGTTATCAGGCTGTCTGTACATGTCCAGCATGGCACCCTGCATTCCTCTTATGAAATCAGAGATAGCATCGAACGGCGCCCCTCCGCCACCCATCGAGGTCATAGGAAATCCAAGGTTTTCGATCTCCTGGTTAAACTTCATCATCTTCGGATAGAACTTTTCCAGTTCTTCGCCGGCTTTCTGAAGTTTTTCAATTCCGGCTTTAATCTCCGGTCTGGCCAGAGCCTGCGCAAGTGCCATCACACCCTGTATGCCATACCCCATTTCACTCAGATCAGGTAGATCCTTCAACGGTTCCATTGCTCCGCTGATACGTGGTAAGAAAACACGTAACATATAACCGGTCCTGTCCCTGAAATAGTGATCGTACTCGTCTGCCTTCATCCATTCGCCTTCGATTGCCTGGTGACCTGACTCGTCGGGAAGATTGTATCCGGGCCACTTCTGTGCTCTTGGCTCGAGATACTCCATCGCCAGTCCCGGACCGATTGCCTGTACGTGGCACAAAGCATCGGGTTTAAAATCAAGTATGGTTTTCTTTGTCGCTTCCAGCCATGTATCGAAATCGTAGTATGATGGTTTACAGGATATACCGGTGTATTTCCCGGGAAAATAACCGAATGACATTTCTATAGGTACTCTATCCGGGATCTTTAACTGGATAGTATCGCTGAGTCTTTTTTCACGCTCCTGGAATAGCTGCTCTTTCGTCTTGTCTGCCAAGATATACCTCCCAATATTTCTTGAAACAGTCTACCATTATTCATTTGTTTTTGTTAATTCTGCCAGACACCATGTCCCCGATGTCTGAGTGCGTTAGCCAGTAGTACTTCCCGTTCGGTTGCTTTCTTGTACGGCATCGGATTGTACCTGCTGTAGATTTTGGGGACTAACCTGACTCCATATTTATGAGCGAAATAGTTTGATTTATACCCTTTTTTGTGGTTATCAAATCTCTCTTCCGGTGTGAGACCGGTCATTCCGACATAGTAACATGGTAAAAATGGATTGAATCCCCGGTTCTCCTTAGCGAATCTCTTGTTCTTCACTACTGCCGGCGATAACTCAATGACGTATATGTTGTAGTGATTTTGATTATTTGCCATACGACTTTCTCGTTATTGATGATTATATGTCAAATAAAAAATAGTTTGCAATATTCATTTATATAAGTGACGTGCCCTCAGTTAACTGAGGGCACGTCCAGGTTGAAAAGGATTATTCTCTCCGGTTAGCGTTTATACTTCGATACTGTCTTTCTTCGTGAATAGAGATACAACGACCAGAGTAATGAAGCTAATTGGTACGGAGATGATAGCCGGCTGGCTAAAAGGCATCGGTGCGTCTGCTGCAGGCAGTCCGTACACCTGGCTGAAAGTATCCGGTGACAGGAGAATAAGACCGAGTGCAAGTACCAAGCCGACAGAAATAGAGGCGATCACTCCCTTTGATGTGGTTCTCTTCCAGAAAAGAACCATGATAATTGCCGGAAGATTCGCCGAAGCGGCAATTGAGAACGCCCATCCGACAAGGAATGACACATTCATGTGTTTAAACAGGATACCCAGTATGATGGCGATAATACCGACCCCTACAGCGGTAATCCTGCCTGCCATAACCATCTTGCTTTCACTCATATCTATCTTCAGGAATTTATGCATCAGGTCGTTGGCCACTGCGCCTGAGGAAGCGACTATAAGCCCACTTACCGTACCAAGGATCGTAGAGAAAGCTATCGCGGAGATTATGGCAAAAATACCAAGGCCGAAAGCTCTGGCAAGGAGTGGCGCCGACATATTGTTGTTTGTAAGGTCAATGACACCGTTGGTCATAGCTCCGAGACCGAGGTAAAGAGTCAGCAGATAGAACAAGCCGATCGCGGCAACAGCGACAATCGTTGATTTCCTGGCTGATGCAGAACTGGGCACTGTATAGTAACGGATAAGAACATGAGGAAGCGCGGCTGTGCCGAGGAACAGAGCAAGCATCAAAGATACGAAGTTAATCCTGTCTGTCGTGGTTGCACCGCGATCCGGATCGATAGCGAATTTTTGCCCGGGAATCAACACGTCGTTACCATCCGTCGGTTTCTGGTAATAGACAGTAACTTCATTGGTCCCGTCGGTTATTTTCTGGGTTCCCCAGCGTACTACGGTACCTTCTTTTATTGTCTTTATAAACTCAAACAGTCCCAGACCGCCGGTTTCCGTATCCGTTTCGCCGTTGATCTCGCTTAAGTGACCGACCTGGTAGAAACGACCGTCTTCTTTAGGAGCGCCGTTATACAAATCAGGACCGTCCGCCTGTTTGGTAATTGTCTGTGTTTCAGTGAGAACATTGGTTTCTTTTTCAAGTTTCCAGAATGATTCGATGCTGTCTTTTTCAAGTTTTACAAAAGTCATATCGTCGACATTAAACTCATCGATAACAGCGTAAGAAGCATCGTCAATCGCCACACCACCGGTTGTGCCTGTCACACCGATAGTTGTGAATTCATGGAATTCGGTGTCTTTTTGATCGGGAGATGTCGAAAGACCGTTGGCCAGTAAGATTACTACAAGAACGATCGAAAAGATTACCAGCAGCCCGCCCTTGATAAATTGTACCCAGGTAGTCGAAGCCATACCTGCAGTAGCAACGATAAGAATAACCACTGCGCCTACGATAATAACACCTGCCTCGAATGGCAAGCCGAGTAAAGGCTCGATTAAAGTACCCGCCCCCACCATCTGCGGGATCAGGTAGAATAATGATACGACAAGTGTACTGACTGCGGCTGCGAATATAACTCCTCTTGAGGAGAATTTCGCGTCGATTGCATCAGCGAACGTATATTTACCCAGCTTTTTAAGGGGTTCTGCTACAACAAACAGAGCCACCATCCATCCGGCCAAATAACCGATTGAATAGAGGAATCCGTCGAAGCCGTATATGGCTACGAGCCCTGCGATTCCAAGAAAAGACGCCGCAGACAGGTAGTCTCCGGCAAAGGCAATACCGTTAACACTCCAGTGAATATTTCCACCGGCGGCAAAATAACCACTTGCAGATTTTGCCTTACGTGCAAAAAACCATGACAGAAATAAGACAGCAATCACAAAGAATATGAAAATAACGATTGCCAGGGGTTCGGCAGCATAATTCATTAACTATCGTCCCCCTTTACGGAGTCGGCTCTTTCATACTCATGTTCTTTCCGTGAGCAGAAAAAGTTGTAAATTAGAGCCTGGATTATCGCTAGAACGATAATCCCGAAGCCAAATGCCACCGCGACATTCAAGCTTCCAACGCTATTGGCCATTGTCTTAGGGCTAACTACGCATATTAGAATAAATATTGCGTAAACGATTGCGAAGACAGCTATCATGACAAAACCTAATTTAGCTTTAAATCCTTCTGACTTGTCTTCTTTCCATTTCGTTGCCGGTCCGTGAGCCATATACAGAATTCCCCCCTTCATAAAATTTTCAAGGTAAAATTAACTATTAACAGGAGAGAGCTAACTCCACCTTTGCTAGCTCTCTCCTGAGAATGGGCATTACTGTGTTACATCAATTACTACTGGGCTCCCTCAACCAGAGTATCCACAACGGATGGATCAGCGAGAGTACTCGTATCACCCAGATTGCCGGTATCACCGGCGGCAATCTTTGTCAGGATACGTCTCATAATCTTACCGCTCCTGGTCTTGGGTAATCCGTCAGCAAACTGAATCTTATCCGGTGAAGCGATAGGTCCGATCTCTTTCCGTACATGCTGTACCAGTTCTTTCTTAAGGTCATCGGTTCCTTCGATACCGGCATTCAGTGTTACATAGGCATATATTCCCTGGCCTTTAATTTCATGAGGCATACCGACTACAGCCGCTTCAGCCACTTTTTCATGGGAAACCAGAGCGCTTTCCACCTCGGCAGTTCCCATCCGGTGTCCGGAAACATTGATGACATCGTCGATACGTCCCATTAACCAGTAGTAACCGTCTTCATCGATCCTGGCACCATCTCCTGTCGTATATACTCCGGGATACTGGACGAAGTAAGTATTCTTAAACCTTTCAGGATCACCGTATACCGTTCTCATCAGTCCGGGCCAGGGTTTCTTTATGACAAGGTATCCACCTTCATTGACTTCGGCTTCGGTGCCGTCTTCCCTGAGAATTGCTGGATTTACACCGGGGAAAGGAACGGTCGCAGAGCCTGGTTTTATCGGTGTTGCTCCGGGGATCGGTGTAATAAGGATCCCGCCGGTCTCTGTCTGCCACCAGGTATCGACGATAGGACAACGGTTCTTGCCGATGACTTCGTAATACCACATCCAGGCTTCGGGATTTATAGGCTCACCTACCGAGCCAAGAATCTTTAGCGAACTCATGTCATGCTTGTTAGGCCATTCATCGCCTTCACGCATGATCGAGCGTAGAGCCGTCGGTGCTGTGTAGAAAATATTTACCTGGTATTTTTCAATGATCTCCCAGAATCTATCAGGTTTGGGATAGTTGGGAACGCCTTCGAACATAAGACTGGTAGCACCCTGTGCCAGAGGGCCGTAAACGATGTAACTGTGACCGGTTACCCACCCGATGTCTGCCGTACACCAATATGTATCCTCTTCTTTATAATCGAAAATCCATTTAAAGGTCTGCATGGTATAAAGCAGATATCCAGCCTGGGTATGAAGTACACCTTTGGGCTTTCCCGTACTGCCGCTGGTATAAAGAATGAACAACGGATCTTCGGAATCCATCTGTTCCGGCTCGCATACCGCTTTAATATCCTCGGATGCCATTTCTTCATGCCACCAGTATTCAAGTCCTTCTTTTAATTCAATTTCCATTCCAACACGATTCACGACGATGACAGTTTTTATCGTAGGACTCTGTGCCATAGCGGCGTCAGCATTATCTTTACTCCTGATAACACGTCCAGCCCGATAATATCCGTCCACACATATTAATAAACTTGATTCACAATCCTGTATTCTGTCTCCCAGAGCATCGGCACTGAAACCACCGAACACGATGCTGTGGATAGCCCCTATCCTGGCGCAGGCAAGCATGGCAATTGGAAGCTCGAGGATCATCGGAAGATATATCGATACCCTGTCGCCTTTTTTTACACCATGTTTCTTCAGTACATTGGAGAATTTGACGACTTCGTGATACAGTTCCTGATAGGTGAGTGTCTTGGTATCACCTCCATCACCTTCCCAGATCAATGCGGCCTTGTTTTTTCTCCAGGTTTTGAGATGGCGATCAAGGCAGTTATAACTGACATTTAGTTTACCGCCGACGAACCATTCATGTTTAGCATTGGCAAAATCTTCGACACATACTTTATCCCATTTCTTATACCAGTCGATCTGTTCTGCAAGCTCTCCCCAAAATTTCTCAGGATCTTCAATTGATTTTTTGTAAATTTCTCGATACTCGTCAAGGCTTTTTATATAAGCTTGATCACTCAACTCTTTGGGAGGGTTGAATACTCTTTCCTCTGACATCATTGAGGTAATCTTATTATCCTGTGACATTCAAAAAAATCTCCTCTAATAAATATTTATAACCTGGTGATCGCTTCACTCCATACTTTATGCGTATTACCCTATTTTTATATTAATCTATATTAGTACCTCCTCCACCCGTTATCATACTGTTTTTACGTGCAGTAATTTCCACTCAAAAACAGGTGTTATTCCATATGTTAATTGTAATATGAAGTATTCAACCAGGTAAATATACTCAGGTGTATTTACTTCCAACCGTACTACTTACTTAATACTTTTTCCTTGAACGGGTTTTCCTTCTCTGGTATGCTAATACTTGGAGATTATATGAGTGATATTAGTATACTGCTGGCCGAAGACCACGTTATAACCCGTGAGGGTATACGCAAATTACTTGAAGAAGAAGATGGATTGACCGTTGTTGGTGAGACAGGCAACGGACAGGATGCTGTCAGGCTGGCAAATGAGTTAAAACCTGATCTCATAATAATGGATATCAATATGCCGAAACTGAACGGCATAGAAGCTACAAAGCAGATAAAAGCAACCAACCCAGGAATAGCTATCCTTATACTCAGCGCATATAATGACGACGAATACGTATTCGCCCTTCTCAAAGCCGGAGCTGCCGGCTATTTGTTAAAGAACGTCAGTGGCGATGAATTGACAAGCGCTATCAGGGCAGTTTGTAAGGGCGAACCGGTCCTTGATCCAACCATTGCCAGGAAGGTTATCAATTATTTTACTACTCCGGGTGAAATACAGACAATTGAGAAACCCTCCAAACAACTCAGCAATCGTGAAACAGCTATTATCAAGCTAGCCGCCACCGGTATGACCAATAAGGACATCGCTCACAAACTTCATCTAAGTAACCGGACCATTGAGGGTCATATGCGGACAATATTCAATAAACTGGGGGTCGGCTCACGGACCGAGGCTGTCCTTTACGGGCTTCAAAAAGGTTGGTTCACACTGGAAGAGTTACTCTAACATACGACAGGTGATTAATGGCACAGACGTTAACGGATTCCCGCATGCTTGCACGGATTATCGACGGATCGTCGATCCCTTCATTCGTGATTAACCGGGAACATAAAGTCATCTACTGGAATACGGCTATCGAACTGCTTACCGGAATAAAACGTGAAGATATAATCGGTACGAGCGATCAGTGGAGAGCATTTTACAAAGAAAAGCGACCTACCATGGCAGATTTGATCGTCGATAAGGCAGGCGCTGAAAAAATAGAATCATACTACCCGGACAACTACGAAAAGTCGAGACTAATTGAAGGCGCCTACGAAGCAGAAACCTTTTTCAACGATATGGGGCGCCATGGGCGGTGGCTGCATTTCACGGCAAGTCCGATCAAAGATGATTCCGGTAATATTATCGGAGCGATAGAAACGCTTGAAGATATCACCGAACGCAGGGTAGTAGAAGACGCACTTTTCGAATCCGAGCAAAGCTATAGGGCTCTTTTTGAAAGTGCTTACGATGCCATATGGGTTCATAATATGGACGGTATCATCCTTACTGCCAATGATGCTTTATCGGTATTGTGTGGGTATCCGCTTGAGGAACTGGTTGGTATGAATGTAAAACAGTTTATCGGGAACGAAAGTGATATTAAACTGGCAAGAAAGGTAAAGAAAAAGCTGCTAAGTGGCGGTAGAATCGACGCGCCATACGAAATGAATCTTGTCAGGAAGGATGGCACCAAGCTTATTACCATAATAACTACCAATCTTGTTATTGTTGAAAATGATGTAAAAGCTTTTCAAAATACCGCCAGGGACGTTACTAACGAAAAGAGAATGGAAGAAAATCTTCGGTATTATCTGCAGCAGATAACCCGGGCACAGGAAGAAGAAAGGAAACGTATTGCCCGTGAACTCCATGATGATACGGCTCAACTCCTGCTTTCTCTATCTCGACAGCTCGATAACTTTGTCAGGAACGAGGATAACTACTCCCCGGAGCAGATATCCCTCCTGAAGGATATACAGGAACAGGTTAACAGAGGTGTCCAGTCGGTTCACCGTTATGCCCAGGATCTGCGACCTTCGCTTATCGACGATCTTGGATTGATGGCCGCTTTAAGGTCGCTGGTGAAAAGGGCTCAGGAATACAACGGTATTGTGATAAACATGGAGGTGGTCGGTGAAGAAAGACGCCTCCCATCGGAAGTGGAATTGTTGATGTATAGGGTTATCCAGGAAGCCCTGAATAATGTATGGAAGCATTCTCGGGCAACGGAATCTCATATTGATATCACGTTCTCCGGAAAACAGGTCGATGTCAGTATAAGTGATAATGGAATCGGTTTCGAGTTTTCAGAAACGATAGACGACCTGGCTCAAACGGGAAAACTGGGACTTATTGGAATGCAGGAACGTGCCAGACTCCTGGGTGCAACACTGAGTTTCGACTCCGCTCCGGGTAAAGGTACCCGGGTTCTTTTCAGTCTGCCGTACTGATAACCGGATATTATTAGTACACAAAAAGGCCGGAGTGAAAATCTCCGGCCTTTTCATTTCAAAACTTACGGGAGCTATCTCCAGTAATCGATACTGTAAGCAAGATTTCCGGCACCCCTGCGTGCGCCAAGCCACTGTGGATATTCCTCACCACCACCGGTCACGATAATACAGCTATCATACGGATCTGATATCATCGGAACCATATAATCATCAGGGAGTTCCTTGTAAGGTTTGCCTGAAGTCGGCTCGATGCCCAGCCAGGCATTCGTCTGGACATCCGGCCATGAATGAGTCCGGTACTCTTTCATGGTCACGTAACTCTTCTTCTGCAACCACTCGTAGATTTCGTCTTTCGACTTGAATCCGAGGTCATACATATGCCTTGCCATCTGGGGAAGCATGAGGAAGGTAATGCCGCCTTCTCTGCCTGCCCATAATTCTGTGAGCATATACTCGAAGAAGTTGTGAGGTCCTGGTATTCCCTTTACGCCAAGTCGCCTTGCTATACCGCCATGCCCACTCTTCTGGAGAGCACGGTAACCGCCAGGAGAAAATTCCGTCCGGTGAATATTCGTGGTACCGCCCCGTCCGAGGTTCATCACGTAAATAATACTCTCATTTTTAGCGTAATCATACTCCTCGTTCAGGCCTTTCCAGCCCGGTGGCAGAGAATCCACATCCTCGGGAATGCAATTGAACAAAGGAGCTCCCAT
>JAFGCW010000081.1 GCA_016932435.1 Dehalococcoidales bacterium | reverse complement strand
CATGACCGGAACGGTGGCTCCGCAGGACTGGAACACTGGCTCACCCCCCACCGGAACTGCGGCTCCGCCGCACCGGAATATCCATTCATCCCCTCGCATTGACTTTCAATCCTTCCTGATGTCATTTCCGTGTGCCTGATTTAGTTTCATGCACCTGCGCGTGCATAAGAATAAAAGAGATAATAATCGGTAAACTCAGAGCTGCAAATATAGAAATAAATAAGAGAAATGTGAGTTACCTTTACGGTGGAAAAGGTGACTCGCTGGTGGTAATTCACGGTGGCGGTGGTGGTGTGAATGCATGGATCGACAACCTGGAATTACTCACCGAAAACTATACTGTCTACGCGCCCGACCTGCCCGGTTTCGGTAACAGCCAGTCAATCGACGACAGGTTCAGTATACCGGAATACATAGACTTTATAGAACGATTTACCAATGAACTCGGACTGGATCGGTTTTCTCTCATCGGGCATTCGGTAGGCGGAGGAATCGCTGTACAATATGCACTGGACCATCCTGAGAAAATCCAACGTCTGGTACTGATCAGCAGTCTATTCCTCGGTAAGGAGATAGCCCTCTGGGCCCGTTACCTTTCATCGCCATCTGTCTTCAGGTATCTTGGTACCGCAGGCCTTGTCATGTTCGATGCCCTGGCCTGGTTTATCAGGCAGTTCCCCTTATCTCTTACACCAAAACCGCCGTTTACCCGGGTACAGATAGGCATAGGTAAAAGCATAATGAGTCTCAAAGGGCAGACTACTGTACTCCTGGATCAACTTACCAGGCTGGTAATGCCGACTCTGCTGGTGTGGGGTGCAAGAGATAGTATCGTACCGG
Source organism: Dehalococcoidales bacterium (assembly GCA_016932435.1). Next base: position 25,704 of record JAFGCW010000081.1, on the reverse strand, counting down.
TGAAGCATGCCTACGCAGCCGCCGATGTAATACCGGACTGTCAGATTTATATCTTTGAAGATGGCGGTCATCACATACATAACCAGAAGATAAAGGACTTTACCCGTCTGGTCGTTATGTTCCTCGGCAAGGGTACCGATAGATAATCTCTCACCGCAGTCTGATATTTTTCACGGGTCTATTCACGGAATGCTCTCAAAGCTGATTCCGCCCCGTGTTTTAGGAATGCGTCAGAATCATCCACGGTATTAAGCGTGAAGCCCTTTTCTTTCGCCCATTGGATATTTTCCGAAGAGGCGAATATACCGGCAGGCTTACCGGCTTTGTCGGCAGCTTCGAGGACCGTATCGAATGCCGCCAGATATTCAGGATTTTCCCAGTGGGGGGGTATATTCCCATAACTGAGACAGAGGTCGTTCGGGCCGATATAACAGGCGTCGATCCCTTCGACCGATAGAATCTCATCGATATTCTTAACGGCGTCCTGTGTCTCTATCTGGACGATTATCATGATTTCGTCATTCGCCGTCTGCATATAATCAGGATCCAGCATTTTCGCCCTTCTCGGTCCGTAGCCGCGAAGTCCGACGGGCGGGTATTTACAGGCTTCCACAGCATATTCAGCCTCTTCCCGGGTATTTACCCAGGGAACCAGCACCCCGTGGGCGCCGATATCCAGTATTCGCTTTATCACCACGATGTCGTTCCACTCCGGGCGGACTATCGGGGTGCAATCGGTGCCGTTCATCGCCTGCATCATGACAGTCATCGTCTCCAGACCGGTAACCGCATGCTCGCTGTCGATGATAAGCCAGTCGAAACCGACGCGGGACAGCATTTCGGTTACGTCCGGGTGGGGCAGGGTGACAAACGTGCCGATCACATCATCGCCACGCCGTAGTTTTTCTTTCAGCAGATTTTTCATGGGCAGACTCCTTTAAACCGTAAATGGGTATACACTGTATTTTCTCCAGTATATAGAGAAGCCGCAGCCAAATCAAAACAAGCATCCTGAACGCTGTATGAGTTATAATATTTCCTATCAGTATCAGAAGGGGGTTGGTATTTAATGAATAAGACTACTCTTGGGAGAACAGGCCTGACTGTGACCACGATGGGTATGGGCTGCGGTGGTCCAAGTCGGGTCGGTAAAGGCACCGGTAAAGAAGAAGCTGAATCTGTTGCGGCGGTGAAAAAAGCAATAGATGCAGGAGTTAATATAATAGACTCCGCAGAGATCTACGGTACTGAGGAAATTGTCGGAAAAGCCATAAAAAATGTCGACCGTTCCTCGCTCGTGCTGTGCACCAAGAAGACACCGACCGAAGGGCTTACCGGAGAGCAGGTAAGAGAAAGCCTTGAGAATAGCCTGAAACGATTCGGCACCGATTACGTGGATGTCTATTATCTTCACGGGGTTCGCCTGAGCCAGTATGAATACCTTCATACCGAGATAGTGCCGGTTCTCAAGGATCTTCGCAGTGAAGGGAAATTACGCTTTATCGGGATATCGGAGATGTTCAACGCCGATACCCGTCATGAGATGCTGCAGCGAGCCTTCCAGGATGATGAATGGGACGTGATGATGGTCGGATTCAATCTTCTCAATCAGTGCGCCCGTGAATACGTATTCCCGGAAGCGAAGAAGCAAAATATTGGCGTCACCATCATGTTCCCTGTTCGACTGGCTCTCAGCAGGCCTGAACGGCTTAAAGAGGTGGTTGCCGAACTCATAGAGAAGAAACAGCTTGATCCCTCGGAGTTTGATGTCAACGACCCGCTGGGATTCCTGGTTCACGAGGGCGGGGCAGTGAGTATACCTGACGCAGCCTACCGCTTCTGTCATTACGAAGAAGGACCCGATGTAATTCTTTCCGGGACGGGCAACATCACTCACATGGAGGAGAACCTGGAGTCGTTCAACCGTCCTCCGCTTCCGGCAGAAGACGTTAAAAAACTCAAATTTATCTTAAGGAACGTAGATTCGATTACCGGGCAGTAATTCAAGTGACGTTAAAACTAGCTTTTACTGACAATAAATTCAGCATTAATAAAGGATAAATCATGCTGAGAAGCCTTAATAATAAAGTGATTTTTGCGATTATCCTGGTTACGCTGCTGGGAGCTTTTTTAACTGCTTTCACGGTGATTCTCACCGTGCAGTACCAACTTTCACAGAAATATACGGTTGAAAAGCAAGCCACTATAGAGTCTTTATCACTTTCTCTGGCTGATGATCTACTTTCAGGTGATTATGAACAGATAGACCGGACAATTCAGTCCGCCCTGGTATATGAAAATATCGACTCTATAACTGTATTTAATCAAGATGGGAATTCAGTAAGTTCAATCTCGGAGGAAGATAATGACACTAACCTGGAATTATCAAAACATACCCTGTCCGTGGATGGTGAATTAGTCGGCGCTTTCGAGGTTGGATTTTCTGACCGGTATATCGACGACCTTGTCCGCAGAACGGCAATAACTTTAAGTATTGTGGTAGTAGGTTTTCTCGTACTAGTTGGACTTGCCTTCTTTATATTTGTGCGATATTCAGTGCTGCAACCGATCAGGACATTTGCCTTTACAGTAAACAGAATAAACATGGAAAATCTCTCTACAAGGATCAGTATAAATTCTCAAGACGAGATAGGTCTCCTGGCTACGGCTTTCAACAACATGACGGAAAATCTGGAAAAATCACAGGCAGATCTCAAGCAGTCTCATGATGAACTCGAAGAAAAAGTTGAATTGAGAACGAGAGGTGAAAGAAGACGGGCAGAGCAGTTGCGCACTATTAACGAGGTAGGGCGCAGGATCAGTTCGTTTCTCAGTCTGGATGAATTATTGCCATATGTAGTTAATTCTCTGAGAGATACTTTCCATTATTACAATGTTAATATCTTCCTAGCGAAGGATGCCGGGAGTATCGAGTTAAGTGCCGGGGCAGGTGGGTATGAGAGTGAAATACCGACTAGTTTTTCTGTCGATCTTGGTCAGGGGATCGTGGGTACTGTAGCTCAAAATGAAGAATTCCTGGTAGTTGCCGATGTGTCCATTGATTCGAGATATATTGCATCCGAACAACTCCCAAATACCCGTTCCGAACTTTCTGTTCCAATTAAATTAGGTGGAGAGATACTGGGTGTTCTTGATGTCCAGAGTGACGAAGTCGATGCCTTCGATGAGATCGACGTTTTTACCGTACAGACTATCGGCGACCAGCTTGCAGTAGCTATACAAAACGCGCGTTATTACCTTGAGACACGTGAACTGGCAGTAATAACTGAAAGAAACCGCTTGGCAAGAGAAATTCATGATACACTTGCCCAGGGTTTTACCGGGATAATACTCCAACTCGAAGCAGCTGAACAGACCATGGGTAAAGATAATTCCAGCTCGCAGGAACACCTTGATTCAGCGAAAAGGCTAGCGAAGGAAAGTTTGAACGAAGCTCGACGTTCGGTATGGGCACTTCGCCCCCAGTTGCTGGAAAACCTGACGTTTATCGATGCATTACGCACGGAAGCAGAGAGTTTCGGGAATGATAACAACATAAAAGTAATTATTGATACTTCCATCGAGGAGCAGAATATCAATCCGGATGCGGAAAACGCGTTGTTCCGTATCTTTCAGGAAGCCTTAAACAACATCAGAAAGCATGCCCGTGCGAATAACATCGACGTAAGATTGACCAATGATGAGGACAACTATATATTGAGTGTCAACGATGACGGAATCGGATTTGATTCAACACAAGACCTGAGTAAAGGCTTTGGCTTGATTAGTATGAGGGAAAGGGCAAAATTACTTGGTGGTTCATTTGACATATCCAGTGAAAAGGGCCGGGGAACGAGAGTGGTTGTGAAAATACCAGCATGAGAGAGGGCAAAATGGAGAGTAATAAAAAGATAAAAATTCTCATTGTTGATGATCACGTGGTGGTCAGAGAAGGGCTGTCCGCTATGCTTTCCCGTGAACCAAATATCGAGGTAATCGATGAGGCAGAAAATGGAGCCCAGGCGATTGATAAGGCAGATAAACTCAGGCCGGATATCATTCTGATGGATCTGAGAATGCCGGAGGTTGATGGAGTAGAAGCAATGCAAAGAATTAAGCAGCAACATCCTGAGATCAACTTCATCGTATTAACCACCTACGATAACGATGAATATATTTTCAAAGGAATCGAAGCCGGTGCCCGGGCATACATTCTCAAGGATTCTCCGAGAGAAGAACTATTCAGAGCGATAAATGCTGTCTATAAAGGAGAGTCGCTTATTGAACCGGCTGTAGCCGGTAGAGTGCTGGACAAATTAGTTGAACTATCACACCAGGGATCGGCGGCTGATCTTTCAAAGCGTGAAATAGAAGTACTGGAGCTTATAGCCAAGGGGACCGGAAATAAATTAATTGCCGACCAGCTGAACATCAGCGCGAGTACGGTAAAGACACATATCCAGAGTATTTTCCAGAAGCTGGAGGTGAATGATCGTACTGAAGCGGTTACGAAAGCTCTTTCGAAAGGAATAATCAGACTGTAGTTCATATATAACATCGGCCAAAAGGTTGACCCAGGGGTCAACCTTTTTCTTTTTAAAAACCCGACTTCTTTGCGATTACATACGACACTTCCCGGTGTATAGTGAATTCAGATAACAAATACATACGGAGGTGACTCAATGTTAAGAAAAATATTGAAAATCGCAGCCGCAGTACCGGTCGCATTAATGATAGTACTCTTATCGGTTACACCGGCGGCGGCGGCAGAGATTCACGGTTATGACGATGTGATAATCGCCAGCGGAGATGTCGTAAATGACGACCTATACCTGGCAGGGAATCGTATCACCATTAACGGTGTGGTGAACGGTGACGTTCTGGCTGCGGGAAGCACGGTGATAATCGACGGGACCATAAACGGTGATGTGATCGTCCTTGCTTCAACCTTGAAGTTCGGTGGTGAGATTACCGGTTCGTTACGCACCGCGGCTTCTACAATACACGTAAGTGGAAACATAGGTGAAGACCTGGTAATTGCAGGCAGTACCATTGATCTGGGTAATACTGCTGAAATTGGTCGGGACCTGATTTTCGGGGCGAGTAATATGAAGATCAAATCAGCTATTACCCGTAATATACTCGGTATCGGTGAAAAGGTCGAGTTTTCCGATGTAACAGGAGGTAATATCTCGGTTGAGGTTGAAAGCCTTACGATTGCTTCGACCGCTACTATAAAGGGCAATCTTGTCTATACCAGTGATAACGAGGTGGATATCCGTCAAGGAGCTGTTATCGAAGGTGAAATTACCCGGAAGATACCGGTTCATGACAAATGGTATCGCGATTGGACCTTTACGCCGGCTATGAAGGCATGGGCGAAAGCAATAGCCTACCTGATGGTATTATTACTCGGTATAATAATTATCCTGATAGCCCCCCGGAAATCTGCCCAAGTGGTATCCAACATACAGACGAAACCGCTCAAGAGCCTGGGTTGGGGTGCCCTGGTATTCTTCGTGACTCCAATAGCGATAGTGATAGCAATACTGACGATCATCGGTATCCCTGTAGGATTAATTGTGGCAATACTATATGGACTACTGCTATTTGTCAGCCAGCTGGTAATCGGACTTTTTGTCGGACGATGGATCCTGTCAAGATTCAATGTTGAAGAGACAAAAGGGAGTCTTATTGGCGGACTGTTCATAGGCTTTACCCTTCTGACTCTCGTCAAACTGATTCCCTGGGTCGGGTTTATTCTCTGGTGGCCAACCGCCCTGTTCGGTATCGGCGCGATAGTACTCATATTCAGTAGAAAACCAAAACAGGAAACGGCAGTGGAGATCATCGAAGAAGCTCAAAGCTAATTCCTGATACCACCCACCAGTAATTATAAGCCCCGATGGTAGGTACCATCGGGGCTTCAATTTAGAGTATTTGTAGCTGCAATTATTATCAAACATGCCTGTGCTATAATTAGTCGGATTTGAGTGTGACCGCAAGCGAGATAGCCTAATACTTATCGGTATTGAAAGGAGAGGATCATGCCAAACGGATACATGGGGAAGTTTCTGTTCGTTAATCTGTCCACGGGGAAGATCGAGGAAGAAACACCCGATGACAGCCTTTATCATGACTTCATCGGCGGGTACGGGATTGGCGCAAGGATGCTGTACGACCGCCAGAAGGGCGGAGTCGATCCTCTTGGACCCGACAATACACTGGGATTTCTCACCGGACCTCTTACCGGTACCAGGGCAACCTTCGCCGGTCGTTACGCGGTCGTCACCAAGTCGCCCCTGACCGGCGGATGGGGAGACTCCAATTCCGGAGGGCATTTCGGACCCAGCCTTAAATTCGCAGGTTACGACGCCGTTTTCATTACCGGAATCGCTGACAAACCTGTCTATCTCCTGCTGGACAACGGCAGGGCTGAGATAAAAGACGCTGGCCATTTCTGGGGAAAGGATACCTTCACGGTCGAAGACTCACTCAAGGACGAGTACGGAAACGACATGGAGAGTGTCAGCATCGGGCTTGCCGGTGAAAAACTGTCGCTCATCTCCTGCATCATCACCCGGAGAGGAGCCGCCGCCGGACGCTCTGGTGTCGGGGCCGTCATGGGCTCGAAGAACCTGAAAGCGATAGCGGCACGGGGGAAGATGGAAGTCCCGGTCAGAGATGCCGACCTTTTGAAGAAAATAAGAGACGAACACCTGGCAGTAATGAGGGGTGAAACGGGAACGAACGAGAGTATTTCAGGATTTCACAAGTATGGGACATCAAATGTCACCGCTATCTTCGCCCACGGCGGTAACACACCTGTAAAAAACTGGGGAGGAATCGGTATCAACGAACTGCCTGATGTTTCAGGACTGACCGGAGATGCCGCAATCGCCAACGTGGAGAGACGGACCGGCTGCTGGGGATGCCCGGTCGCCTGTGAAGGCAGGCTGAAAGCCGGAGAAGGCGAATATAAATACCCCGCCGGTACGCGACGGGTCGAATATGAGACCGCGGCCGCTTTCGGCACGATGTGCCTGAACACCGATACAGAGTCACTCAACATGGCCAACCACCTGTGCAATTATTACGGACTGGATACCATATCAGGGGGTACCACTATCGCCTTCGCGATGGAGTGCTATGAGAAGGGGATTATCACTAAAGCGGATACTAACGGCATCGATCTCACCTGGGGAAATCATCGGGCCATCATCGAGATGGTGGAAAAAATGGTAAAGAGAGAAGGATTCGGCGATATACTCGCCGACGGTGTAAAGGCTGCCGCTCAGAAAATCGGTAAAGGTTCGGAGGAATTCGCCATACATGTCGGCGGACAGGAACCGGGGATGCACGACCCGAAAGTCGCCGCCGGACCGGACAGCACAGCAGCAGCACGCTACCAGATGGATGCCACTCCCGGCAGGCACACCCAGATGAATTTCGGACCTGCCAGCTTCGGACATCACCTCTCCAATGCAAGCGGATTCTGTATATTCAGTGACCTGGTCGGCGGAAACGCCTATGGATGGATCACGAGATTCATGAGTGCTATTACCGACTGGGATCGTACCGAAGAAGAACTGATGAAATGCGGCGAGAGAATCGTCAACATGCGTCACGCGTTTAACCTGCGCGAGGGGATCAACCCGCTTGAGTACAAGATGCCCCCGAGGATGATCGGCAATCCACCATTCAAAGAGGGGCCAACGGCCAGCGTTACCGTGGACATCGATGAGCAAAATATACGAGGGCTGAAACAACTTGACTGGGACCTGGAGACGACAAAACCCAGCCGGGAAAAGTTACTTGAACTGGGGCTGGACGACGTGGCAGATGAACTCTGACCGCGGTAGAAGATAATTTATGTAGTTAACCATACCGACGAAAGTCGGTATCCAGTAATATCAGAGTGCAATAATAACCTGGATTCCGTTTTTCAACGGAATGGATTAGTTGTCTTTAGTCAATACGATTACTGATGAAATCAGTACGAAGTGTAAATGATTGAAAAGAGTACTCGATTACTCCGTAAATCTGGGCGCGCCGGGGACGGCATCGCTTAATGGTGGTTTGACCGGGCTGGTTTCAGGAATGTCCGGGATGACCGGCAGTAATAGATGAGATGGATGTTCGGGATCATGATAGATGGAAACTTCCGCTTTTTGCGGTGACAGTGGTGTTTCCACGTATCCTGACGAACTGTCCAAGGTAGCATACAAAGCATCATCGCCGGCGATCTTCAGCCATATCCTGCATCCCTTTCTGAATTTCTTGAATACAGGCTGCATTTCAACCCGGAATTCGTATATCGTGTTCGGCTTAATATTCTCGGGATTTTGATAAGAATGCCAGGGCATCCCCGGTCCAGACATACTCTCGTCAACCTGTCTGAATTTGGCTTTCAATGATCCCCAACTCCAAATCTGGACTTCCGGCGGTGTCCACGGATCATTCACTTCCGGTTTAATTTCAGGATTACCGGTTACGGGATTGAGTGGAACGCCTTCCGGAACCATTTCTCCCATCTTGATAAAGAATGACCAGTCGGTAGTAACTTCTTCGGTAGTCGAAGCATAGAAAGTGAAGCTGACCGGTCCCCAAATTGTAATGTCTTCTTCGAGTGGCTGCGAAACGTAAGTAACATTTCTGGGTTTTTCAGCTTCGGATACACTCCCTTCCAGACCATAGGAGGCTGTCAAGGCTGTATTCAGGCTGATGTTATGATAGATATCCGGTTGTTCCTTCCCTGGTGGAACCCGGCTTAGGTTTCCATACACATCTTCATCTGTCATTTTTTCTTTCAGGTATAACTTCGTCCACTGTGTGCGTTTCATGGGAAATTCGTCTTCGTACCTCCACTTTCCGGTTCCATTGTCATAGATTACCACCTCCGGTTCATCCATGATCCCGGTATCGTTTCCCTTAAGCCAGTAGTCCAGCCAGCGGAGAATATACTCATTAAAAGAGGTTGTCTCGAATATCCAGGGCTGGTAGTTCTCGTTAGTCCACGGCGTAATTACCAGTTTTTTCACTGCTTTTATATCGGCGTAGGAACGGAGGTGAGAAATCGCGTGAAGCCGGTTTGGAGTCTGTATAAGGTTAAGCACAGGCGCTTTAATCTTGTGGATATTTTTCCAGCCGCCGCCGTGTTCCCACCAGAACGGCCCATCCTCGTTATGCGAGAAGATTTCAGCGATAACGTTCATCGGCGGTTCCTTACCAACAACAGGTCCCGGCCAAATTGCCGCCATCGTAAGTCCAGCCACCAGTTGCAGGACGAACGGTCTGCGCAGTACTCCGCCCGGATAACAGAGTCCTCGATAATTGTCGGTCGTCCCCAGTACCACCAGGGCTTTCAGGTGAGGAGGATTCAACGGGGCTGTTATCCACTGCATCACACCGTATCCTGAAGCACCCATCATGGCAACATTGCCATTACACCAGGACTGCGCGGCAATCCATTCGATTATGTCATACCCGTCTTCAGCCGCAACCTTACCGTGAAAAGTGAATTTACCCTGGTTAAATCCGCTTCCTCTCTCTGCGGCCTGAACGCACACATACCCTTTCGGGCAATAGAAAGCAGGTTTAGCGCTTTCGAAAAAACGTTCTTTCTGGAATGGGGAGTAAGCAAGAATTACCGGCCAGGGCTTGTTACCAGATGACGGTTTATAAATGTCCAGGGCAAGCTTAACACCATCCCGCATCTGTACAGGGACATTTTTCTCGAGAATGACTCCTTCTGAAACGGGATCCGGATAGGCAATATTGTACTCGTCGCTGTTCATTGTGACTCACACTTCCCTTGCTGTGATCATCCCGGAGTTGATAGCGTCGACGATCAGCAAAGGTTCTTTACAGTCGCCAACTGCGTAGACTTCCGGTATCATTCCTTTTATTTTAGGCAACAGTCTTGTATCCGGTGCAAGCGGCAGGGCAGGAATAATACTGTCAGCCTCGATCAGTAGTTCCTTACCGTTTTTATCGACGATAATCAGCCCGTCTTTGGTTATCCTTGAATACTCCCTGACACCATTAATGAAGACAACATCCTTCTGTAGCAGCCATGCGAAGAGATATCCGAACAATACATCCACCATATCACCGCCGGGATTTTCAGCCTTATCCACCAGGGTAACCTGCCTGCCGCGCCTGATAAAAAACTCCGCCAGTTCGCAGCCGTGAAGACCACTGCCGATTATGACAATCTTTTTCCCCACCGGAAGGAATAGTTTCGAGAGACTCCTAAGCGTATCAGTACCGAAGAATTTCATGGATGACCTGAGTTTTTTCTGCAATTCCGAAGTGCTGATCACCTTCTTATTTTCGATGCCGGGAATATCCGGCATGACAGGAATACCGCCGGTCGCCAGAATTACGGCATCCGGCTTTTCTATCTCTATCAATGATAGATCAACTTCCTTGTTAAGGATAATCTTCACACCCAGGCTGGTTATCTGACGTTCAAGGTAGGTAACTATATCGGGAATATTCTCCAGGTCAGTGCCTTTAACCACCGCCGCAACAGGCAGGAGTCCTCCCAGTCGACCCTGTTTCTCATACAATGACACATCGTGGCCGCGTAACGCCGCCACCCTGGCTGCCTCCATTCCGGCAGGGCCACCGCCGACAACCATCACCTTTTTTCTCTCCCCGGCTTTCTGGATAACATTGTATTCCTTACCCATAAAAGCGTTTATCCGGCATCGCTGGCTGCCAAGGCAGTTCTCACAGGCAGTACATGGCGCTATATCTTCCTCCCGCCCGGTGATAAGCTTGTTAGGAAGTTCGGGATCAGCCTGCAGCATCCTGGTCATCCCTATGAAGTCGACCTTCCTTTCTCTCAGTAGCTTCTCTCCGAGTTCCGGGCTGATCTTCGATACGGTCATTACCGGAATAGATACGGAATGCTTGATACCGTCGGCGAAATTCACATTCGCTCCGGCTCCTCTGGTACCGGAGTAATATTCAGCAGGCATGGACTCCAATGGTACCGGAGGTTCAGGATAGAAGAACACATCCGTCAGGTATCCGCCGACGTGGTAGCCAAGCCAGGTACTCCTGACATGTATCATATCCGCGCCTGCGTCCTGGAGCAGCCGGGCGATGCCCCTGCCTTCGTCGGGGGTCAGGCACTTTGCATTATCTACTCCGGCAGCCTGACCTATTTCCATACCATTGATACACACGGAAACCGGGAAATCGGCACCGGCGCGTTTCTTTATTTCCTGTACAATCGATACTACGAACCTGGCACGATTTTCTCGACTGCCGCCGTACCTATCTTTTCGCTTATTCCAGAAAGGCGAGAGAAAGTTATGCAGCAAATGAGTGCTGGCGGCATTGATATCGACTCCGTCAAATCCAGCTTTTTGAGCTCGTACCGCTGCATTGGCAAACTTGTCGATAATAACCTCTATTTCTTCAGAGGTAAGCTCACGAGGTGTTTCGTTGTGAAAATCACCCGGATTCTTCAGAGTCGTCGGTGATGAAGCAACCGGTGATCCCTTGAAAGGAGGGTCAGGCTCAAATCCGAGTTTCGACTGCCAGGGACCGTCGTGGTTCATCTGCATGAAGGCAGGACAGCCATGGCGGTGTATAACCTCAGTAAGTTCACTCAGACCCTTGATATATTTATCATCGTCGATGCGGTATCTTCTTCTCCACCTCACACCGGCGGGATAATCGATGGTAGGGGATTCCACGATAAGCAGTCCAACGCCGCCCCGGGCAAGAGCTTCATAGAACGCCAGCACCTTTTCGTTCATGCTGGTTTCATCTTCATGCCACATAAAGGTACCGGCACCGGTTTTAACGATACGGTTCCTCGTTTGAACCTGGCCGATATAACCGGGTTCCAGCAATTTCTCATATTTACGTGTCATAATCCACCTGCTTTCTTCCGTGCGATAATGGTTACTTGGTATCACTCAGGAGGAATGATGCATTCACCGGCATTCCGGGCTGTCCTCCGGCGACGTACAGCACCTGTCCAGTCACATAATCCGAGAGATCCGAGACCAGGAAGAGTGCCGGACCGGCTATATCCTCGGCGGTACCCATTCTGCCAAGAGGCACTTCTTTACTGGCCAGGGCGGTATAATATTCAGTTTTTTCATCCTCAGACATCCCCCGCGTTAGGGCATCCCAGAACGGGGTTTCGACAGGTCCGGGAACGATACAGTTAACGCAGATATTATTGGAAGCCAGTTCGAAGGCCAGATTATAGGTAAGACCGATAAGTCCTGCTTTGGCTGAGTGGTAGGAAAGTACTGATATGGACGGGTGTACGGCACCCATCGAAGAGATAAATACTATTTTGCCCGATTTCTGTTTCTTCATGTAAGGGACCACTGTTTTCGTGACCAGAAAATGACCCTTGAGATTTATGGCCAGTACCTTGTCCCAGTCTTCTTCGGTGGAATTCTCCAGGCTACCGCCACCGGCACGCCCGGCGTTATTGACCAGTATATCTATCTTTCCGAATTTTTCAATCGCACCGGATACCATATTTTCTACATCCTGGCTGCTCGATATATCAGCTTGAACTGCCAGAGATATCCGTCCGACAGCCTGAACTTCACCTGCAACCTTAACAGCATTATCGATATCGGTATCACAGATAATTATATCGCAGCCTTCACGGGCAAATTTTAAAGCCATCGCTTTCCCCATCCCCTTAGCCCCACCGGTAATCAAGGCAACTTTATTCTCAAGCAATATATTACTCTCCTTCAATGAATTAGTCCTGGCTTTGGTTCGAGTTATGAAACATTATATATTTATCACTTTGCCAAGTAAATTCAATGACGAAACATTAGAGCAAAGAATGACACGCTGCAGGTGATGGTTGAGAATCGGTGTTGATTTCATTACAATTGTATCAGAATCAATCCTGATGAAAAAAGGATCGCTCATGGACTCATTAAACCTGAAATGCCTTATCAGCCGAGAAGAAATAGATTCCGCGGTAAAAAGGCTGGCTGCAGACATAAGACAGGACTTCCACGACAAGAACCCACTAGTCATCGGTATTTTAAAAGGTTCCTTCGTTTTCCTGGCCGACCTTGTCCGCGCCCTTGATTTCCCTCACGAAGTAGAATTCGTCAGGCTGTCCAGCTATGGATCGGGCAGTACCTCTACCGGGCAGATAACGATGATTCACGACCTGCATGTACCCATAGAAGGCAGGCATGTACTGGTTGTCGAAGATATCGTAGATACAGGTAATTCGGTAGCATTTCTTATGAATTACCTTTCCGAAAAAAATCCGGCGTCACTGAAATTGTGCGCCCTGACGGATAAACCTTCACGCAGGCAGGTAGACGTGCAGATAGATTATCGCGGTTTCATTGTGCCGAACCGGTTTCTTGTCGGTTATGGCCTGGACTATAACGAAAAATACAGGAACCTTCCTGATATCTGCACACTCCGGGAAGTCGGAGAGGAAGAATAACGGTCTTCTTGATCCGGAAAAGAGAGGTTTGTTATGGATAAAAGCCGGTTACTGTCTGTTGCCAGGGGAGATACTCCTGCCGACCTTCTTTTAAAAAACGCCCGGATCGTCAATGTATTTACAGGGGAAATCGAGAAAGGTAATACAGCCATAGCCGAGGGTATGATTGCCGGTATAGGGGATTACCAGTCCGCTAACGAAATCATCGATCTCAATGATAGATTTCTCGCCCCCGGCTTTATCGACGGCCACGTTCACCTTGAGAGTTCGATGCTATCTCCTTCTCAGTACACCAGGGCAGTGGTTCCTCGCGGCACTTCGGCAATAGTAACAGACCTGCACGAAATAGCAAACGTATCCGGGATAGAGGGAATAAAATACGTGGTCGATTCCATACGACCACTACCGATGGATATATTCCTGATGGCTCCGTCCTGCGTCCCGGCTACTCACCTGGAAACATCCGGTGCCAATCTCGATGCCGAAACATTGCGCCAGGTAACTGCCTGGGATGAATATACCGGCATCGGAGAGGTTATGAATTACCCCGGGGTAATAGGCGCCGATCCGACTGTACTTGATAAAATAACTATTTCCGGAGGGAAAGCAACCGACGGACATGCCCCGGGTGTTTCCGGAAAGGCTTTGAATGCTTACATTGCTGCCGGGATTTATTCCGACCATGAATCGGTTACCCTCGAAGAAGCCCGTGAGAAACTGCGACTCGGTATGGTGGTAATGATAAGAGAAGGCTCTTCGGAAAAGAACCTTGAAGCCCTCCTACCTTTGGTGAATGATAATACCTATAAACGATGCATCTTCGTCGTAGACGACAGGAATTGTGTTGACCTGCTGGAGGACGGCGACATCGACGCCGTAATCAGAAAAGCAATTTCGCTTGGACTCGATCCGGTAAGGGCTGTTCAAATGGCAACCATCAATACAGCGGAATATTTCAGGCTGGTCGGACACGGAGCGATAGCCCCCGGTTATCACGCCAACCTGGTAGTCCTCGATGATCTGGATTCGGTTACCATCAGCGACGTCTTCTTTCAGGGTAAAAAAGTAGCTTCGGATGGTAAACCATTATTCGAAGACGTATCGACAGGTGAATACACTCTCACTTCTACCATGCACATTAAACCTTACAGCGTTGATTCTTTCAGAATGAAAGCGAGCGGGGAGACTTTCCCGGTAATCGAGATTGTGCCGGGACAGATTATAACCAACCACAAAACAGCCCGTATCAAGGCTGAAAACGGGTATGTAGTACCTGATACGGAAAATGATATTCTTAAGGCGGCTGTTGTAGAAAGACATCACGCCACCGGAAATATCGGCATCGGACTGGTCAAAGGATTCGGAATCCGGAAAGGCGCGCTGGCTTCTTCGGTAGCCCATGATTCACACAACATCGTCGTCGTTGGCACCAGCGATGAAGATATTTTTACCGCCGTGAAAGAAATAGAAAGACTGGGAGGAGGTCTGGCGGCTGTCGCGGATGGGAAGGTGCTGGAAAGTCTTCCTCTACCGATAGCCGGGCTTCTCTCGGATCAGCCACTTGAAACCGTCGTCGACAAAATGAGTAACGTGGAAAAAGCAGCGCTTTCACTCGGAACCGGGCTGTCATCTCCTTTTTCTACCCTTTCATTCATCGCCCTGCCGGTAATTCCGGAACTTCGGTTGACCGACATGGGACTTGTCGACGTCCTGGAATTCAAGATTCTGGAATAATATCAGGGCAGGTTTTTCAACCTGCCCTGATAAATCAATCATATCTGTACAATAGAACCAATTAGTATCCCATGGCTTTCTTCATATCTGTGTCTATCCAGACATAGGTCACGTACTGGTCCGGAGTGAAGTAACCTCCGCCGCTGTTGGATCCATAAAAATTCTGTAGCCAAGGCCACCACAGGGTAAAGGTATGTGGAATCGGCAGGTAAATTGCCAGAGCTTGTTCAAGCTCATATGGGCCAATCTCTTTCAGAATCTGAGCAACATACGCATCGTCCTTACCTATATTCCTTGAAATTTCGTTCAGGGCCGTTTCAGTCTTCTCAGACGAGAATCCGGCATAATTCCAGACACTGGTACTGCCAACGCATAGCATCCTGAACGCAAGCGAAGCCATATCATTGGAGTATATATATTCGTCGAAACTAACAGCGGAACGCAAGGACCAGTATACTCCGAAATCATGTGCTGCGATTTCCATGTCAACACCTACATTAAGTAGGTACTCTCTGACTATCGACAGCAGGTCGACGTTATTTGTTGAGCAGTCTATCTTGGTCTTGAAGCCATCGGGATAACCGGCTTCCGCCAACAATTGTTTTGCTCTTTCGGGGTCATAGCCAAACATATCCTGGACTATCTGGGGCTGCTCGTTAAGAGGTGTATATATATTGCTGAATACCGGCGTATCCATATAAGGCCAGTTGAGTAAATCTGCATTGCCACCATAGTAATCATCAAGCATTTCCTGCTGATTTACCGCCATATTTAGCGCTTGCCTTACCCTGATATCTGCAATAGGCAGACCGGTATTTATTTTACCCCAGGGGAAATTAATACCCTCCCCTTTTTTGACCTTCAACATCAATTCAGGATTCTGCTTGAGTAATAGGTCTTTCGTCTCCCAGTCGACTATACTTAGCCAGTCAACTTTACCCGTACGAAAAGCAGCCTGCTGTGTAGAAGTATCACTTATGATAAGCTGCTTTAAGCCGTCCATATAGGGCAATTCATTGCCAGTATTAATGGGATCGGTCTGCCAGTAGTTAGGGTTACTCTCATACCTGAGCATGCTGCTCGTGAGATAGTCCACAAGCATATAGGGTCCAGTACCAAGTTGGTTCTTCCAATCCTTACCGTCACCGTAAACCTCGACTACATCGGGACACATGTGCCAGAGGTAATCGCTGATAACGGCTAACATCAGCCCCTGTGATTCTGGAAGAACCTTCATGGTAATGGTGTCACCGTTTACCGTTATATCAGTGGGGTTCCAGCCTTTAGCAGTATAAGAAGCGGCGAGATAGGATGATTTTTCGCTGAAATTACGTTCTATATTCCAGGCAGCATCCTCAGCAGTGAATTCCCTGCCATTTGCCGGGGCTTTATCCCACCAGTTGATACCTTTACGAATCGTGTAACTTATGGTCTCATCGTCGGGCGTTGACCAGCTCTCGGCCAGACAACCGGTAAGCTGCTGCATATTACCACCGAAACCAGCCGACCAGTCGTTTTCATTGGTGCCGGCAGGACCCTTCGCCCAGTCACCCATGGTTAACTCTTCGTTCTGCAGGGTAAGAGATGTCATTAACCTGGTGTAGGCATAATCAAATCCTAAAGGGTCGGTACCGATGATAGTAGTTAACGTACCTCCGTATTTAGGCACCTCAGGATCAAGTAATCCTTCTTCTTCGATTACCTTTTCAACGATTTCTGTACCTGTTTCACTGACGATAATTTGTCCTTCATTTTCAGTGGTAACCTTGCCTGTATCCGTTTCTTCTTCGGTTTCACACGAAGCCAAGATTAGAGTAAGAGCCATCAAACCGCTTATCATCATCCAGATTATTTTCTTCTTCATATAACTCTCCTTTTCGGTATCCACCCATAGTCGGATATTAATAGATTATCAGAGTATATCCAATCTGATTCATCGCTCTTTCGGTGAAAAAATGTATAACACTCAAAGGCATCACCCCCTCGTCGGGTTAATCTCCCATGTTGGAATAAAAAAAAGGCACCGTCAACCGCATTCAACTACGATTATAGGTGCCTATTTAGCCTAAGCTCACCATATTCACCTCTAGAACAGGAAGGTGCAAGCTAAATAAGGTAAATTCACTTGTTTAATAGATTTTGGATTACTATAGTATACGATGCTAAACTTGTCAACTTCACAACAAATAAAGTATACATTGATATAAGTGAGGGCTGGATATACTTCTTCAGTTGTATCCAGCCCTTAATATCAAGCAAGTATTAATTACGAAAATCTAGCCTTTGCCAATTCGGAACATCCTGGTACCGCACGACGGGCAGACGCCCTGTGTCGCGGGTTTACCGTTTTTCATGGTTATGGCTTTAGCGTCTTTCATTTCCTTCTTGGCACGGCACTTTACACAATACGCTTCCAAAGTTTGCTCCTTTTTCTGCATTTCATAATGATTTAATCAGTATGTAAACACCTGTTTAGTAACCCATTTCCCTCTTCAGGTCCTCGTCTACCCAGTAATATTTCAGGAAGGTTCCAACTGCTCCTTGGCCGTAGGTATTCTTCATCCAGGGCCACCAGAATTGGTAGGAGTAGGGCTGCGGGAACGGTATCTTGAAAGCATTTTCTATCAGGTACGGTTTGATATTCTCAACGGCTTTATAGGCAGCCGGCCAGTTAACGTAGATATTCTCCATCATCGTCGCGAAGTTTTCCTCAATAAATGGGTCTGGATCCCCATCCGGATCGGTACGGCTGGCAAACTGAGGTCGGTTATCACCCCGGTAGTAGCCCAGGTACGTATAGAGAGAGAATCCGAACGATCCCACGGTACCACCCTGGAAGGTTCCGTAGAACATATCATTCCACTCGAAAGAACGAGTGACCATAGGTGTAAGCATGGTCCCTTCAATGGGAACAATATCCATTTCAACGCCTATATCAGCCCAATAGTTCTTAACGATAGAGGCCTGGTCTGCCATATCCGTCGGAGCACTGGGCACCAGCACTTCAGTTTTGAAGCCATCAGGATATCCAGCCTCTGAGAGAAGCTGTTTTGCCTTTTCAGGATTATAGCTGTAAAGATCCTGGACCGATTGTGACATCGAGCTCAGCGGTACAAAGCCCACTCCCTTAAAGTTTTCGTTAACCAGGACCGTATCCTTTGTTGCTTTGCCGCTGAAATAGTCATTGACAATGGTATCATAGTCAACAGCCAGCATCAGCGCCTGGCGTACCTTCTTGCCGTTTTCAGTCCGAGTCCATGGTTTGGTCGGGTCGTCGAGTCGTAAATTGAAGGCGTGAGCTTCGGCGAATCCCGAACCGAGATATTCCAGGTATTCCAAATCGGGCGCGCTGCGCCATAATTCTTCGGCTATATCATAGGTAACAGCACCGTACATGTCGATCCTGCCGGTACGAAGTGCTGCAAGAGCGGTTGAACTATCAGGTATGATCAGCCTTTTCACTTTGTCCGCGTAAGGCAGTTGATCGCCCTTACCGGGACCAACAGGATTAACGCCCCAGTAGTTTGGATTGCGTCTGTAAGAAATCGATGTAGCGGTGACCCAATCCTCAAGGATCCAGGGACCTGTGCCCACACTATTTTCCCAGCCGTTAATGCTGCCGTAGGTCTCAACGAGTTCAGGTGGATACATGAAACCATAGCCACCGCCTTCAATCACCCACCACTGGGCTGTGATCGGCTGTACCGGTGTCGTGAAGGTCACTTCCCACGGACCGGTCTGCTCGATCTCAAATGCCGCGGCACAACGCGGCTGCAACACCTGTATCGCTCCATCGGGACTGTGGACATTCCTTTCATAAGCCCAGGCGACGTCCTCGGCTGTCATCTCACGACCGCCCACTAAGTTCCCGGCTGCGGTACCGGTATCCTGATAGTGTACTCCCTGCCTTATTTTGAGTATCCATGTTTCCGGATCTGGTTTCTCTACACTCTCAACCAGCTCTCCGTACATCTGAGCTTCAGGACTGGCTACAGCATTATTGGTAAATTCACCAGTGCCGGCAGGACCTCGCTCCCAGTCGAATGCTAGAAGCTGTTCGTAAACATAAAGTATAACGGGGCCTCCGGTCATCATCTTGTTGGCAAAACTATCACAGCATGTCGGTTCGGAAATGTCTCGGATAGTAATAGTGCCGCCGTATTGTGGTTCATCTGATGAGGTTGTCCCTTCTTCCTCATCTGTTGTCCCGGTGTCTGTCTCGGTTTCCGTGATAATGACTTTATCATCACCCTCATCCTCTTCTACATCACCTGTGGTCTCCGTTGTGCCGCATGATGCCAATATCAAAGATAATACCATCAAGCAGCTCACGAGTATCCACATAATCTTTTTAATCATATGGTTTTCCCTCCTGTAATAACTCAGGTTTTCCATCATGCGAACACAAACGTGCACGCGAGACTACATCTTGTTCTTATGCAGCATCACCTCCTTTCTCCGATATCATGACTACCCGATTATTTCCAGCGCTTCATATATAAAAGGGGAGTGACCCATATAAAACTGGTATAAACTTATGTCATTCATTACCATGGGTTCCCCCGATGAGGTAATTATTAATGTAATTTTTCCTGCAATAAAAAAGGGCACCTGAAACTGCGGTAAAAAACAACAGTGGCGGTGCCAATTGTAACATTCTGTTCACCTCCGGTTTAAATTACAGGTTGATGTAAACATATATTCACAGGAGGATGCCGCATTGTAATGATTTTTCATCTTGTTGTCAATACCGAGTGATTATCATTCAGAGAATAGTGATAAATATCTCTTGACGCGAGCTAATTTATATTCTAATATATGGATAGTCATATATATGTATATACATAAAGAGGTTAATATTGAAACAACAGGACCTTGATTTTTACACCCTTAAAGCCGAAGTCTGCAAGACACTCGCCGATCCTAAAAGACTCTACATACTCAACGAATTAAGAGAAGGTGAAATGAGTGTCGGAGAACTCGGTAGTGTATGCGATCTAAACCAGGCTGTAGTCTCACGGCATCTTGCTATACTACGTAACGGCGGCGTTGTTACAGCACGCCGTGAAGGCACGAATGTGTATTACAAACTGGCAGATCCGAAAATCGGTGAAGCCTGCGATGTTATGCAGCAGGTGGTACTGTCAAAAATAGACAAAAACAGGCAACTGGCTGAAAGACTTGCAATTTCCGAAGAAACAGATGCATAATACAATTCATTCTTCGGTTATTGCTGGTATAGTTAATTGGAATCGATGGAGGTAACCAGATAATGGCGGAGGAAAAGAAAAAAAAGGCAACGATTGTCCTGATGAGTGGAGATTTCGATAAACTTTTTGCCGCACTCACAATTGCTACCGGAGCTGCAGCATCGAATATGGACGTCATCATATTCCACACTTTCTGGGGACTAAGAGCCGTCAAGAAAAATGTACGTACCGGTAAAAGTCTTTTCGGTAAAATGATCGGACTGATAGAAGGCGGTGATATCACGAAAGCAAATCCCAGTAAGTACGGCTTTCTCGGACTGGGTCGGTGGATGTTCGGAAAGATGATGAAGAACAAGAACGTTACCAGCTTGGTAGAGCTTAGACAGCTTGCCCTTGACCTGGGCGTTAAAATGTATACCTGCCAGACGAGTATGGAAGTAATGGAAATTCCCAGGGAAACGCTTATCGATGAAGTTGCCGATGTCGTTGGAGTTGCGTTCATGCTCGAACAGGCCCAGCAATCAGATTTCACACTTTTTATATAAGGAGGAGGAAAATGGCTGAAGACATCAAAGTTGATCTCGAACTCGATCTCAAAGGACTACTCTGCCCGTTACCGATGGTAAGGGTAAGTCAGAACATTAACAACGTCCCGGTTGGCGGCGTAATCAAAGCAACAGCAACCGATCCCGGAAGCCTTGCCGACATCCCGTCCTGGGCCAGAACAACTGGAAATGAAGTCATTAAAACGGAACGTCAGGATAAAGACATTATCTTTTATGTGAAAAGAGTAAAGTAGCATTGAATCCATACTCATTTATAGTATCCATACTGGTTTATATTGCCGCAGTCGTATTTGTCGTCGGGCTTATCTACCGGATATATAGATGGATTAGAATACCCAGGAGTAACGTAAACCTGGGATTATATCCTAAACCGAAAACAGGCATCGGTAGAACAGCAAAACTTGTGAAAGATACATTTCTCTTCCCTCAGGTATACGATGTAGACCGCTGGATGTGGCTGTTTGTTGTAGCCCTCCACCTGACAATAGTGTTTGCCTTTGCCGGACATATGAGATTAATCAGAGAATTTACACCTCTGGTTAATGCTCTCGGGGCTGATGGTATGGATATGTTCGCTTTAATAAGCGGTGGAGTAGTAGGCATAATAATGATGCTTTCTGCTTTTTTCCTGCTGATGAGAAGGTTCAAATCACCATATAAAGATATTTCAACCCCGGAAGATTATATCCTGCTTATCATTTTACTCATCGTGATACTGCTGGGGAATCATCTCAGATTCTTCGGTGATGTTCACGTAGCGGACTACAGGGAATATATACATAGTCTGCTGGTCTTCAAACCGGCTTTCCCGGCGGAACTGGCAGCATCCGGGACAAAATGGGTACTGACCACACACGTACTCTTTGCGTCAATACTTGCGATTTACTTTCCGTTCAGCAAACTGGTGCACTTTGTAGGTTCTTTCGTCGTTAATCTTGTCAGGAGTGAATAGTGGTGGATATCGATACTGAAAAAAAACTGGTGGAAGTATTGAAAAACGGTATAAACCGTCAACTCCAGTATTATCTGGATATCTGTACAAGGTGTTCCATTTGTAAGGACGCCTGTCACCAGTATGTAACGACAAAGGATGTAAGATATCTCCCTGCTTACCGTGCCGAACTGATACGCCGCATTTTTAAGAAATATATGACTGCGGAAGGTAAATTCGTTCCCTCTCTTAGCGAAGCAACGGAGATAGATGATCGCCTGCTTGACGATCTGTTCATATCTACGTACGCCTGTACGGGTTGTCGGCGGTGCATGTATTATTGCCCGTTCTCGATAGACACAACATGGGTACTCTCTCTGGCAAAGACGATACTCATTGCTGCTGGAAAAGGGTCATCAATATTAACAGAACTTGCAGATGCCTCAATCATGAAAGGGGAGAATATAGACTTATTCAAAGATATTATTATTGAAACCCTTAAAGACACTGAAAAGGAATTACAGGAAAGAGTGAAAGACCCGAATGCCACTATACCTATCGATAAAGAAGGGGCTGAGATTCTCTATGTAGCTTTATCGGGAGTACACACCATACTACCGGCAGCGGTAATATTTCACCAGGCAAAAGCCGACTGGACCCTTTCTATGTTCGAAGCGGCAAATTACGGTTACTTCCTTGGTGACAAGGAAAAGGCTGTGAAAATAGCGGATCGTATTGTGAATGAAGCAAAGCGGCTGAATGTGAAAGAGATAGTGATAACAGAGTGCGGTCATGCCTACCGTGTCATGCAGATTCTCTATGAATATTGGACGGATAAGAAACTCCCATTCAAGGTTACCAATATCCTTGAAGTTATGTCCCACTACTTTAAAGAAGGTAAGATTGAGATAGACACGGGGAGGATAAAGGATATCGTGACCTATCATGATCCTTGCCAGTTTGGCAGGAACGCAGGCTTTTACGACTTGCCGAGAGAGATCATTCAATACGTAACCACTAATTTCATAGAACTTGAACCGAACCGTGAAAAGAACTGGTGCTGCGGGGGCGGCGGTGGGCTTGTCGCCCAACCTGATTTCGATGAAATGAGACTGGAAACCGGAAAGAAGAAAGTAGAGCAGATAAGAAAGAGTAAAGCGAAAATCGTAGTAAGTCCCTGCGAAAACTGCCGGCTTCAACTAGCCAACCTGAATGAAAAATACGAACTCGATATCACTATAAGCTCAATGATGGACTTTGTCGTGGATGCTATGATTATACCTGAGACCGGAACAGAGAAAAAAAAGAAAGCTGGACGGTCTAAACCAAAAAGCTGATCTCAAATAGGTTAGTGGAGGGATTCACATATCTCCCTCATGCGTGCCAGAGAGTCGTTTATTTCCTTTTCGAGTGAGATAAATTCAGCTCTTGACTCTTCGGTAATACACCCCACACCGATCTTCCGAATTCCCTCTATTGCCGTTGCCTGGAGCACCAGTATTTTTTCGTTCGCTGCCTTGTATTTTTCGTGTAATCCGGAAAATTCACTAATAACCGATTCCGATACTGCCATAATCCACCTCCCTGCTTCTTGATTTTGAGTTTACCATTTTTCAGGCAGAATTAATATATAGCATTGAATTGATACCTTTAACAAGTGAGGTGGGGTAGAGTCTCTTTAACTCTACCCCACTCATACTTATTCAGGATCGCAATACGTAATTATTACATTACTATTTTTTTTAGCTGATCATAACCTGAATCACTCAGTCTATTTCAGCATCTCGGCTTTCAGGTCCTCGTCTATCCATGCCCATTGCAGCCAGAACTTCATATCATTTTCGCCATAGTAGTTCTTCAGCCATGGCTGCCAGACTCTGTATCCGTACGGAGCCGGCATCGCGACGAGGAAACACTGTTCGATGCAATACTTGTAAGCTGCCTTGGTTATTTCGTCAGCTTTCGCGTAATCAACCATAACGTTTTTCGCCTGCTCTTCAAATGCTTTCTCGATAACCGGTTCGCTTCCTACTGGATTATCAACATGAGCTAAGTTGAATACGTTCGGTCCACGGAAGTAGCCCATACTGTACCTGACGAAGAATGAACCGTTTCCACCTGACCATGAATCAAGTGTCCAGTCTTGAATATCTCCTCCCCAGAACATACCCCGCCATATGCCACTCTCAACCGGCTGCAACTCAAGCTCGATATTAATATCCGCCATATATTCCTTGAGTATTGCTGAGGCTTCCTCGGCAGCCGGACTGTTAGAAAAGTACACTGTCTTTTTAAAGCCGTTCGGATAACCAGCTTCAACCATCAACTGCTTCGCCTTCTCAAGATTGTATCCGAAGTATTCCTGTACCTCAGGCGAAAACTCTTCCAGCGGTGTATATATGCTCGAATACCACTTGCGCGCCGGGGTGTCTACCAGTTCCGCTTTGCCGCCATAAAAGTCGTTGACGATCGACGGATGATCGATTGCCAGCATCATCGCCTGGCGTACCTTCAGGTTCGAGTAAGGATCTTCCGGCATGTCGACTCTGCCATTGAGCTTCATCGCGTCAATTATTAACTGGGCGGACTCTACCTCAGGATTTGTCTTTAGTAATTGTTCGTACTCTTCAATGTTCAAAGCATCAACCATCGACCAGTCGACTTTACCGGTCCTGAATGCAGCCATTCTTGTGGATTTATCGGGAATCATCTGGTAGTTGAGTGAATCGATGTACGGTAGCTGATCTCCTTCGCCAGGTCCGCATGGGTTGATATCCCAATAGTTATCATTTCTGATGTACTTGACAGCAACATCCGTAACATAGTCATCCGTGATAAACGGACCGGTACCGACCGTATCGTACCATTCGTTACTGGTTGCGTAGTTATCAAGGTGCTCTTTAGCCCAAACATAACTCACACCACCACCTCCCATTATCCACAGGTATCCAGTAGTCGGATTTACCGGTGTCCTTACCGTGATCGTCCATGTGTCTGTACGTTCGACAGTGGTATTCTTAAAAAGATCCGGCTCACTGACCATACCAGCTGATTTCGGGTTATCCCTCATCCACTCTATGCTGTAGGCAACATCCTCGGCGGTCATCTCACGCCCGCCTACCAGTTTGGATGCTTCGAATTCCGGATGATACGCCCAGTGGACCCCCTGGCGTATGTGGAGTACCCAGATGCCTACTCCCGGTATCTCCCAGCTCTCGGCAAGGTTACCACCAACACCCGCCCACTCAGGGACACCACCGACAAAGTTGAACTCACCGGTCCCCGCCTGACCTCTTTCCCAGTCACGACCGAGAATCTGCTCGAGGACAATAGCGGCTTGTCCGGCAGACCCGCCAGCGACCGCCCCCGGATTCCAGGCGGCAGGAGCAGCAATAGTCGCGATAGTAAGTCTACCACCGTATTGCGGCTTGTTTTGCTCTTTACCAACCGTTGTGGCTGTTCCGGGTTGAGTAACAACTTCTTCCTCACCACCTACGGTCACTGTTTGTCCTGTATCTTCGGTGGTTACTGTTCCTCCAGTATCAGCTTCTTCACACGAAGCCAGCACCAGTGTCAGCACCATCAGGCAGCTAATCAGCAACCATACAATTCGTTTTGTCATGTATCACCTCCTTCTGAATTTGTTCATAACTTCTTTTTTAAAAGGTTGTCAGATATAATTACGCAGCTCTAATGCAGAATCTCTGGATTAATACTTAATCAGGTCAATATACACCTCCTCGAGCCGGCCCTGCCGCTAACCCCGATTACCCCCAGGGCTCCGGACACGGGAGGGGT
>JAFGCW010000080.1 GCA_016932435.1 Dehalococcoidales bacterium | reverse complement strand
GCGAACGTTATGTATATATAAAATTCCCCACCGGCGCCTGGGGAAAATATTTTGCAATAATGGGGAATTTCCACTTGCAAAAAACAGGTTGGTCTCTAGATTATCAAAAATTCAGGATATATTTAGAAGAGAAGTACCATGTTACAGAAGCTTACTATTTCATAGGTAAAGTCCCCGATAATGAAACTTTATATTCAAACCTTGAAATGTGGGGATATAGAATAGTATTCAAACCAACACAATACAGAAAAGGAGAAGGATACAAAGGTAATTGTGATGCTGAACTCGTATTAAAAGTTATGATTACTCTTAATGATTATGATCAAGCAGTTATTGTATCAAGCGATGGCGACTTTGCTTGCCTTGTTGAACATCTAGTCAGTCTTGATAAACTGAAACGTGTTTTAGCACCATGTATGAAAGGTTGTTCTTATTTTTTAAGAAAAGCAGCTGGCGCTAAAATTGATTATATAGACAACCTTAGATTAAAATTAGAACATAAAAAGAATCTGGAAGGGAAGGAAGCACCCCATAAGGACTAACCCTTACAGCGTGCCCCTTTACACTGGTGATACAATATCGAATGTACATCAATCCGGTAAAATTGTCAAGTACTTCGCATACAACATAACCGTATTTCTACAAAATTTAATTCTTTTCGTTCTTCTCCTTAACCGCCAGCAACGCATAAAGCGTAACCCACTTGTTGGGCTCGTTTCGTTTACCGACCTTGAATATCCTCTGAACCTGGGATGGTGTCCAGTCAAGGATATATCGACCCTGTGAATCCTTTTTAGTCTCCAGCAGATCCCATGCCCGGGATACTTCCTTTCTCGAACCGTAGCCCAGTTTGCTGAGGGCGTAAAGTATCTCGATCATACCGGCTCGCCAGGTTATCGGAAATCGTGTGGTAATCACATCATTGTTTACCGATTGTGACGGATCACTAGTACGGAACAGGCAATCACGCCGCAGGAAGTAATCGACCAGGTCGCTGAACCGTGGATGATCCCGGTATTCAGGGAGTTCGGCGAACGCCAGCAGTGCTTTCACGCAGCCGCGTATGCAGCTTTTCACAGCCTTCGTCTTATACTTGCCCTCGTGCATATCGCAGAGATATCCGCCGTCAGGTCGTTCCGTTCCGAGCATCAGGTCGATCGTTTTCTGCACCCGTGGATCGTCTCGATATCCCAACCTTACGAATGTCCGAATATTATAGGCGTAGAGACAGGAAAAATGGCGCAGGAAATCACCGTCATCCTGTTGAAGACTCAGGTACCTGTCCGCCGCTTTGTGTACTAACGGGTGTTCCCCGGTCATGCCCAGTTCGGACAGGTAAGCCAGGCAGAAATGGGTGGTGTTGAAATCAAGGTAGTCGACACCGTCTCCAATGAAAATCCCCTTTGAAGCATTCTTCTGCAGCCAGTATCCGTCCGGATGCATCCGGTCCAGGATATTCATAACGGCTGTACTCAATGGTATCTGCTCCCTGGCTTGTACAACATCCGGATCATCCGGCAGCCTGTCAAGCAGTTCCGTCAACGTCCGGTACCGCACAGACGGATTCTCTTCCTCCAGCAGCCAGTTGATTACGCCAGAATGATAATCCATCTCACTGTTCTCCGTTATTCAGCATAAGTAAAAAAAGGGGGAGAACCTTTGGTTTCTCCCCCTTATACTATCATACCGATCGATCACTGCCGAAGTCTTATACTTCTACCCGAACTCTCCGGTCGCTCAGAATTATCTGCCCTTTAACCATCCAGGAGAACGCAAAAGCCCATATCATCAGCCACTCGAGTACCAGCACCGGTTTGATGACGGATATTCCCGTATCCTGCCAGAATAGATTGTAAAGTATCGTAACCAGCATACTTACCAGCATTGCTATACCGCATGCTACATACACCTTGTTACGTTTTTTCTTGAGTTCCATACCAGGTTCATCCGACCTGATTATACCGAATCGAAAAGACTTTATTGTATGCCAAAGATTATTCGGTGGAGAGTCTTTCGTCTTGGTAAACAGGAAAAGACATATAAATGCAAACACCAGGAAAAGGCCCGTTGCCGATACGAAGTGTACTACCGATTGCCAGCCGCCGGCATTATTGGGGAAAAATAACACGCCTAATGCGAATAAACCTGCCAGTTTCCCAATGAGGTTATCGATGAAATCATAGCCGTTGTATTTGATCAAGCACCAGGCTACGATAAGCAGCATTACAATAAAAACTTCTCTGCTTCTGACATCGATGTAGTCACTAAGCGAATCAAGAACGGATCCGAAATTAATGAATCCGCTTAGCACGATAACTACTGGTAACACGAAACCAATGAGACCTATGAAACGACGATTCCAAATTCGGGTTAGCAAAGTTAGCTGGCAACCTCTTTCATTTATAGTTTAAATCTCTGCATGCCATCCAACCCTGTATATAATAAGGTCTGATACTACTCAATAATCCTTACAAGATCACACGACACTTTATTTTACCATAACATTGTCAACATAATAAACCCGGTAATATTACATTTTCGTAAAGAAATAAACTAACCGGATAGTACCGATTACCTGGGCGTCAGATGATGTAAACTTATAAATGAGGGCGTATCTCGACTCACTCACTAGATTATTCAAAGTGTCTTTTTTAACACTGAACGAACATCGGTATAAACGTCCAGTGATGCGTATAACTGGATGATACCGTTTAATTTTATAGTTCGGATATCAGTTTAAGATTTCGAAAGTGTGAATTATTCGTGTCATATCAGACTCGACAATCTCTTTAATTGATTCTTCATAACGAGCTATGAATTAGTTGCTTCATAAACAAGCTAAACATAATATATTTTGTCGTGTTTGTTATGTTACGATTGAAACAAAGGAGGAAATACGATATGAAAAAGGAAATTTCTATTTCTGAAAGGACAGAGAACTTAACTGAGCAATACCTGGCAGCCTGCGGCAATATGTCATGGTATGATTTCGTGACAGCCATGCCGTCGCTGGTATTCGTTGTCACAGGATGGAAATCGAACGGGAGAGAAAATGCTTGTCTGCAATCCTGGTCTACCTTTGCGGGAAGTGGAGCTGAAAACTTTATCTGTATCATGGGAAAAGTCGACAAAGGCGGGCATATGTATCAATCACTGAAAGAAACGAGGGTTTGCGTATTAAATTTCCCCTCAAACGATATATATGACCGATGTATAAAAACGATTGGTAATAATCAGTTTGAAGCAGATGAAATCACCGCCTCCGGCTTAACGGCGGAGAAAGCCTCGAAGGTTAATGCGCCACGAATCAAAGAATGCTTTTTGAATATCGAATGTGAGTTTTTATGGGAACATCAGCTTTTCAAAGGAAGCCAGGAAGTGGCGGTTGCGTTGAAAGCCGTCAACATTTGCATGGATAGCGAACGCTACGACCAAAGTAAACTCGGCAGATACGGAAAGCACGGTTATTTATTT
Organism: Dehalococcoidales bacterium; assembly: GCA_016932435.1. The sequence continues at coordinate 34,063 of JAFGCW010000080.1, read as the reverse complement.
CAAATTGACCAACCTACCAATCCAGAAACAGGAGAAACAACACCTTTCGGACCCGGAATATTGGAGCAAGGCAATCCAATTCCTTGGATTACAAAATAAGCATTCCCTTCATTCGCTGTTGCAGCATACGATGAATGACCAAGTAAACGATTGCTTATACATCAGGCCATTGTGCCGCCGACAACGGGGAAATTGAAGCGAAAAAAGAGGAGTGGAAACGCTCCCTCTTTTGATCTTTCTTATTCTCTTTCTAAGATTTTACGAATATCGGGATTATTGACCAGTGATGCGTATAGCTATTATATGCCTTTATCAACTATTTCCTACCTGATAATTAGTCCCTGATCATTCTTTTCATGTTTATCCTGTTTTTTCACAGAACGCTTCCATCTTTTTTCTCGGAGTCTGTTTATATATATAAACAGGCGTGGTCCGGTGAAAAGACCGACTGCTATCCCGATAAAAAACCCAATTACCGCACCTCAAGCACCCCACAGACTATCACCAATGTGAAATCCGGCAATAAAGCAGACAATCGTAAAGATGGTAGTAAAGAATAATCGAAAAAAATCCCGGGGATCGGGTTGTGGTCCTCTTCCCGGTTTTCCTTTATTTGTCGTAGTCAGGTGCTGTTCTGCATCGGAGACTTGCTTGAAGCCCCAGGGATTTCCCCACATAGCGTAGCCTGTATTCAGAATAATATAATTACCATCCTTAAAAATGCTTGGCATTTTTACCCCAAGAAGTTAGTGCTCCTGTCTTAACCAAGTAACGGCCCCTGTTTGTTGTCTGTATCAAATTTTTCAGCCAGTCGATCCAGTTTCCTGTACTTGCGTCTTTTCAGGTATTCGCCAACGAACGAACCGATAACACCACCGATAATAAAACCAAAGATAGATCCCATAACAGCGCCACCGGCATCCATCGTATTGAGCCCGATAACTACTCCGACTGTACAGCCAACCACAACACCAGCAAATGTGCATAACAAGACTTGTGTGCCCCTCGAATTGCGGGGAGGTCTACCACCCGAACCCCCATGCTTCATCGATTCAATGTGCTGTTCTCCCTCGGAAGCAACCTTGGTTATGTGCTCTCCAAAGTAAGTGCAAACGACACCCGGGATATTCATGCCTGTGTTTTGTCTCTGTATCATTTTTCCGACCATCCTACTTAATTATTCATGCAACAGGAGTGGCCGATAACCGCCGGCAAAGCCCAGATGGTTAAACTGATCCCAGTTGAGGAAAACTTTCCCGTACAATTTTGCCCTGGTGAACCGCCCGTAACTGTCTATCTCCATAGCCTGGATTGCATCGTTATCGGTCCATTTCTGGTAGTTCATGTCAGGATTTGTCGTGTAAGGGATCATGATCGATTCGTTCAGGCGCTGCGTCAGCAGTCCGGCATTTTCTTTTGCTGTACTCTCATCATCATTGAGCAGAATAATAACAAGATAAAAGCCGTTTTCGTCTTCACCGGCTCCCGCAGCTACAGACAGAAATGGTTTTAGCAGCGGTTCGCGGTTGAAAGCCTGTATCTGTTCGGGCTGGTCACGCTCGATCTCATCCAGGTTATCTTTGAACCGCTCCCTGAATTCTGCAATTGATAGTGTGTTAGCAGAGAAAAAGGCAGTTACCGTATTTGTTATATCAAGCTCAGCAGCGAGCAGTTTATAGTCTTCATTATCGGCCAGAGAGCGGATATTCCCTTTGTAAGCGTCTATCATTTCTTCAATACCGCCATCCCATAGTTCCCACAGGGCAAATCCGTCAACAAATGCCAGCCGGTATCCCCTGCCCAGCCGTCTGATGTTACTGCGCCAATCCAGGTGAATGCCCATGTCTTCGCCCCAGCTATAGTATTCATACCCTTCATAGGACTTTATTTCAAGAAATTCTTGCAGAGGTCCGGTTTTGGCGGCAGTTTCAATATCTTCCCCGGTGAAGTTCCCTCGGACTGCCTGGTATGCTTTAGCCGAACTGTCGGTCGCCATTATCGAGTCGGTAACATCGCTGACGGAAAATCCTACTACCTCTTTCCACTCTTCATCCGTATATTTTGTCTGGCCGAAAAGTGGCAGATTGTTGTAGGCAAGGAGTCTAAACGAGGTATTTTCTGACAGACCGGGTAAAACTAGTGCTTCCGGATATTGTTCTTGCAGAAGACCGGCATATTCGGAGGTCTGAAGATAAGCGGCATTGAGAGTTGCTTCATTCTCCGGCAGGATTCTTAGTAATTCCAGCCACCGGTTTGATTCCGAAGCAATCGGTTCCGTTTCCCCGGTTTTTCCGGCACATCCCGCTATCGGCAGCAGCACGGCTGCCGATAGCATCAAAGTTATTCCAGCAGTAAGTAACTTTTTCATTATTCGATCTCCTTAAGGAAACATGAACAGTGGTGTAATCCATAATGAAGAATCATGGTTTTAACTAATAGATTTATTCTTCTGCACCCACCTTTTTACTTGTTTCCAGAGATGCTATTATCTGCTCCTGGATAGTGCCTACCGCACCAGGTGTATGAGGAAGCATTATTGTATTGGTTTTAGAGTTTTTACCAACATCTGTAAGCATATCGTAATACTGAGTCATAAGCACGAGAGTCATAACGGAGGTGGCTTCAACTCCCAGTGTTTTGCTGGTCTTGCTAACCGACTCTCTCAACCCCTCGACTATAGCGGTTCGCTGGTCTGCGATACCCTCTCCGGAAAGTCTTTTGCTGTCAGCGTCAGCTTCGGCTTCTTTCACTACGATAATCTTTTTAGCTTCACCCTCATGTTCGGCAGCGACTCTGAGACGCTGTTGTCTGTTTATTTCATTCATAGCATCGGCAACACCCGCATCCGGTTGAATATCATTCACAAGCGCCCTGACTAATGAATATCCATAATACTGCAATCGTTCGGTAAGACTTTCTTCCACATCTGTAGCTATTTCTTCCTTTTTCTCGAACACATCGTCGAGAATCATGGCAGGAACTTTAGCGCGAACGGTATCGAATATCCAGGACTCCATTTGTTGCTGGGGATTGGTCAGTTTGTAGAAAGCGTCCCACACTTTGTCCTTTCCATCGACAAAATACTGTACCGCTATTAGCAGATCGACAAAAACATTGTCGTTCGTCTTGGTTCTAATCTTCACATTAAGTTCATTGACCCGAATGGAGACTCTACCTGAAATGGTTTCCATAATAGGTATTCGGAAATGCAGTCCTGGATCAGTCACCCTGCTGAATTTTCCGAATCTCTCTATCACGGCAAATGTCTGTTGTTTTACTGTATAGATAGACAATACAGCAAAAAGTACGATAAGACCCCCTATAATATATAACGCGATCATTTTCTTACCTCTCCTTTATTTTATTTTTTTCTTCAATCATTCTGATTCTGTCTTCTCTTTTGTTCTCTAAGAGAGCGGATAGCGGATTTGCTGCCGAAATATATATACTTACCAACTCTTTCCTTATCGATCAATCTCTTTTTTACCAGTGCCCAGAAAGTGAATGATACACCGCGATTACTACCTTTATGATTTATATTCTCACTTAACTCCTTTACATCACCGTACCCGAAAACTTCATCATCGTGTTCCTGCAGATAATCAAGCACTTTTTGCTGTAAGGGTGACAATTGAGATTTATTGATTACATCGTTTATTTTTGGCATTTATACCGCTTTATATACACATAAGAATTCATATTACAATAATAGTACTATAATTTTACAGAATTATCAAGCTTTTATACAATTATTATTTGATAAATTTCACAAATTTTATACAAATTCTGTAATGGCTTGCATAGGTTTGTATGATTTTACCTGAAAACTAAGCCTGAATCGTTACCATTGTACAAACACCGGGACATCTGATTTCTTGTCGGTACGATTATCCAAATCGCGAAGAGAATATTTGTTTCTGAAATCTATCTTCATAATTTACGTTTGATGGAATATAACTCTATTACTTCACCTCCTTTATAAAATAATATATATTCAGTGTATGAATTTTATTTCTCAGGTAAAAGCTGCGAAAATTGAACAGGTGGTGCAAATATGAGTTATAAAACTCAAGCGAACGACTTAATGAAGACTCTCGGACTAGAATTCAACCCTATAGCCATTACTTTTTCAAATAGTCCACATCCCGAAGGGATCGGTGATAAACAGGTATCTGTATGCAAAGCACTAGAAATAGCATTATTTGATAAACTAATACTGAATTTATCAAAAGAGAATTTACTTTGTATTGGTGGGAAGTTTTATTTAGGGCTTGATAAACTTCCTCTGTCCGTAGGGATAGATATATGGACTGAATACCATAAGGCCTTTAAATCAAAGAAAGTAACGATATGGCAGATAGTAAGAGGGCCTAAACCACCTGGATTCTGGCCTTGGACCAAAAGAAAACAAAAGCAGTTCGTCGTGATTAATCCTTTAGAAAATAGCGCTTCAAACCCTCATGTAGTACTAATATGCTGCGATCCAGACCAGGCCGATAAGATAACCGGACTGCTTGCGTTTACAGGTCACGGCCCGATTAAATATTATCCGGCCAATAGTATATGCATGCCTGTAGCTTACCCCTACGTGACAGGAAAGACGACAATATCATTTCTCAGCCAACATGCTCGCGAAATGTTCGGGCTAAAAATCCCAACCGGTAACTTGTTTGTTTCCGTAGCATACAAGGATCTAAGAAAGGCTTTGGGGCCCATCCCACATTCAGGATATGGCACTGCCGAAACTAGAAAACTGACCATAAAAATCATGAATGACATGCTGGAGTGAAAGAATCCTGTCAGCTTTGATATCAAGTAAAAATCCGGATAAATGTATAATTGCCTTAAAACAGAAGCATGTGAGTAAATGAAGGATTATTCACAGACGTAAAACCTATCGATTCATAGAAATCACCAACGGGCAAGGTTCCGATATTAACGACGACGCCTTTGTAATACTTCCCGGTAATTGTAATTAAGTGATTTACAAGTTCGGTACTTTGGATATTTATACCAGGAACTAAGGATTTTTATTTTCCAAAGTACCGGTTTCAAAGTTGAGTCGGCGATAGAAGCAGTTACGAGCTTCTCTTTTAGAGTTGTATGTATGGCATATACCTTCACCCTTTGGGTTCACACGATAGACAAGAGAATTTTGCTCACAGTTGACATACACTTCTACCAATTCGAAGAGATTCCCTGAAGTCTCCCCCTTGATCCATAACTCATTCCTTGATGTACTCCAGAATGTCGCGATACGGGTTCCGATACTTTTTTCGAAAGCCTCATTATTGGTGTATGCTATTAGTATTATTTCTTTTGTATCAGCATTCTGAACAGCAACTGGAATTACACCGGAACCTTGTGCAATTACTTTGTTTAACTTTTCAAAGTCTAGCTGAAGTTCTTTTCCTTCCTCTAATTCCCATATGGATATTTCGTTGTCTGTCATTACCTCTATCCTGTGAAAGTCGTTATCCAGTTCTTTTTTTATTTGTACCACTCACAAAATTGAGTATTTCCAATATCTCAACCTTACAGATCCTTCATATACCTGTCTCCGGCATTTATCGTTTCGCCTGACTGGTTATTTTTTCCCGGAATACCTACTGTTTCAGGTATATAGACCTCCTGTTTTTTCAAATTTGCCTGCAGTTCTTTATAGTTAACTTTGCGAGGCTGGATACCCGCTTTGACCGCCATTGCTGCTGCGGTACCCGCTGCCTGCCCGTAACATATGCACGGCGGAATAATCCGGAACTGCTGCTGGATAGCGAGATCCGAGGAAAATCCCCGGCAGGCAACCAGCAAATTGTCCGTTTTCTTCGGTACCAGGCATCTATACGGAATGCAGAGCGTCGGGTGTTTATGTGAAATGTCGCCGTAATCGTTACTGGCAAAGACAGCAATGGTATCTTCAAAAATTTCATCCGATACCAGGTCATTCTCGGTGAGGGTGTATTCGCCGATCACCCGGCTCCCACCGTGAACGCCAAGCTGCGGAGCGGTCAGCATCATGAAACACTTTTCAAATCCGGTCATCCGCTTCTTCAGGAACTCGAGTGTAATCATAGCTTTCTTACGATACTTGATATCCACTCTGGTCAGCGTTTCAACATCCTTCGGGTCACACGGTTCGGCTTCAGGCTGGATACAGTGGAACCAGACCACCCCTTCCTGGTTTTCCAGTATCCCTTTGGTAAATCGCGGGTGTCCTCCCAGGTCAACGCATTCTTTCATCAGTTCGTCATGTTTATCCGGCTGCGAGGCAGCGAATTCTTCGTATTTCTTTATATCGACATTGGCGATCCACCAGACCGATGCGATCCATGCAGACATGTATTTATTATCCTGCGTGTCATCATACTCAGCTCCGGCGCCGATAAATATATCCCCGTCCCCGGTAGAATCGATGACTACCTTCGCCAGGATTGCCTGCCTGCCTGATTTACTCTCGAAAACCACACCCCTGGCGGTGTTTCCCTCCATTATCGGTTCTGTTCCCCATGAATGCAGTAGCAGGTCGACCCCTGATTCCAGCACCATATCGTTCAGTTCGGCTTTCAGTATCTCCGGGTCGACAACCGCGGAATACATTACCCGTCTCTTCCCTATATCAGGATCATTTCGCACGAAAAAATTCGCCATGTGCGCGTTAAGATAATAGTTCACTACCTTCTCATCCGTTGTTCCCCAGTCTTCCTTTTTCGGGTAGGAAGCTCCGCCCCGGGCATCCAGTCGGTCGAGTAACTCCTGGTTAAGCCCGTATATCTGCTGCTCACCGCTGATTGTACTGAGATTCGGGAAGATGTTAACCAGCCCTCCACTGGCCATACCGCCTAAATGTCCGTATCTTTCGATGAGTACCGTATCAGCACCATTGCGAGCGGCTGCCACAGCCGAGGCGAATCCTCCGGGACCACCTCCTACGACTGCTACATCAACCTCCCGGCATACCCTGATATCTCTGGCGGGTTCTCTGATAGTCTTGTTGAGTGCTCTTCCCATGTTTTCTCTCCTACATTTAGTTTAGTATCCAGTATCATCTGCAACAGATTACCATGAAAATAGTATAATGTATTGCTTCTAATGACTGAACGGCGTTCGTCTTAGCCGTAATTATATCACGAGTGACGATATATAATACCGCATTAATTTTCTATGGATTGTATTAGAGTTACCAATTTACTTAACCGTTACTTTAAGGTAGATTTCATTATACTCATCACATTGTGAGTCTAACTACCTGATATCGTTCGAGTTCAAACTCATTCCTGGAAAGATATTGTTATAGTCTGAGATATTCCAATGAAGTGTAGATTAGTGAATAAACATATGTATACTTTTGTACTTGCCGCCAGGTATATCCGGCAATACAATAATAAAAACAGGTAATAATATATTCTAATACCAGGTTCGATGGTTCAAAAAGAAATGAGGGCTGAGAATGAAAATAACAGGATTGAAAATATTAATTGTTATACTGATGATTTCTCTGGTATGTATGGGTATGACCTCCTGTCATCAGGATTCCGTTGAAGAACAGGACAATGTAGACGACGTTAATCAAATGATTAGCGAGGAAGACTATAACATCGAGATTATCGCTATCGCAGTAGAACTCACGGACGTTGTGAATAGCATAGATCAGGTGCTGGCAAACAAAGAGATAACCGATCCGGATTTGATTACCGCAGTTAACCTGGCAATAGAGGATATTACTATCTTAAGTAGTGAAGTCTGCCGGATAGTGCCACCGGACTCTATGGCAGACACCCACAGCGTAAACCTTGAATCGATAACTAATCTCGATAACGCGGTGGGGCTGCTGACACAAGGCATAGATAGCCAGGACAATAACCTGGTAAATCAGGCAATTACTGAAATGTGGCTTGCTGTTGAAGTCCTGTCAGATATTACCGGTACTTCAGAATAACTATAAGGTAATAGTAACAATTTTAAACTTCATTCGTATTAATAGTTGTAAGAGTATATAAAAAGAAAGGAATCGAACAGGATGATTAATAAGAAGCTTAAATTTTTCGTTATCCCGTTACTGTTAGCTATATTGTTACTCGGAACTAATGCGGGAACCGTACTGGCTGACGAAGAAGCTGAGGAAACCCCCAGAACAAATTTCATAGAAATGGTTGCTGAATCTCTCGGCATCACTGCAGAGCAATTACAAGATGCCTTTACCGAAGCCCGACAGGAATGGCGTGAATTGGATCCTGAAGAACGTAATGCCGAACAATTTCAAGTCATTATCGAAGAGATACTCGACACTGAATATGGGATCGATTTCGGAGCACTGGAGACCGCCATCGCCGAGGTTAGAGAGTCCATAAAAGAGCAATGGGAAGCTAAGAAAGAGCAATATCGAGAGCAATTAGAAGCCCGTAAGGGAGAGATACAACAGCAGCTTGAAGAACGCAAAGCGCAGATAAGAGAACGACTCGAAGCATACAAAGCGGATCACGAGGAATGGCTTGAAGGCAGAAAAGCCCAGTTAAGGGAACGCATAGAAGCTCATAAAGCAGAACTTCACGAGTGGTACGAATCTCACGAAGGCGAGATACAAGCCTGGAAAACCAGGATGCAGGAGTGGCGTGAAGCCCATAAAGGTGAATTACAGGAGCGTGTTGAAACGTGGAAATCCCGGATACAGGAATGGCAACAGTCTCAAGGCAACGGCAGCCACGGAGGAAACGGGCAGGGCCAGAATTAGTAAGTAATTGAAGATCCTGCCAAGCCCGTGATACTTTTCAGTAGGTACTTAAAGAGGAAGCTCATAAGCTTCCTCTTTTTTTATATACGCTATATCGTTTTAACCATATACCGGTTACTACTTCGCTGAATTCCCTCTTGTTATCCTATCCTCCAAGAATGACGTAAACAAGCTCCAGTTCATCACCATCGTTCACCTGGCTGGATAGTTCTTCAGGTCTGACATGAACACCGTTAAGAAATATAGCTACGAAATTCAGAGGATCATCTCTGAATACATCACTTTCATCAAATAGTATCGTTTCCAGTCCGGGAAATCGTTCCACTAATATCTGCAGGCATTCTATTACAGAACGTCCATTTACTTCGACAGTCTCAGCATCATCCGTAAAATACTGAAAATTTGGTGGAATATTGATTTTCACGGTCACGTATTCGTCCTCTCCAAGCTACCAGGTACGTCCTCTTTTGCTAAAATCAATTTTTAATCACCCTTAAAATAAGAATATAAAAGCCGTGTATATATTTTCAATACTCACAGTATACGGCAGTTACCGGAAAATCACATAGATTCTTAAAAAATACTCTAACCCAGAAAATTCGGAACGTTAAAACCTCCGGCAGCATACACTATATTTCCGGTCAGACAGTGAGATTGTCTGGATGCAAAAAATACAATTACATCGGCAATATCATCGGGAAGCCCGATTCGCCCGAGAGGAGTCTGTTCAGCTAAATTCTCCTCGCCTTCCGGTGAAATATAACCTGTCTGGGTCGCTCCCGGGCAAACTACATTGGCTGTAATACCGTATTTCCCAAGTTCCGTAGCTGCTGATAGTGTGTAAGAGACTAAAGCTTGCTTACTTGCTGCATAGCTGATATTTCGTCCATGCGCTCTCGTTGTCGTTAAACTTATGATACGTCCCCACTCCTGCTTTCGCCTAAGGAAACGAAGCGCGTATTCTTTTATCATGAGGGCACCGGCACGGGCATTTACCACCCAATGCCGGTCAATGGTTTCGGCTGATACCGGCACAACAGGAAATTCCGTACCTCCAACTGAGTTTGTATCGAAGGTATCGAACTCATCATGAGTGTGATTAAGAATGAGAATATCAACAGGTCCGAGCCGTCTTTCGCAATCATCAAATAACCTAGGGATATTTTCAGTGAACCCAAGATCCATTTCTAAACAGGCAGCTATCCCACCCTCCTGTTGTATCTCAGACACGATTTTCTCCCCGGGCTGTTGCTGTAAGGCAGTATATAACGCTTCTCCGCCAATGCCCTTTTTAACAGCAAGCGATAATTGATCCTCCGTCAATTTTGACGGTGAAATAAAATATGATATGAAAACCTTTGCCCCTTGTGCGGCTAATTTCCTTGCCGTCGCAGCGCCGATGCCGTGATTTGCACCGGTGATTAATACGACTTTATTTTCTAATTCCGGATTAATCATTTTTCTCCTTACTTATGAATGTTTTGAATTAATTGGAAAACAAAAAAACCAACAAAGCCTGAAAGAAGAATAAATGACTATCCATGCTGAAACGGGGAACGTTATTCCTCCGTTTCGTCGAGTAACATCTTATGGCTTTATGGGTTGATTTAAATTCGCATTGGATTAATCCGGTTACTATGATTTCATCCTACTAAATATAAGGAGAATTTACAATAGTGATGAGGTGGTCCCCAAAAATCGGACAGGTTGTTAAGGTGGAGTTCTGCCCAGAAAATAGAAAAGGAAAAGGAGCAGGACATGAAAGAAAGCAGGAGGAAACACAGCCCGTCATTCAAAGCGAAGGTGGCTCTGGAAGCATTGAAAGGGGAAGAGATGGTGGCGCAGATAGGAGCCAGGTATGAGGTCCATCCCAATATGGTCACCAAGTGGAAGAAAGAGTTGCAGGATGAAGCGGCAAGCATCTTTGGGAAAGATCATATCAAGAAGAAGAAAGAAGATGAGAATCTGGTTGCCCGGTTGTACCAGGAGATAGGGCAGCTGATATCACGTATATACCGATGGCAAAGGGATTTCTCTTCCTGGTGGCAATTATCGACTGGTACAGCAGGTACGTGTTATCCTGGAGGATTTCTACTCCCACATGGTATTTCATTCAGTAAGCGCTTTCGATTATGCAGGTTCGGTTGGCGTAAACATCGCCAGTATGATATAGACCCAGAATCCCATCGTACCGACAAACAACGATGCTACCGCTACCACTCTTACCAGTGTCGGATCGATATCGAAATACTTCGCCAGTCCTCCGCAGACACCCCAGATCTTCCGGTCGGATTTACTACGGTAAAATTTCTTCGCTATACGCAACCCCCATTGTTACCTACCATTGGACAAATATCGGGATCATTGCCCAGTAATGCGTATATCTACTTGATACTGTTTACCTTCTGTTAAATAAAGTAACAAACCTTCGGAAAATAAACACAAACTAAATTCTAGTATTGCTTATGTTGGGAATTAGTGTGGATATGTGAGTGGTTCCGGTGACACAAGGAATATTTTCTATCGGGCCTTCTGGTCACTCTTGTTTATCACTATACCAATGATAATCAATGCGATTCCAGGAGCAAAGAAATAGGCCATTTCCCCGGTTGCTATAGTCACAATTGTTGCTACAAGCAGGAAGATAATTCCAGAAAAGATAAACATTTTACTAGCCGACTTCATACCATTACCTCCTAATACTGATCACATCGCCATTGATAGTTAAATTGGTTATTAAATATCCAGTAATCCTTTCATTAGATTCTGGTAGTCACGGAAAGCCTTCCTCCCTTTTTCAGTCAGTTTTATTAAAGTATGGGATTTCTTATTCTTAAATTCTTTGTTGATATCAATGTATTCGGCTTCTTGTAGCTTGGTAAGGTTGGCTGAAAGGTTCCCCCATGTTAGGCCTGTCTGATTCAATAAATATACCGCATCTCCCTCTTCAACGACAGCCAGATATGTCAGTATTGCCAGCCTTGCCGGCGAGTGTATCAGTCTGTCAATATTAATAATATCCAATGTGTGGTTTTCCGTTTCCTTTTTTCCTCTATTTCCCAACTTTCTCGTCCCTAGTTACGTGATATTTCTTCAGGAACGCTATGAAGAAAACAGTAGCCATACAAAAGAAAATGAACGCGGTAAACAATATAATTCCCGGTAATATATCCCGAAAAATGAGAACAGTCTCTATAATTTTACTTAAAGGAATTATTACTCCGACTATCGCTCCATAAATATATAATCGTTTCATGTCCAGGAAATAAGCCGCGGCACAAAACACAATGATTGGTGAAAGACTGAATGGAATTTGACTAACGAAGATATTGCGCATGGAATCATTTTCAAAAATAAAATAACTAACTATTGCATTTGCTGTTAGAGTTAGAATTGGAATGATGACAAGTATACTCAGCCTTCTCCTTCTTTCGGGTAAAAACGTTACATGCCCCAGACGTGGGATAATAATAAACTTCCTAATTAGAAAAACGACAACGAGTAGTGCTAATGCTATCGGTAGCACAATCAGGGCACTTTGCAGGTCACCAAATCCTGATCGGCTAAACAATACCGGAAGACCCAATTCTAAAAGAAAAATGCACATAAAAGCTTCGATGAAGCCGTTTTGAAAATAAGAGGTAAAAACCGTGCGTTCGATTTTCTTTTCACCTGGCGTAACCATGTTCATATCCTCCACTTTATTTTTTAAAGTACTTTAATATTATAACGTATTTCTCCAGGTGTCAATAACCGATCAACGTATATTACGGGTTTATTTCGGTATGGAATTTTATCGGTATGTCTGATTTCTTGTAGGTACGATTTGCTAAATCGTCGAGATAACCTCTCTATTCTTCCTAATCTATCGAACAATTTGAATAAATTGCTGAATTTGTCTTTTCCAACGTCCTGTTAGTAAGACCAGACGTCTTTACTTTCCATGACAACACTTGAATTTTAACCGCTACCTCATAGACAAGTTTGGTTGCGAAAAAAAAGAGGGAGTAAAGATACTCCCTCTTTAGTATTCCTGTAAATACATCCAGTTACTCAGGTTCGGTCGGCGCAACGATCGTTAGAATGATATATATCCAGAATCCCAGTGTACCCACAAGTAGCGACGCTACCGCTACCACTCTTACCAGTGTCGGATCGATATCGAAATACTTCGCCAGTCCACCACACACACCCCAGATTTTCCGGTCGGATCTACTGCGATAATACTTCTTCGCCATACACAACCCCAGTTATAAACTACCACTGAACAAACATCGGCATTACGACATGAACATAGTTGTCGGATCCGATCGGGCGGATAACGCCGGGGCTGGAGGAATTGGTCGTTTCGAGGATTACCTGCGATTCGCTGAGAGTACTCAGGACATCGATGAGGTACTTGCCGTTAAAGGCTATCTTCATTTCCTCGCCTTCCACGGCGGCATCGATCTCACCAACATCGTCGCCTATTTCCTCGGAACGGGCGGATATGGTCAGTTTGCCGGGGGCTCCTTCGCCGTCAGATCCCGCCACAAGTCTGACTATTCCACTGCCGTCCCTGGCAAAAATAGAAGCCGTCCTGGTAGCTCTCAGGAAATCGGCAACATCTACGGTCACGCGGGTAGTATGACTCTGCGGAATGAGCTGGTCGTACTGTGGGAACGTTCCCTGGACAAGTTGAGAAACCAGTTCGGTATTCTTCATCCGGAACAACGCCTGGCTCTTGTTCGGATTGATGGTAACATCCACGCCCTCTTCTTCGTCCGCCATCATGCGGTTGAGCTCGGTAAGAGTCCTGGCCGGAACAATCACCTCAGACTGCTGGTTCACGGATTCCGAAAGGTTCAGTTTATAAACAGCCAGCCTGAAACCATCGGCGGCAGCCAGTGTCAGTTCATCATTATTGAATCGGGCATCGACACCGGTAAGAACCGGCCTCGATTCTTCTGTCGCCGCAGCAAACGCAACATGGCTTATACCTTTGCCAAGTGTCTCCACGTCCAGTTTCGTCTTGATTCCCTCGTTAATATCCGGAATCGGCGGGAAGTCCTTGGCATCGACACCGCTTATCCTTGCTTCAAACCTGGCGCACTTTAAGCTCAGTGTCTTTGTTCGGGACGAAAGCTCTATATCTATATTTTCATTGGGAAGTGAAGCGACAAATTCGGTAAGAAGACGGGCTGGTACTGTAATCGTACCCTCTTCTTCAACCTTGGCCCCTATCCAGTAACTTATCGCCATCTCAAGGTTCGTCGCCACCAGCTTCAGGCGCGACTGTTCCGCGGTCAGTAATACATTACTCGTTATCGGCAGCGTTGTCCTGGTAGCAACCGCTCTCCCTACGATACTTAATCCTTTATTCAGGTTTTCCTGAAGACACGATAATTTCATGATTACTCCTCCAAAAGTTACCGGTAGTGTTGTGTAGTATATACCAAATAATGAGTTTTATTCAAGAGATAACGCGTTATATGGTATATCTATCGATAAGCGCTTTACGGGCTTTTTCAGCCGCCATACCGCGGTGACTGATCCTGTTTTTTACCTCGGGTCCCAGTTCGGCAACTGTTTTACCCAGTTCAGGTATGTACACTATCGGATCATAGCCGAAACCCAGTTCTCCGGCTGGTTCGAAAGGTACTATTCCTTCGCACTCACCGGTAAAATATTCCGTTTCACCACCAGGTTCCGCGATAGCAATAACACACCGGAAACGGGCGGTACGTTTTCCTTCAGGTACGTTCTTCATTTTCTTAAGCAGGTAATCAACCCGTTCCGTGTCGGTAGCATCATCCCCGGCATACCTGGCAGACATGACACCTGGTTCCCCACCAAGCGCATCAACCTCTATACCCGAATCATCCGCGAGTGTGAGAATCCGGCTTTCGGCAGCGATTGTTTCTGCCTTCAAGCCGGCATTTTCCTTGAACGTAGTACCGGTCTCTTCGACAACGGTCGTTATTCCTTCGTCGGTTAAAGAAACCAGATTAAAGGGAATATCCTTAAGGAGACTCTTATATTCACGTACTTTCCCCTGGTTAGTCGTAGCAATCAGCAGTTTACGGTTCAATGCTCGTTAACGTACCTACTGCCAGGAAGCGATAAGGTCGTCTATCGGTATTGCCGCCAGTGTCATCGACTGCAGAGTGCCCCTCGAACTTATTTCAAGGGCTATCTTGGTGATAGTAGTATTCCCGACCGTTTCGATAATGTTAATAAAGTCGTAAGGTCCCAGGATGGCGTACTGGGCAAGGATCTTCCCGCCCATTTCTTCCACTTCCTTGTTAACCTCTTTGATCCTCTCAGGATTGTTTTTTACCGTTTTTCGCCCCTCGTCAGTTAACGTTGTCATCATCACGTAAACCGCCATTTCACCATCTCCTCAATATATCAGTAAGCTAGTATAATATATATAGAATATACCATTGTCAAGATAAATGTATCCTGTTCGTTTTAATAATCGATTCCCCGCCGCGCTAAAATTCCCTTGTCGTACGGGTGCTTAACCTTCCTGCACTCCGTAACCATATCAGCAATATCTATCAGTCTTTCGTCGGCACTTCGTCCGGTAAGGATAAGTTCGACCGAAGAAGGTCTCTCCTGTACCATGTTTATCACATCATCAACCTCTATAAGGCCCCAGCCCGACGCTACGTTCACCTCGTCCATTACAACCATATCGTATTCACCGCTCAGCATAGCTTCATACGCATAATCAAGAGCCTTTCGAGCCTGTTCTTTTTCCTCCGGTTTCACATTATTCGGGTCCGTAAATGATGTAAAACCGAACCTGGCTATAGCCACCCCCGGTATATCCTGTAGAAATTTCCATTCGTTGTAGGGGTAGTTACCTTTCATAAACACTACGATACAGACGCGTAATCCCCGACCAAGTGCCCTCACGACCGTGCCCAGCGCTGCCGAGGTCTTCCCTTTACCATCACCAGTGAATATCTGTACCAGTCCTGCCAGAGATTGTTCGTTATCACTACTCAAAGAAATCAACTCCAAACGTTCCTTATATCTACCAATCAAGCTCAGTCTACCAATGCCAAAACATAGTGTCAATAAACTCAAGAGTCTAATATATAACTCCGAAACGTGATTTTTACTTTCATGTAATCAGTTTGAAACATTCATCTACTAGAATGATTACATCACTGGGATTATGAACAAGAACAACAATACAGGTGTGTTAATCCTCGGCAAAGATCCGGATATCATCGAGGAACTAATGTCGGATCTTGTTGTCCTCGGGTTTGACCCAAAATCCGTGGACTATCCTGATATTAAGGTGGAAGATATAGTAAACGACTCACCCGATATAATCATCCTGGACTTTACCGTGTTCAACTTTTATGAACTTACCAGCTTTGAAAAACTTATCAGTGAAGATACTATACCGCCCGGAATATCGCTGGTTGCCCTGGTCTCCAGAAAATCCTTACGCCAGATTCCTCTTGATTATAGTTTTGACGAAATTGTCACCTATCCCTATGAGACATCCGAACTGAGTTATCGGTTGCGCAGGCTTACACACCTTAACGATCGAATATTGACCGAGGACACGCTGCATATAGGAAACCTGTCTATCTCCCCGTCAAGGTATGAGGTTAAAGTAGATGGTCAGTCAATCCCCTTCAGCCATAAGGAATATGAATTATTCAAGTTCCTGTTCACCCATCCCAGCCACGTATTCACCCGCGAAGAACTGTTCGTGACAATCTGGGGAAACAGCAACCTTGGGGAAAGTCGAACCGTGGACGTGCATATACGGCGAATACGGGCGAAGATCGGCGATAACGACCAGACATATATCAAGACAGTTCGGGGCGTCGGGTACACACTGCGTTTTGAAAACAACTGATACCCTCTCATATTTCTACATCTGAGACCTTTACTTTTTCTCTCTCTTTTTTCATTCTCAATTATGCCTATATATGCCCGTATCCCGCATGGTTCGTAACATATTAGAAATATAAATGTAATAAGGATTTAACAATACCGAAATATCCGTGAAATATACGGAGCCTATCATGGAACTATAGAACAAAACAAAGGGAGGAACATGAAATGGAGATAGTATTTGGAGGAATAGCATTCGTAGTATTATTCGCGGCCTGGGTCGTAATACCCACCATCGTGAAAAAACGACATGCAGTGGAAGCAGAAGAAGAAGTAACGGAAATTTAGGAAATAACAGGTAGACCCTGAATAAAGTGGAGGAAAAAGAACGATGTTTACCAGAAAACATCCTGACAGCGACGGAAAAGCATCGGTGCCCTTACTGGGCCGACGAAGTGTAAAAATCACGCTGATGGTGTTAATACTCGGAGTAGCATTTCTGGGTGTTCCCGCTATAGCAAATGCAGCCGATCCATCCGGGGCAGATACGCTGGCAGCAGATTCGACAGCCCCGGTTAATATGGTCTGGACACTGATTTCAGCGTTCCTGGTATTTTTTATGCAGCTCGGATTCGGTTTCCTTGGTGCGGGACTTATAAGGAAGAAGAATAACGTAAATTACTGGACGAAGAGTTTTGTGGATTTCTGTATAGCCTCACTCGGTTTCTGGGCTTTCGGTTTTGCCATAATGTTCGGCGGTTCGGCGGCATTCTCCGGCCTTAATGAGGGAAATGCTTTCCTGGGTTATTCGGGATTCTTCCTGTCAGGAGAGAGTTACGACGTTTCTACAATAATGTTCTGGCTCTTCCAGATGGTCTTTGCCGCTACTGCCTGTACTATAGTAGCCGGTGCGGTAGCCGGAAGAATGAAAATAACGGTCTACCTTGCATACAGTTTTATAATAGGCGCCATTATCTACCCGATTTACGGTCACTGGATATGGGGCGGCGGATGGCTGAGTAACATCACTATCGGTGGCGCTACGGGCCCTGTAGACTTCGCCGGATCAAGTGTAGTCCATATGGTCGGAGGGCTTGCCGCATTGATAGCAGCCGCAATGGTCGGTCCCCGTATCGGAAAGTTTAATAAAGACGGTACTCCAAATACACTAAAAGGTCACAGCGTTCCCTTTGTGGTAATAGGTACGTTTATACTCTTCTTCGGATGGTTTGGTTTCAATGCAGGAAGCACTGTTGCCGCGACTGAACTCAGAATCTCGGTGATAGCAGTAAATACCTTCCTGGCGGCGGCTACCGGTGCAGTAGTAGCTCTCTACTGGAAATTCATCACTACCGGAAAGACCGACATCCTGGCTGCCTGTAACGGAAGTCTGGCAGGACTGGTAGCGATTACCGCACCCTGCGCCTTCGTTCCGCCCTGGGCAGCCGTAGTAATCGGCGCCATCGCGGTACCATTCATGTTCGGGACTGCCTATATAGTCGAAAACAAGTTGAAAGTAGATGATGTGGTTGGTGCAGTACAGGTACACTTCGGTGCCGGAATCTGGGGAATCCTGTCGGTCGGTATCTTCGCCGACGGGACCTATGGAGTAAGCGGAGTAATCGCCGGAGAATGGGGACAGCTGGCTCTCCAGGTAATCGACATATTCGTGGTAATCGCCTGGGTTCTACCAACAGTATTCGCCCTGTTCTGGGTGCTGAAGAAAACTATGGGACTCAGAGTGAGTGAGAAAGATGAAATACAGGGTCTGGATATACCGGAACATGGGATAGAGGCTTATCCTGAAGAAGCGTAACTGGTTAACGAAAAAACACAGGAGGGCAGGATTTGAATCCTGCCCTCTTTTTATTATACAGCGACTAATTCTATCTTACCGGCCAGGTAGGCCGGTCATCCGCATCCAGTCCGCATTCGCGGTACAAATCTTTATAAAACTGCGGCCGCGGGAAATCGGCATTAAACTCAAGAAAAGCGTAATGCCTGTATCCCATCTTCATTTCTTCACGCGACTTAAGCTGCGATAAGAGTAGTTCCACCTTATCAGCCGGAAGCGAATAGATAATTTCGTCCTCTCCTGCCAGGGCGCGTCCGTATTCACCAGGATCAGGCAGTGTTACGTAGGATTCACCGGAAAGCGACGGCACGACCGACATAGCACAGGAAGCCACAGGATACATCATCGAGTATATCGGTTTTTCATCGGTAAAACTCATCACGTGAAGCATGTGCCTGAGTTGCCCGACATTTGAATATATCATTACGATATCGGGTTCGAAGTTCGCTGTCTTCAGCGGTGCTGTTACTACTCCAATGTATTTTCCATATTCAATCAGAGGTATATGCTTCATATCATTGGTAAGTGCCGGATAATTATCCGCAATCTTCGGATCTATCAGTCCGTAAGCAAACAGGGATCCCCAGCACCAGTTGTCTTCTTTGAGCATCGCGATAGATTCACCCATCCGTCTTGATATCGCAAAAGCCTGGCATTGAGCCAGGTGATACCCTCTATCTTTCTTTGGTCTTACGGCACCTTCCGGTATATCAGCTTCCGTTTTGAGCATCTTCACCGCGAGTGGTGAGGTCCGCAATATCATCAGGTTTTCCAGGTCAGCGCCATATTCATGATATTCTTCTAATGTACTCATAATAATCCCTTCTTTCTATACTTTTTTACCCTGCCCTATCATTATCTTCCATAACCGGGTAAGGTTAACCTTTTCGATAATAATATCTTCGTATCCTGTAACGTGGAAAATTTCTCTCAGTCTCCTCGATGTCGTACTCCCGACATGGGCCTTTTCACCTAATTTACCGGCATAATCAACCAATCTCATTAACAGGAAATCATCACATATATCCTGAACGATAAATATTCCACAACTCTTGAGTGCTCTTTTAACACGTAAAAAAATATCTTCCTTATCATGAAAATGATGAAAGGCATTCGTGCTGATAACATAATCGAAACGTTCCACATAGTCCAGACTGCTTCCACTCATTGTTTCGAAGGTAATATTCATATCGATAGTATCGTCCAGTTTCCTTATGGCCTGGTCGATCATTTTCTCAGAAAGGTCAAGCCCGATTACTTTACCGGTACCTTTCAACAGTCGACCGATTTCTATCGTTCCCTGTCCGGTACCACAACCCAGGTCGAGAACAGACATTCCCTCATCGATCTTCATTTTACTGATAACCAGCTTTTGAGCGCGGCTCTGGAATGATTTAACAAGCCGAGATTTATCATAACCTTCAGCCGTTCGGTTAAATTCATCGGCAATATATTTCTCCTGACGCTTTTTATCCATACGATTCTGTCCGCCGCTATGTTGAAGTATATATATAATCTACTCGTATCTCAACTGTTATACACCGGTTTTTTAAGTCAACATATATGATTCTATGTATATAGTACCTTGTTACCGATTTTCTCTAGATGGTAGAATTACTTATAATCAGTGAGGAAGGAAAAGTAAAAAGTGATTATTGAAAAACTGGAATTAATGCCTTTCGGAACTAACTGTTATATCGTAGGAGATGAAGCTACAAATGAAGCTATGGTAATCGATCCGGGTATTAACGGTAAGGAGATTATTGATAAAATAAATGACTCAGGCATGGATATTAAGCTAATTGTCCTTACCCACGGCCATCCCGACCATATCGGAGCTCTGAAAGAAGTGAAGGATGCTACCGGAGCTCCTATCGCGATACATCCTGAAGACGCCATGTACATCGAGGGTGGTCGCGGTGGAGGATTCGGATTTCCCCAGCAGCCCCCGATGAAACCCAACCGGTTGCTTAACGGTGGTGACAGCGTGGATATCGGCAATCTTCATTTCCTGGTAATACATACCCCCGGTCACACACAGGGAGGTATATGCTTGTACGGTGAAGGTGTAATCTTCACCGGCGATACTCTGTTCAGGTTCAGTATCGGGAGATATGATATGCCCGGAGGAGACGGCAGGCAACTCCTGGATAATATCGCTACCAAGTTAATGATCCTCCCGGAAGAGACTATCGCTTATCCCGGTCATGGTCCGGAGACAACTATTGGAGCGGAGAAACAGTCGAATCCTTTCCTAAATATGTAGTATATAAAAGAAGAGGATCCCCTGATATTAGGAATCCTCTTCGTATTTCCAGAGTTTTTCAGTTTCTTATCCCAGCCAGCCGGTAAGAGTAAATATCGGAGCGAAAACTACAGCCACGATCGACATCAGTTTCAATAGAATATTCAGAGACGGCCCTGACGTATCTTTGAAGGGGTCACCTACCGTATCACCGACAACCGCGGCTTTATGAGCGTCTGATCCTTTACCACCGAGTTTCCCTGTTTCGATCCATTTCTTGGCATTATCCCAGGCTCCGCCAGCATTAGCCATGGTCACAGCCATCATGAAACCGGCGCTGATCGCTCCAATCAGCATACCGCCAAGAGCGTTCGCACCAAGCAGCAAACCTACCAATATCGGAGAAATAACCGCCAGCAGGCCCGGAAGTATCATAGCTTTAAGAGCAGTGCCTGTCGAGATACTCACGCATTTCGCGTAATCAGGCTTGGCGGTACCTTCCATCAGGCCTTTGATCTCACGCCACTGGCGGCGAACCTCGTTCACAATACCCATGGCAGCCTTACCAACCGCTTCCATGGTTAAGGCACTGAAAATAAACACCATCATAGCTCCGATGAACAGACCTACAATTACTATAGGATCCCTCAGACTAATATCGATATTGATTCCCTGGACCCTCATCGTCTCACCGAAAGCCGCCGTCATTCCGAGAGCAGCCAGCGCGGCTGAGCCGATAGCGAATCCTTTTCCCGTTGCTGCCGTTGTGTTGCCCAGTGAATCCAGGGCATCCGTCCTTTCCCTTACTTCAGGATCGAGGTGCGCCTGCTCGGCAATACCACCAGCATTATCGGCAACAGGCCCGTAAGCGTCGGTTGCCAGTGTAATTCCCAGTGTTGAGAGCATACCGAGTGCGGCGATCGCTATCCCATATAGGTCGGCTACTTTATATGACACCACAGTAGCGATTACGACCAGCAGGACCGGTATCAGCGTACTCATCATGGCCGTGCCGAAACCTTTAATTATAAGCGTCCCGGTACCTGTCTCGGCAGATTCGGCTATTGCCTGGGTTGGTCTATAGGTATAGGAAGTGTAATATTCAACACTCAAGCCTATCAATATACCGGCAACCAGACCGGATACTACAGCCCAGAATACATTAAATTCAACTCCATCCATTTGCCAGATAACGATTCCGGATACTACTACGACAAGTACTGACGCTATATATATACCGCGTCGTAAAGCCCAGAGTAGAGAGTTCATTTCCGCTTTCTCGCCGGTTCTTACGAAGAAGGTACCGATTATCCCGGAAAGTATTCCTCCTGCAGCAATGATAAACGGCAGAACAGCCATATCCGAATCCCAGGCAAATCCAGCGGCTACCGCTACTACAAGGGTAGCAACTATCGATGCGGCATAAGATTCAAAAAGATCAGCTCCCATACCGGCAATATCACCAACATTATCTCCTACATTATCCGCGATTACTCCCGGATTTCGAGGATCATCTTCAGGAATACCAGCCTCTACCTTACCGACCAGGTCCGACCCTACGTCAGCACCTTTGGTAAAAATTCCTCCGCCTACCCTGGAGAACAAGGCAATCGACGAAGCGCCGAAACTGAATCCTACTATAATATTTACTATGTCGGAACCACCGAAGATAAGGTATATAATACTCAGACCGAGAATCCCCAGTGCTACCACCGTTGTACCCATCACAGCACCGCTGGAAAAGGCAATACGCAGAGCAGGATTCAGTCCGTTTTGCGCTGCCGTAGCGGTACGACCATTCGCTTTCACTCCCATTCTCATCCCGATATATCCGGCTCCTCCCGAGGTTACAGCCCCCAGTAAATAAGCCACACCGGTTTTCCACCCGATATCGGGGATCACTGACAGGACAATAAACACTATTATTACGAACACAACCAGGGTGATGTATTCGCGCCGGAGGAAAGCTTTCGATCCTTCCTCGATCGCCGTAGTTATCTCCCTGATCCTCTCACTGCCGGCATCTTTCTTCAGGACGTTAACAGCAAGAAAGATCACGAACACAAGGCCTATAATCCCGGCAATAACGGCAAACCATATCAAGTTCATTTAGTCAAGCTCCTTTCTATTGTGAATTTAGCCATGAATTTCCCGGATATTATTGATCGTCTTTTTTATGTTCAAGTCTTTTTTCAAGATTTTCTATTCTATATCCCAGGTCCTGCTGGGTTATGAGTAAAGTAAGGTCACTCCTGGTTCGTTCAAGCACGCCCCGAAGCATGTCCGTTGTCCTGCGCAGCCCTCCCGTAATAGCGTCCGGGAAGTCTATGGTAACCAGAACACTGTATATGTCATCCATCGCCGTCAGGAGTTTCTCACCCTTCGAAATATCTCCTTTTCTCATGCTGTCCAGAAGGTAGCGTCTTAACTCACTCGCAGCTTCGCCAAGGCCATTCAGATAAGCAGCGGAATCCACTGCCAGTTCCTCTGAAGTCGGAAGTAAATTACCTGTCACGATATTTAGTACTGCACAGCCTTCAACATACTCCTTCTGGGCATCCCTCAAGGATCCGGTATTCACCAGTTCGGGACTGCCGGCAAGTGCTTCTTCACTTTCCCGAAGCAGTTTATGAGCTGATTCAAGCAGTTCTTTCGATTTCTCAAACTCCTGCCTGTGTACCGCTCTGATAGCCTCGCTGCAACAGCGAATAGCTTCCCGGCACATTGGCAGCATCTTTTCTCTTGCCTTATCTTTCGCGGTCAGGTTTCCCCTTACCTGTTCAGTTATTATATCCAGGTTGTCAGTAGGTTCACTCATCGATTCTCCCCTATTCCGGCAATTATCACTTGTTCTCCATGTGCAAATTTAATACGGTCACTGGTAAAAAGCCACAGTGTCTCACTGTCTCGAACTGCCGATTTGTAGAATAACCGCATACAACCGTTGGTACCGTTTCTTTTAGAGGACATAATCCCTCGCCAGTCCGGTTAAGACTGGCATTGATAATATGCAGTATCCGGCGGAATTCTTCTCCCGAATTAGCCATATAATAAAGACCAAAGGAGCAGGTTACAGGTCTGTTTTGCGCAAGGCAGTTTATTTTAACACAGCCTTTTCCAGTGGTAAAGTGTAGAAAATGCTTATTCTTCCCCTACCGCGTTTTCTATCAACTCAATACGCGATGGCTTCCCATTTTTATCCATCTCTACGGCTGCCACATCAATACGCCAGGTTTTTCCCGGATTTTCATGAGTTTGCAGATAGTAAAACGCACAAGCTCTCATCCTTTCGCGCTTGGTCCTTGTAATAGATTCCTCCGGAGTACCGAAATCCGAACCGGTTTTTGTTCTAACTTCGGTGAAAATGAGTGTATCTTTCTGCTTTGAGATAATATCAATCTCTCCATGAGGACAAGTGTAATTTGTCTCCAGGATACGATGATGTTTCTTCTTCAGGTGATCACGAGCCAGCTTTTCTCCGAGATTACCTGTCTCTTTCCTTTTCATCAGATCATTTCCCGCACGGGACTGAAGGTTTTCCTGTGGATAGGACAGGGACCCAGTCGCCGCAGGCATTCTACATGTTCTCTCGTACCGTATCCCTTATGATTCGCCAGCCCATAACCCGAATACTCCTGATTGAGTTTCATCATCAACCGATCTCGTGATACTTTAGCGATTATCGATGCACAGGCGATTGAATAACTTAAGTCGTCCCCGTGAGTTATTCCTTTCTGCGGTAAATCTACCTCGGGCAGGCGCATATAATCTACGAGCATATAATCGGCTGGAGGTGAAAGCTGTTCGATGGCTGATTTCATAGCCAGGCGGGTCGCCGTAACTATACCGAGAGTGTCGATAGTCTCCAGACCGGACATCCCAATCCCCAAGGCTACGGCAGATTCATGAACATGGTGAAATAAATACTCCCGTTTTAGGGGTGTTAATTTCTTGCTGTCCCTGACCTGACTTATAAATGGCAGGTCTTTGTTCATTGGAAGAATAACCGCAGCAGCTACTACAGGTCCGGCAAGAGCGCCACGACCGGCTTCATCTACACCGGCTATATACCGGTATCCCTGTGCTTTAAGGATTTTTTCTTCGCCGAATGAAGGCATATCAGGATTTTGCCTTGTCGTTCTCTTTTTCTGTACTCTTACTGGTTTCTTTTTCTTTGACTTTTTTGTAATTATTCCCTTGATCGCGTCTACCATCGATCATCAGGGAAATCTCGTTCAGAGGAAACTCCACAATCGCCTGCGTTTCCAGTTCAACCATTACGGATACCTTAAGAGGATTGATATCAACCACTCTAGCTTCACCCGAAGGCGTCATAACCCGCTGCCCGTTTCGCGGCATTCTTTCTTTCATTTCCTGATAATAGTCGTTCTCATATACAAGACAACACATTAACCTGCCGCATACACCTGATATTTTCATCGGGTTAAGCGGAAGACCCTGGTCTTTCGCCATTCTCATCGATACCGGTGTAAAATTACTCAGAAAAGTCATACAACACAGTGACCTGCCGCACCTGCCGCAGCCGCCGGTCATCTTGGCTTCATCCCTGGGTCCGGTTTGACGCATTTCCACGCGTACCTTTAACCGTTTTGCCAGTTCTCTCACAAGTTCGCGGAAATCCACCCTTTCGGCAGCACTGAAGTGGAGTGTCAGCCTGCTGCCATCCAGGTTGTATTCGGCACCAAGTAACTTCATATTAAGCTTCAGTTTTTCAACAAGCTTCGCGCACTCTTCCAGTGCTTCTTTTTCTTTATCTTCGTATTGTTTAGAGCGCTCAATATCTTCAGGTTCCGCTTTACGTACTACAGGCTTCAAAGGATTCTCGATATCGCTGTCGAGAACCTGTCCCGGAGCAATCACTACATGTCCCAATTCCAGACCGCGAGCTGTTTCGACAACCACAAAATCATTTACCTCAAGATTAAGATCTCCAGGATCAAAATAATATACCTTTCCAGCCTGTTTGAATCGTACACCAACTACTTCAGCCATAATCTACCTCTTATCTGAAAACGCCATCTCTTCTCTATTGCTTGTACCAGGAACATCGAGCATAAGTACTTCCATCACAAGCCTGGGATTAGCATTCTGTCTTAATTCTATATTCGCTTTTTGTATACTTCGAATAAAGGTTCGTATTCCTGAAAGACTTCTAGCTTCCGCCATTCCGGTTATTTCGTCTGTCCGGTCGATATTGGTAATAGTATTTATCGAACCCGTCTTTATCAATAGCATATCACGCCAGATGTCCAGCAGTATATCCAGTCTCTCGAAAACGAAATTCCTGTCATTACCGAATTTTCCTGCCAGTTGTGTAGAGAGCGTAAACCTGGTCTCTATATCGGCATCTATAACGTCCAGCATGTTTAACACTGTTTCTGCACGCTGCTCAAGCAGATTGTCATCCTGTGCCGCCGAGACAGCCCAGCCAAACCGTCCCCTGGACAACCGTGCCAGCAGAGTGGCTCTCTCCGGTTTGACTCCCCAGGTTTTTATAAGAGAATCCTCGATTGTTCCAGGTGGCACCGTAATAAACTCAACCGGCTGGCAGCGAGAAACAACCGTTTCGAGCAGGAGACTTTTATCGGTCACCAGGAGAATAAAAACAACCTTGCTCTCAGGTTCTTCAAGCGTTTTCAGTAAAGCATTCGCCGCTTCCACGGAAAGTGACTCGGCGTTTTCGATAATGTATATCCTGTATTTGCCTTCGAAAGGCGGCAAGCTGGCAGTATGCTGGATCTGTCTTATCTGGTCGATACTGATCTCGGTTTTCGATTTAGACTCGGTCGACGGATCATCACCGGCAATTCCAACTATCTGAACATCCGCGTGTTTCAGGTCTGTTACCTTCCTGCATGGTTCACACTGTCCACATGGTACATCTTCGCCTTCACAGTTCAAAGCCCTTGCCAGATCCATCGCCAGTGTCATTTTTCCCGAGTGGGCAGGACCAATAAACATATAGGCATGAGAAACAGATCCCGCCTCCAGACTCCTCTGAAGCAGTGCTACAGCCCTATCCTGACCTATTATCCGCCACATTTAATAATCCCTTGTAATCATAATCAAACAAGATCACACCTGGTAAGGTCATCGAGAGTTTCCCGTCGCCTGATGAGCCTTGCATCTCCGTTTTTTACCATAACCACAGCAGGTTTGAAAGACATATTATAGTTCGTCGATTCTGTTAGATTGTATGCACCACAACCGGGTATGGCTATAATGTCACCTGCGGACATTTCCGGCAGTTCCAAATCTCGTATCAGTATATCACTCGATTCACAGTACTTGCCGCAAATAGTGACCAACTCAGTTCCGGCAACACTAAATTTCGATGCCGCTACCGCTTCAAATCGAACCTGGTAAAAAGCAGGAAGAACATTGTCACCCATTCCGCCATCGATAGATACATATCGCCTGATACCGGGAATATCTTTTATCACTCCCGTTGTGTACAGAGCTACTCCAGCACCGGCAACCATCGATCTCCCCGGTTCTATTATCAGATGAGGAGGTTTAATACCTGATTCATTACACTTTTTTAATAGTGTGCCGGTTATAGCGTCAGCGTATTCGGAAACAGAGGGGACCATTTCGTTCATCGTATATCGATGAGCGTATCCGCCGCCTACACTTAGTTCTTTTAACTCAAACCCGTATTTTTTCTTCATTTCCGCCGCAAAATCCAGGATTATACCGATAGCCTGTATATAGGGTTTGGTATCTGTTATCTGTGAACCGATATGAAAATGCAGTCCGGTTAACTCAATCTCAGGCATTGACAGCGCTTTTCCGACAGCTTTCTCAGCCATAGCCATTGGTATGCCGAACTTACTGTCCCTGTTACCTGTGGTTTCATAGCGGTGAGTTCCGGGATCTACACCGGGAGTTACCCGCAGGAGTATCTTCTGCTGCCGGTCGAGTTGTCCGGCAATCTTTCCAAGCAAATCCAGTTCATACAGATTATCAACCACGATATGTCCCGCACCTGATTCAAGAGCAAGTGTCAGTTCCTCTGCAGATTTATTATTACCCGGAAAATCAATTTTCTCCATCGGAAAACCGAAGGCACGGGCATATCCGATTTCACCTCCGGAAACAACGTCTAGTCCAAAGCCTTCTTCGGCAAATAGTTTTAACACAGCCTTGTTTATGAAGGCCTTGCAGGAATAATTTATCGTTGTCGGGTACCTGCCGGTAAATTCACGTTTGAATTCTGTGCATTTTTCACGCAAAGTTACTTCATCGTAGATATACAAAGGGGTACTGAATTCCGCCGCTAACTCCACCGTGTCGCAACCGCCGATCACCAGATGGCCTTTCGTGTTTACTTCAGCGGTCCGAGGAAATAAAGGCAGTCTGCTTACCTGTTGTATCATTAACCGATCACTCCAACTAAATATTAACAGCGCCTATAGGTGAAGTCAAAGTAACCACTTGACGCTCAACTCAGCGACTGTTATTATCAATCAGCCTGTAATCGGGGTTGTAAGGAGTGGAGATGAAATTCATCGATAAACTGCTAGAAGCATCGCGAAGAAATAAAAGCCTGCTTTGCATAGGCCTTGATACTGATCCCGATCTTTTACCTGAAAATATCGGTGTTTTTCAGTTCAATCGGGAGATTATCGAAGCTACGAAGGATCTTGTTTGCGCCTACAAACCGAACCTTGGCTTCTATGAAGCGCAGGGAATAGAAGGTCTCCAGGCACTAAAGCGAACCGTCGATTACATACCCGACAACATACCTGTAATAGCGGATGCCAAACGCGGCGACATAGGAAATACGGCAAAAGGATATGCCAGGGCGATCTTCGAGTTATACAGGTTTGATGCCGCTACGGTAAACCCCTACCTCGGACTCGATGCAATGGAACCCTTTACCTCCTATACCGATAAGGGAGTCTTCATACTCTGCCGGACATCTAATCCCGGAGCAGTGGATTTTCAGTCCTTAGAGTGCGAGGGCAGCGACGAAAAACACTTCCTTTATGAGATCGTTGCTATCAAAGCCGGTGAATTAAACACGAACGGTAATGTTGGCCTTGTCGTTGGTGCCACGTACCCGGAAGAGTTGAAGATTATACGCGGGCTTCAGCCGGATATGCCCTTCCTGATACCCGGAATCGGCACCCAGGGAGGTGATCTTGAATCAACCGTACGCTATGGTATTGACGCTAACGGTGAAAAAGCGGTAATCAATTCTTCGAGACAAATTCTCTATGCGTCACGGGAAATGGACTTCGCCGAAGCTGCCCGACGAGCAGCTCTTGAAATCAACGAAAAAATAAACAGCTGCTTAACCGGGTGAAAATCACATTACAATGGTACTGGATATCAAAATCGGTGACGTTGTCCGTCTGAAAAAAAAACATCCCTGCGGCAGCTACGACTGGGAGGTAGTCAGGCTTGGAGCGGATATCGGTCTCAGGTGTCTCGGTTGTAACCGGAAAGTAATGCTTGAACGGCGTATACTTGAACGCAGGATGAAAACGATTAATCCTGAAAATTGACAGGTGACCAACCCTTTACCAATCACACTTCAAGGTTTATAATATTCGCAGCGAACTTTCCAACTGGAGGTGCAGCTTGGTAACGGTATATGTAGCGACGAGAGAAAAAGGCAGCGGAAACACATCGGTCTGTTCGAGTATCGGTAAACTCGTACTTGATGCTGGTAAGAAACCAGGATATCTCAAACCTGTTATTACGGCAGGAAACGAAGGCGATGCCGAGGTTGTGAAAAATGTGCTTTCCCTCGATGAACCGGTTGAAGTACTTTCACCGGTCATTAATGGAGGAAATATAGCTGCCGGATTGAAAAAAGCTGTCGCTAAAGTATCGCGGGGTAAGGACATAGTTATAATAGACGGCTCTCCGGAACAGTACCGGTCTTCCTCAGACATAGCGAAGGAACTGAATGCGAAATTGCTTATCGTCGAATCATATACGGAAGATATTTCTAAGGCGATAGTCGATTACAAGGGATTCGGTCCGTCTCTCATTGGTGTCATTATCAATAAAGTTCCTGGAAAAAGAATGGATAAAGTAACGAGTGAAGTCGCTGAACAGCTTGCTGAAGCAGGCATTAAATATCTCGGCGCTATCCAGGAAGACAGGGCGTTATCTGCTCTTACCATAGGTGAACTTGCTGCCTGTATCGATGGATCATTTATACACGGCGAAGAAAAATCCGATGATTTAATAGAAAACCTGATGCTTGGCGCCATGACTGTCGATTCAGGACCGGAATACTTCGGTCGTAAAGAAAACAAGGCAACCATAATCAGAAGCGAAAGACCTGATATGCAACTTGCTGCGATAAGCACCTCCACGAAATGCCTGGTATTAACCGGTGAAACTCCCCTGAAATCTGCTGTAATGATCAAGGCGGAAGAAAAGGAAATTCCTGTAATCACCACAAGTGAAGGTTCGGCGGAGATCATGGAACATGTTGAAGCTGTACTGGCAAATCCGGGTCCGAACCAGATAAGTAAACTGTCCAGGTTTGAAAAGCTGATGAAACAAAGTGTTGACTGTAATATTCTGTCAAAGGAACTCGGACTCTAACAGCTAATACATAGTCTTAGAATCTACTTGTTGAACTACTTTAGATCAGTAGTCTCACATGCACATGTTCTCTTCAATATCGTGTGCTTACCTTGTTTAAACTGATTACATTGAAGAAACCGGCATTTTGTTATATAATTTGTGGCTGTGTCCTGGTTCTTCCGTGAGACCAGGACTTTGAAATCTTCTAAGGAGGGCAGGTGATTGAATGCACTAGGGAGACATTATCTCCTGGAACTCAAGGACTGCAACAGAGAAACACTGAACGACCTTGAATCGTTGAAAAAACTGCTAAACTCGGCTGCAAAAGAAGCCGGAGCAACGGTGCTTGGGGACTCTTTCCACCAGTTTAAGCCGCAGGGTGTCAGCGGTGTAGTCGTAATAGCTGAATCGCATCTGTTCATACATACCTGGCCTGAATGCGGTTATGCGGCAGTGGATATATTTACCTGTGGGGAAACAGTCAAGCCCGGTAAAGCAGCTAAAATGGTCGTAAATCAGCTTGAAGCTAAAAACCACTCAATCCTTGAAATCCAGAGAGGGATCCTGGACACGGAATAATATTATGGAAGCAGACCCTGCTAAATGGTTTCACGATAGAATAAGTGAAGACTTGATTCAACTGCACAGCATCAAAGAGGTGTTGTATCGAGGGCAGACGAAGTTCCAGTCTATTGAGATAATCCGTACGGGCAGCTACGGCAAGTGCCTTGTGCTCGATGACAAGATACAATCAAGCGAACTTGACGAGTTTATATATCACGAAGCGTTAATACACCCGGCATTGACAATCCATCAGAATCCCGAGACAGTATTTATTGCCGGTGGGGGTGAAGGCGCAACCCTGCGTGAAATTCTGCGTTATAACACAGTTAAAAAAGTAGTAATGGTGGATATCGACGAGGAAGTGATATCCATATGCAAGGAATACCTCCCCGAACATCACCAGGGTTCCTTTGAAGATGAACGCATCGAGCTTTATCATACCGATGCCAGGCAATACCTGGCAGACTGTAAAGAAGCTTTTGATATAATTATCATTGATTTGACCGAACCTATAGAGGAAGGACCGGCATATCTACTCTATACCAAGGAATTCTACCGGATAGTTCAGGATAAATTAACAGAGAATGGTATCATGTCTGTCCAGTCAGGCTGTGCCGCCTTTAATGAATTACTGAACTTCTCAGCCGTATTCAACACTCTGAAAAGTGCTTTCTCTGAAGTCCATCCCTACCAGGTTGATATCCCGTCATTCGGCGGACCCTGGGGTTTCTGTTTTGCTTCGAATAGCGTCAAGCCTGTTATGTCAACCGAAGAAATCGACGGAAGACTTATAGAACGGGGCGTTACCAACCTGAGGTTGTATGATGGAATCACCCACCAGAACATGTTTGCTTTGCCAAAGCATCTGAGAAAAGTCCTGGAAAGCCAGACAAGACTCATTACCGATGACCAGCCGCTTTATACATATTCGGGATAGAAACTAACACATATTACGAATAAAATCAGGGGCACTCTTTCGAGTGCCCCCTCTTTATTTAAGTTATTTCAGTATGTATTAGTGGCCCATTTTTGCTTTCAGGTCCTGGTCTACCCAAACGAATTGTACCCATGAATCCCATGTCATATATCCTACACTGGTTTCACCGGTATAGTTCTTGAGCCATGGCCACCAGACGTTATATGTCGGGTAGTGAAGCGCCTGTACGGCATATACGTTTTTAAGCAGGTATGCTGTAAGTTCCTTAGTTATAGCCATACCGTCTTTCATGCTGGTTACGCATGCTGCACGAGCATTATTAGCCATCTCGTTGACGTACGGATCATCGATGCGGCTGGGATTCAGCCAGGAGGCTCCGAAGTACTGTGCCTGTTCGGGATAGGTCGAACATGGTGAGATGAACTGGGCAATCATACCCTCGAAGCCAAGAGAAGCATTGGTTCCGATAAGCGCACCGAAATCCTGTACTGGTATTATGTTAACTTGAACACCTATCTGACCCCAGTACTCTTTGAGAATTGAATAATAGTCAGCCCACAGGGAGACTATTGTCAGATCGGTCTCGAAGCCATTCGGGTATCCGGCATCGGTAAGTAGTTGTTTGGCTTTTGCTGGATTATACGTATACAGTTCTTTCACGTCTACAGGCATCGCTGGATCATCCATACCGAGATACAAATCAGCATAGGCCGGAGTATAGTAGTAAGGGAAAACGAAATATGTCGCTTCTCCGGCATAAAGTGATTCATTTATCTCGTCCAGATTGACGGCTAACTGCATTGCCTGGCGAACTCTTACGTCATCGAACGGTGGGGAGTCCATTCTGAAGTACACACATTGTTCATGGCCACCGCCGCGTTGCGCGATCTTCAGTGCGGAATTCTGCTGGACCAGTAAATCGGCATCATCTTTCTTCAGCATGGGCAGCATGTCTATGCCTGCTGTTCTCAGAGCTGCCTGTTGTGTAGATTGATCAGGTATGATGATGAATTTTACTTTATCGGCATAAGGTAACTGGTTACCCATACCCGGTCCGATCGGGTCGGTCATCCAGTAACTCGGATTCCTCTCCATCAGGACCATGTTGCTGACAACATAATCCTTCATCATGAATGAACCTGTACCTACCGAAAGGTTCAGGTCGATAGTACTGTCAAGCCCGTAAGTATCCCACAATTCCTTGGGGTACATCAGGACATAGGAAAATAACCTCATTGTGCTGTCAACATGAATCGCAATCGGATGAGTAATAGTGATCTCGTTCGGACCGGTCTTTACAACCGGAACGTCACGGCATTCCGGGAAGCCTGCATAGTTATCGGATTCCGGATTTCTAAGATGCCCTTCGATACACCAGACCACATCGTCGGTGGTCATCTTACGCCCACCTACCATGCGTCCGGCTTCGGTATCCGGCTGGGCAAAGTAGATATTATCCCGTATCGTTAATATAGTATCTACTGTTTGATCCTCTTCATTGATAACAAAGCGCCAGCTTTCCGCTATATAACCAACATTAAGCTCAGGGACATTTGTACTCTCTTCCCAGAGTACCTCACTGGTACCGTAACCACCGGCTGGTCCTCTTGTCCAGTCACCATCCCAGATACTGTTGTGAGCTATATGCTGAGGAGAACAAGCGAAATATCCCAGTAGATCCGGATCCGGATCTGCACCCAACATTTTAGTAATCGTACCGCCATATTTGGGAGCGTCGGTCGATACCTCGATTTTCTCTTCTGTCCCCAGTTCGGTCTTGACTTCTTTTTCTTCCGTCTTGGTTGTAATAGTTTGTCCTTCACCTTCCTCGGTAACTTTACCTTCACTCTCTTCAGAAGTGTCGCAGGATGCTATTACGAGAGAGATAGTCATGATGCAGCAGATCATGACCCATAGTAATTTTTTCATCTAGACCCTCCTTGCATTAATAGTAAACCACACTTAGAAAGACTATATACTACTGTCAAGATTACTAATCCACGACAGGAATTGCTACTCACATATCACCACCTCCTGATATATCGAATAAATCGGTTTGTATATTTCGAATATAATAAAAAGCACTGATATCAAACCACCGCAGCAGCTCCGGCGCCTTTGTTGATGTTAACAGCACTTTTATACAATTTTCTCCTGTATTACAGGTAGTTTAGGTCGTAGCGTAACAATTGTCAATAGACGTCATTTTATCTTCGTAAGTACACCTTTAAACCATAATTTACCACAATTTGTCGTTATTTCGCAAAAAACACGCCTTTTTTTTTCACGCAATATCTGGTATCATAAAATAGCCTT
>JAFGCW010000079.1 GCA_016932435.1 Dehalococcoidales bacterium | reverse complement strand
ATCGCATAGTGGCCTAGTGCGGGCGCCTGCTAAGTGCTTACCTCAGGTAACTGGGGTCGTGGGTTCGAATCCCACTCCCTCCGCCAGTTTCTTTTAATGAATAAAAAGGTTGACGAATATATCAGTAGTCAGAAATCTCCACAGAAAGAAATCTGTACATGCATGCGTCAACTGATCCATAACACACTCTCCGGTATAAATGAAGAAATGAAATGGGGTGTTCCCGCTTTTGCCGACGGGAAGTTTTACATCGTTGCCTTGAAGAATCACGTCAACATCGGTTTTTCAATCGAAGGTCTGACAGACGAAGAAATATCTCTTTTCGATGGTGGCGGAAAAACTACCAGGCATATACAGGTGAAAGATATCTCCGGAATCGATTCGGCGAGAATTTCGAGTCTTATAAAATTGGTGGATAATAGAAGCTGAACGATCGTCGATCATTTGCTGCAGGATCATTTATTACCTATTATTAATTAACAGAATTATTAAACGCTCATGGAAAAAACAGGAAAAACTTATCATATCTGGACTATCGGCTGCCAGATGAACAAGGCAGAATCCGAACGGCTTGCCGGATTTTTCGAACAGGCAGGTTATAATCATTCATCCAACCTCAACGAGCTGGACCTAGTCGTTTTGAATTCCTGCGTTGTCCGGCAGAGTGCTGAAAACCGAGTTACGAACAAGATACACTCGCTAAGACACCTGAAAAAGGAACGGCCGGAATTAACTATCGCGGTGACCGGTTGTTATGTAAACTCTGATATCGACACTCTGAAGAAGAAATATCCTCACGTCGATTACTTCTTCAAGCCGGGAGAGTATCCTTACTGGCTCGAACAATCGGGGTGGGAAAAGACTCTGCATGGAAGTACCAGGCCTGCCACGTATGTCCCCATCACCCAGGGCTGTAATAATTTCTGCTCGTATTGCATTGTTCCCTACCGCCGGGGACGTGAAAGAAGCCGGCCTGCCGATGATATCGTTAGTGAGGTAAAAGAACTTGTTAAGTATGGTACCAGGGAAATCACTCTCCTGGGACAGAACGTGGACTCGTACGGACAGGACCTGCCCGGGAAACCGGACCTTGCAGACCTTCTAACGGAACTGAATGATGTAGACGGACTGTTCCGGCTACGGTTTCTGACAAACCATCCCAAGGATATGAGTCATAAATTGATACACGCCATATCATCACTGGATAAAGTGTGTGAGCAGATAAATCTGCCTGTACAGGCGGGTGATAACCGGATTCTAAGGTTGATGAGACGAGGTTATACCGTTGAACACTATCGCCGATTGATCGAAAAGATCCGAAGTCAGATTCCGGATATCGCACTCAGTACGGACATCATTGTGGGTTTCCCAACCGAGAGCGACGAGCAGTTTCGGAATACCTTTGATCTTCTCGCTGATATCAGGTTCGATACTGTCCATGTAGCTGCCTATTCACCACGAGAAGGAACGATTGCCGCGAGAGACCTGGAAGATGATGTTCCAGACGATGAAAAGAAATGCCGTTTTGCTATGATCGAAGAACTGCAGGAGAAGATCGCCACAGAGATAAACGCAGAGTTTCTCGGAAAAACGGTAGAAATACTGGTCGAAGGAAGGAAAAAGGGCAAGTGGCAGGGCCGAACAAGAAGTGATAAACTGGTATTCTTTAGAGATGATGAAAATCACCTCGGGAAGCTGGTAGAGATAGAAATAGAAAAAACAAGTCCCTGGTCTCTCCAGGGCAAAATAATAAAAGGTAATAACCTGAACGGAGAGGGATAATGGCAAATTTCTGGCCGCTTATCATAATTGCGGCATTATTTATCGGAGTTTCGTATTTCTTCGGAATCAGACCTCTGAGACAGCGTGAAAAACAGCACGACCAGATGGTGCTGGAACTGGAAGTTGGAGACACGGTCGTCACGGCTGGCGGTATGTACGGAAAAGTCGATGCCATACGTGAAGACTGTGTCATAATCGAGGTCGAATCCGGAGCCAAGATCAAGATGACCAAGGGAGGAATAGTTAAGAAAGAGGTTGAATACTTTGACTCCGGAGAGCAATATTAACCTTTCAGATAAACAGGTCGATGATATTATCGACCTCGCTTTTAATGAAGACCTTGGTAAAGGCGACGCCTCCAGCGAAGCCTTGATACCACCCGACCTGCAAGGCAGGGCATCTGTTATTATCGTAGAAAACGGTGTACTCGCTGGCGGCGTCATTATGTCCCGGGTCTTTAACAAAGTTGACCAGTCACTGGAATATATCCAAAACATCGAGGATGGGACACCGGTTAAACCCGGAGATATAGTCGGCACGGTTTCCGGAAGTATGCTCAGCATCCTTAAAGCTGAAAGAGTTGCCCTGAACTTGCTGCAGCGTCTCAGTGGCGTTGCCACTGAAACAGCCAGGTACGTAGCCGAGATCCGGGGATGCAAAGGAAAAATATACGATACCCGCAAGACCACGCCCGGTATGAGATTACTTGAAAAATACGCCGTAAAAATGGGCGGTGGGGAGAACCACCGTATGCATTTGGGAGATGCAGTCCTCATCAAGGACAACCATATTGCTGCTTTACGTGCCGATGGATTAAGCCTGGCAGATATAATTGCCCGGGCAAAGCAGAACAGCCGCAAGGGAATTACCATTGAGATTGAAGTGACCACCGCCACAGAAGCAGCCGAAGCCGCACAAGCCGGAGTGGATATTATCATGCTCGATAACATGAGACCTGAAGAAATGAAAAAGGTAGTAGACTTGATGCCTGCCGGAATCAGGACAGAAGCTTCCGGAAACATTACTCTTAAGAACGTAAGAGAAGCTGCGCTCTCAGGCGTGGATATCATATCTATCGGAGCGCTTACCCATTCATACAAATCACTCGATATCAGAATCGAGTACGAATCTTGATTGAGTAACCTTACTCAGGCTTTTCCCCAACTGCGAGGTAGCTTTCCGAATCTTCCTCGATATTAACTACGGTGAATCCTGCGTCCGATAATAAACTACGCATTTCATCAGGAGAGGGAAGCAGGTCATTTTCCACACCGGGAAGCGTGGAATGTATTCCGTTAATATGGTCGCGGCTGGAAGTATGGCAGATTATAATCCTGCCGCCGGATTTCATCACCCGTTTCATCTCCGTTAGCGCCTTATTCTTGTCCTGAAAATGAGGAAAACTGGAATAACAGACGACCGAATCGAACATCTCTTCATATATCGGTAAATCCATGATATCTGCGTGAAGAAATTCTATGTTTGTATTCGGATATTTAGCCCTGGCTTTTGCCAGCATTTCTTCAGCCAGATCAAGTGCTACAATCTTACCGTTTTCGCCGATATTTTTCAGCAGGTAGGGTAAAAAGACACCCGTACCCGTACCGACATCGAGAACGGCAGATCCCGGTTTAAGTTCCAGTCTTTCAGCCATCTGTCTCAGTTTATTCGTATCCTTCTCGGCGACATCTTCATCCCAGATGTCAGCCCTGCTGTTAAAATACTCTCTCAACATCTCTATATCTTTCTCCATGAAGTATCTATCTATTTCACTGCCAGAACATATCGTAAAACGTGAGTATGAGATTTACCTCCGTGATCTTCCGGATCAGGTAATACACCCTTCTCACCAATGTTGAAATCTTTAAATTGCTCTAGCAGATCAACTTCAGTATAATAATGGGCTGGTCTGCCTGGTCGAGTTTCGAATGTATTCTTTTCTACTTCGTTTCCCTGTCCGAAGTTTGATTCTTCATCTGAAAAAACCGTGAAGAACATCAGTCCGTTTTTCTTCAGTTTCTCAGCACAATTCTTAAGAAATAAATTCCTGTCATCTTCCAGGAAAAAATGAAGAACGTTAAAACAATAAATGGCATCATATAAATTTGTATCGAACGGCATATCGAGAACCGATCCCTGGTAAAACATTGTATCCGGATTGAACAGCTTAGCCATAGTGCAGGCTTTTTCGGATATCTCTACGCCAGTTACTTCATATCCTGACGAAGAAAACAGCTTCGTATTCCTGCCGTAACCCGATCCCGGAACAAGAATCCTCTTGATTTCGTGGCTGCGAAATATCTCCAGGGCATAATAGGCTGTCTTACTGGGAGTTTCTCCCCAGATCATACCCTCTTCGCCAAATCTCTGTTCCCAGTATTGTCTGTTATCTGTCATCCGATACTCCTGTTCCCGGTTTGATATCCTCTTTCACCGGCAACATTCCTTTCCATCCCTTGACTTTTCTCTTGGGAGAAAATACAGCTGCTACAAGGAAGATAATCGACGAAGTAATAACTATCGTCGCACCGCTGGGAATATCGAAAAGGTAGGAGAAAAAGAGTCCGG
The DNA here is from genome assembly GCA_016932435.1 of Dehalococcoidales bacterium. The sequence goes on along the minus strand of JAFGCW010000079.1, from coordinate 19,334 downwards.
CCCAGCTGGATACTACTCCGAAAACCGCCGCCAGCAGAAACATCTTTTTCATACTGTAGGTCAACTGGTAAGCAGCAGCAGCCGGATTCAGTATGAGACTGAAAATCAGCAGACCACCGATGGACCGGAGGCTCGCCGTAACCGTCGCTCCTGTAAGAAACAAAATACCGTAAAGGATCAGTGTTGCCGGCAATCCTACGGATAACGCTATTCCGCGGTTAAATACGGTAGCCTGTATCTCCTTGTAGAACACAATGACGAGTCCGACAACTACAACGGTCACGATTAAAAGTATTACGATATCGCTGGTAGTGTTCGTCAGGATACTGCCCCAGAGTAGTTCCATTGCGCCTGCCCTGGCGTACGGCATGAGTCCCATGAAAAGAAATGCCAGGCCGAGCATCAGGGAGAAAATAACGCCCAGTGATGTCTCCGGACTTAACTCTCCCCGGTCGGCAAGCGGACCGACAACCGCCGCCGCCAGCAAACTTAAAATCAGTGCAGTTATCAGCGGATCGATACCAACCCAGAGTCCGATCAACGCTCCGGCAAAGGCCGCGTGCGACATCGCTACACCGATAAAGGGCATATGCATCAGCACCACGAAAACACCAATAACAGAACAGGCGATACCACCCAGGAATGCCGATAATATCGCATTCTGCATGAACTGGTATCCGAATATTGAAAAGTCCACGCAATTACTCCTTTTCGTGTTTGCGGCTGTCAATATGTATATGCGGCTGGCGTTCCTTAACCACCGATGCGGTTATCCCGAAGAGTTCACTGATCATCTCAGTCGATATCATTTCCTCGGGAGAACCGTCTCCCGCTATCAATCCATCTTTCATCAGCACTACCCGGTCGCAGGTATGCGGCATTGCATCCAGGTCGTGAGTAACGAACAGCGTTGTCAGTTTCCGTGTATCATGGATCTGCTTTACCAGGTCGAGTATTTCGGTCTGGGCTTTCCAGTCCAGCGAAGCAGTAGGTTCATCCAGGAGGAACAGCGAAGGCTCCTGGGCAAGGCATCGGGCAATGGCTACCCGCTGCTGCTCACCTCCGGAGAGATGGCCTATCGGTCTGTCGGCAAGATGGGTCATTCCCACGAGTTCCAGCATCTCATCGACTATCTTCCAGTCATCCCTGTTCGGTCTTTTAAACAAGCCCAGGACACCGTACCTGCCTATCATCGCCACTTCGCGGACATGCATAGGCATCCTCGGGTCGATATTTTCAAGCTGAGCGACGTAACCTACCTTTTTCCGGAGTGCATGTTCGTTTCCTGAAGAAACCGGACTGCCCAGCACTCTCACTTTACCGCTGACGAGTTTACCGAGTCCGTTAACGATTGTCAGAAGCGTAGTCTTACCAGCGCCGTTCGGCCCGATTACACCGACAAACTCTCCGGGATATATTTCGATCGATACTCCGCGCAGAGCAACATCCTCGCGGTAAGAAACCACCGCATTATCAATTTTTATTACAGGTTCTGTCATTCGCTTTCTACAACGTAACCTCTATCTTATTCGGATACAGCTTCCATTAACAAATCGATGTTTGTCTTGAGTGTTTCTATCCATGTGTCTGTAGACTCATCAACACCCGGAAAGTTATATAATACCACCCTTTTACATCCCAGTTCAGTTGCTATAGGTTTTCCCGAGTCCGGATTATCATGAAGGTTATCTATAACGAGGCTTACTCCGGCTTCTCTACCCAGACCAATCAGTTCCTCGATCTCGCCAAGTGTCGGTGGCACCGGCAAGCCGTATGTTTTTACGATGTTAAATCCACACCATCCGATAAATCCAGCTTGCCATCCTGCACAAAGTACATTTACCTCCGAGAAGGATTCTTTAGACAACATACCTTTAACTTCTGCCTCGGCAGCCCGGACCTCTTCTTTATATGCTTCGGCATTTTTCTCATACTCAGCCGCATTATCTTCATCGATCTGGCCTAATACCTCGGTTACTTTGTCGATTGCCTGGAGCTGTACCGGGGGCGTCATCCAGCTTCCCTGGATTTCAATCGTTACCACTTCCATATCAGGATTATCAGCCGATTCGATCAAAGCCGGCACGTACACCTCTCCCGGCCAGTTGTGCCATAGAAACAGGTCAGCATCGGCAAGCTTCCTGATATCGCCTGGACTCGCATCAAAATCTCCGGGATGCGAAGCAGGTGGCACGATGTTAATTACATCGACCGCATCCCCACCTATCGTTTGTACAAGTTGTTCGAGGTGTGAGGTACTGGTCACCACCTTCACACGAGTGTCATCCGTTCCTGAACATCCGGTTAACAATGTACCCAGTAACAGGCAAACCGCTGTAATGACCGTCAATATCCTGTACCTTTTCATACTTAACCTCCTGATTCTGAATAATCAATACCACTATTTTTGATACTAGAAATCACGCTCACCTACACAGCTTCTTCCAGAAGTATACGGTGAGTCATAAAATCGATTTCTTTAATCTCTGCCTTGATCTCTTCATGTTCACCGAAAAGCGTGTTTAACAGTATTCTGCCGTCTTCCAATCGTACCGAAGATACATTTTCGATAAGTAATTGATTTTCACCATTTTTAGCAATATAAGCTTTTGACAAACACATCGTACCCCCCCTTGTTATAATCTTTCACGGGCAGCTAACAGGTGTTCGGTCGCTTTGTCCATCTCCATAGATGCCTGTAACAGTTCCGCCGACACAACCGGTTTGTCAGCGTCTTTCATCTTCTCAGACCACTCTCTGAATTCCTGACCATGTTCGTTATTATGTTCTATCCAGTAATCCAGTAGCGTCCTTATTTTTTCTTCTTCGTTACTCATACTACCTCCTGTAACTATGTATGTTGTTACTTGCAATTAATTGCAAGTAACAAATGAAAAAATTACTCTTTTCTGCATTTCTCACAAAGTCCGAACAGGGCAAGATGTTTCAGGTCGGCGTCAAAATTAAACGCCTGGAGTAATACGGCTTTAACCGAGAAGAGAGCTGATTCATTGATATCGATAATGGAATGGCACTTCCGGCAGATAAGATGATGGTGATGCCCTTTATTCTCGGGATGATACCCTATCTTCGCTTCTCCAAGATCGATCTCGTAGATCAGCCCGAGTTGCTTCAGCAGCTCGAGGGTTCTGTAGACGGTTGATATATTGACCCGGGGATACTTCTCAATCACCTGGGCGTAGATGTCTTCCGCAGTGATATGGGTATCACTGTTCTCGATACTCTCCAGTATCATCATGCGCTGAGGAGTTATCCTGTATCCCTGCCGGCTTAACTGACCAGCTATATCCCTCGCATTATCCATAATTTCGGATCCTCTTGAGAACAGTGGAATTACTATAACAGAACCGAAGAATATTTGCAATATGTCGCAATAGACTAACTTCCTACAACCTTATTATCGTGGTTTGGGAAGGTTTTACTAAACACATGGGATTCGGTCTTTTAATATACCTGTATTTCTACCTGAGGTAAATAGATATCTCAGGTAGATATATGCGTTCATTCATGATAACTATAGCGACCTTAGGAGTTACGTTTTTCCTCGGACGTTTTCTTACCAGTTACAGGATGAGGATAATGGAATGGAAGTATGCGACCTGACGGATAACTATAATCGACAGGATCCGGACCTCTATCGGGATGCCAGGATTCCGGGAATCCCCTGCTGTTAATGGGATCAGACTTGGCTTTTGATCTACGGTTCGGTTTTACCCACCCTTCTTCAAGTGTTCCGCTGTATACGGGTACCCACTTTATTTTAAGAATTTTCCACACATCATTTTCACGAATATATACCATCTCATAGATACCGCAGCCTATCGATTGACCGACTCCTTCTCCTCCGGGCACCTCCATGGATCCGGCGGGAATCGCCATTGCGCCGAATCCCCACCATCTTCCCTTAGCGGTATCACCATCCGGTTCAATGTCAATAATACCTGATATCTGCATCATCTGATGCATGAACTCAGGATCGTTCTCGGTATTGATATTGCCGAAGAAACGACGAGGTCCGTCAGCTCCTATGAAAGTCCCCTGTGGCCACTCAAGCGTAGTGTTCGGACTGGTTGAAAAACAGTTGATTAACTCCTCGTGCAGCCAGTTCATTAAATAATAACCATAAGCATATTGGAGTTTCTTGATATCTTCGATATCCTGTAATCGTTGAAGTGACTCTACTTTTATCTCGAGTTCTTCAATCTTTGCTTCCAATTCCTCGATATTCATATCTTATACCTCCATTTTCATTACATTTTTTACTGATCAATTATGACTATACAGATTACTGTTCTTATTTATGGAATGTTATATTTTCTTCGAACTTGCTATAGTAATTCGGTGTTAAAGCGATTGGATGGAAAAGAACCGGTTTATCAACTCGTTTGAATGTCAGTGGAGTATGGATAAATCCTTTCGGGATATAGACTATTGTAGGTTGCTCGATGAGGTATAACTCCTTTTCTTCGCCCATGGATAGTTCTATCGAAGCATCGAAGTCGAAGATATTCTCCAGATTTCCTCCCAGGAAACAAAGGAATTCATCGAAATCATGGGAATGTGGTATCCGGTCAAAGAGGATAGGCTCTTTAATGTATCTCCATGCCATGGAAAAATTTACTTGTTTACCAAAATGGGATGCACTGTCAACGTATGTACTAGGATATGCCATAGGGATCTTAGGCTTGTTTATCAGCTCAGGTTCGATCAGGAAATATTTCCCATATTTTCTCTCTTTCATATTACATGCTCCTTTTCCTCGATCCGGAATGTGTAATTCATAAAATGCACCTGATGACCCTGGTACTGGATAATTTTATAACTCTCATTCCAGTTTTAGAGGTTTAAGCTGGGCGTTACGTTTTTCTTCGGATGTCTTTTTCCCTGTAACCGGATGTGGATAGTGGAAGGGGAACACATAGCCTGAAACATAGCGCAGGTCCTTCTCATCCAGCAGAGTATCCGGATCAGGAATGAAGGCTCCGCCCTCTCCGGCACCATTAATGATTCGACGGCTGCGAATCTCCGGTCCTTCGCACATTTCATTTATTCTCACGACATAGGGTATCACCCAGTCGAACGAGCGTATCTTCCAGACACCGTCTTCTTTTACGTAGTTCACTTCATAGATACCGCTGGTGAACTCGGCTTTCTCCACTTTTCCTTCGTCCGAGTTAAAGATAGCTCCGAATCCGTACCATCGACCTTTCGCAGTCAAGCCATCAGGAGTGACCGTTATTAGTCCGCTGGTAGGCATAAGCTGGTGTGAAAAACCGGACGGCGTCGGAGTAGCTTTACCGCCGTGCGTAAAATATCTCCTTACTCCTTCCTTACCCTTCCAGACGCCCTCTATCCAGTTCAAATACACTCCCGATCCGTCAGAAAAGCAGTCTATTATCTCTTCATACATCCAGTGTTCGACATAGTAGCCATACGCCTTCTGCAATCGTTTAATAGCCTCGATATCGTCGAGCTTTGTCAGTTTCTTTTCCAGGGCTTCAATGTATTCGGACTGTTGTTTAAGCTGACTTTCAAATGCTTCTATTCTTTCTTCTACAGTCTTCTCGGACATATATTCCCTCCAGTATTTTTTTATGTTCGATGAGGAATTCTACCGTCTTCAGTAAAGTGGATATACTATAGCAGAACAAGACAATAAATTGAAGTTATTCCAACAGGTTCTTACTTATTCGCCAATATATGCCAGCTTGAGCTGAATTGCCTGGTACCCTCGTTATTCCAGTTGTGTTCTTCCCTGTCGAATGCATATCCGGGAAACTCCCGCAGGAAATAGGCAATATCGTCCTCGTCGGCAAAATAATGAATATCTCCGGGATGGACACTGTTAAGTGATTTATATGTATTCTCAGCCACCTTTTCGCCATTACCGTATTTATCATCCTGCCGTGTGGGGCAGGTAAAAAAGAATACTCCTCCCGGTCTGAGATACCGGTAAACAATCTGTATACTCCTGTCAAAATCTCCCTTATATCCGTGATAAAGAACGTTATACGCAATAACGAAATCGAATGAGTTATCGGAGATAATATCTTCGGTATAAGAACCCTTGATACAGGTAATAGTTACCTGTCTTTCAGACGCTTTCTCTCTGAGTATATCCAGAGCATTCTGTGAATCGTCTACCGCCGTTACTGTGAAACCTGATTCCGCGAATAATATCGCATGCCGACCGATACCGCACCCCAGGTCGAGAACATCCCGTATCGTCTGCCTGTCCAGTGAGTCCCTTAACCTGATGATCTCACCTGCCGGTTCCTGCCAGTATCTCCTCAGGGATTCCTCACCCCAGTGAGAGTCCCAGTTCGATCGACTATTATTCACGCCTGCTTCGCAATCTATCCCGGCTGTCCAGCATTATCGTTACAGGTCCGTCGTTATGGATCTCAACCTGCATGTATTGCTGAAAACGTCCGGTTTCGACCCTCAGTCCGGTAGCCCGAGTTTTTTCAACGAATTTTTCGAACAGGAGTTCAGCCTGTTCCGGCGATGCCGCTCCGGTGAAGCTGGGACGCTTGCCTTTCCTTGTATCGGCGAGAAGCGTGAACTGGCTGATAACCAGTAGTTCGCCGCCGATATCGGCAACTGAAATATTAAACCTTCCTTCTTCATCAGGGAATATCCGGAGACCTTTCATCTTCGGTACGAGGTAATCAATGTCCGTTTCAAAATCACCCTCGGCGACCCCGACGAATGCAACCAGCCCCTGCCCTATACTACCGACTACTTCGCCATCGACAGTCACCGAAGCGTCGGTCACACGCTGCAGTAGAACTTTCAATCTTTCCTCCCGTATCCAACATTCTACAGGAACATAATAATCGAGACAATCGATTTCTAAAAGAGAGATGTTAAGAGACAAAAGCGATGCTAATATTCCAAATTTTCTGTATAGACTTTTCTGGACTTTCGGTAAAAAAAGGAGTAGAATAATATTACTTCAGGATGCTCATATGGGTATGGATTAGGATGATACTGAAAACGATTGTTGAAACTGGGATGAAGACATACGCCGGACTAATATAGTCGGCGTTTTTTATTTATAAGGAGGTGCGTCAATGCAGTCAAGCCTGATAGGCAAAATCGAAAAAGCCAAACGGTATGCCGAGGAACAAGACAGAATCACCTTCTCCGAACTCACGGTCAGTTTTCGCGGAGAAAACGACAGTTACGAGATTTCATATCGTGATGGCACCTGGCACTGCACCTGTCACTTCTTCTCGACCTGGGAAACCTGCAGCCATACAATGGCTCTTGAGAAAATTCTCACCAGTATGCTTCCGGAGGAGGCTCTCACTACGCAGTTTGACCTGGTACCGTAAATTCACGCTTAGAGTAATTCAATCATCGAGGGATTTTTCCCTGTACCCTCGGTAATATTTTTCTTGAGTTTTACACTTGCCTCTTTTTCCAGCGTCCCCTCCTGAAATAGATCGTCAGGATAATCGCCGGTATTACCACACCGGCAACCATTCCCCATCTCACGCCGTACACACCGAGTTCCGGTATCCATTTCGGCAGGAAGAACGCCAGCGGCATCGAGACAAACCAGATCGCAAAAATATTCGTGATCATTGAGGGTATATTATCACCGGCTCCGGCTAGGGCATTCATCGTTACTGCCTGGAATCCCAGTACAAAATAACCCGCCGCCGCAATACGAAGGAACATTGACGCCGTTTCAACTACGGCAGGTTCCGAATTGAATATACTGACAATATTTTCTGCCCATATCAGTAGTATCAGGGAAGCAATGACAACCCATACTTCCACCATCCCTATGGCAAACCATGTGCTTTTCTCCGCCCTGTCCGGTTTGCCTGCCCCAAGGTTCTGTCCCATCAGTACCCCGCTTGTCATTCCGAAAGCCATTGCCGGCATCATCATTATCATTTCTACTCGCTGGTTAATGGTATGGGACGCAACAGCCGCCGTACCGAAAGGCGCTACCAGGTACATGACGAAAAACTGGCTGAGATTCCGCTGCAGACCTGACATCATCGCCGGAAATCCAATTCTGACAATTCGCCATATCATCGGTAAATCAATGCGGAAATCCTTCATATCCAGTTTCAGTCGGGTACGACCGCTGAAAAGGAACCACAGGCAAATAGCGGTACCAATACTCTGAGAAGCTACATTCGTTACCGCCGCGCCGCTGACTCCCATTTTCGGGAATATCCACCAACCGAAAACGAGGAACGGGCATAGAGCAATGTGAAAAATCCTGAAACCGATGGTAACCTTCATCGGACTGATGGTATCACCCGAGGCCTGCATAATACCCTCGGCTATCGTACGGAACGACATTGCTATCATACCGATGAACAGGATACGCATATACGCTGCGCCTTCTGATACAACCTCGGGTTCTAGTCCGAAGAGAAGCAATATCTTCTCTGCCAGGAAAATTCCGATCAATGCCATAACGGTAGCGAAACTGGCGCTTATGGTGAAACCCTGCCGGGCTGCATGAACGGCACCGCGGTTATCCCCGGAGCCAATATAACGGGCGATCACTGCTCTCATCCCCATTGCAAGTCCCATCATCGCCCCGCCAACCATCATCACCGCCATTCCCGAAACACCGACTCCGGCAACCGATGCGGAACCAAGTTTACCAACCCATATCATGTCTATGGTAGGACCCAGCATCATAATACTGTTGGTGATAACCATCGGCCACGATAGAGACCAGAGATTGCGTATTATACTGCCTTGAGTCCAGTCTTTATCGGCTCTACTTCCCCCGAACCGGGCACCATCCTTTTCGTTATCCATATATTTAGGTTACTCCATCCTGCCTGATAAATCCAAAATCAGCCGTACTTTCTCTACACATACTTAGTTTTCCATTTTCCCGTTCGGAAATATATAGTGAATATAATCGCCTGGACAACCATTTCAGCCGCCATTGCCCATCTGACTCCATAAACACCGAGAGAGGTATACTTAGAAAGGAAAAAGGCCATCGGTAATGTCACGACCATGACCGTAGACATAGCTACTATCATCGGCGGCAAAGTATCACCTGAACCGGATAGTGAATTCATCAGCACTGCTACGAAACCTAGTAAGATATAGCCCAGTATGCCGATTCTCAGGTACGTCGCGCCGATTTTTATCACTTCCGGTTCGGTAGTAAAAATCTGCACTATATATTCAGCCGTGAATACAAGCACCAAACATAAAACGATCATAATACCTTCAACCAGGGCTACTGCCATCCAGCTGCTTTTCGCCGCCCTGTCCGGTTTCCCGGCACCGAGATTCTGTCCTGCCAGTACGCCGCTTGCCATTCCGAGCGCGAAGGTAGGCATCAGCATCATTATCTCTATCCTCTGGTTCAGTGAATGGGCTGCCACCGCCGCCGTCCCGAAAGGAACGACGAACCACATTATTATCATCTGGGTAGCATTTCTTTGCAGACCGGAAACAAGCGCCGGTATCCCGATCCTGACAATTCGCCATATCATTGTAAAATCGAGTTTGAAATCCTTAAAAGACACTTTAATCCTGGTACGGCCGGTGAAAAGATACCATATACCGATTGCCGTTCCGATACTCTGTGCTATCACATTGGTCAGGGCAGCACCACTGACTCCCATTTCAGGAAAAATCCACCAGCCAAAAATAAGGAAGGGACAAAGTATGACATGGATAATCCTGAAACCAATCGTCATCTTCATCGGACTGACTGTATCACCCGAGGCCTGCATGATGCTCTCGATAAGCATTCTAAAAGACATAGATACTGAAGCAACAAACAGGATCCGCAGATACACTGCACCTTCTGCGACTACATCGGCTTCGAGTCCCAGCAGTACCAATATTCCTTCTGCACAGAACATACCGATTATCGCCATTACGAATGAAAAAACGGCACATATGGCAAAAGCCTGACGGGCAGCATGACTGGCACCATCGAAATCCCGCGCGCCAACGAACCGGGCAATTACGGCTCGCATTCCCTGCGCCAGTCCCATCATCATTGAGTTAAGCAGCATCACCGCCATTCCGGAAACGCCGACACCAGCGATAGCCGCCTGGCCAAGTTTTCCTACCCATATCATGTCGATGGTAGGACCCAACATCATGATTGTGTTGGTAACGACCATCGGCCAGGAGAGAGACAGCAGGTTCTTCAATATTCCACCCTGGGTCCAGTCCCTGTCGAACCTGCCGCCGGTATATTGGAAATCCTTTGAAGTCTCTTTTATATCTATATCATCGTAGTCTTTCGTAAGTTACTCCTTCCTTGAGAACATGCTTGCTTACTAATAATGTGGAAATCCTGCAGACAATGGAATATCGGCTGCTATACCTGCTTCTTCTTCCACCTGCCGGTCTTGAAATACAATCCCATAAAAACCGCCGAGGCTATCATTCCGATAACCATACCCCACCTGACACCATATACACCGAATTCGGTATATTTCGATAGTACAAATGCAAGCGGAATCTGGAATATCCAGAAAGCACCGACCGTGACAAACATCGGAGGAATGGTATCTCCTACACTGGACAATACAGACATCAGCACAGGTTCAAGACCGAACAGCAGCATACCTGCAGTCCCGATCCGGAGAAAATCGGCGCCCAGAGCCACGACGTCAGGCTCCGGACCGAATATACCTATCAGTTGTTCCGCCCAGATCAGTATCGCCACAGCGAAAAAAAGCATCCACCCCTGAACGACTCCTGCCGCCAGCCAGCCGCTTTTTTCGGCACGGTCAGGCTGGTTAGCACCCAGGTTCTGGCCAGCCAGTACTCCGGCGCCAGTGCCGAATCCCATCGCCGGCATCATGGAGAACATCATCACTCTTTGCCATATCGTGTGCGATGCGACCGCAACGGTTCCAAAGGGAACGATAAACCACATTATAATTATGTCGCCCAGGCTTCGCTGCATATTGCTGATAATTACCGGGACTCCTATCTTCACGATACGCTTGATCATTGCACCATCGAAGTATACATTCTTTAAATTCATATTCAGCCTGCTCCGGCCACTGAAGAGAAACCACATCCCCACTACTACACCCACACCCTGGGTTATTACGTTAGTTAATGCCGAACCACTTACCCCCAGTTCCGGAAATATCCACCATCCGAAAATCAACATCGGGCAAAGACCTACATGAACGATCCTAAAGACAACGGCTATTCTCATCGGCGACATACTATCACCCGAAGCCTGCATTATGCTTTCCGTCATCATCCAAAGAACCATGGCTGCCGAGCCTGTGAGTAGAATGCGAAGGTACTTCGTACCTTCGACAACGACATCGTCTTCAACTCCGAAAAGGTTCATTATCGGTTCTGGCAGCAACAGTCCGACAGGTACCATGATAAAAGCAAAAATGATTGCAACGAGATATGCCTGCCTGGCTGCGTGGACCGCCCCTGCTTCATTTCCGGCGCCTATATATCTGGCGATGATGGCTCTCGACCCCATTGCGAGTGCCATAAGAACCGAATTCATCATCATCACCGCCATTCCGCCCACGCCGACTCCCGCGATTGCAGCGGCACTCAGCCTGCCGACCCATATCATATCGATAGTGGGACCTATCTGGTTAAGACTGGCCCCTATCATCAATGGCCAGGAGAGAGACCACAGGTTGCGGACAACGCTTCCCTGTGTCCAGTCTTTATCGTATTTTGACCGGTTTTCTAACGGGTTATCCGAGTCATCCAATGAGGATATACACCTCTTTTATTTATGTTGATAATCCCTGTCTCTTCGCTTCCTCGATAATCCCGGCGACTATGAAAAGTGAACCGGTAGCACAAACCAGGTCATTTTCCCCTGCCATTGATAACGCTGCTGACAGAACCTCAGAAAAATCCTCGACGACAACAGTTTCCACTCCCCTGCTCTGGAATTCTTTTACAATAGTATCTGCGGGCATCGACCGCGGATGAATGGAACGGGTAATAACCGCTTTGCTGAATAACGGTGTCAATTCTTCGACTATCCCTGATATATCTTTATCTGATGAACTGCCGATAATTACTATCGCCTTATCGAAGGTGAAATACTTTTCAAGTGATTCACGCATTTTGCGTGCTGATTCCGGAGTATGAGCACCATCTACCACCAGCAAAGGTTTTGTACTTAATAACTGCAGCCGTCCCGGCCAGTTTACTTTCGCCAGACCGTCACGCATGCTTTCTTTGGTGATGGCAAATCCCTTTTCAGCGAGTACTTCAAGAGTCGCTACCGCTGTTACCCCGTTTATCTGCTGGTGATCGCCGATCAGCGGTATGGTCAATTCATATGTGTCTCGTCTGCCATTCACTCTTAACTTCTGTCCATTAATATCGTATTCCTGACCCTGGTAGGTAACGTCGCTGCCCACCTTTATCAGTTCGGCGTTTTTTTGAGCACATACTCCGCTTATTACTTTATCAGCCTCATCAACCTGTGACGAAGACACCACAATACCATTCTGCCTTATAATCCCGGCTTTCTCAGTTGCTATCTCGGTAATTGTGTTACCGAGGACTTCCATGTGGTCGAAACCAATTGTCGTGATCACACTGACATCCGGCTGGACAACATTGGTCGCGTCCAACCTGCCGCCCAGTCCCACTTCAATAACCTGAAAATCCACGTTCTTCATTTCGAAGTACATAAATCCCAAAACCGTTATCAGCTCGAACGTCGTAAGCTTCCCGTAGGTCGATTTCTTATCGACCGCCTCTTCTTCCGGTTGCATCTTCTTTACCAGAGTAGCTATTTCCTCATCGGTTATTAGTACTCCGTTCACTCGGATACGTTCGTTAAAAGTATGGAGATGCGGAGAGGTGTAAAGACCCGTCCGGTAACCTGAATTTGTCAGGACGGAAGCTATCATTGCAGCAACGCTGCCTTTACCCTTGGTTCCCGCTATATGAACGGTCCTGGCTTTGAGATGAGGATTGCCCAGCCTTTCCAGTAATTCATCCATACGCCTCAGGTCATAGTGTTCTGCGTCGCGGGGCCTGGGCATTGATTCGTAGTCGATGAAACTATACAGGTAATCCAGAGCCTGCTGATAGGTAAAATCCATCAACCTCACCCCCTCCTGTCCCAACCTTTCCAAATTAAAAGGGAGGCTCAGTCCGGATCGGACTTTGTCCCCCCGCTTTCCTCACAAAATATTCAGTCATAATTATATCATTGTATGAAGTACACTATCAATTTGTTGCATACTTCACTATAAAGAGTCCGCCTCAGACAGACTCTAAAGAACACCAGGGAAACCGGTAAGAGTCACGGACTGTCTCTGTTATTCTTTGTTAAAAATTACCCTCTGTGATATTATTTTTCTAACACGATTACCTGAAACAGGCAGGAAAATATGAAGTCACTCCATAAGGTCGTATGGGGAATTCTAGCCCTGGTAGCGATAATAGCAATAGGGACTATCGGGTATGAAACTATCGAAGGCTGGTCTTTCCTGGACTCTATATTTATGACTATCACCACTATAACTACGGTCGGTTACAGAGAGGTTCATCCGCTATCAGACGGAGGAAGAATATTCAGTATTTTTCTGATCCTGGGAGGTATGGGCGGGGCTTTCTACACACTGACGGGAATAATAACCTATATTATCGAAGGAAATATCGGCGCTACCCTGGGGAGGAGAAGAATGGAAAACAAAATAAATCAGCTAAAAGATCACTTCATTCTCTGCGGCTTTGGCAGAGTTGGAGAAGAAATCGCTAATATTTTCAAAGAAGAAGAGGTGTCGTTCGTTGTAATAGATAACAGACCTGAGTGCGCTGCTCGGGCCGAACAGGAAGGCTACCTGTATATCCAAGGCGACGCCACCAGCGATGAAACTCTCAAAGAAGCCGGAATTGAAAAGGCAAGAGGGCTCGTAGCAGCACTTGGCTCCGATATCGATAACACCTATATTACTCTGTCTGCCCGTGGTTTATACCCGTCATTATTCATCACGGCAAGAGCCTCGGATTCTGAAGCGGAGAAAAAACTCAGGCGAACAGGTGCTAACCGAATCGTTTCACCTAACAGTATCGGTGCCAGGCGTATGGCAATGCTTGCCCTCCGTCCAACAGTAATGGATTTCCTCGATACCATATCCCGCCGGCGCGGTCCCGAACTCCAAATGGAAAACGTTGCCATCGATACAAATTCCTCTCTCAACGGACTTACCATAGAGGAGATACGAAGGTGTTCAAGGGCAACGATATTGGCACTAAATAGTAAGAATGGCATCCTGGTACCAAATCCTCCCTCCGACGAAAAGGTAACGGCAGGTGACAGCCTGATTATTATGGGGACCAGTGAACAGCTTAATACGCTGGAAGCAGTGTGTGAAGGTGCAGTTAAGCTGGATGATAAAATATAAGGAATATAGTATGAATAAAACAGTATTTGTCGACGGCCAGCACGGTACTACCGGCCTGAAAATCCGGGAGCGCCTGGCTGACCGCAGCGACGTTGAAATAATCGAGATACCCGAAGAAAAACGCAAGGATCCGAACGCCCGGGCCGAACTGCTTAACAGCGTGGATATAGCCTTTCTCTGCCTTCCTGACGACGCCGCCCGTGAGTCCGTCAGTATGGTCAAGAGTCCCTCGGTGTGTATTATCGACGGTTCGACAGCACACCGGGTCGCGGACGGCTGGGCATACGGTCTTCCGGAACTCAAAAAAGGCCAGCGTGACTTGATCAAAGAATCGAAGAGAATCTCTGTACCCGGCTGCCACGCTACCGGATTTATCCTGATGCTTCATCCCCTGGTGTCACAGGGAATAGTGTCACCGGATTACCCGGTTACCGTCCACGGCGTAGCAGGATACAGCGGCGGCGGAAAATCGATGATAGCCGATTACGAGACCGGGGATTCACCGGACTATATCAGGAATCCCCGACCTTATTCACTCAAACTCGACCATAAGCATCTGCCTGAAATGACCAGATACCCCGGATTAACGCGCCCCCCGGTCTTTAGTCCGACCGTGGTAAATGTTTACAAGGGTGAGATCATATCTATTCCGCTGGTGGTAAGTCACCTGGAAAAGAAAGTATCTGCCGCAGACATACGAAACATGCTGGCGGATTATTATTCCGGGGAACAGTTTATCAGAGTGATGCCCTATCCGGCCGATGATGACCTTGTAAATGGATTCCTGACCTTCACCGACTGCAATGACACGAATTACCTGGATATTTTCATCTTCGGTAATGAAGACCGGATTCTTCTCTCTGCCCGTTATGATAACCTGGGAAAAGGAGCCTCCGGAGCAGCCATCCAAAATATGAATATCGTCCTCGGCATGCCGGAAGAAACCGGATTGTAATACCCTTGCTGGCTGGTTTTTTTCTCCTGAAACAGGAGTATATCACTCGCACTATACTTTTCTTGTCATTCCCGCGAAAGCGGGAATCCATGAAAAGGCGTAAGTAAAAAAGTTGACAATAATAGAGTGAGATCGTACTTATGGAGATTCCTATGGATCCCGTATCAAGTACGGGATGGCAAAAGAGGGATACGAGATGATAAAAGTTACATCATCGATTCCACAAACAGTGTATTATTACAGTGTAAATTGACCGTAAGTATGGCTTATGATAAGCTTGAATCAGAAAATTAGTTTTGGAGCATTGTAGGAGGATACCTCTATGAAAGAGAAAGTGGAAGAGATACTGGGAATGGTAAGACCGATGTTAATCCGTGACGGCGGTGATGTTGAGTTAGTAGGCGTTGATGATGACGGCACCGTATCGGTTAAGCTCAAGGGTGCCTGTGACGGTTGCGCTATGGCTTCTTTAACCCTGAAAATGGGGATTGAAAAGATACTGAAAGAAGAAATTCCTGAAGTAAAGGAAGTAATCGCCGTAGACTAGACCTGCATTTTCAAGAGGACAGGTATTTCCTATGGTAAGTACTACGACAACCAGGTATACTCACCTGACTCCCGGTAAGAATATAGTATTCGGAATTGCCGGGTACTATACACCTCAACAGGAAACAAGACTTCCGTACAACGGCAGGGAAGTTATGTATGTGATAGGTCAGGTTATCATGGAAGCTGCCTGCTGTAATATTGCCGACGACTGGGTATACTGCCTTGTACCAGGATATATCGTTGACTGGCAGAAAGACGTTAACGAAGAAGGTGAGAAGATAACCACCGTAGAACCGGTATGTACCGACAGGGAGAAAGCCGATATCAGGAAGGCTATCCAGGAAAGAGAAGGCTATATGCCGGTCGACTTCTGGTAAAATACCAGTGTCATTGCGAGTCCACCCGGGGTGGACATCAATCTAAAGGAATTTATTAAAGCCGCTTAAGAAGCGGCTTTAATTGTGTTAACACCTATCTCTTCACCAGGGCAGTCGCAAGCGGACAACAGGGATCAGAATTCAGGGGGTCTCCGGTCAGCCTTGTAGTACGCGCCAGGCACCCCCGGCATGTATTGAACTGATTGCATTCACCACAGGCACCAACCCTTTGTTCCTGGTTAACCCATTTCGTGATGATGTCGCTGTTCTGCATACGGTTCCATACTTCCTCAAGCGGTTCCTTTGCCGCATTACCGAAGGTAAGCTGCTCGGAAGCGAACATGCACGGACGGACATCCCCGTTCGACTGAATGTACAGAGAATACGCAGAAGCACATCCCTGTATTTCAGGTATGGTAATTCCGCTGTCGGAGGTATTCAGTGAAATACCATGCTTTGCGGCGATATTCCACAGGAAGGGCTCATCATAGAACATGTCCAGGCTGGTCTTGTATCGATAAATTCTCAGGATAGCAGCTTCCTGCTCTTCCGGAGAAAGAGCATTATTCTCATAATACTCGACCGAGGTTTCATCCACACCGAAGGGTTTCAGAGGAAGGAAAATTATCCTCTTTCCTCCCAGGTCCTCTGTCAGACGAATCAGATCCTCTATCTGATCGATGTTCAGTTTCGATAAAACCACCGTAATACCGTGGAATAATCCCCGTTCCGCGCATTTCTTCATCCACTCTTGTACTGTGTCGAAACTGGCTCCCGTTTTCGTATATTCATATACTTCGGCAGTAGCCCCGTCTATACTGAACAGTATCTTCGGTGAGAAAGTAACCAGTTCTTCCAGGGCTTCATCGGTAAAGGCATTACCGTTTGTAATCGGATAGGTATCGATTCCCGCTTTGTAAAGAGTCCTGCCTATCTCGTACATATCCGGACGCATCAGCGGCTCTCCGCCTTCCAGGATTACCCACTGGGGTGAGAGACTGATTATATCATTCGTTACTTTTATTGATTCGTCGTGGGTCAGTTCACCCTCTTCCATGCCCACACAATGTTTGCAGTTCAGGTTGCACTTGCTCGTTATTACCCAGTCGATATAGATAGGTCCATTCATAATCGCTCCTTCCAGTACACGTAGTCGAGTATGGAACCTGCCGATTTATCTATTTCCATATGTTTTACCAGAGGTTCGTAAATACCGCCGTATACTCCATTACCGACTATCGCGTATCCCTGCGCGGCTTCCTTGGTCCTGGGAGAAAGTCGCGGCAGTGGCTCTACTACATAACCCAGATCTTCCAGGCGTGATTTGACCGGCAGAAACACATTATCATATCTGGTCAGACGCCCGGAAAGATATACTTCATTTGTTGGTGTGATCGCCTTCTGGCTGCAGACAGCGAACAGCACGCCCTCGACAAATGTATCGAACGCATCCGGGTAAGCTTCACGTGTAAAATTCTCTATCTTAAGGCTGCCGTCATCAACAAGATACCCTACTCCGCCTTCAAACAGCAGCGCTTTTTCAAATCCGTTCAATAGATAAGCAACTTCCCCATCCATGGCGCCGGCATTCATAAAGCCAGGCCCGGGAAAGATGGTACCGCCAATTCCATTCACTATCTTGCCGTCGACGATTGTTATAAGTGAATTGTAGCCGCCGCCAAGTTCCACGACCAGGTGATTAACGCCTGAATAACCCGTCTCTTTTTTCCTTGACACGGTCTCGACTGATAGAGCGCCGATACACATCTTGTCCGCAGTGCCCATATCGATCTTGTTGTATTTCCGCCATTTGGGTACGGTAGGAAGCTGAATGATACCGGGTAAAAAAAACACCTCCAGGCCCGCTTCACGAACAATTGAAAGGAATTTTTTTATCCCCAGGAGTACCGGTACTTCCTCGCCTTCTCTGGTTATCAGGATCTCGAACATTTCTTTTTGGGTGAGTTCCTCTAGTTTCCGATTATTAAGTCCCATACCGGAAGGAGCGATCATTACGTCAAGGTTCAGATCAAGGCATTTTTCAGCGAATTCCTCCGGTTTCTCGGCAACCAGCGTCGACGGAAGGCTGTCCTCGAAGGTGATTTCAGCATCATCCAGCAGGCAAAGATCAAAAGACATTGTCCCCGGATCAATACCAAGTATTCTCATTTCACACCTCGTTTCAAGGTACTGGATATTATCTTCCCGAAGACCATAACGGGTAAATACGGCAATCAAAGGTTGGAAAAAGTCTTACCGAAAGCGAGTATACTTTATAAAAATAAAGAAATCAAGCAGATAACTTTTACATTGATATCAGTGAATCATAAATGATAAAATGTTGGTTTAAGTAATAAAATCTATCAGGGCATCCCAGCCCCAGGCACCTGTCTGTATCATTATCACGTACAGCAACGTTTTTCCAAGAGCGCAGGCCAGCAGGAATTTCCATATTGGATAACGCAGCACACCGGCTATCAGTCCGGCTACGTCCAGGGGAAGAAACGGCAGCAGCGCGAAGCAGAACACTGCCAGGAATCCCCGCTTTTTCATCCATCCTTCCGCCCGTGCGTACCACTTATTATTCGAGGTGATCCCCCGGCCGCCTCGCCCCAGTATATATCCTGTCATTTCACCCAGCGCCCCTCCTATACCGCCAAACACAGCTACAAGTATCGGGTTGAAGGACGCCCCAAGTCCGATAAGTATCAGAAGGCCAGGCATGGGAAGGATGATCGTAGCATTCGCTACCAGGCTGATGAGAAAAGCGCCGAGATATCCGTAGTTACCGAGTTCAGACACCTTGGCGCGGAATAAAAAAAGGCAGACGGTTATAGCGATCACCAGAAGAATCATGAATACATCGAGAGCCGTCTTCTTCCAGTTTCTCTCTTTTTTTACCTCTTTGGTTTTGTGTTCAGTGTTATTATCACTCATCGGCATTGCCTGTATGACTGGTTGTCTGATATAATTTTCTGGTATGCCCCCATCGTCTAGAGGCCTAGGATGACACCCTTTCAAGGTGTAGACAGCGATTCGAATTCGCTT
>JAFGCW010000011.1 GCA_016932435.1 Dehalococcoidales bacterium | reverse complement strand
CGGTTCACCCCCACATGCGTGGGGAATACCCTGAAAATCAGGCGTGACCTGAAAACCGGTTACGCCTGATTACGCGTTTTCAGTATCGACGTTTTGCGTAATGACCGAAGATTCGTTCCGTTCTATTTTCACCAGGAACAAGCCTTCCAGGTCAATAAACGTCCTTTCCCTTTCTCCATGCTGGCGCCAGGAAAACCCCTGCGGATTCTGGTCTGTCCATACCTGTAGTACAGCGCCGTTTTCCTTTGATTTTTTTACTGCTTTATTCCAGAGTTCATCCCTCACCCGGGCGCTCGGGTTCCCAAGAAAAACTCCCGTCTTCGGTTCCAACAGCCAGCGTGACAATGCGCCCCTCAAACTCGTCGGGACCTTCTCCAGTATCATCACTAACACCAAGCACCTCCGCAATGTCGGGTAATATTCTCTCCATAAGCTTGAATTCGTAAAAAGCTTTCCGGCATTCCAGCCTCACCTGCCTTTCCAGGTCAGAAGGATTTTCCGATGCTGCCTTGAATGCTATCGGTATGGTGAGTTCCGTCTTGTACAGATCGGCAATGTCGTAAACAAAGCTGAGCATTTTCCCCGTATGGACGAACCCCAGAGCCGAAGAATATCCGGCAGAGAGAATACCGGCGTGACAGACACCGTACAAACAGGAATTAGCTGCAGAGAGTGCGCGGTTTACCGGATCTCCTTTGCTCCAGTCTTTCTGGTCATATCTTCGCCCATTCCATTCAACACCGTATTTTTCCGATGCCTCGGCGTAAGCACGGCGTACCCGAAGTCCTTCCATGCCGCGAATACTTTCAAGACTCACCACCGGCGGAATGGTCTCATTAAAACGGAACCGGTACATCCTCCAGGCTACTTCAAGACGGCGTTCTTCATCGGATACCAGATTCGCCTGTCTGATAAGCCTCCGGGCGCTGTACGTACCGCCGATACTGGCGGCATACAGTCTTACTCCGTCCTGTCCGGTCCATGCTACCAGACAGTTATTCTGACTGAGTGACTTGATTGCAGCATGCGTCACAGTGGATCCCGGTCCCAGCATTATCACACTGAGCTGGTCAATAGGTACGGGCACAATACTGTTACCCTGGTGAAAGCCAAGTCCGTCAGCATCTACATCAAGCCTGCCCATTTCAAGATAAAGATAACTCCAACGGTCGCGAAAACGCGGTAGTTCATGTAATGTTCTCATCATCAACCTCGCGCAGGAGCTATCGAGAGGAGACCGAAACCAAACCCCTTTGCCGGACCGATGCCGTCGCGAAGCGTTTCATGGAAAGTATCTGCATCAATCACACGAAGCAGGCCGTCATAACGAACCGAGAGCATGGTAGTGGTGTGCTTTTCGTTATCTGAGTCTGTCAGTCCGTCTCGAGAATATCCTTCGTTCACGGCATTAACATCGAGAATTTCAAACCCGCCTTTTTCCCCTTTTTTCTCCAGCCATGCTATCTGGTCTTCTGTCTTTAAAATACCTTCGCGTTTGCCGGTCTGTTTCGAACGTTTGGCCGGGTTGGCCCGCAACCGGAACCGAAGCACTTGATCGTCTTTTACTTCCGGTAAAAACTCCTTGCATTTACAGTCTGTTACGAAGTCTTTGAAACCATTCAGATTATTCCATGTCGGTTCTTTTTCACTTTGCACAAGTACGGACATTCCGCCTGTTGCATCATCGGTATCGAGGCGGAAAAGGACCCTGCCGGTACCGCCTTCGTCATTATCAGGGAATGCCTTGAGCAGCGAACGGTGCAGTTCGTAAGGACGTGATGATTCGGTCAAGGCTCTCCGTGACCGGGAATTCAACCTTAACAAAGATAAATACATGATTCCTCCTTTCATCAGGATAATTGAGCGGGTACGTATTTAGTTGTCATGTGACGGGGTTTGAAATCTGTTCTCCGTGCTTTCATAATGCACTTTTTGGAAGTTTTACCGTATCGACCTCTATGCGTTTACATCGACGAAAATCGTAGAATCGAAGCTGGTTTACTCTCATGGCATCCTGCCTTTCAAATTCACCATCTGCATGTTCTATCCATGCGACAAGTTTTTCAGTCTGTCCGGTTCTACGGAGTACTTCGAGTTGTCGAAGAGACCTCGGTGCATCCCATGGTTCTGAAATGAGAGCAGTCTCCAGATCTTTATACTCGTCTGTCAAACGATGAAAAACAGGTCGTGTCGGCACACACGCTTTCCTGCCTAAATATAAAGGCCACCTGGGATGTTGTAATTGTTCGGAGAGTCGAACGAGCAGGTCTACATTGTGCTCCTGATATTCCGGTTTCACGGCAAGCCCCACCAGAAAGGATGCATCGTGCAGATAATCGCGTAGTGAGACTACTGTATTTTCACCGTGTTCCATTACTGTTTCCAGACTCGCAGCAGTTCCGTTACTGTGCTTGTATTTACCATCCGCCGTTCGGTGGTAGCCTTTAACGGTATGAAAATCCGTAGATATTATACCGGGTAGATCACAACGCACACCGAAAAGAAGGACGTGATCAAGTTTTTCAAGCTCAGGATCATTACGGGTAAGCCCGGCGGCACAGCCTAAAAGGCCGATAATTCCTGATTTAGTCGGTTCCAGGCCCGTATCCCGTACATCCCAGCGTGAACGTGTGCCCCATGACTGCATGGGACCTTTCAGCCAAAGCAATAGTATCAATTCATTCACAACATATCTCCTTTTCTGTTTCATCAAGGAGAGTTTTAAGATTTTTACAGGCAGTAACACCGAGTATCGTAAAGTCATCTTTTTTTGCCAACAATAATCTTTTACGGGCTTCCAGACCGTACATTTCCGTTAGTTTCTCACACTCTTCTTTCAAGGCATTTTCTGATTGTACTTCAAGACCATCAACCGATTTACCGTATACCGGATTGCAGAACGCGTTGGCATAACTTACCGGAAGGTTTTTATCGCGGATCTCAATCCAGACCATACCGGGTAACTGATGGGCGGCAAATGAGTTCTGTTTACCACTGGGAGTTACCCGGCAGGCAGCCTCAATCAATGCTCTGACCGCTTTTCTGGCGATCAGACACGCTTCCTTCTTGTCTTCCGAACTGACCGTTCTTTTAAAAGCCCTGCCGGTGAGGTTATCGATAAGACCGTCAACATGTACATTGAAGTATTTGTAATAGCAGGCGGAATTGAATTCTATATCGCCAATCATATCCGCACCTGCACCTGCATCATCGTCTGAAGCTCTTTCCATGTCATCCACAGCGGTATAGTAATCAAACTCATGGTCAACCTTATGCGTACTGATGGCATGGGCGAACTGGCTGGAAGCGTCAACATCAACAAATGCGTCACTCGTAACCATTCGACCGAACAGGGCAATATCGACTGAAACCGGTCGAAATCCTTTATCCTCAGCTTGCTGCTGCAGTTCCTTCACCGATACTTTTTCAAATGTTTTTATGTCCTTGCAGTCTCTTGCTGCAGAAGCAACCACATCAGAAACTGTCGCAATATCGGAGTCTGTTAAAAAAATGGTAGCTCCAGTCCGATAATGTCCGGTACTATTCGGTGATTTTTCCTCACCAGTTTTCGTTCCGAAACCGCTGACCTTTCGTGCACCGATTGCGGCGATTTCCTCATCGAATCCACTCGTTATCAAGTTTTTTCTAACCAGTTCCGGCAGGCTGCGAGTTCTGGTAGCAAGAAGGTCTTTCAGTTCTTCTTGAAAAATACCTGAACGACGAATACTTCTTTTCAGACATTGGCTGGAGATACGTGCCCGTTTATACCCTCCGAAAACGGCTTCCTTCGGGCTTCCGGTATCATCCCTGTTAAGATTTCCCGGAGCATGATTTTGCAGTATGTGTACTTCGATAAGCATTTTGTTACTCCTTGCTCAATTCATTATTTTTATTATCTTGCACTTCGCTGGAAAAGAAACTACGAGCCCATCGTTTTTGTACCCGTTTTTCTGAATGGTTCCAGAACTTCAGGTCAGTGAGAAGTACAGACCAGTCAATCCCGATATCCTTGCCTGCGGCATAACGAACCATCTGTCGTAATCTATACGGTAAATCCCCTTCTCCGGTCCAGGGATCATACTCAGCTTCAAGAAGAATATTGAACCGTCGAAATAACGATTTGCTATCCGTGCCCAAAACTGCCTGTTTCCACGTGATGCCGAAGTTGCCTTCACCACGGTGATTACCGGCGCGGATATGGCTCGTTTTATATTGAGCCAGAAGGCTGGCAACAAGAAAAGAGGTGGCTTCACTGGCAACACCGTAAACAAGACCGATAAGCCAGGGGCACCTTCCTTCGACTGGATCGCGTTCGCCGCATCCGCGTCGCAGCTTCGCAAGTTCGTCGGTACCAAGCCTCTCAATTCGCGCGATGAATTCTTGTTCTCGTGTCTTTACGATAAGCGTCATAACAATACCTCCTTAAGAATATTATTCATACGTGTTCGGGAACGAACCTGTCGTTCAAGGGCATCTCCGTCGGCATCCATATCTTCTGCAGCTATTTCGAATTGTTCTTGAGCAAGCCTGCGAACGGTCAGACGCCAGTCTTTTGCAGTATCGGCTATCAGACCAAGATCGGTCAGGTCATCTTCATCCAGAGAGGTGAATGACTCCATTAACGGATGAAAACGAGATTCAAGGTGTTGCCAGTATGCGCGCTCGCATCTATCTGCAAGGTTACACATCGACCGAGTATCCCACTTTTTTCGTCTCGCAGGTGGTTTTTTTTCCTCCCTCTCAAACTCAGGCGATAATTTGAGAATTGCCGTGCGTAATGCATATGCTGCCCGTTCGGCACGTTCAAGTTCCTGCTGGACAAGGCTGCCAAGACGTTGAGAAAGACCTAACTGTAAAGGTACTGATAAAGCAGACTTAATCCATTCGTATATTTTCATTTTCATATCGGTACGCATTCCATACACATTTATCATAACGGATTCATTTGTGTCGTAAATCTCAAATGCATGGTTGACAACATCGGGACGCTTTATTTGAATCTTGTTGTTTTTCTGGTTTCGTTCCATTTCATTCAGTAACACGAGTGATCCGGCATCACGCCACAAAGGATGGTTTTCTTGCATCCGAACAGGAGTGACTTTATCCTTGTTATATCGATAAGCAAGGTTAGAATCAATCCAAATCAGCCGGGTACTATCGCCTTTTTTAAATTTCATCGCTCGAACCAGGATGTTTCCTGCATCATCAGGTTTTCCCGGTATCAATTGGATCTGACGTGGTTGCCATGTAAGTGCTTCAACCATTGTAGCGTGCGAACGTTCTTGCCCCGGACACCTTTTACTCCGCCAAGCGATGACACCCTCTCCACTGTCCTGATTTCGAAGTGGTATGTTAAGAACTATAGTCTCAAATAAATTGTTACCTACTGGAAGAGTATAAATCGCAGGAGCTCCATTTATTGAAGGACTAAGACCTGCTCCTCCCGAAGTCATAAAAGGCGCTATGGTCGTGAGGAACCGGGCAGCCTCTTTATCCAGCACCTCTAATCGGTCTTCCATTTGATGGTGCCAATGGAATACGTTTGTCCCGCTGGGAACAGCAGGGAACAATGCGGCAAGAGGTTTTAATTCTACCTGATCCATTTTTACTTGCAGGAATGGTTTTTCCGGATGAAATAAATCGAATACTTCGCCACATTTATCAATGTAGGTTTCAAGCATATTCGAATCGAAATGCCCCTGCTCGATGAGCATTTTCAAGTCAAGAGGTACCTCCGGCCGCGAACCTGCGAGAACCAGTGCATCCAGGATGAAAGCAACCAGTAAACGATAAAGCCCGAACTCAATTATCGGTGCGGGATCCCGGATTTCATGCAGATTGTGAGCCTGTTCCAAGCAAGATACAATGCCCAGTTGATCCGATGATCCATCCGACCGAATTACAGGTATCCATGGTTCAGTTAATACGTTGAAGGAAATACGATTCATCTTACTCTCCTTGTTATAAGACCTGTTTTCTGATCATAAGCAACCTGGTATCGGTTTTCGTGTTCATCAATACCTTCCCACAATCCATCATCAGAGACAGGTAAAAGCATCAGACCTCTGAGTTTCCCTTTTGCCTCCATAGCCGGACTATAGCCGGAAGCAGGACTGTCAAACGGCAGATAGCCGGGAAGCTTTATCAAACGCCGGTATACGGAACGAACCTCCTGCATAGGTAACTCACCCGGTACCAGGTACCCCAGTTCTTCTTTTTTGACCAGCAGGGCAGACCGGTCATTAGCTCCTAATCTGGTCTTTGCCCGCCATCCGTTCCCGTCATCACTGTCATCACCGGTTGGCTCATTATTGACCGGGCGGAAAAACCGTTTACTGGGGGGATTCAAAGAAAATTGTTTGCCTTGACTGTTGAGTTCTTGTGTTTCTTTATCCCATTCACGGTCTGATTTTCGAATGACATCCCATGAAACGGCAGTTTGTTCCCATTCTGACGATCCGTAACAACATTCGATAAGTGACCTGAAATCATCCGGAACATGAACCTCACATTTAGCCGAAATAATAGCCAGCGTTCTTAGAAGCGGTTTTTCAGCATACACGCGGCCGGTTCCCTGGAATTCCAGTTTATTATCTTGCGGCAAGAGGACATAGAGTATTGGATCTTTGTCACGTTTCTGATGGCGGTGCATTCGGCCACTGCGCTGAAGAAGTAGATCGATGGGTGCGATTTCGCTTATCATATGATCGAAATCTATATCGAGACTCTGTTCAACTACCTGGGTTGCTACAAGTATAAATTTTTCCGGTCGGACGGCAGGTTTGAATCTACGATTGTTTCCTTCGCCTTCCCAACGACCTTTTCCGAACATATCGAGTACGCAGTTCGTTATGTTCTCACGGTCTGAAGCGGTAAAACGGGCGTGAAAAAGCAGCTTTTCGTTGTCCGGCAAAGTAATTTCGGTATAAACCGCCTGAGCCTGTTTAACGGTGTTTAATATGACACAGCAACAGCCTGCGGTTTCTACCAGTTCCATCGCCTTGTCTGCAATTTTTCGGGCATTACCAAGCAAACCCGGACAAACCCCGATAATCAACGTCCTCCTGGAAGAAGCTCGGGACGTTATAAACTGAGCTTCCCGGCCTGACTGTGCTACTGTGACCAGCGGATACAGAGCTTCCTGTCCGGTATCGATACTCCTTGCTCCGTATGCTTCGATCATCATTGTTCGCTGCCTGGAGGAAAGCGTTGCCGAGAGAAGAATAACGGGAATCCTCAAACAAGCGCACCAGTTTAGTAACCGCCCGATTATTGCACTCATATACGCATCGTACGCATGTATTTCATCAATGACGAGTACCCGATCTGCTAACCCGTAAAGCCTTAAAAAACCGAACTTCACATTCATTCCGGCAAGCATAGCCTGATCGACCGTTCCAACTCCGTGTGCAGCCAGCAAAGCCCTGCGGGTTGGCCTGAACCACGCGGCGGCCAAAGAGCGGTCATCACCCGACTCACCAGTTTCCGATAGTTCTTCAGGTTCTTTGTTATCTCTGAGCCAGGCCATGCCATGGACCAGTTTTACGGAACTTCCTCGTCCAAGCTTGTGTATATAGTCGTTATTGTAACGATCATGAAGAGAATCGCTTGTTGCCATAGTAGGCAAAGCCATATACATGCCACTATACCCATGATCCCGCCACTTTTCGGCAAGAATCCAGGCGGCTTCCGTTTTTCCTTCACCCATCGGTGCCTCAATAATGACCAGCCCCGGTTCAATCGGGTTTTCCAGGAGTACCTGCTGGATTGGGCGAGGTTGTTCGACAATATTCGCAGGATGTCCGGGAAAATTGTCTCGATCAAGACCTAACTGTTCGACCCAGTCACAGGCTACATGTTTCGCGGTAATAAAATATACGGCTGGATCATCGATTCCTTTAAGCCGGGTATCGGAAAAGAATTTCTCATTGCTGGCAATCCAATCGCATAGCACGATATGCCCGGAAAGGCGCATGCCAAAAGAGCTTAGATCTGAAATATCTTCCATGGGGAAACTGTGAACACCAAGTATCAATCGGAGCATCCTGGAAAGGCCGTTTTGTGCTTCAGCATACTCCTTTCCAACACCTCGTGAAATTTCATTCCAGTAACCATGATGAGCGAGCACCGTACGGGCGGTAGCATCGACTTGATATGGATTTAACCCTTCAGCCGTCAGTTTGTCTTTTATCCATCTTGCCGAGATCCGTTCATGGCGGCATCGTGCATCTGCTGTTATAGGAAATCCAGCGTTAACAAGTTCATCTGAGAATTCTGCAACTTGGTGTTGAAATCCAGCATCAGCTTTACCTATATCATGAAGCCCGACCAGGAGCGCTGTTTCTTCCGCACTCCAACCGAAACAACCAACCGGTGGAGGTAATGCAAGGGAAACCGCAGAAGTATCCAGTATATGTTTCCATAACGAGTGTCTAGGTTCACTCTTCGCCCAAAGGATTTTGTAATCAGGTTCAACAGGACGAGAGATATTTTTCATTTTTAACCTCATTCCGATTGATACATCTTTACTGTCTCAATCGCGTAATCTGTAAACTTCTCCCTTAACTCATTTGGCTCCAGCACCTCCACATCCGGGCCCCAGCCCCGTATCCAGGGAGTAATTTCAAGAGTGTTTCCAATCCGCAGCGTCATAATACACCCCCCGCCCGGCAGTTCTTCGATTGATTGAGAAGGGTGCCAGATACTTTCCTTAACTCTACGGGTTACTCCGCGAGAGAATTTGAGTTTAATTTCGGTATTTTCTCCCCACATGATTCCCCAGCTATTCGATAGCAGGTCTTCAATATCAAATGTCTCAGGAATTTCAAAGGTAGTATTCATAACTTCTATTTCTTTGATTCGGTCAAGTTTGAAGGTGATTATTCCTTCTTTTCCTTCACGCCATGCTTGTCCGATCACGTACATCGAATATCCTGTCCCGGTCATCTCCACGAAATACGGATTCAATATCCATTCTTTAGATTCGTCGCTTCCTGATGATAAATACTGCATCTTTAGCTGCCGCTGGGTAATCCACGCAAGAGCTACCTTTTCGTATACCTTGAGAAATTCAGTGTTCATTACCTTTTCGGACATTAACTTTATTCCTGATTCCAGGCGTTCGCCGACAGGAGCCGGTAATATCTGTGATACCTTTACCAGTGCCTGCTGCATGTGAGGGTTATTTTCATCGGTCAGTCTGAGAGCAAGACGCGAGGTTAAAAACAAAGCCATAGCTTCGTAGAGTGAAAATGTGACAGGGGGTAGAGTATAACTTTCCAGAATTCCATATTTATTACCCTGCTGGGTGATCGGGATACCGAGTTCATTCTGTAAGTCGAGCAGATCTCTCTGGATAGTTCGTAGACATACCCCGGTATATTCGGCAAGTTCATGACTGGTTAGCCCTTGGGGATATTTGTGAAGGTAATACTGAAGTTGCGTTAATCGAATTGATTTGGATAAACTTTCACTATTTCTCATCGCTCTCTCCTGAAGTATTAATAGTAAAGACACGAAGTGCCTGTATTATAGCACAAGCGAGCGACAATGAGAGTCGTTTTTATTGAGTGAACTATTAAGTTCCGACGAAAAACCACAAATTCTTGAAGTTAAACAGTTCGTCAGAATGTTAATAAAATAAATTCTATTATAATTTTCTGATCAGGCACGATGAAACAAGTTACTGTAACATTTAAGTAGGTAATGGAAAAAGGTGAGAGACATCACAAAATTCCTTAGAATATCAAAAGCAAAAACAAAACTATG
>JAFGCW010000078.1 GCA_016932435.1 Dehalococcoidales bacterium | reverse complement strand
CTTTCCCACGGTCTTAATTGAAACCTGGGGGTGACCGGTCTGCTGTGCCTAATGGTTAATCTTACCACTGACTCACAATACAAGGGGTGTTGAGAAAGGTTTGAAGACCGATTCTTCAGGTGTTAAGGGCTGCGAATCGGGGTAAACAGGAAGCTCAGAGAGTACTTTATCAGGGGAAATATTGACAGTGTCGATTTTATCGGTCTTGCCATTGCAGGAAAGATTTGTAATGGAAAAAGCAGACACCAAAGCAATAAACAGGGATACGATTAGTACATATTTTGTATTATACCCGACGCTATTGCCTATTTTGTTATGTCTACTCCGAATACGGTTCATAAACCAGAGTATCTCCTCTGGACGTAAATAATTCCAGATGATCGCTGGTATGATGGTAAGCCGTCACCCACATCATTTTATCCAGGTAATCGAGGGCTTCGTGCTCCAAATCACGAGGCAGTTCACCGATGCGACTGGAGGAAAATCCCCAGCGTATCCTGTCACCTTCGGCCTGATAATTCATTCTGTAGGTGAAGCAACCGGCTTTTCCGGAAGCATTGCTTCCTGTTTCGAAATCCAGGATGATACTGAGTTCATCCGAGACCCGTTTTTTATTGACGGACCGGCATTTCCAGGTGGTACCGACAAGTTTGGATGGGTCCATGTCATATACCGGTTCGCCCTCGAATACCAGCAACTCTCGATTATCATTGTCATATAGAATAAGGCCTCCGGCAGACACCTTATATTTTACGGATTCACGCAGAGCTTCGATATATCTTTTTTCCTGGGCTGTTACTCCTAGCGGGAACAGGCAATTCATCGCTGTTATACACATAAATCCAAAGCTGATTTTCCCGGGTTGTGCAACTATATAATCGACCCCGTAATGATTACAGCCGCCGCTTCCGCTTGCAGTACCTTTATCGAAGTCCAGACTTACGTGGGACCATGGTACGATTTTCCTCCCGTCGATCTCGAGGAGAGACCACCGCGTACCTTGAATATCATAACTGATAACGTTATAGATTAGGGTGATATTTTCGCTTTCTTCTACTCCCTGTCGACGCTCGGTGATATCTTTATCACCGGTAGTACAGGAAACAGAGAAAAGGATTGACACTGCGAGTAGTACGGAGAAAACGATTAATACTCTTTTATACATTTTCATTTTCCCGGATCTCGGGTGTCTTGCTGTTTTTTACACTTTTATCCTAATCCACTGTCGGATCTTCTACCAGTGCTTCCTTTGTGTTATTTTCAACGATGTCATCAAGTTTTTCGCGTAAATCAGCCAATGGATCAGGCAGGGGGTAATACTGACTGCTTGTCATGGGAGTAAAATAGCCGTGCGCAGTGACCGTGTTCCCATCATCAACGGATATCTTGAGGTAATTATCCTGTATCGTTACGGTTCCATTAGCTGATATGGCCTCAGACAGGTAGTATTCTTCGAGTTCGTTGAAACCGATTGTGTCGAGAAATCCAGATAAATCGTCCATTTCATCGGAATCGAGTTTGCCGGTTCTCCATGTCCGGGTGGGATCGGGTGAAAGTGCACCGGGGAGTCCGGTATCTTCCCAATTAATTACGGTGCCGTCATCATAGATGGAAAGTTGACTCTGAGTTCCTTCTTCCAGGTAACTGATATCCATCACCAGCCACGGATCAGTTTCCGGTATCTCCACCTTATCTGCCGGTCTGAGGACAAGCCAGATCCCTACTCCGACTAATGCCAGTACAATTACCAGCAATCCGGAATAAAGCCAAATTTTGTTGCCCATATTACCACTCCTGTCCAAAGTATTTGCCTGCCAGACTATATATCATTAACGATACCGATCGTAAAAAGTTAGCAAACGGAACGTTTTTTTTAACCATATATACGAATTGAAAAGGTAAGTATCACATTAGATTTTCTCTCGCGAGGTATTTCCGGTATTGTAGTAATATTCACATGTTAACTATAGTAACGCATTAAAAGGAAAAAGGATAGTACTCAGATTAATTATCCTATACTTTTAGACATTTGTCACAGATAATCCCGATCTCTTTTTGTATAATTCTCAATAAAGGAGTAGATACATTAAAAAAGAGGAAATGAAATGAGCATTATCGTTTATTCAAGTCCAACCTGACCCTACTGTGACATGGTGAAACAGTTTCTTTCACAAAGAGGAGTACAATACGAAGAACGTGACGTTTCCCGTAACCAGGCGTATGCACGGGAACTGATGAATAATACAGGACAGATGGGAGTACCGGTAACAGTCTTCGACGGAGAAATAGTTGTCGGCTTCGACCGAAACCGACTTGAGCAGCTTGTTTCCAGCCGGCCTAAGACTAATCGTCCGTCTTTCGGAGCTTCGATAGCTGATGCAGACAAGATTACCGCGAAGCGAGGTAAAAGTGTAACCTCAGGAGCTTACGTAGGTGGTACCAGGCAAGGTTCCGTTGCACAGAGGATAGGCCTGAAACGGGACGATATTATCACGCGGGTAAATAAGCAGAGTATAACAACTGCCGGCGATCTTGAGCGCGTACTGAAGAGTATGCAGGAAGGACAGCGAATACTGGTAGAATTCACGCGAGAAGGTCGGCCGACTGCTGCTGAAGGGGTCTTATAGAACTAACGCGACTTTACACCGGTCTTAAAATTGATAACAGGGACGGCTGAAAACAGCCGTCCCCGTTTTTCCCTCAGAAATTACAGTTTTAACTCAAGACGTGGTTCCTGCAGTCTTTGCGGCATGTTGGTTTCACGCATGAATTCGACCAGGTATTTATGCATGTCACGGGCGATATCAGGATGCTGACTGATTATGTTGTTCAACTGGTCGGGATCGGATTTAAGATTGTACAACTCCGAACCGCCCGGCGCGCAATCGTGCAGGAACGACCACTCGTCGGTTGTGACCGTGGTCATTGACGGAACTACGCATCTGCGCAATAAGTGGTCGACAAGCTGGTCTGTATCACCCGCGTTAATAAACGGGCAGGCGGTAAAGACAACCTCGCGTCCCGGAGTCTTGGTGTCCTTGACCGCAGGAAGTAATGATCTTCCTTCAACGAACGATGGTATCTCCTGTCCGAACATATCGAGGATGGTAGGCATCATGTCGACTGCCGAAGCCAGACCGTCATACACCCCCGGTTTAACACCCGGCACGTAGATGGTTAGCGGAATAGCGGCTATTTCTTCATAAAGTGGGGAGCGCGCCCAGGCACCGGGATGACGGGTCACTTCCTCCGGAGCGTCTTCCTTGTTATCGAAGACCATTTTCCCGAATATATCGTGTTCGCCGAAATAGAAACCGTGATCGGTGGTAAAGATGATGGCGGTATTTTCCATCAGCCCCATGTACTCGACTTGTTTGAGCAGGTTTCCTATCCAGGCATCCACCATGCTTATCTCGCCGAGGTAAGCGGCATGGGCTTTTTTCAGCATTTCCTCGGTGAACCCGGGCTGCTCTTTCCAGTTCTTATAGAAGGGCATAATCTGTTCTCCGTCGTAACCCGGCCAGTACGGTTCGGTATAGTAAAGCGGGGCATTCCACGGCTCGTGCGGGTCCCAGGTATCGATGTAGAGAAAAAAGTCCTCTTTGTAGTTGAGAGTCAGCCACTCCATTGCCTTGTTGAATGTTTTCGGAGCGAAGCATTCGGCATCCAGCGGCTCTTTCGGACGCCGTTCGAGAGTTTTCCGATAGGGGCTGTGGGGTGGGTTGTAGCCGCCCTTGGCTACGAAATAGTGGTCGGGAATCTCGACGAAGGTAGTAAATCCCTGGTCATAATTCATACCGTCGCGGATGAAGAAGGGAGTATCGACGATACCGACAGTATGCACGTCTGCGTTATCACGAAGCAGTTCGGCAAGCAGGACATGCCCGGGGGGGATTGGTACCCACTGCATAAACGAGAGTGTCCATTTACCGGTCATGTAATCAGCACGGGTCGGCATGGTGGGGAACGAAGCGCCGTAATAGCGGTCGAACCGGACCGACTTCGCGGCCAGGGCATCGATTGCCGGTGTACGGGCTACCTTGCTTCCGTAAATACCGATGTCTTTACGTCGAACTGTATCAGATACTATCCATATTACGTTCATATCAACCTCCCGGATGTAAATTGCATGGTGATTATAACATGAGAACAAGGTTAAGGATAAGAGATTATAAAAAATTTCAGGTAAGCAATCCTTTTAACAGGACAAGGGCGGTTTTTTTATCGAGCGGCTTGTTGTTGTTGCCGCACTTTGGCGACTGGATGCAGCTTGGACAGCCGCCCTGGCAGGGGCATTCTGAGACTACCTGGAGTGTGGCTTTCCAAAGGTCCTCTATTATATCGTAGCCTTTTTCAGCTATACCTATTCCGCCGGGGTAGGCGTCATAGATAAATATCTGCGCCCGGCCAGTATCCGGGTGTAACGCGGTGGATACTCCTCCGATGTCGTTGCGATCGCACAGCGTGAACAGTGGAAGCATGGCAATAGCGGCGTGTTCGGCGGCATGAAGTCCGCCGGCGAAGTCCATCTGGGTTTCGGTAATTTCCTGGACGGTTTCTATGGGAAGATCGAACCAGAATGATATGGTCGGGAATTCGATTGGCGGAAGCGTCAGCGGTTCTTCGCCGATAACCTCCTCTGTATACTGGAGTTTTTTCTTGAATCCAACGACGTTATTGGTGACCTGGACTTCACCGAGGTATACTTTTGACTTACCGGCGTCACGTTCTTTCATCGTCTTCTTAATTCGCAGGTCTTCTATCTCCTTGGTCTGGGTGTAGTAGACAGCATCGGTAGAGGAAGCGTAAGCAGTATGACCGTGAAGGTCAAGTTCATTGATAAAATACGGCGTGCCCTGGTGGAGGTAGATAGCGCCGGTGTGGATCTGGAAGAAGGCTACGGCGGAGTCCACAGTCTCAAGCAGAGATGCGGTCGAGGTATCTATCACGGCATAATCCTCTCCGCCGGTGGAGCGTATACCTATCGACTGCGCCGGATAAGAGATACTGGGGGCGAGGTACCATTTACGATTTTTCTCCCGCAACATATTTTCATTTTTCAATCCTTCGAGTTCCTCCAGGAGCAGCGTGCCGAAATATTGCTTATCGCTGGCTGTCAGGGGCAGCTCCCAGGCGGCGCATAGCAGGTGGGCGCGGAGAATATAGTGGTTATCCGGATTGACGAGAGCGTTCTCGACACTTTTCTGAAAAAAGGCTTCCGGGTGGTGCATGAAATACTGGTCGAGGGGATTGTCCAGGCCGACGAGGAAACTCATTGAAGGTTCTTTGCCACGGCCGCTCCTTCCCGCCTGCTGCCAGGTACTGGCAATACTGCCGGGATAGCCGGTCAGCACCGTTGCTTCAAGGTCGCCGATATCCACACCGAGTTCGAGGGCTACGGTAGCCACGGCTCCCAGTAACTGTCCTCCGAAAAGTTCTTTTTCTATCTTCCGCCTGTCTGCGGGAAGGTATCCGGCACGGTAGGCGCTTATCCGCCGTGCCAGCGGCGGATTCAGTTCGGCAAGCCGGTCACGCGAGTAGCTGTATATGAGTTCGACAAGGCGGCGGCTGAGAGCGAAGGTGAGAGTTCTGACACTCTGGTTAACCAGTTCTGTAAACAGTAATGTTGCTTCACTGTTCGGGCTGCGGCGGGTATTCTTCTTTTCGTCGATTATCGGAGGATTCCAGAAGACGAAATCCTTTTGCCCGTGCGGGGATCCATCATTATCGACTACGGTAAAGGGCAGACCGGTGAGTTTTTCGGCATGTTCGCCGGGATTGGCGATTGTAGCCGAACAGAGTATGAACTGAGGTTCCGAGCCGTAATACCGGCAGAGCCTGCGGAGTCGGCGCACTACTCCGGCAACGTGAGAGCCAAATACTCCGCGGTACGTATGGGCTTCATCGATAACGACGTATTTCAGGTTGCGGAAAAATCTCGACCAGGAAGTATGGTTTGGCATTATACCGACGTGGAGCATATCGGGATTGGTCAGGATTACTTTTGACCTTTTCCTGATATCGTTCCTGTCTCCGAAGGGCGTATCTCCGTCAAAGGTGGAGAATTCGCGTTCTCTGAAAGGCTCGGGAGTAAACATTTCTTTCAGAACGCGAAGCTGGTCCTGAGCAAGGGCTTTTGTCGGGAAAAGGTAAAGCGCCCGACCGTCCAGTGAGTTCAGTAGTGCATCCAGGACGGAAAGGTTATAACACAGACTCTTGCCGGAAGCACTGGAGGTAGCAACCATCACGTTCTTACCCTGACGGGCGACGTTGATCGCTTCTGCCTGGTGGGTGTAGAGGGATGTTATCCATTTTTTATCCAGGCGTGCCTGGAGCGCGGGAGAAAGCGGTTGATCCAGGTCGGCGGTAAGCGCTTCACGTGGCTGGATATGCTCGATATGAGCCACCTGGCCGCTGTAGGTAGGCTGAGACTGCAGGTACGTGATAAATGCCTTTATATCCAATAACTATCTCCCGGGTATTCAAAGATAAACTACTGGCCTATAGGTCAAAAATGGGAATTATCTCGGTATTGAAATCCAGGACTTCCGCTTCAAAACGCGCTTCGGAAATATAATCTGCTACTTTTGAAATGATTTCATTGGCGTGTCTTTTATCGTTGCTGACACAGGTAATCCCGAGTGTGGCGACCTGCCAGGTATCATTATCACTGACTTCGGCGATCGATACGTTGAACTTGTTCTTTACCCTGCAAGTGATGGATTTGAGCACACGGCGCTTGTCTTTCAGAGAACCGTTCTCCGGGATCCGCAGCCTGATTGTACAAACACCGATGTGCATAGCGCACCTGACTCTCCAAATATACATGCTGGGGGATTGTAAGGTCAAGGAATTACTTTCTTAATCCGACAAGAAACTGGATTGAGATATAGACCAGGATGAGGGCGCCAAGAATACCATAGCCAATATGTATCCCAAACACGTGGGCTATGAAACCGATAAAAAGACTGAAAATGACAGTTCCGATTTCGCCCATAACGCCACAAACTGAAGATATCGTAGCACGCTCTTCGGTTTTAATTTCTCTCTGTATTATTCCTTCGATCGTGACGGAAGCAAGAAGAAGCGAAATGCAATTGACCAGGAGGCATCCGAGAATCACGGGATTTCGGACAAACGTGATGACTACGAGGCCGGTTCCGGTTGCGACTCCGATTATGATGAGTACTCGCCAACCGAGATTTTTCAATCGATGGGCAAAAAATGATCCAACGCTACTGATACAGACGGCTGCCGCCGCCCATATCCCGATAAAGGTATTCGAAAAACCGAGTCTCTCTGATATCAGGACCTGGTCGTACTCTTCCAGGAGTCCGAGCGTGGCCCAGACAATGCTCGAGTACAGCATTATTTTCAGGATTATCCTGTTGGAGAAGGCCTGTTTAAGTCCTCCTCGCATATACGAAATATAACTTCTATGGGTTTCATTGTCCGTTGATTTCACTTCCGGCAGCAGGAAGGCAATGATCGTTACCACCAGGGGTGATAATGCCGAGAAAACCAGGACAAGAGTATATGATATCTCACTGAGATACCCACCGGCGGCGACCGCGACGGCGGTTCCTATCACCCTGAGCGTGATACACCTTCCCCATATTTTCTCGAACTCATCTTCTTTTTTATGTTTTTTCAGGAAATCGTAGGTATACGCCTGCAATGTGCCGGATTCGCATGTACCCCCGATAGTGCGGAATAGAAATCCAAGGGCAAATGGCCAGAAAGAGAAGCTGAATATCCAGGTAATGTAGCAGAGAGAATAAAACAGCCCGGACAGAACGAGAGTGTATTTCCTGCTCCATCGGTCGGCAAGGGCTCCGGTCGGAACCTCCAGCAGGACGGTAAGCCCACTCCAGATGGCTACCAGAATGGCTATTTCCTGTATTGATATGTTCCTGGACAGCAGGAACAGCTTGTCTACGGCGTAAATGAGAATCAGGTCGCCGAATAAGTGGAACACGAACAGCAGGCGGATAACAGCCTTGTAACTCATGGGGTTACCACCTCCGGGAATTCCTGTAGATGACCGGAGATGGTGTACGATAATAGAACAGTTCGAAGAAACTGCGTGTTTTCAAGAGAAGTGCAGATTAATATTGAGTTAACACGTCATATACCATTCATACAAGAGACTCTATCATTCCGGTAATGATTCAGTCAAGATACTAGAAATTCTAGATTCTAATATCGAAGCTCTAAACAAATTCAAAGAACTAATGTCCAGATAATTTCGTGTTTTCAGATTAGAAATAAGGTATTATTCAGGATTTAGTGCTTAGATATTGATGTTTAATGGTATTTGTTTAGGAATTAGTATTACGAGATGAGGATTATGTCCACAGGTTCGTGCCATATTCCCAATTTTATGTTATACTCAATAATCGAGTAATAGTTTTATTAGCATAAATATCACAGGAGTAGTGTAATTTGGATAAAATCAAGAAAACGGAAATCATAGAGAAATTCGCCCGTCAGAAGGGTGATACAGGCTCGACCGAAGTGCAGGTGGCCATACTTACGGAAAGAATTATTCAACTTACCGGGCACATGGTTGCTAACAGGCATGACTACCACACCCAACTGGGACTGATCAAGCTTGTAGGTAAAAGAAGAAGGTTGCTTGCCTACCTGATGAACGAAGACGTTCAGAGGTATCGCACCTTAATAAAGCAGCTTGGACTGCGAAAATAAACGGATGAGTAATATCATACAATAGGAGAATATTTTGTTAACACCCCAGGCTTTTGAATGTGAAGTTGGCGGCAGGCAACTTATCATCGAAACAGGAAGAATAGCCGGACAGGCGGAAGCCGCCGTTACGGTCCGGTACGGAGATACGGTAGTACTCGTAACTCTTTGTATCAGCGATGAACCCAGGGAGGGAGTAGATTTTCTTCCCTTAACTGTCGATTACGAAGAGAGATTGTACGCCGCCGGTAAAATACCCGGCGGTTTTATTCGGAGGGAAGGACGCCCTACCCAGGAAGCAACGCTGGCCTGCCGTATGACGGACAGGCCGCTTCGGCCTTTGCTGCCCAAGGAATGGCGCAGAGATATCCAGCTGGTGATCACCGTGCTGTCGGCAGACCTTGAAAACGATGCCGATCTTCTGTCTATCATAGGCAGTTCGACGGTACTTTCGATGTCACGGGTTCCTTTTGCAGGACCGGTAAGCAGTGTTTGCATTGGTTACCTCGATGGAGAGCTGATCCTGAATCCTACACTGGCGCAGCTTGAAGAAAGTGAACTCGACTTAATTGTAGCCAGTACGAAAGATTGCGTCGTAATGGTAGAAGCAGGAGCGAACGAGGTTCCCGAGGATATTGTCCTCAAGGGAATAATGATGGGTCATGAAGCCAACCAGGACATTATCAAGTTACAGGACCAGATTCAGCAGGCTCTTGGGAAACCAAAGATTGAAGTGATACCGCAGGAAATTTCTCCTGACGTTTACGAAGTTGTCTCGGCCAGAATAGGAGAAAAACTTGCTCAGGCTCTTGGTAACGCCGATAAAGCGCAACGTGATAACGAAATTTCAGAAATTTCCAGAGACCTGGTCGAAAACCTTGAAGAAATCCAGGAAGGTGAGATTTATACCGTCCTCGATAAGAATATCAGGAATGAGATCAGGAAAAGTATCCTTGAGAAAGGACAGCGTATCGGCGGGAGGGGATTAACCGAAGTAAGGGAACTGGACTGCCAGGTAGGGTTACTGCCCCGTACCCACGGTTCAGGTCTTTTCACTCGTGGGCAGACCCAGGTAATGACGATAACCACGTTGGGATCAACCAGGAAAGAACAGCAACTTGACGGGCTTGGTATTGAGGAAACCAAACGATTCATCCATCATTATAATTTCCCCCCCTTCTCTACCGGCGAGGCGAGACGTATTGGTACTCCCAGCCGGAGAGAGATCGGACACGGAGCCCTGGCTGAACGTTCTCTCCAGGCGGTGTTACCGAAGGACGAGGATTTTCCGTATACGATACGTCTCGTTTCCGAAGTTCTGAGTTCGAGTGGAAGTACCTCTATGGCTAGTGTATGCGCATCCAGTCTTTCTCTCATGGACGCTGGAATACCGATAAAACGAGCGGTAGCCGGGATAGCGATGGGACTGATCACGGATGAGAATGGGAAATATGCCATACTCACCGATATAGAAGGTACCGAAGACAATTATGGGGACATGGATTTCAAGGTTGCTGGAACCACAGAAGGAATCACCGGTCTCCAGATGGATACAAAAATAAAAGGATTATCCGCTGAAATCGTTGAAAAGACATTCCAGCAGGCGAAAGAAGCGCGGCTTCATATACTTGAAGTGATGAGTAATACCATCAGCGAGAGCCGCACTGATCTCAGCGCTTACGCGCCGAGAGTGTATAAGATATCCGTACCTACCGAGAAAATCGGCAGCGTCATCGGCCCCGGTGGTAAGACAATCAGGTCGATTATTGAAGAGACGAAAACTACTATCGATATCGATGATACCGGAACCGTATTGATCGGCTCGAATGACGAAGCCTCAGCCCGTAAAGCTATCGAGATTATCGAGAATATGACTAAGGAAGTTGAAGTAGGGACTGTCTATACCGGAAAAGTTACACGAATATTGAATTTCGGTGCGATGGTAGAGATCCTTCCCGGTAAAGAAGGGCTGGTTCATATCAGCGAACTCGCTGATTACCGGGTAAACAGTGTTGAGGATATCGTTAAAGTCGATGACGAAATAATGGTCAAGGTTATAGAGATAGATAACCTCGGCAGGGTTAACCTGTCCAGGAGATCAGTTTTAGAAGAATCTACCGGTAACTCGGGGAGTAAGGAAGACGGGTCAGGTTCGGTAGACTATCCATTCAGGTCACAACGCAATTCACGTCCTCCCCAGCGCTCCCAGAATTTCCGGAATAAGCGTCGATAGGAAAATCAAGGAGCGGAGCCATGGAACCGATAAGGGTTATTGTCCAGGGTGCACTGGGTAAAGTAGGTCGTGAAATCGTCACCGCAATTTGTCGTGATATCGAGACACAACTCGTTGGTGCGGTTGATATCGATGCCAAAAAGATAAATCTCGCGTTACCCGATGAAACAGGTGAAGTACCACTTTCAACTGATATCGATGAAATCCTTGAAAAGTGTCCCGCTGATGTTCTGGTAGACTTCACCGTAGCAAACGCTACCATGCCTGCAGCCCGTTCCGCCTTGAAGAAAGGCGTGAATATGGTTATCGGGACGACGGGTCTTTCATCGGATGAGCTGACCGAGTTGGAGAAGCTTGCTGTTGATAACAGAGCAGGTGTGGTGATCGCGCCGAATTTTGCTCTCGGGGCAGTACTGATGATGCATCTTGCCAGGATTGCCGCGAAATACATGGAGTTCGCCGAGATTATCGAGCTTCATCATAACCAGAAAGCAGACGCACCGTCAGGAACTGCACTGCTAACGGCCAGAGGAATGGCCGAAGAAAGAGGTAAGCCTTTCCCCGAACCTTACGACAGCGAGAAGAATTTCAAGAGCCGGGGACAGGTCGTAGAAGGAATTCCCATTCACGCAGTAAGGTTGCCCGGTCTGATGGCACACCAGGAAGTACTCCTTGGCACAGCCGGACAGACATTGAGTATCAGGCATGATACGATAAACCGTGAATGCTATACACCGGGTGTATTATACGCTGTGAAAGAAGTGGTAAGGAAGAAAGGATATACCTACGGACTGGATAAATTGCTTAATTTATAGGAATGTCTCATGAACAAATACAGATTAGCTATTGTTGGAGCTACCGGACTGGTAGGAAGTGAATTTATTAAAGTATTGGAGCAGCGAAGTCTACCGATAGAATCGGTAAAAATGCTGGCTTCATATCGTTCTGCAGGTAAGAAACTTTTTTTTAATCACCAGGAATACACGGTTGAAGAAACGATTCCGGAATCCTTCGAGGATATCGACATTGCACTATTCTCGGCAGGAGGTGACACAAGTAAACACTTCGCGCCGATTGCCGCCAAAGCAGGAACTGTTGTGGTCGATAACAGTTCTGCCTGGAGAATGGAGCCGGATGTACCGCTGGTGGTACCGGAAATTAATCCGGAAGATATCCGGAAGCACAACGGGATAATCGCCAATCCGAACTGTTCGACCATACAAATGGTGGTTGCCCTTTACCCACTGCATAAGGTTAATCCAATCAAGAGGATAATAGTCGATACCTACCAGGCGGTTGCCGGTACCGGTATCCGCGCGGTGGAGGAGTTAAAAACCCAGATAGCACAGGTACTCGAAGGCAAGGAAACGATACCGCACGTATATCCTCACCAGATTGCATTTAATGCTCTGCCGGAGATCGGTACATTCATGGATAATGGATATACCAAGGAAGAGTGGAAAATGGTCGAGGAGACCAGGAAGATAATGCATGCTCCTGGTATAGAGATATCGGCGACCTGTGTTCGGATTCCTGTAATCACCGGTCACAGCGAAGCGGTACACGTGGAATTTAGTAATGTCATGCTCCCTGAGGACGCAAGACAGATTCTGTCACAGGCGCCAGGAGTAAAGGTACTCGATGATCCTGTTATCAGCCTTTATCCCCAGGCGTGGCCATGCGCTGGAACCGACGAGACGTTCGTGGGTCGTATCCGGCAGGATGCGTCGAATACTAAGGGCCTGGCAATGTGGATCGTCGCAGATAATCTTCGGAAAGGCGCCGCTCTGAATGCGGTACAGATAGCCGAAGAGATGATAAAAAGAGATTGGGTTCGCCCAGGAGGACAGTAAAATGAAAATACCGGGACGAATGCTGACAGCGATGGTAACACCCTTTAACGATAAAGGGGAAGTTGATTATGACCAGGCGAAGAAGCTTGCTCTGGCATTGATGGACTCCGGGAGTGAGGGACTGATAGTGGTTGGGACGACTGGTGAATCACCCACCCTTGTCCGGGAAGAAGAATACGAGCTTTTCAGAGTTATCAAAGAGGCGATCGGCGATCGCGGAGCTGTCGTGGCCGGGACCGGAAGCAACAGTACCGCCGAAGCGGTGGAAGCTACGAAAGGCGCTGAAAATATCGGGGTGGATGCCTGCCTGCTGGTGGTACCGTACTATAACAATCCAACCCAGGAAGGCTTGTATCGTCATTTTAAGACCATTGCCGACAGTACCAGCCTCCCCTGTATTCTCTATAACGTACCGTCACGAACGGTACGGAGTCTTACAGTCGATACGATTGTCAGGTTAAGTGAGGTAGAAAATATTATCGGTGTAAAGGAAGCCAGCGCTGATATGCAGCAGGTCTCGCATACTATAAGCCGTACCAGGGATGATTTCTATATCTGGAGTGGTAATGATACCGATACTCTGAACATTCTTGCCCTGGGAGGGTACGGAGTGATCAGTGTTGCTTCACACCTGGTCGGGAAACAGATAAGCGAGATGATTTACGCTTTCCTTGACGGAGAAACGGGCAAAGCAGCCGAGATACACCGGCATCTGCTTCCACTGGTCAACGCACTCTTTATCATCGCTAATCCGATACCGGTGAAATACGCCGTCAACCAGGTTGGTTTCAAGGTGGGCGGTACTCGTCTTCCACTTTGTGAGCCGGACGAGAAGACGGCGGCACAGATAATGGACGTGGTGAAGAAATACAAGATAGACTTGCCGGTTTGATGAATACTGGTTTAGTAATTAACGATCGATTAATTCACCCTCTATATTAGTGTAGAGGGTGAATGTTTTTTAATACCAAGATAATTTCGGATAATCCATACCGATGAAAATCGGTATCCAGGAGATTTTACTGATGCTGCAATCACTAGATTCCGGCTTTCGCCGGAATGGTTGCTATGGAGCATGTAACATAGGATAAAAAAACATATAATCTGAATACCTTTGAATATGAAAATTTCGCAATGCACGAAGGAAGATTACGACCAGATAATCACTGATATGGCTGATTTCTGGAATAGCAGCCATATCGATAATCTGAGAAGGCAGCACAATCCGATTTATTTCTACGAGTTCGGTAATACCGCTTTCGTGGTAAAAGAAGGCGAGAAAGTTATCGGTTATCTTTTCGGATTTTATTCGCAGACTAGTCCCACTGCTTACGTAAAATTCGTTGGTGTAAGGGCGTCACATCGAAAAAGAGGGGTGGGACGTGTCCTGTACGAGTATTTCATAATGATTGCGAAAGACAAGGGCTGTGTTGAACTTAAGGCGATTACGTCGCAAAACAATGAAATATCGATAGCCTTTCACCGGAGTCTGGGTATGGAACTACTCGGTGAACCGAATGAGGAAGGAATCCCGGTGATAAAGGATTACGCAGGACCGGGAAACGACAGGGTGGTATTCAGGAAGGATATTTAATGTCCTGTCTCACAAGTTCGATGGATGAGTCACATGGGTTCTGCCGGACTCCCTCATGGTTCGACAAACTCACCATGAGCGGGCACGATAGTGTATACCACTTGCCCTGAGCTTCATACTACCGCTCGTCCTGAGCCTGTCGAAGGATAAGTAGAATATTTTTGAATTTTTCGAGAGGCGACAAGTCATTTTCACAGGCAAATGGAACATTTTACTTATTAAAATACATACGAAAACCTTCGGCAGTGGCGTTATAGCCTATCGCCTTATAGAATTTATGGGCTTCCTCGGTCCGTCTCTTGTCACTCATCAACTGAATCTTGCAGCATCCGGTCTCTAGAGCTTTTGTCTTTATATACTCCATGAGCAGTTTTCCAGCCCCGATTCTGCGGTATTTATTATCAACAACCACGTTTTCAACGATTATCCACGGTTTCCCATCGTGGGTCAGGTTGGGAACTACCGTTAACATCGATGTTCCAATAACCTCTCCGTCTTCCTCGGCAACTATTACCTCGCATCCTGGAAGGGCGGTAATATCGGCGAATGCCTGCCGGTGAGAATCAAGTACAGGATTATCCAGGCTGCCATCTTCTACAGGTGGAATGGCGAGTTGAAGGTAAAGTCCGAGAATCCTTGGCAGATCGTTTTCGGTTGCTGTCCTGATTGTGGGCATCGGTGTTTCTCCATAATAAACTTGAGTAAAATCGTTCATTTTACGATTAAAGAGAGTATAGCACCGGTGATTTGAGGTAGTAAAGGAGTAGAACGATTTGAAGTTAGGAAATTGAGTATTAGTGTTCAGTCTGTTGTACCGTTTGACATCAAGATATAGTTGGACTATGTTAATTGACACATAAGTAGATGTCGGCGTAACTCGTAGATAATTCACGTATAAAAAGAAAGAATAGTCAAAACGACGGAGGTAATTGGATGAAATTAAAGGACAAAGTAGCAATTATTGTCGGAGGTGCGAGTGGAGTCGGCAGAGCTTCAGCAAATCTCCTGGCGGAAGAAGGCGCTAAGGTGATGATAGCCGACGTGGTTATAGAAAATGCCGAAAAAGTGGCTGATAATATCAGGTCGAAGGGTGGT
This sequence comes from Dehalococcoidales bacterium, assembly GCA_016932435.1. The sequence continues at coordinate 64,490 of JAFGCW010000078.1, read as the reverse complement.
GAAGCATCAACCGTAAAGGTAGACTTCAGGTACGAGGATGAAGTGAATGAAATGGTCAGGATTACCCTTGAGAAATACGACAAGATCGACATCCTGGTCAATGCGGCCGGTGGAATAGTAGGGACGTTGTTACCGACAAATCTTACCGGCGATCTTCCAACGAGAGGTGCTCCGGTTGCCGAACAGTCTAAAGAGTTATGGGACTGGATGATGGACATGAACTTGAACGGTCCCCGTCATTGTGTGCGGGCGGTAATCAATCACATGATAGAAAGAGGAAGCGGGAAGATCGTACTCATATCATCTATCGCCGCAATCGATGGCCTGGCCGGTAATTCCGACTATACTGCGGCCAAGGCCGGTATAATCGGCTTTACCAAAGCACTGGCCAGAGAAGTCGCACAATACGGGATACAGGCCAACTGTGTTACACCGAGTGCAACCTGGAGTGAAGGCAGGCAGGCGGCCATGGCATACCACCGGCCCGAAGGTGAGGAAATCAAGGTTGATATGACCGGTATGGCTATGCCTGAAGAACTTGCTGAAGCAGTATTGTTCCTGGTTTCGTATGGTTCCGACCATATGAGTGGTCAAAATATCATATTTGGTATTCCCATGCAACCCGGAGGATAAACATACTCATCGATTAAGAGTATTTAGAAATACGGTAATGTTCATATGCTCATAACGGAGTGACCGTTATACATTGTCGATGATTTACAGGTAAATTATTAACTTACAGTATTGGTTTCTTCCAGATTGTCTGGCTTCTTTCAGGGCCGACGCTGATAAAGTTGACCGGACAGGAGAGAAGTTCCTCGAGCCTTTCTATGTATTTTATTGTTCGTTCGGGCAGTTTATCATATTCGAGAATACCGCTGATATCGGTCTGCCATCCCGGCATCTCTTCGTATACCGGTTTTACTCTTTCCAGAGCACTGAGTGTGCTGGGGAAGTAATCGATCGTTTTCCCATCCATTTCATAGGCAGTACATATTCTGATGACCGGCAGCGTATCAAGGTTGTCGAGCTTGGTAATAGCCAGGCCGGTAAAACCGTTCACCCGGTTCGTCATTCGGGCGGCAATCGCATCGAACCAGCCGCAGTCACGCGGTCTGCCGCTGACGGTACCGTATTCGTTTCCACGCTTTCTAAGCATTTCACCGAGTTCATCGTCGAGCCTTGTCGGCATCGGTCCGGCACCTACTCGAGTTATATAGCCCTTGTACACTCCTACGACAGCGTCTATCCTGGTCGGACCGATCCCCGCACCAATGCTTGCACCTCCTGCCATGGGTGACGAAGATGTTGCGTAAGGATAGGTGCCGAAATCCGGGTCCAGTAGAGTTCCCTGGGCGCCTTCCAGGAGAATATGAGAGCCGTCCTTTATCGCATTGTCCAGTATCAGTGATGTTTCACGGATAAGGGACGCCAGTTTTTCAGCGTACTCGCAGTACTGCTGGTAAACTTCCTCATACGAGAGAGGTTCGGCGTTGTATACGCGAGTAATGATATTATTTTTATATTCGATGATGCTTTTCAGCCGTTCAGGAAAGTATTTTTCATCCAGGAGATCACCCATCCTGATACCGATCCTGGCCGTTTTGTCCGCGAAGGCGGGTCCTATTCCTTTACGTGTTGTGCCTATCGCGCTTTTCCCTCTTGCTTCTTCTTCATATCCTTCAAGGACAAGGTGATAAGGCATAATGATGTTGGCCCGGTCGCTGATAATCAGGTTATCGGTAGATATTCCACGTTTGTTAAGCGATGACATTTCTTCAAGCAGTACAGCCGGGTTAATGACAACTCCGTTGCCGATAATACAGGTTGTTTTAGGATTAAATATTCCGGAGGGAACAAGCTGAAGGGCGAATTTTCCATATGGATTTATTATAGTATGACCGGCGTTATCGCCGCCGGAAAAGCGCACCACTATGTCCGCTTTTTCAGCCAGCATATCAATTACTTTTCCTTTTCCTTCATCTCCCCATTGAGCACCAATAACTGCAATGACCGGCATTGTTTACCTCCAGAAAAAAGTTATTTTGAAGTGAGTTTCCAGGCGTGAAGAAGCCTTTGAATGATAGTGATGACACTGAATAATGAAACGATTCCAAGAGTGATCAGTAAAGCATTGTCAAACCCGCTGAGCAGGAGACCGATCGACAGGACAATGATCCTCTCAGGACGGGTGAATATTCCTACTTCGCAGTCGATTCCAGCGGATTCAGCCCTCGACCTGATGTAACTTACCATCATTGAGCTGACAAGAGCGATGCTTGTAATCCAGATACCGGGAATCGAACCATTAATCCCGAACACGACCAGTATACTTACCAGCAAGGCTGCTTCGGAGAGTCGATCAAGTGTAGAATCGAGTATTCCGCCGAACCTGGTTACCTGGTTGGTGTTACGGGCCAGGGAACCATCCAGCATGTCGAAAAAGCCGGCGGCGATCACGACGAAACCGGCTGCGAACTGATTTCCGGTGAGTATCAGGGCGGCGGCTCCAAGAGTAACGAGAAAACCGAATACAGTGATAGTATTGGGAGCTATACCTGTTCTTGACAGGAGCCGGACTATCGCCGGTGTAAGGAAGGAGGCTATAGTTCTACGAAATTCGTTTAATTTCGTGGTCACTTTCTGTTTCCGGGGAATTACCTTCTGATTTTCCAAGTAGATTTCCCCTCTATTCAAAATTATCGAGATCAAAGATCCCGGAATCATCACTATTTCTTTTTACCGTATTGTTCCAGCACTTCATTATAATAATCAGAGACTCTCCGGGCAAGTTTTTCCCAGCTGTAATTCTCTGCGGTCTTTCTTGCTTTTTGCGAAAGATTCTTCTGGTATTCCGAATCCTGGAGAAGGTTCACCAGGGTCAGGGCAAGGTATTTTGAATTCCTGGGAGGAACAAGCAGCCCGTCCTTACCATGAGTGATGACGCTGGAATATCCGTCAATGTGGCTGGCGACTACCGGTTTACCGACGGCCATCCCCTCAAGAAGCACAATACCAAAACTCTCGTGAGAAGTAGCTGGAGAACAGTATACATCGGCGGTTTTAAAGTACCTGGGTTTATCTTCTTCGGGAACGGATCCGGTAAATACGAGATCATCCTCGGTCAGACCGTGATTTCTTGCCCATTTCTCATAAGGTTTACGCAAGTGAGAAGTACGGCCGGCGATTATGAGTCTCGTGTTGGGTAGCTGTTTATGTACGTCATAGAATGCCTTGATAAGGTAGATAAGACCTTTCCGGCGTTCCTGGCGACCGAGGAAAAGGATGTTCTGCCTACCGTCACAGAATTCCGGGAGTGGTTCGACATCAGGATGGAATTGTTCGGTATCGATCCCGTTAGGGATGATCATATAATCACCCGGTATATGCTTTCGGGCATACATCATCGCCATATTGGATACGGCGATTTTCCCGTGTAGTTTTCTCATCCTTCTCTTTATCATAATTGTGCTGATAGGTTTACCCCAATTGTAGCCTGGTTTTCCGTCCCAGGCGTGGAAGGTACCTATATTCGTTGAGTTGGAAAAACGAAGAATAGCACTGCAGAGCATGGGCATAAAAGGTTCGTGAAGGTGAATGATATCGAACTTTTCGCGTTCGAGTACCTGCTTAATAACGGGGGCGAGGTGAAGCGATATGCTTACCCGTATCACCGAACCGCTGGCGGGAATCGGCCTTGGCTTGCCGATGGGTATGAACCTGTCGCCGAAAAGAGATATTTCGTTTGATGCCGGGGCTATTACCTTAACCTCATGACCCATCCGGGTAAGGTAGATTTCAAGAGATGAAATGTGACTTGTTACTCCACCGTGAAAAGCGAAGTCATATGGTGAAACCAATGCGATTTTCATAAACTATATCCGGTCATAAAACCACAAATTCATGACGTATTTTATTTCTTTCCTTTTCCGGGAGTAGCTGCGACACTATTTTCAGCAATAAAGTCTTCAACAATTTTACGGACTTCTTAATATCCGGCCACCAAGATTATACTATGATTCGGTTTGATTGTCCCCTTGATTCCCCTTGGTTTTACCCCAGAAAGACTATATGATTAATCGATAATCCCCGTCAAGTCTTATATCGAAAAAATCGTTATTCTCCTAGATAAATACCTTTTCGGGTTTCCACTGTCCGGTTTCAGGGACGTATAGAAGTATACCCAGAAACCGTCCGTCGATTCCGTATGCCCGGCAACAAGTTTCCTGAAATTCTCTCGATTGGGAACGGTCATTTAAGATTTGTGTTCCGATAATGATATTTTTAATTGTGCGTCCATGTTGGATATCCTGCCTGGTATCGTCATTAACCACGATAGCTTTAAGATGAAGAAGTACGCTGTCGATTGGGTGAATATATCTCTGCCAGTCACTTCCGGGGTATGACTGTTCCAGTTCGTCAACCGAAACAGCTTCTTCTATTGAGAATTGACCATACCTTCTGCGTACCAGGCTTTTCATGTGGGCGCCGCAGCCGAGTATTTGCCCGAGATCGTGGGCTATCGAACGTATATACGTGCCTTTTCCGCAGGTTATGTCGATCGTAACTACGGGAGGTTGCCAGTCCAGGATTGTGATATTGTGAACTACGACAGGGCGGCTTGTTAATGCTACGTCGATACCTGCTCGTGCCAGTTCATAGTAAGGTTTCCCCTTATGCTTCAGGGCGCTGTATATGGGTGGTACCTGTTGGATATCACCCAGGAAATTATTCAGGGCTGTCTCTATCTGATTTCTGTCTACGCACGATGGATCTTTTCTCGAGGTTACAGAGCCGGCTGCATCGTACGTATCCGTGGTTATCCCGAATTCTATCTCGGTATGGTAATCTTTTGTGCTGTCCATCAGGTACTCGACGACACGTGTTCCCTGGCCGAAACATATGGGAAGCACTCCGGAAGCTGCAGGATCGAGTGTACCTGCATGTCCGACACGTTTTTCGTGTAAAAGTTTTTTTACCCTGGAAACGATATTAGAGGAGGTTGGCCCTTCAGGTTTGTTTATATTAAGAATACCATTCATCCGATACCCGTGTGGACCTGGTTACCAGTCCCTGATTCTGCTGATCCTGTCAAGCGCTTCTTCAATCTTATCTTTCGGAAGGAAGATAGTAGCACGGCAATAACCTTTACCATTTTCACCGAAATACACTCCCGGCATCAGCGCTACATGAGCTTTATCGATCAACCGGTTGAGGACGAAGTCTTCATCATCATACCCGTCCGGCACTTTTATCCACAGGTAAGGAGTGGCTACCGGTATATCAACTTTAAAACCCAGCTCGTCCAGACCTTTAGCGAAAATATCTCGTCGCTCTTTCAGAATTTCATAATATTCTCGCATTTCTTCTTTAACAATAGAGCTTGTCAAAGCAAATGCACCCGCTTTCTGTTTGTACCACTCTACCCCCTGGCTGAATTGACCGTTGAATTTCATCCAATGCCGGATGTTATCCTCGCTGCTGACGACCCAGCCGAGGCCGATACCCACAAAGTTATAATGTTTTGAAAAAGATACTATTTCATAACCGTTATCAATTAGTCCTGGAATCTGTGTGATCGATAACGGTTGAGTGCTGTCGTCAAATATATAGTCTTTATACGCCTTGTCGAAAATACCGGTGACATCGTTTTTCTTCATTTCTTCGGCGAGTGAAAGGTAATAACCTTTACTTGCTACACTGCCGGTAGGATTATTTGGATCACAAAAGTAGAACGCTACTGTATCTTGCTGACTTAAATCGAATTCCGGCAGCCAGCCGGAATCTGCCGAAGTCCTTACCCGTTCGATTTTGTGATTGGAAAGGATAGTTGCAGCTTCATAGGCGGGATATACCGGATCGGGAATCTGAATGCTACCGGAGTCGAACAGCCTCGTAATGTTATGCAGAATTTCTTTTGTCCAGCCGGTTACCAGTATGTTTTCCGGTTTCAAGGTAACGGAATATCGGATTTGATAATGGTCGATTATCGCATCAATAAGTTCAGGGATACCGCGTTCGGGATGAACATCGATCGGGTATCCGAAGGTGGACCTTTCTTCGAGAAGGAATTCAGACATTGCTTTCTTGATTGACGAAGGCGCTTCCATATCAGGGATACCGATACGGGCATTGATTACAGAAACACCGTCTCGTTTTTCTACCTCCCTGGATATCCTGGCAACTCTGATAAAAGGATAATCAGGGATTTGTTTTGCCAGAGGTGAAATTTTCATTTTTCTTTTCCTGAACTCTATTAGTAACGTGATGCTTTTCGTGATAATGTGATTAATTTGCAGATGTGAATCGAATTTACAGGTTATCGGTTTCCGATGATATCTCGTCTATCATTTGCAGAAGGCGGTTTCCCCGCTGTATGGAATCATCCCAGTGGAAACTCAATTCGGGAGTATATCGCATTTTGAGACTCTTAGCCAGTCTGGTACGAAAAAACCCCGAAGCCGATGTAAGAGCTTTTAATATTACTATCCTGTCTTCGTCCTGTTCCATGCTGCTGACGAATATCCTGGCATGTTTAAGGTCGGCTGAAGTATCTACCTCTGTTACGGCAATAAAATTGCCAAGTCTGGGATCTTTGACTTGGCGTTGCAGCAGTTCGCTTATTTCCTGGCGAATCAGGCTGTTTACACGTTCGATACGATGTGCCACGACTCTTCCCTCCTATTTCACCTCCTCGATTCTGAAGAACTCCAGTATATCGCCGACTTCGAACTCATCATAATCTCTAAGGCCGACACCGCATTCATAGCCGGTGGCTACTTCGCGTACGTCATCTTTAAAGCGCCGTAGACTGGCGACCATAGTTTCATGAATTGTTTCTCCGCTACGCTGGATTCTTACCGAATCCCCCCGGCGTATCTGTCCTTCAGTAACATACACTCCGGCAATATTATCTTTCTTGCCGCTGGAGAATACAGCCCGGACTTCAGCCCGACCGTCAATCACTTCAACCTGTGTTGGTTCAAGCATACCGGTCAAAGCTTTACTGACATCCTCCTGAAGTTTGTAGATAATGTCATAATACCGGATGTTAATACCTTCCATTTCGGCCATGCGTTGAGCTCCAGGTTCGGAACTGGTGTTAAATCCGATAATAATTCCCTTTGACGCTACCGCCAGCATTACATCACTCTCTGTAACGTTTCCGCTTCCACTGTGAATGACCCTTACTTTAAGCTCGTCGGTAGCAAGTCGTTCCAGGGATTCCTTTATTGGTTCGATGCTGCCCTGGACATCGGTTTTCAGTATTACCGAGAGTTCTTTCACCTGTCCTGTACTTACCTGGTCGAAAAGATTACTGAGACTCACAGCCTGCGATGCAGACGCATCTCTCCGTTCAGCCTCAAGTCTTTTTGATACGATTTCTTTTGCCTGTTTTTCGTTGGATACCACGGTCAGCGAGTCTCCTGCTCTGGATACGGTACTAAGCCCTAATATTTCCACAGGAACGGCAGGCCCGGCTTTCCTTACCTGCTTACCGACATCGTTAAACATCGCCTTAACTTTACCCCAGGTATTGCCAACGACGACTATATCGCCAACTCTTAGAGTTCCGTCGTGTACCAGAACGGTAGTGACGGCTCCTCTGGTTTTATCCAGTTCTGCCTCAATGATTACACCTAGACCGGGTTTGGTAGGATCTGCCTTTAGCTCCTCCATCTCAGCGATAAGAAGAAGGTTTTCAAGAAGTTCCTGGATGCCGGTATTTTCCTTTGCAGAAATGGGGAGTGCAATTACGTCACCACCCCACTCTTCAATAAGGAGTTCGGCGTCGGCAAGCTGCTGTTTTACATAATCAGGATTAGCTTCGGGTAAATCCATTTTATTAATGGCAACGACAATTGGTATTCCTGCTGCTTTTGCGTGGTCTATAGCTTCAAGTGTTTGCGGCATAACACCGTCGTTAGCAGCTACAACTAGAATCGTTATATCAGTTACCTGGGCGCCCCTGGCTCTCATCGCCGTGAAAGCTTCATGCCCGGGTGTGTCTAAAAAAGTTATTTTTTGGCCGTCAATTTCAACCTGATAAGCTCCAATATGCTGGGTAATGCCACCCGCTTCCGAATCCATCACGTTTGTCTTGCGTATGGCGTCCAGCAATCTGGTCTTACCATGGTCGACATGTCCCATAACGGCTATCACCGGAGGGCGTGTAATCAGACCGCTCGAACCTTTTATCTGCTGTTTTTTTATCTCGCTGATAACGCTTGTCGATTTGCGTTTGGTTTGTGCTTGATGAGTGGTTTCAATACCCAGACTTGATGCGACAGCAGAAGCAGCTTCGTAATCAACGGCCTGGTTGATATTGGCCATGATTCCATTTCTCATTAGTTGCTTGATGACATCAATAGCGCTGACGTCCAGGAGATCAGCCAGTTGCTTTACACTTAAAGTATCGGGAATACCGATCTTCTGTGATTTTGTGGTAGAAGAACCTGCTGATTTCCCAGACGGTTTGGATTCTTTTTCCTGTTTGCTGACTTCTGCCAAATGCTGTCTCCTCTTGAGATATTACATTAAACCATATTATCTAAGAATAACTCTTGTCCGGGTTGATGTTAATTTTCACTCAGATATTCTTTTATCCAATCAAGTAACCTGTTTTTACTCTCCTGCTTTATATCGGTCTTTAAAGCATGTTCGAGTCGCCTTCCTTTGAGCCCTTCTTCCCAGCAACTAATATTTTTACATAAATATGCACCACGCCCTGACATTTTACTACCGAGGTCTATGTTAATTCCAGCGTCAGGAGTGTTCACGATACGGATCAATGTCTGCTTGTCCTGTATTTTCCGGCAGGCAAAACAGGTTCTCTGTGGTACATGTTTGATTTTTTTTTGTTTAGAAGTCCTCAACATCATCATAATCTTTTATATCTATCTTGCGGGAAGATTTTTTACCTTTGGATTTGCCTTCATCGTTATCCCTGTCCTGGCCACCTTTCTTTTTCTTCTTTCTGGTCTTTGTTCCTGCCCTGGACGGAGCACCGATAATATCTTCCGCAAACCTTAAAGAAGGTTTTTCCGGTTCGACAGGTTCAAAGCTGATGGGAGCGGTAACCAGGTCGGAATCCAAAGAAGGTAATGCTTCACCTTCTTCCTCTTCTTCCTCTTCAATTTCTGCTTCGACGTCGTCGAGAACCGGTTCAAGTATATCAGAGATATCTTCGGCTATACCTTCACCGGCTACTGTTTCCAGTTCTTCTTCTGTTACTACCTCAGGTTCAAGTATTTCCTCGATCACTGCTTCGGAAACGTCCTCGGTGTCCTGAGTTTCGGCTTTTTCCGCTTCAAGTTCGGATGTACTCTTAATATCGATTCGCCAACCAGTCAGTTTAGCCGCTAGCCGTACGTTTTGACCTTCTTTACCTATAGCCAGTGAGAGTTGCCTGTCGGGAACGATTACGCTGGCAACACCTTCTGCCTGGTCTAGGATAACATGCGATATCTGAGCGGGGCTTAACGCATTAGCTATAAAAGTTGCCGGATCCTTATCCCACATTACGACGTCGATTTTCTCGCCGTTTAACTCGTTAACTATGTTTTGAATGCGGATACCTCTCAGACCGACACAGCATCCGACAGGATCTATACCTTCCTGTTTAGCGGATACTGCGATTTTACTCCTGTAACCGGCTTCACGGGCTATTGATTCCAATACTACGGTGCCGTTGTATATCTCAGGTATTTCCATCTCGAAAAGCCTGCGAAGTAAATCTGGATGTGACCGTGACAGTATAACCCGGGGTCCTTTATTGGTACGGACTACCTCGAGTATACTGACCTTTATTCTTTGCCCAATCCGGTATCTTTCGCCCGGTACCTGTTCGGCAGCGGGGAGAATAGCTTCTGTCCTGCCTAGGTCTACCAGTAACTGTCGAGGTTCGATACGCTGTACAAGTCCGGTAACGATTTCACCTTCCCTGTCGGCGTATTCTTCGAATATAGCGGTATGCTCAGCTTCATGAAGCCGTTGAAGGATAACCTGTTTCGCAGTCTGGGCAGCAATACGTCCGGCATTACTGGGAGTAGACTCTATCATCACTATCTCTCCCAATTCCGCTTCGGGATTAATTTTGCGCGCTTCTTCCAGGGTGATCTCAGTTGTGGTATCCTCAGGTTTTTCAACTACAGTTTTACCTGCCCAAACCTGGACCTTCCCGCTTGACGGATTAATTTTGACGGATATCTCCTGGTTAGGTGAGAAGTTATCTTTTCTGTATGCTGAAACCAGTGCTGCTTCAACTGTAGAAAGTACTACCTCCGCAGGCAGGTTCTTCTCTGCCGAGAGTTGTGTAATTGCGAGCAAAAAATCGCTCTTCATCTCGGTTCAGGACCTCCATATAAAATTTCCATACCTATAATGAAAAAAGTGGGGACAAGACCCACTTAACATTCAACTAAGCATAGCACAGGATTAAAGAAAATGCAAGAGTCATCAACAGGTACAAAATTCATTGATGAATTAATATAAAGAGAGGTGAAGAAGTAGCTATATGAAAATCAGCAAACCGGAAAAAACAAATAATATATTTTCTGAATATGCACCATGAATGATCAAATATTAAATCATTGACCAGTATATCCGATAATCTAGAAAAGTAGGTACTGTTAGGCTATAATTAAAAATGCTTTTACCAGTTTCCGGAGATAGCTATGAATGTTAAACAAATAAAAAAATCAGTCATCGACAAAGTGGAAAGCCAGAGAGGAGAACTTAAAGAAATAACCCGGAAAATCCACTCGAATCCGGAGTTGGGATTTCATGAAGAACAAGCTGCTCAATTATTATCGAATTATCTTAAAGAAAATGGTTTTACTGTTGAACTTGGAATATGCCAGTTACCAACGGCATTCAAGGCGGTTTACGGCCAAGGGAAACCTGAGATAGCAATACTCGCCGAATATGATTCATTACCGGAGATAGGTCATGCATGCGGACATAACATTATCGCTACCTCTGCGGTTGGCGCTGGGAGTGCTGCCAGACTGGCTATCGATGAATATGGTGGTTCGGTTTTTGTAATCGGGACTCCGGCCGAAGAACTGTATGGCGGTAAAATACTAATGGCTGAAAAAGATGCTTTTAATAACCTTGACGCTGCCATGATGGTCCATCCGGGAACGACTGATACGGCAACTATCGAAGCTCTTGCCTGTCATACCCTGGATGTAGAGTTTATCGGTAAATCCGCCCATGCTGCAGCCCGACCTGAAGAAGGAATCAACGCTCTGGAAGCTTTACTCCTTTCATTTTCGGCTATTAATTCACTGCGTCAGCATATCAGGAGTACCGCGAGGATACACGGCGTTGTCACTAATGGTGGTGAAGCTGCGAATATTGTTCCGGCATACAGTTCAGGGAACTTCATCGTTCGAGCTGCTGATTCTTCATACCTGGAAGAACTAAAGGAGAAAGTTCTAGACTGTTTCAGAGGAGCGGCGAAAGCTTCCGGTGCTGAAATGAGATACAAGTGGGATGATGTGTGTTATTTACCGATGCGGAATAACCTGAAGCTGGCAGAACTTTTTGCCGATAATATGAAGATACTCGGTCGAAATACATCGATCTCTGAACCGGAACAGGCTTTCGGCAGTACTGATATGGGTAACGTAAGTCAGATTGTACCCGGAATACACGGGATAGTGGCTATTGCCGAAAAAAATGTACTGGTCCATTCACCTGAATTTGCCGATGCGGCCATATCGGAAAGAGGTATCAAAGGTATGATAGACGCGGCGAAGGCTATGGCAATGACAGTTGCGGATATACTTTCTGATACTGATTTACAGGCTGAAATAAAAAAGGAATTTTACAGTTCTTCACAATAAGGTTCACATATTATAATCAAGATGCCGCGAAGGAAGGGACTACCGGGACTTCCTGTGAGATAAGTATGGTAGTAGTAACGACAAAATGAAGATAGGTATACCCAGAGCGCTGCTTTATTACCAGTACTTCCCAGCCTGGAAAACTTTTTTCGAGGAACTAGGTGCCGAGGTGGTAGTATCACCGCCTACTACACAGTCTATGGTGGCCGATGGATCGTCGAGAGTAGTTGCCGACACCTGTCTTCCGGTCAAGGTTTTTTTAGGGCATGTGATATGGCTTGCAGATAAATGTGACAGGATATTTATACCGGCTGTTCGTAGTGTTGAACCTAAGATTTATAACTGTTCGAAGTTTCTCGGATTACCGGATATGACCAGAGCGGTCATTCCGGAAGCATCACCCTTTCTGGAGATCGATATCGACGTCAACAAAGGAAGAAATGCTTTGTACCGCGCCATATATTCGCTTGGGCGAAATATCAATAGAAATCCATTCAAGGTAAGGAAGGCTGGCCTGGCTGCCTGGCAGGCTTATCTGGATTATCGGGAGTATATGTCTACCCATAGAGTATCGCCACCTCAAGCAATGAAAAACTTAACCGATAATGACAAGACAACAGGCAAGAACTTTGTTTTTGATGTTGAAGGACAAAAAGGAACCATTGCTATCATCGGTCATCCATACTTGATTTACGATGAATATATTAATCACCGCCTTATCTACCGTATGGAACAGGCTGGAAACAAGGTGTTAACGCCGGAAATGGTTTCTTTGTCTGATCTGAAAACGGCGGTAACGACCGTGACAGGCGGAGCCTACTGGACCTATGAGGATGAGGTAGCCGGCGCAGGTGGTTATTATCTTGATAACAATGCCGATGGCGTAATTGGTATAATGGCTTTTGGGTGTGGTCCTGATTCTTTAATGATGGACATGGTCAGACGGTATTCGGCGAAGCATACAACAACTCCTTTTATGTCCCTTACCCTGGAAGAACATACGGCTGAAGCCGGTGTCGTGACAAGATTGGAAGCATTCACCGATATGGTATATAGAAGAAAGAAGGCAGACAGTAAAGTATGCGTCTAGGAATTCCTCATATAGGCAATCTATATATACCGCTGAAGGCATTATTTAAGCGACTTGAAGTCGACTATGTTCCACCGCCTTTTAATACCCGTCGTACCTTGTCTTTGGGGGTCAAATACGCACCCGAAGGGCTGTGTATGCCTTTCAAGCTGACCCTGGGGAATTTCATTGAAATAGCCGAACTGGGGGCTGACACATTACTGATGCCGGGTAGTTATGGTACCTGTCGCCTCGGATATTATGCCAGGACACAGGAAAAAATTCTGAATGAACTTGGCTACGACATAGAGATGGTGCAACTTGGAGTTTCCGAACAGAAATTCTTTGGTATGATGAAAATTTTCAAGCGACTGGCGAATGATGCTCCATGGCTTAAGTTGCTGTCGGCATACGGCTTCTGTCAGAAAAAGATAAATACAATAGACAGGATCGAACAACTTACCCAGAAGGTAAGAGCAATCGAAGTCCAAAAAGGAATGGCAAACAGGATATACAGGGATGCGCTGAAGGCTGTCGACGGAGCGGACGATTCGCGAACTCTGAAAGAGGTACAGAAAGAGTATTTAGAACGTTTGAACACAGTCGAAAAAGATCCGGATGCACAACCACTCATCATTGGGATCACGGGGGAATTTTTCGTAGTACTTGAACCTTTTTCAAATTATGATATTGAGAATGAATTAGGTAAACTGGGTGTAGAGGTAAGAAGAAAGACCTTCATTTCCGAGTGGACCAAATTCAGTTATTTTTTAAACCCACTGGGGATAAATGAGAATGAACGTATTCACCGGGCGGCGCAACCGTATCTCAAGCGTGATATAGGTGGAGATGGCTGGGAATCGGTAGGTGAGAAGGTTCTTCACAACGATGAATATGATGGAATAGTGCACCTGGCGCCATTTACCTGCATGCCGGAGATAATCGCGCAGAATATAATGCCCTCGACCAGGGAAAATCTGCCTGTCCTGACAATCCTGTGTGATGAACAGATGACAAAGACGGGTGTGTTAACAAGGCTGGAAGCCTTCGTAGATCTCTTGAAACATAAGAGATTGGTGAAGAACAGAGTTGATCGTCAAGTAGTAGTCCAGGGAGTATGATGGAATTTTACCTTGGGATAGATGTCGGTTCGGTTACAACGAAGATGGCTGTGCTTGATGCCGGAGATAACCTGGCAGCTCGTACCTATATGCTGACGCAGGGAAAACCTATCGAAAAGGTTCAACAGGGACTGGTTAGTATTCAGAAAATGCTGCCTGATGATGCCGAGATCTGTGGTGTGGCCACTACCGGAAGTGCCCGGTATCTTGCCGGAGTAATTGTCAATGCTGACCTAGTGAAGAATGAAATCACTAGTCATGCTACTGCGGCATTGCACTATATGCCTGCGGTAAGCACTATAATAGAGATAGGCGGGCAGGACAGTAAGATAATAATAGTGAGAGATGGTGTGGTGACTGATTTCGGGATGAATACAGTATGCGCAGCCGGTACCGGAAGTTTCCTGGACCACCAGGCATTACGCCTGAATATGAGTATAGACGAATTCAGCGTAAGGGCGATGAACAGTACAACCCCGGTTCGCATAGCCGGACGATGTACCGTATTTGCAGAATCGGACATGGTTCATAAGCAGCAGATGGGACACCAGACCGACGATATCCTGTACGGATTATGTCAGGCGCTGGTGCGAAACTACCTGAATAACGTAGGCCTGGGAAAAGAGATCAGAACACCGATATTATTCCAGGGCGGGGTTGCATTTAATGAAGCGATAGTGAAAGCCTTTGACGAGGAACTTGAAACGCATGTAATAGTACCTCCTGATCATGAAGTTATGGGAGCTATCGGCGCAGCCCTGCTGGTACACGAGGAAATGTCGGAGGGGAAGAAGTCCGGCTTCAGTGGATTCGGAGTGAGTGAGACGAAATACACAACTTCGTCATTCGAGTGCAAGAGCTGTCCCAATCTTTGTGAAATCGCACAACTTTCCATCAACGGAAAAGTTCTGGCGCGGTGGGGAGGACGCTGCGATCTCTGGGAACGAGTCACAACGGAGGAGACAAAATGATCATTGCCGTTGATGCTGCGGGTGGGGAGTATGCACCTCATGAGATAGTAAAAGGAGCCATAAAAGCTGCCCGTGAGTTTGAAATAGAAATAGCCCTGGTTGGCAGAAAAGAGATCCTCTATGTGCTTGCCGGACGCCAGATTAAAAAACTTGGTATGAAAATTATCGATGCCAGTCAGGTTATCGACTACAAGGAATCACCGATTGAAGCTATCCGAAGCAAACCTGAGTCGTCGATAGTTATCGGCACGAATCTCGTAAGGAATGGTGGAGCTTCGGCCTTCGTCTCGGCGGGAAATACAGGTGCGGTACTATTTTCCGCTCTGGTGAATCTCGGTAAAATCGAAGGCATCGAGAGACCGGCGGTGGGCAGTCTGTTGAGTTTCAGTCCGACCACTCCTGTCGTTCTGATTGATGCCGGAGCTAACTCCGATTGTCGTCCGAACCACCTCGTACAGTTTGCCTATCTTGGCTCTACTTACATCAGCGGACTTTTCGACATAGAATCTCCAACTGTCGGCCTTCTGAATAACGGCGAAGAAGAGAAAAAGGGAAATCGGCTTACTCAGGAAGCTCACCAGTTGCTCAAGGAAAGCCAGCTAAACTTTATAGGCAACGTCGAAGGACAGGATATAGTCGGCGGTAAGGCTAATGTAATAGTGACCGATGGTTTTACCGGTAATATTGTACTTAAGACTCTCGAAGGAATGAGTGCGACCATGCTGCATTCGCTGGGACAGGCAGGGCAGATGATTTCAAAAGCCTACAGCATGCCTTCCCGTGCTATGAAGAGAGATGTGGGATTGGATTCGTGGGCAAAGAGGCTGGATTTCAGCGAAGTTGGGGGTTCATGCCTGCTGGGAGTTAACGGTACAATTATTATTTCGCATGGACGAAGCCGCGCTAAAGCGATTATGAACGCAATAGGTCTGGCAAAGAGGACTGCGGAAAGAAGCATAGGACAAAAAATTAAGGAGGAAAGCTATGAGTAAACCTATTGAAGTGGATGTATACAGTTTCGACGACGTCGTCATACAGTCCGATAAACCAGTGCTGGTTGATTTCTGGGCGACATGGTGCAAACCGTGTTTAATGGTCGCACCGATACTCGATGAACTTGCCGAAGAGTATGACGGTCAGGTAACGTTTACCAAGGTTGACCTGGATCAGAATCAGAAAATTGCCGCGAATTACGGGATTATGAGTATTCCGGCATTAATTATTTTCAAGGGCGGCGAGCCTGTCGCGAATATTGTCGGTGCCAGGCCGAAGGCTGAACTCAAGAAATTGGTGGAGTCGGTTCTTGCCTAAGAAAATTGACGTAACCATTATTACCGGTCCTGATAGGAAAGATTGTGATGCGTCCTGCGGTACAGACTGGTCTTCAGGGGAGTCGTTTGAACTGGCGGAGAAACAGGTCAACAACAGGTTCGGAGATCAAGTACGTTTGAAATGCTATGACCTGACCGGGAAGGACAAAGACGAAGATCTGATCCAATGGGGCGAGAAAATCAAAAACGAAAACCTGTCGGTGCCGTTGCTGGTACTAAACGGGCGTCTCAGGATAACAGGTAATTTTGATATCCGGCAGATGCTCGATGTGATAGAGGCTGAACTGGAGATAGGGGTGTAATATGGCAGAGAAAAACGGTTATGACGTTATAGTTGTCGGAGGAGGTCCCGCCGGACTGACCGCCGGACTTTATACTTCAAGAGCCAGACTAAACAGTCTGCTGATTGAGAAAGGAATCACAGGGGGACAGATAAACAATACCAACTGGATCGAAAACTATCCGGGTTTCCCCGAGAGTATCGATGGTTTCGAACTGGGAAATCTCATGCTAAAGCAGGCGACCAAGTTCGGACTGGAAATAATGACCGCCGAAGTCACGGGAATCGATATTAACAACGAACTGAAGACGGTAAAGACCACTGAAGGTGATTATTCAGCCAAAGCGTTGATAATTGCCGGCGGTTCGAAGCGAAATACGCTGAATGTACCTGGTGAAGAAGAATATTCCGGGAAAGGCGTTTCCTATTGTGCAACCTGCGATGCGCCGCTGTTCAGCGGCAAACCCGTAGCGGTAGTTGGAGGCAGCGATTCTGCCGTAACCGAGGCTCTGCATTTGGCTGAATTCGCTTCGAAGGTAGTACTTATCCACCGGCGGGACGAACTTAGAGCTGTCGGTATTGTGCGGGAACGAATTCTCGCCGAACCCAGGGTGGAAATCTTGTGGGATACGACTATCGATGCAATAGAAGGGGATGTCTTTATCGAGCGACTTAAGCTGAATAACATCAAGACAGGAGAAAAATCCATCCTTGAAGTATCAGGACTATTCGTATCGATTGGTTTCAAGCCGGATACGGAGTACTTAAAAGGTATACTGCCACTCGAACCGGTAGGGCACATCATTACCAACGAGAAAATGGAGACGGATGTGCCGGGCATATTTGCTGCCGGAGATATCAGATTGAATTCTGCCCGGCAGGCTATTACCGCCGCCGGTGACGGTGCGACGGCAGCAATATACGCTCAACGGTATCTTACCGGGCAGTAGGCAATTTCCTGTTCGTTGATAAAGAAAGCCGTCTTATTCTTCCGAAGAAGTGTCTTCAGATGTTTCTTCATCGGCTGTTTCAGCTTCACCTTCCTCTGCGGCTTCGACTTCCTCAGCTTCGATTTCCGCCTCAATGTGTCTGATGTTGATCTTGGCAATAAGCTGGTCAGGATTATTAAAAACCGTTATCTCTTCACCAAGAACGATATCCTGGACGTGTATCGACTGGTCGGCTTCTTCGAGGATGCTGACGTCAACCTCAATATGACTGGGTATATTATCAGGCAGACACTCGACGGATAAAGTATCAAGTTCATGCGAAAGGAAGTATTCTTTCATCTTTAACGCCGGGGCTTCTCCTGTCAGGATGATGGGTACATCCACCTTTAGTTTTTCTTCCATGCGTATCTGGTAGAAATCGATATGGAGAAGCTGACCGGATCGAGGCTCTTTCTGGACTTCACGTATCATTACGTTTCTCTTTTTCCTGGATTTATCTACTCTGAGTCCAACGATTCCTGTGCTTCCTGACTGTGCCAGTACTTTCTGCAACTCTATCGTGTCGCACTGCAGCGCTTCAGGTTCAATCCCGCGACCGAAAACATGCACCGGCGTTATTCCCTCACGGCGCAGAGTTTTTACTTTTTTACCTCTGATTTCCCTGGTATGAGCTGTAAGATCCATTTATTCCACCTTCCAGACATAATTCAAACCAGATTATTATAGCAGATTATTGTGTTTAATGCCTAATGGGGATTGTCAAAATCGTATCTGCGTTTGATCATATGTTACTTCCTGTCCTCTCTACTCATTTCCATATTTGTATCGTCTTGATAGAGTATCAATCCAGATATTATGATAGTTGTCAGGCATAGATTTGATTTCTCTTAACCACTAAGCTTCTCTTGATTAAACACTCATCTATAATTTCTTGAGTTTCGTTTTGTGCTTGGATGAAAATTGGGACATCGAAGACCGTTAATGATTTCGGTTTGTTTTATTTTTACAAACAGATATATAACAAGATTAATTATTATAACGCAAACAGAATAAGGAGACTACCAAAATACCAACAAGAGATAAGTCCTGCCGCTAAGCCCGATTACTCCCAGGACTCCGGACACGGGAGGAGAATGGTTGTTAATTAAGCTGAAATGAGTTGCCAACATTCAGTACCCTGGTTTCTTCGGCAAGGCTAGATTCTCGAAATTCGACAAAAATCAACATAGTCGACTTAATTTCATTCGCCTTTTATGTAGGCAGAGTATAATATCTGGCTGTGGGTATGTCAAGTTCAATATCACATGTGATATTGAACTTGAAAATGATTCAAAATTAATGTAAAATGACTGTATTAGGAGTATTCAAACTTATGGATGATTATTCAATCTGGGGAAAAATTACGGAAGTTTACGACCTAATCTGTAAAGCTCGATCTGTTGAGTTACGTAAGCTTGGTCTTTCAGCCGAACAATCGAAAATACTCCGTGTTTTAATGGTAGAAAACGGTGCTTCGACCATCAATGAAATATCAGAAACGACGCTGAAGCGTCATAACACAATATCCCTTATTGTCAGGAGAATGGAAAAAGCCGGACTTGTGAAACGAGAAAAAATTGACTCCTCTAATCGTTATAAGATTGCAATCACGGAAAAAGGAATTAGACTTTTCGAGACAATGCCGCTAAACTCAATTGATATGATATTCTCCACATTATCTTCAGATGAAAAAGAGGCGCTTATGTCCTTACTAGATAAGTTAGATCAACAGACTCGTCATGTACTTGGTCTCGATTATATACCACCACTTTTTCGGCAATAGCTTGATTCAATATATTCATTGGGATTATTTAAATTTTAATTATCTAACGTTACCACAAGTATTGTTCAAACGGTTTGTTCGTTTAGAATTGACAATATTCTAGTTTGTTAAGTTTATCTTTCTATAAATTTAAACTAAACAGTTAAAATATCTTTAAGCATGATATGAGTAACATCTCTATGTTCATCAAAATATTATACTACACTTGTAAATAATAAGGGATGGATATGCCCTCAACAGGCGTATCCATCCCTTCCTGTCAGCGAAGGATTATTAATGTAAATCTAGCCTTTGCCAATACGGAACATCTTGGTACCACACACCGGACAGGTGCCCTGAGTGGCAGGCTTACCATTCTTCATTGTTATGGCTTTGGCATCTTTGATTTCCCTCTTGGCACGGCATTTCACACAATACGCTTCCAAAATCTACTCCTTTTTCAGCATAATGTTCTTATTTTTTTAATTCCTGCTTCTGTTTAATATCCCATCGAATCCTTCAAGTCTGTATCGAGCCAGATGTAGGATGCCCAGTATTGCATATCGAAGTAACCTACCTGTATTTCACCTGAATAGTTCTTTAACCAGGGCCACCAGAAGGTAGACTGGGGATATACCGGACCTGTGATGGCATATGCCTGGTCAAGAGCATATTTCATCAGCTCCCTGAACTGCGCCATGGCTGCTTTGTCATCTTCGAGGAATGTTGCCTGCATCTGTGTCGATGCGTCGATCAACTTCTGATCCTTAATATTACTTGCGTTACCTCCAAGTGGTCCGTCCCCGACCATTGTTACCATGTGGTAGAAGACACTGATTGGACCACGACCACCGACTGCCGAGCATACGTCATATTCACCGCTGCGGTAGACGGAAGTTACAGCAGCATTCTCCCTGACATCAAGCTCCAGCTCGACACCTATCTTGGACCACATATCCTTGATTATCGATAGGTAGTCAACCTGACTCTGCCAGATAAGAGCCGTGGTCTTGAATCCGTTAGGATATCCTGCCTCTGCAAGAAGTTCTTTTGATTTCTCCGGGTTATAGACATACAATTCCTTCACCGATTCGGGGCAATCCGGGTCATCAAGCCCCAGGTAGCAGTCTGCATAGGCCGGGGTGTATTCGATTGGCCAGTAGAGTATCTGCCCGAGTCCGTGGTTCAGAGTATTTTTAATCAACTCGAGATCAACTCCCATATGTAATGCCCGTCGTACCTTAATATCATTAAAAGGACTTCTCTGGGTATTCATGTATATGATCCATGGTGTACCACCAAGTTGTCCTTCTCCTTCCTCTATACCCTGAGCGGTAGCTCTGATATTCTCAGCGTCTTCATAGCTGACCGGACTATACTGGTCAATCTTGCCTGTTCGCAGGGCTGCCAGCCGGGTTGAAGCGTCGGGGATGATGAGATACTGCAGAGAATCTATATACGGTATCTGGTTGCCCATTCCGGGGCCTATCGGATCCGTCCCCCAGTAATCGGGATTTCTGTCCAGGAGCATCTGGCTGCCTTTTATAACATCTTTAAGCATAAACGGCCCGGTACCAACGGAGTTTTTCCAGCTCGCCATGTCACCGTATTTATCGACCACCTCAGGAGGAACCACGCCGACATAATTGCCGAATTTGGCTATAGCGGTTATTAAATCAGATGACGCTACGGTAACGGTAACTTCCATGGGACCGGTTTTCTCGCATTTAAACGATTTCCTCATTGAGGGATACGCCCGGTACATATAAGCCCTGTCGTCAGTCATTACCTGCGTGAAAGTGAAAACAACATCGTCAGCCGTCATTTTTCGACCACCGACCAGTTGACTAGCCTCACTGTTCGGGTTAAGAGCAAAATGTATATTATCCCGGATTTGGTAGACGAGAATTCCTGTGTCAGTGGCGGGATCGATACTCCATTCCCAGCTTTCTGCCGCAAAACCTCTCTTTTGGGAAAAGACATCGTAAGCGCCAACCCAGTCGCATTCATTAGTGCCGTAGCCGCCGGCAGGTCCCTTTGCCCAGTCACCTCTCCACATCGACTCGTTGGTCAGCAGGAATGTGACGCCCTGAACGAATCCACGGGTAACGACATCATCGAAATTGGTGCTGTCCGCTGTCTGGGCGAGTCTAAGCGTACCGCCATACGCTGGTCCTGTTGATGCTGATGAGCCCTCTTCCTCTTTAACCTCTTCCTCTGTCTCTTCTCCTCCTACGGTCACTTTTTGACCGGTATCTTCTTCCTTAACTTTTCCTCCGGTATCTTCATCACTACCGCAGGACACCATAACCAGTGATAACACCATTATTACACTAATAATCAACCATGTAATTTTCTTCATTACTACCGTTTCACCTCCTCTCCAGATACAGGAGAATTATAAATCATTTTTATCCTTGGTTATTCCATCTATTTTTTCTCGAGGCGTATCACCTCCCTGGCTGGCTGTGTTACTGGAACTTATTACTCCCAAGGCTCCGGACACCAGACTGGTATTGTTGTGATTTATTCCGATATCCATTTCTACTACTTATAACTCAGGATATCCATGGGAGGGCCAGCTATATTTTTTTAGCAGCTGCAGGTTTTCTTATTTGGCAACTACTCCATCTATTGATTAGTAATATCATATGTGATAGCATGTATGATAAATTTATTATTGGTAGCTGGTAGTATATATGTTTCAATCTGTCAAGTCAAGACCTGTTCAATATTTTTATGGCAACCAATTCAGAGTTATTTAATACCATTAAATATTGACAACTAACAGCTATTATGATAAACACTTTTATTCGATGTCTGAAATCTCGGAGGATCGATAAGGTTAGTCTCTCCGATAAGGTAACAAAGATTGTGCTAAGTAAAAAATAAACAAGAAAGCATTTGATATGCGCGCTTATTTAATTCGTAGAATACTTTTAATAATACCTACATTGTTTCTGGTGACCGTTATAGTGTTTATGCTGGTACGCTTTATTCCCGGTGATGTGCTGGACATGATGGTTTCCGAATGGGTGGCAGAAGGGTCAACAGATATCCAGGACGTCGAAGATCTTAGACACGCGATGGGACTGGATGAATCTTTACCTGTTCAGTATGGACGCTGGCTGGGAATCTTACCACAGGAAACCGGCGAATTCTCCGGTATGCTTCAGGGCAACCTGGGACACTCCCTGTGGGATAACGAACCTGTTACCGACATATTAAAGTCGAGACTTCCGGTATCTATTGAACTTGGCGTCCTGTCTATGTTGATAGGCTGGGCTATAGCTCTGCCGATAGGCATGTTCATGGCTACCCGGCAGGATAGTCTGATGGACTATACAGGGCGTGTTTTTGCTATAGTGTTGCTCTCCATTCCCGGTTTCTGGTTGATGACGATGGTTATTGTTTACCCTTCTATCTGGTGGGGTACGATGCCTAACATAGTTTATGTCCCAATTACCGAGAATTTATTCGAAAACCTGAAACAATTTCTTCTACCGGCTTTCCTGACAGGAGCTGCTTCTTCGGCGTTAATGATCAGGCTGACACGTACAATGATGCTGGAAGTTTTAAGACAGGATTACATCAGGACAGCCTGGGCGAAGGGACTTAGAGAGCGTACTGTCCTGATGAGGCATGCCGCGAAAAATGCTTTTATTCCGGTAATAACCGTCGTCGGAGGGCAGATTCCGGTCATACTTGCCGGGCAGATCGTTACAGAACAGATATTCGCCTTGCCCGGGATGGGTATCGCTTTCCTTGAAGCTCTCAATCAAAGAGACTATCCGATAATCAGCGCCATAAATACAATAATTGCTACTGCTATATTAGTAATGAATGTCATAGTCGATATATCCTATGCTTGGATGGATCCCAGGATACGTTACAGGTAGAGGGGAGAGAAGAAAAATGGCAGAGGACTCATCAGGAGTTATCATAAGACGAAAGCGACCCTTTATTCTAGTTGATTTAGTTATTCGTCTCTTCAAGGAGAAACCACTCGGTTTCGTCGGTTTCATTATAATCGTATTGCTTACTCTCACCGCCATTTTCGCTGACCTGACATGGCTGGGTTTTCCCTCTCCCGAAGAAGGCGGTCCGGGCCTTGCCTCCTATGGCTGGAACCAGATTATGCTGGAAGACCGTCTGACTCCTCCTTCATCTGAATTCTTACTTGGGACAGATAACCTGGGGCGAGACCTTCTCAGCCGTATTGTCTATGGATCTCGTATTTCAATAGTCGTAGCACTGGGTGCTCAGGCTATCAGTGTAATTGTAAAACTGTTGCTTGCCGTTCCTTCAGGATACTTTGGCGGAAAGTTTGACTTAATATTACAGCGTTTTATAGACGCCTGGATGTGCTTTCCGGCACTTGCACTTTATTTAACCGTTATGGCTGTTCTGGGTGCAGGTATCTGGCAGGTGATAGTTGTCCTGGGAGTAAGTGGTGGTATCTCCCAGGTGAGAGTAATAAGAAGCGCCGTTATACGTATCAGGGAAGACGTATATTTTGAAGCAGCGAGGGCTATCGGTGTTCCGGGTAGTCGAATTATTATACGTCACGTAATACCTAATATAATGTCAGTTGTCATTATCAGCGTTGCCACCGGTATGGGGATGGTAATTCTGGCCGAGTCGACACTCAGTTTTCTCGGCTTTGGCATACCACCTCCCTACCCCAGCTGGGGCGGTATGCTCAGTACCTCCGGACGTCAAAATATGCTTATAGCTCCCTGGATGATGGTATGGCCAGGAGTAGCCCTGGCCCTGGTAGTATTTTCATTTAACATGCTGGCCGACGCCTTGAGGGATTTACTCGATCCGAGGCTGAGAGGTGGTCTTGGGCGCTACGGGATGTCGCTGGATCAACTCCAGAAGCTTGCACAAAAGAAAAGTGTTGAAATGCAGCATTAAATCAACAAAGCTGAGAGATCGATAATGGCAGAATTAAGGCTATCCATACTATGGATAGCCTTAACTTTTCATAATTTATGCAATCTTCAGGTGAAATCTGTGTTTTATTAGCTTAATCGGCACTCCTGAGAGCCGTCCAGAGGTTGGACAAGGTGATGCTCTGTCCCTGCATGAGCATAGTAGTTCTGAATACTCTACCTGCTATCCAGAGGAAGAGGAGTCCGGTGACTATCATCCCTGCCAGCGAAGCCCCGACCTCCAGACCGCTCATATCGCCTCCGGCGGCGATCCTGACAAGTATACCCGAAGGCGCGGTGAATGGAATGTAGGAGAGAATACGGGTGAACAATCCGTCGGGGCTCTGCATCAGGAAACCGAAGAACCACAAGGGGATGAAACCAAGCATTGTAAATGACGGCGCCGTTCTCGAAGCCTCACGAGCCGACGATGAAACAGCGCCGATAAGTATCGCTATCGTCGTCGACATGAAATAGCCACTGATATAACAGGCCAGTATCAATGCCATCAGGTCGGGGGCAATAGTCAGTTCACTGGCGTCCGGTATCTGGTCGAACATTGCCGGAACAGTAAATGCGGCTACTATTACCCATAATACAGACTGTGCTAATCCGATTGTCCCGAGGGCAAGAAGTTTCCCGATCATAATCTGGAATGGTGATGCCGATGTAATGATGAGTTCGACAAGCCGGTTTTCCTTCTCTTCGGCGATACTGGTAACCATATTACCGACTCCCGTCATTACGGCGAAAATCAGCAGCATGGCGAATACCACCGGGATGATCAGTTCTCCTACTGACTGCGTGACAGGTGCCACCTCCGAAATAGTACCGTCTTCTTCAACCTTGTAATTCGTGTAGACCGCAGGTTCCGCAACACGCGCTACCAGGTCGGGATTTATTTGATTCAGCTGTTCGGCGATCTGTTCATCCAGGAGTTCACGCTGAGCGACCAGATCAGGATCAAGCTGGCTGTCCTGCCGTGCTTTCAGTTGGGGATACATTACGTACCACCGGAATGTTTCCTCGTCCTCCCAGTTGGACACGAACAGCGTTTTAAACTCGGAATATTGAACAACTTCGCCTGTTTTGAGGTAATTACTGTCAATGACGTACAGTGTCTCGATATCCCCCTGCTTATAGGCTGCGAGTCCTTTTTCAAGCGTATCGTAACGGGATAGACCTTCCTGTTCCGGTGCTCCTGCTAAAATGCCGCTGTTATCGATAAATCCGATTCCACTCAGGTCGAATTTGGTCGTTATCTCGGGCGGAGCATCCTCTGAAGCGGCATCCATGATAAGAGGTACGACAAACATAGCGATTATCAACAGGAGCGGCACCAGTACGGTAAAGAGGATATATCCGCCACTGCGGATGTGACGCCTGGTCTCTTCGGAAAATATAGTTGCGACTTCAGCGGGAATTCCGAGCACGGGATACCTCCTCGATAAATATATCGTTCAGTGACGGCATCATTCGCTCGAACCTGTCTACCTGGATTCCTGAAGCGGCGTATGCCTGGAATATTATTTCCGGTGTCAGTTCATCACCGGTTTCATACTCGACCGTATCATCTGGGAGTATTTCCTTCGAAACACTTTGGAGCGTATCAGGGATACCGGCAGCCATGACCTGTACCGATTTCTCACCCCTTTGACGCTTTATCTCGCTCAGATTCCCGAAGAGGAGCATAGTTCCATCGGAAATCAGCGCGATCCTTTCACACATTTCCTCGACATCGGACATGACATGAGTACTGAACATGATGGTCGCACCGTCGCGCCGCCGTTCAAGAAGCATTTCCTTCATCAGGTTAACGTTCAAAGGATCGAGGCCTGAGAAGGGTTCGTCCAAAATAATGAGTCTGGGCTGGTGAGCGATGGCGACGACGAACTGTGCCATCTGTCTCATGCCTCGTGAAAGGGCGTCGACTTTTTTCAAACGGTGTTCGTACAGACCGACCCTTTTCAGCAGATCCAGAGCACGGTCTTCGGCACCCCGGAAGGACAGTCCTTTCATACGGATAAGGTATCGCAGTGAATCCAGTACCTTTGCCTTGGGCGGCAGTCCGACCTGCTCGGGGAGGTAGCCGATATTTTTCAACACAGAACGTTGCGGTGGTGATCCGTAAATGGATACCGAGCCGCTTTCCGGTTGGATAATCCCCTGGGCGATGCGGATAGATGTGGTCTTACCGGAGCCGTTCGGTCCGAGGAAACCGAACACTTCACCGGGTAGAACGTGAAATGATACATCGTTTACCACGGTGCGGTCACCGAAGGACTTGGTTAGACCTTCTACCCTGAGAACGTGTTCCGAAGTACTCATTGGAGATATATTAGCATAGTTTTTAATATTGTGAAATAGGGAAATATCAGGTGTGAGTTTTAATAGTAAGAAATTTGCCCGTCTCCTGTAATATTGCTAGAATACCGCTATGGATATTAGAGAAGAGATAGAAACACAGATAGAGGGGATAAAGAGTAACACGACGGACGGCGCCAGCGAGCTGGCAAGGCAGGCCATCCTGGTAATGAAGGCGGCTGCCGAGACCAGCGAAGCCGACAATGCCCGTGATTTTCTGCTTGAGCAGAAGGAAGTCGGTAAGCGGCTTATCGCTGCCAGGCGAACCATGGCGCCGATACCCAATATCATTACCCGGTACCTGAGAGAGATAATAAGGGACGATCGGAAAGACGATCTTATAGCGACGAAACAGCAGGCTGTCAGACTGGCCGAGGACATGCACCGCGATTCGGTAAACGCCGTATCAAAGATTATAAGTAGCACTGCGGAGCTTATCGATAACAAGGATGTGATACTCACCCACAGTTACAGTTCGACGGTAGTCGCGGCGATAAAAGAGATAGCCGAACTCAGGAGAGGGATTAAGGTCATCGTTACGAAGTCGGGCACAGGATGTTACGGAGAACGGACAGCGCGGGAACTTGCCGAAGCGGGAATACCGATCATGTACATCGATGATACTGCGGTCGGGTTGTATATATCCGGTGTCAGCAAAGTACTGGTAGGAGCCGACAGGATAACAGCCGACGGTAAGGTTATCAACGGGGCTGGAACATGCACCGTCGCGGCGACGGCTAAAATGAATACCGTCCCGGTCTATGTGCTGTGCGAAACACTGAAATTCGACTTTGCGGTCAGCAGTTCAAAGGTAAACCTTGAAGAGCGAGGTAATACAGGCTTGATCGAAGAGGGGATTCTTTCCCCGGAGATAAAGATATCGAACCCTACCTTCGATATAACTCCGCTTGATTTTGTAACCGCTATTGTCTCCGAAAACGGGGTCGTTACCGCTGATAAGATGGTTACGTCGTGATCAGGTGTTTTTTTAAGTTCGTTACCAGAAGATAAATACAATCTCTTCATCCCCGTTTTACGTAAGGAGATACTTTTCTCCAGAATAGCTTATGCTTACATCTCGATATCAATGGATACATTACCTCTGTTCAAGAAATGATCTGATGCCAATGTTTTCTGGATTCCAGCCTGCGCTGGAATGACAAAAAGAAAGCGGGAATGACTCTTTCCTGTCGTTACGAGTTCGCCATTGGCGAACGTAGTAATCTCTAAGACTAATTGGGACTGTCATCCGCCAGGGGCGGAATTTCGGCGAACCTTCGTTATATTGACAAAACAACCCAATATGTATTAAATTAATTCGATATATATCAAAATGAAACGAAGGTTATAAAAATGGATGAAGCGCTGGAGGAATTACTGGGATTCTTTAAAGCCCTGGCTGACTCGAACCGGCTGAAGATAGTCGGTCTGCTGGCGCAGGGCGAATATACGGTGGAACAGATGGCTGAAATGCTGAATTTGAGTCCATCTTCGGTTTCGCATCATCTGGCTAAACTGTCGGCAGCCAGCCTGGTAAGCGCCCGATCGGAGAGTTATTACAACATTTATCACCTGGAGACAAGTGTCCTGGACGGTATGTCACAAAAGATTCTTTCTAGGGAAATGATGCCGGCGGTCGCCGCCGACGTGGATATTGACGCCTACGACCGGAAAGTACTTAACACATTTCTTGATGAAGACGGGAGTTTTATCGGATTACCAGCCCAGAGGAAGAAATTCGAAGTCCTGCTGCGTCACGTAGCAAAGGCTTTCGAGCTGGGCAAACGTTATACGGAAAAACAGGTCAAGGAAATACTGTCCGAATACTGGTTCGATACTGCTACGTTCCGGCGCGGGTTGATAGACCATAAGATAATGGCGCGTGAAGGTGGTGGTGGTGAGTACTGGCTGATCGAGAAATGAGTGTTACTTGAAATACAACCAGCCTGCCAGTCCCAGATGAATGATTGTGCTGATTACCAAAAAGAACAGGAATACTCCTTTACTGGTCTTATGATGGAATACGGAACGACCGAGCCAACCTCCCAAGAAGCCGCCGATCAATGCGAGCCGATGGAAATGCTTTTCAGGTATACGCCGACCGTTTCTTTTAGCCTGAACCTTGTCATATCCGTAGAGAATGAAGGTGATTATACTGACTGCAGCCAGCCATGCCAGATAGATTTGCCAGTACATTAAATTCATTACAATTTATGTAAGTACACACTCAAGCGGGTTGGGATTTTTTCGTCTGCCGATGCATCCATTGCATGACGTACACTCTGAATTATCAATCATTCCCTGTCGTAGCTTCTTTACCAGGTACGGATCCATGATGAACGGGCGGCACATCGATACCGCGTCGGCAACCCTGTCCTCTACGACCGCTTTCATATCGCTGAGTTTTCTCAAACCACCGACTAGCATCACAGGAATTGATAAAGCCTGTTTCACCCGGCGGCATTCGTCGAGGTAGTACGGGCGTGTAACTTCAGGTCGAATATGGTGGAAGAAGTCCTGCTCCAGACCTTCACTCACTTCGATGGCATCGAATCCGGCTTCCTCAAGCAGTTTCGCCTGTTCGATGCCATCATCGATCGTCTTTCCTTCGGGGTGATAATCCTTGATACCGAGTTTTATCATTATCGGGTAATCAGGTCCGGTTTCTTTTCTCATTCCATGGCAGATTTGCCGTACCAGGTTGGTGCGCTTTTCATTCGTTCCACCCCATTCGTCATCGCGTTTATTGGTGACCGGAGACAGGAAGGCGCTGAGTATCCAGCTGTGAGCGCCATGAAGCTGGATACCGTCGAATCCTGCTTCCTTGATTCTCCGTGCCGCCCGGGCGTAATCATCAACCAGTTTATAAACTTCATCACTTGTCAGTTCACGGATCTCAGCCTTTGAAAGAGGATGGACAATGCGGGACGGTCCCACAGGCTGCATACCGGTTGTCTGCTGGCTGCACATCCAGCCACCGTGAAGAATCTGGGCGGCAATTTTCCCGCCGTTTTCATGTACGGCATTTACCATTTTTTTTAACGACAATACAGCATCATCGGTATGAACGCTGACCTGCCCGGGAGAACATTGTCCTTCTCTTGTGGGGTAAAGTCCGTGTGAAAAGATCAAACCTATCTCGCCTTTACCCAGTTCCCGGTAGAGCTTGAGTTCATTGTCTGATACAAGGCCGTCATTGGCCATTCCATCCATCGTTGCCGAACGGATGAACCGGTTTTCGAGTATCGTTTTATTTATCGTTAGCTGGTCAAAAAGTCCTGGCATTATTATCTCCTGCTTCTCGGTATTTCAACTTGAAATTTCAAATGAAGGTCTTAGTAATACCGGCCATATTTCTCCACCGAGTCGATCATCGCCTTGACGTTCTCCGGTTTGGCTTCCTGGGTGAAGTCGGTCGAACATCTCAGGATGAAACCGCCGTCCTTTCCGACCTTCTCTATCAATTTCTTGCAGTATTCTTCCACCACCGAAGGCGAAGCGACTTGAAGCATTGCTATCGGGACATTGCCCATGATGCAGGCTTTCTTTCCGAGCATTTCTTTCGCCAGGAAAATATCGGATTCGGCGAACCGGATCAGCATGCTTCGGTCGGGGAATTGGGTGAAGTAGTGAAACTGACTGTCTCTTTTACCCTCGAAGAACATCGAGATGATCTCGTAACCGAGTTCGAATGTCTTGTCTATACACTGTTTCCAGAACGGCCAGACGAATTCTTCGAATTGCTTGTTGGAGAAGAATTCATCGGAAACCCGGTGTGCTTCACCCGAACTGCCCACCGTTGGGTGTCCGTCATTGCGTTTCACGGCAGGGGCAGCCCTGGCGATACGGTAATCGACCAGTAACTGGAGTGCTGCCTTGAGTTTCTCAGGTCGGCGGTATATATCCTTTACCACTCCGTTGAAGGTCCGGTAGGAGTTGCTGAAACCGGAGAACGGGGGCATCACACCGCCCCATGCGGGTATTCCCGGAGGAAATCCGAGATTTGCCATTTCTTGTTGCATGGTGCTTATTATCTTTGCCCGTTCCACTCCAGCTTCGCCTGCCTTTTTCATAGCCGCGATTACCGGTTCATATTCCGGGTTCACCAGCATTTCTGCGATCGGTTGCACGCCGGCACCAAATCCCATCAGCGGCGGCAGCTTGGCCAGCGGCGCCAGGGCATCGAAGGTACGGGGTATCAGGTACCGCAGCATGTAGTCGCTGGGGTCGGTGAGAAAGAGGTCGTATTCTTCCTCTTTCATGTATTCCTTCTCCGCGATCTGGAACGGCACGTCGGGCGGCAAGGTTCCGCCCGGCCAGCGCGTGTAGTTCGACTGAAGGGCTTCGAGGGCTACCCCGGATTCCCTGGGTTCCCAGCCGTACGAGTCCGGGTCCATATCGACGATCATCTTCTTAAAGGCGTTCTTCCAGGCAGCGGTATCGTAATAAGCCGTCGAATAGGGTATACCGGCATATTTGCAGGCGAAGAACGTACCTCCGAATATTACCGGCACCCGGTCGGGCACCTTTAACTCTACGGCATCCCAGAGTCGTTTCTCTCTTTCGATGCGAAGCTCTTCGATGCTTTTATTGTGTTTCTTTTGGATAGTATCTATCATTTGCTGGTCTTCGGCTGAAATCTTGTTCGTCTCTGCCATTTTCGCAACTCTCCTTGTTTGTTTATTATAATTCGGTATATCCAACCACGGTGAATGAAACTTTAAGTGCGATACTGTTATGTATCGAATTTCCGGTGGTGTAATGGATTATACATCAGATTAGTGGTGTCTGACACTTTTTACTACTAATACCCGAATTGACATTACTATCTCACTTCCCTAAACTCAATAACCATAGAAATAACCTGTAGTTGCAGGTGTTTTAGACTGCCGGATAGTTCGATTTTATTTTGCCCTGATTTATTTCAAGGAGGAAAAAGATGCCGAAGACGATTACACAGGAACTGGCTGGTTTTGCCGTTGAGATTCAATGGGAAGACCTGCCGGACTCCATCGTGCAGGAAATTAAGAAGGTTCTCATGGAACATATGGGGGTTGCTATTGCCGCACTGTCGACCGACAAGGGAAGACTTATGGCAGCCCTGGGGAAAAGACTGGGAGGAACGCAGGAGTCATCGATACTCGGTACGGGTAATAAAGTATCCTGCACGAACGCCGCCCTTGTGAACGGAGAGTTGATGATTACCCTGGATTACCAGGCAAATATGTCATTCGGTCATGACGGAACGTTCATCGTCCCTTCGGCACTCGCGATGGCCGAGAGTGTCGGAGCGTCGGGTAAGGAATTGATACTGGCCATGGCAGTCGGGCAGGAAATTTCGTCGAGGCTTGCCCGGGCTGCGGGGTGGCATAAAATCACTCCCGAAGACATTATCAGGATGAAAGGCGTTCGAACGCATAACAAGAATGCCCATTCTACTTATGGTGCCGCGGCTGCAGCCGGAAGACTTTTGAAACTGGACCGGGAGAAAATGCTTCATACACTCGGTACGGCCGGTCGTCACATCGATATGTCCCTGTCATCGTGGGGAGAAGAGGGCGCTTTCAGGGGGATGACCAAATATGTCGTACCGGGCTGGCAGAATACCGGCGCAGTACTTTCGGCTCTTCTTGCCGAGACAGGGTATACCGGGGATACGACGATACTGGATGAACCGCAAAATATGGGATGGCACCCTGATGATATCACAGCCGACCTTGGAAAAACATGGATATTCAACCAGCAACTGCATTACAAACCATATCCCTGCTGCGGTGCTTTTCACAACTCAATGGACTGCTTCTATAACATTTTAGAGCAGAATGATCTCAAGCCCGAGGAAATAGAGAGCGTCAAGATTCACGGGCGTGGAGGTATGATGGGGCGTCCGCCCGGATCAGGTACGCCTTCCCTGGAAGAAAAGCAGAAAGAACTGGAGAATTTCTATGCCGCGCAGTTTAACACGCCTTTCAATTTTGCTTTGCTTGCCTGCAGGATTCCCAGAGGAGTGGAGTGGACGGATCCGGAAACAAGGAGAAATCCGGAAATACTTGGTTTCATGGACAAAGTTGGCTTCCAGGCTGATCCCGATTTCGCCGAAGCCGCTGATAAGGCAAGAGAAATCGATCCGAAGGTCCGTCCGGCCAAGGTAACGGTCACCGCGAAAGGACAAACGATTACTGAAGAGATTAAATACAGGCGGGGCGATTCCTTCACGGACGTGTACTGGACTCAGGAAGACGCAATCGGGAAATTCAGGCATAACGCGGAAAGAATTCTGCCCGGTGAAAAAATCGACCGTGCTGTTCAAACCTTGCTGGGACTGGAGAAACTCGATAATATATCAAACCTGGTGAATGAAATAACACCCTAATGTATTCCCGGGTAACTATATGCGGCGAATTCAGGATGCCGCATATAGTTACTCAAGCTGTCTCTTAAATCAACGCGACCTGTCTTCTTATCGCTTTGCAGCCAGTTCGGTGATCTTGTTTACGTCGTCCACTTCCTCGAGATTTTCCAGTAAGTCGACGAGTTTCTCTGCATCGTTCCTGTTAACCAGCCGCGAAAATTCGACCTGCTCCATGAACTTGTCGATCAGGCCGTCTCTCGTTAGAGGTTTATAAGGTTCGCCTAACGGTCTGTCCATGTATTGTGAATATGTACTCCCGTCCTTCATTTTCACGACAAGTTCTACGCCTTCAGGTTTATCCAGGTAGCCGAGATTTACTTTTTGAATCAGGGCCTGGAGTTTGGGATCGCGGATATTTTCAGATATAAAGTGTTCATCTTTCGAGCTCCTCCTGTACAGAGCATTGGCTACTGCAAAATGGAAATTCCAGAGAGCGTTCATCGGAGGGTACGTCCCGATTATATAAGGCTTGGAATAATGGACAGCCGTGCAGGTAAGCGAAAGATTCAGGATAATTTCTTCTATATCATCGGTGTTGATATCATTCTTTGTAGTCAGTGCAATAGCCGCTTCGACCGTTATATTTGTCGGTCTGCCGCCCGGCCAGGGTTTGAATACCTGCTCGACGTGATATATCTTGCCCAGACCGTCCATTATTCTTTCACCACGGTTACAGCGTGCAAGACTGGGATAATAGCCATCGCGTTCACCGAAGAACGGATTCTTTACACCCGGCCATCCTGCTTCAGCGTACTGCGCGGCGTTTATACCGTTCCGGGCTTCAACGGCATTCCAGAATTTAACGCTGACAGTTTCTTCATATCCACCACGGGCAATCTGTTCCTTGAAATACGGGTCGTTTACTCCCAGCCATCCCGGATTTGCAGCCTGTGCCTTGTCGCCAGTGTTGCTTTTTTCTGCCGGTTTGGCCTGCTTAGGACGGGAAGCCGGAGACGGTGGGGCTCCTCCCGCCATCATACCGCCTCTTTCCAGCATCATGGTAAGACCAAGCGCATTCCATATCTGTTCGCTTGTCAGCCCCATTATACGACCGTAAATCGCGGCAATTCCGAAAGTGGTTGAATTACCTCTGCTGGGAGGAGCCGGAGCAAGGTCAGGACTCGGGGCCTGACCGGGTGGAGTCCGGTCATTGGCAATAAGAAGCCGGGCTGCAAGGTCATCTCCTGCAACCATGGCGGTAAGAAACTCCTTGCCGTCGATGCCCTTGATTTCTCCCAGGGCGAGAGCCGTTAGAGCTGTTGTCTCGGTAATGTGGCTGGCAAATCTGCGTATCGGCTTACCGTCGATATATATCGTCCCCGAGGTTCCGTCGCCTTCGATGATGACCGTTACCTGTCCCCTGTCGAATGAACGACCGAATATACAGTTAAGTGTGGCAACATCCTGGACGAGACCCTTGCCGCCATAACCGAGAATAGTAGAATCTTTCCTTCCACCCCAGCTTTTATACATTGCGGCTATTTCAGGATTTCCGTCGCACCTGGTACCGCCGATGGCATTGCCTATCATATCGATGATACGTCGCTTGGAATTATCGACCACCTCAGGTCCGAGATCCTCGAACCGTGTGTTTAGTACATTTGCTATTAATGCCTCGGAAACTGCCTGTTCTTCATTGTTCTGGTTACTCAATTTTCTACCCTCTTTCCTTCATAATAGTGTCTGACGGGTATTTTCCCATGCTAGAAGAAAGGAGATTCTACTCTCTTGTCTACAACAATGGGACTTTTGCCCTGGGTTATGATTTTAGGAATCAGTTCCTCGTTCAGTTCGAGTCCCAGTCCTGGTCCTTCGGGGGGATAGAAGTAGCCGTCTTTGTAAACAGGCGGATTCTTGGACAGGTCGGTCGTTACCGGTGGACTGGTGGTATCCCACTGTCCGGAGAGCAGGGCTGGTCCAAGGTTAGCATGGGCATATTTACTCATCCACTGATCTGCGGCGAGGAAGTGTGCCTGGGCCGCTGCTTCATAACCAGAGCCCATCATCGAACCGCAGGAAATAGCCAGGTTGGCAGCTTTCGCGATTCCTGTCCACTCAAGTGACTTGCGGATTCCGCCTGACCATGCCAGTTTGATACAGACACCGTCACAGGCGTCCTTCTTGATACACTCGAGTAATCCTGTGATGGATATAGCGGATTCATGCGCCCATACCGGAGTATGCAGTTTTCTCTGTAAACGACCTAATCCGTCGATATCCCATGAAGGTACGGGCTGTTCAACCTTGTATATATCGTATTCCTCCAGTCTCAGGCAGAGGTCGAGTGCGGTGGAATAGTCAAGACCACCGTTGGCGTCGATCCCGACCAGCACTTCATCACCGACCACTTCCCTGATGGCTTTCACATTTTCAATCACGTCAAATATCGTATTGGCTCCCCAGGTCTTGCAGACCATGTTGCGAACACCGTTATTCAGGGCTCGTTCCGCTACCGCCGCCCTTTCTTTGGGTGTCCCGCGGGCGATTTCCATGCCAATGGCGAGTTTTTCCAGGGCTTTACCGCCGAGAAGCTGGTATACCGGCTGGTTCATTGCCTTTCCCATAATATCGTACAGGGCGAAATCGATCGATGAGTTGAACGTTGCGTTACTGCCCCCGAATCCCATCGAAAGTCTGTTCATGATCAATCCGATATCGAAAGGATTCTCACCGATAATCATTCCGCCCATCGTTTTAGCCGTCAGCATGACTGCATCCTGGTTGCACTGACCACCCTCACCGGCTCCGACAATACCCTCGTCGGTATGCACCTTTATCAGGACAACATTTGAGCCGGGACCTCCTCCCTGCCTTGGAATGGAACAAGGTATGGCCTCCAGTTTGGTGATTTTCATTTTCTCTCCTCTTCTTTTTTATCCTCAGATTAGTCATTCTAATTGAGAATCTCCGTAATAACAAGTTTGTAGTACATTGATTTAACTGAAATTTATAGGCTGTATGTAAAAATCATTTCATACGATGGTATTTAGTATCGTTTATTCGATATCCGGATATTTTTCGTGGATATGTTTTTAATACTGTGGGCGTATAAAAGTTCCTCGTATTGACATCACGAACCTACTTAAATAAACTCAATAACCATATAAATAACCTGTACTAAAAGGGCGCTACGAGTTGCCGTTTAGTGTGGCGGAGAGTAACGCCTTTGGTAATCGAAGGAAAGGAGTAAAATAAGTGGGTGTAGAAGAGAATAAGAAGACATTACAGCGGTATTTTGATGAGTTAATAAATAAACAGGATTATTCTAAAGTTGATGAAATACTCCATGAGGATTTTAGTGGTGCGGGAGGTGGTGGTATCAAAGGAGTAGAAGGTCATAAACAACTCAATAAATACATGCATTCTGCGGCACCTGATGCTCATTGGGAAACACTGGAAATGATAGCAGAAGGAGATAAGGTAGTTATTTTTCAGGAATTTACAGGTACCCTGATTGGAGAATATCAAGGTATCAAGGGTAAAGGACAGTCAATTAACCGCATTTTCTCCAGTATTTACGAATTTAAGGATGGGAAAGTTATTTGTGGTTTAACCAGAGTGGTAATGGATAACCTTTCTTTCTATCAGCAGGTAGGAGCGTTACCTACGACTGAAGAGATTATTAAAACCTATAATGACTCTTTGACATAGCGTTACCAGTA
The DNA here is from genome assembly GCA_016932435.1 of Dehalococcoidales bacterium. Next base: position 27,740 of record JAFGCW010000078.1, on the reverse strand, counting down.
ACGAAGAGATTGAGTGGCAAAAGAAGTAAAGACGAATTCTTATGTCACTTAAGACTCCAGAATCATTACCTACTACATAGTTAGCGCAATACTTTAAATGAATATTCGAGGAATCAAGATTAACAGTGATTCAAAGTTAACGAAAATAGGTGTGTTACAATAAATCCGTAAAATGCAGGATAAAGAAATTGATACCGGGACAGAGTATACTGGATTTGAAGAAGCCCTCGATCAGGTACGCTCGAACACATGGCCGGAAAATGTCGATGAGTTGTCTCTTACCTTGTGTTCCGGTCTCGTAAGTGCCGGAGAGGTTAAAGCTCTTGTAAGCAGTCCTACACAAAACTCTTCACTTAAAGATGGATTTGCCGTAATTTCAAATGATATTAAGAATTCATCATCACGTCATCCTGTAACACTTAAACTGAAAGGTTCGGTGTTTGCAGGCGGTCAGTTTGCAGGTGAAATTTTCCCTGGTGAAACGGTTAAAGTACTCACAGGGGCACCTGTCCCCTCAGGAGCCGACGCGATAGTAGCCGAGGAATTGTGCGTGGAGGAAGGTGATAGCATTATGTTCGGTTCCAGTGTAGCTAAAGGAAAGAATATCATGCCTGCCGGTGAGGACGTCACCGAAGGTGCGGTAATCATGAAAAGGGGTGAGGTTATTCACCCCGCCTCGCTTGCCTATGCGGCAACAGCAGGGATTTCACGCCTGAAAGTATACCGAAAGCCCAAAATTGCGATTATTTCTATCGGTGATGAGCTGGTCGAACCGGGTAAGAAGCTTAACCCCGGGCAGATTTATGCATCGAATTCCATCCATACAGGTGCATGGCTTTCCATGTACAATGTTCCTTTCGAGAACTATACTGTTCCCGACGATGCTTATCAGATCAGGAATGTACTTCAGGAAGTATCGCTTGAATCGGATGTCATTATAACCAGTGGCGGCGTGATGCACAGCGAACGCGACCTGATAGTTGGAATACTCGATGATTTTGGCTGGGAGATGAAATTTCGACATGTCAGAATGGGGCCTGGAAAAGCGACGGCTTTTGGATTGTGGAATCAGAAACCTGTCTTCTGTTTTTCCGGCGGTCCTACCAGTAACGGCATAGCTTTTCTACAGTTCGGGTTGCCGGGAATACTGAATATGATGGGATATTCAGGTAAACCGTTCATAGAAATCCGGGCACCATTAACCCGAGAGATAAAAAGCAGGAACCGGACCTGGACAGAGTTTAAAGAAGGCCGGATAATTAATCAGACAGATGGTCTTATTTCAGTAACTCCTTTGACCAAAGGAAGTCGGTTGAAATCGATGGCTGAAGCAGACTGCCTGATCCGTAAACCAGAAGGAGTAGAATTGCTGGAACGGGATCAGGTGGTGACGGTACAACTCCTGCGACGGTTGCCTGTCGGAATATCAGGTTCGTAGTGAAAATACAAAGGTAGAAGATGGAAGGAGAATCGACCGCCAGTACAAAGAAATATTCCATATCACGAATTGACGGCAAAGATCGAGTGCGGACAGAAACGGATATTGTCAGAGAGTTCACAACGACCGTGTTCGTAAACGATATCGAGTTAGCTTCTTTATCCTGTTCACCGACGGATCTGGAATACCTGGCGGTTGGTTTTGTACTGTCTCAGGGACTGATACAGAATCGAGAAGATATTACCGATATCAAAACAGACAAATCCGGCAAAGTGTGGTTATACACCTCCCGTGAAATCGAGTCAGGAGCGAAGCTAAAGCTGACGTCCAGTGGCGGAAGAAGCAGCGATACCTTGAATGTCGATAAGTGCATTCAATCGCAGATTACTATTACTGCTGAACGAGTTTTTGCTTTGATGGATGAGTTCGACAGATATTCCAGAGATTTCAGAAAGACCGGCGGTGTTCATAGTGCCGCCCTGTGTGACGTGGGGAAAATCCTGGTATTCTATGAGGATATCGGAAGGCATAATGCTATAGATAAGGTGTTCGGTCGATGTCTCATGAAGGAGATACCGACCGAGAGTAATTTTCTTTTAACAAGCGGACGGGTGCCATCGGATATCATGTATAAAGTAGCCGGAAGAAACGTGCCCGTATTAATAGCGAGAAACAGCCCTACTGACCTCAGTGTTGAAATAGCCGAAAAATCCGGGATTACACTCCTTGGTTTCGTGCGTGGCACAAGTATGAATATATACAGTCACGATTGGAGAATCGTTCGGTAGACACCGAATGAACCAGGTTTGTTTCTGCATTAACCTGAAGACGATCTCTACCTGATTTATATTTATGCTGTACGCATTTGTTCGGTTTCAGTGATATAGGGCAGGCAACCATCTCTGCAGGCAGGACATAGTGTCCCTTCATCTGAAGGAAATGCTTCATTGCATATCGGACATATCTCAACAGATTTCTTTTTCTTCCTGCCCAGGAATTCAGGTGATATTTTTATTTTTTCAATATCCAGTATACCGATACCGGCTTCTTTTGACTGTTTGAGTATTTCCTGCGTGTCCTGTTCATTTTTCGGTTTTAGCTTAAAGAACCATTCATTTATTGCCGGCCATTTTTTCAGTTTGGTAGTATTAAGGTGTACCCTCACTCCATCTCCGGTGTATTTGTCATAGAATGACATAGCATAACGACCGACATCCATAACGTGCATCCATTGATTTCCAGCGGTGCAGGGAGTCAGCAGTTGAACGGCATCCGGAATACATCCTGCTGTTTCGCATATCACTTCATAGAGTGTGTTTTCCGGCATATTACGGCAGGCAAGGTCTACCATAAAGCCGCCTATTATTAATCCGGGAGCAAGATTTCCTCCGTGAAACTCTTTTACCTTTTCACAGTACTCATCGATACCTAAACCGCAAATTGTGCTCATTGCGTATCTATACTACCAGAATCACCAATGCCCTGCATATCTGGTATCATCGATGATGAATTGAGACGTATTGCTGATTAACGGTTCGTTCTTCGTTAGAACATGTGCACGTCGATAGACTTGAAGGTAAGGAAAACATCCATTCCGGTTCTTAATCTCATATCTACCAGCGAACGCCGGGTTATAGCAACTATGAAGGGTATTCCTGCATTTACTTTAACTCTAACGACTGTCCCCGTATCCGATATTTCTTCTATTTTCCCGCGGAAGGTATTCTTTGCGCTTGACTCGATATAGCCGGGAAATATAAGAATGTCTTCGGGACGGATAGATATCTGTATGTCTCCTTCTCGCAGGTTTGATGATGCTATTCTCAGTCCGTTTACGTTAATATAACTGGTCTCGTCTTCAATTACAGATATTCCACTGAAAATGTTCCTGACACCCAAAAATTCAGCGACAAACCTGCTGTTTGGTTTTCGGAATACGTCTTCCGGTTCGCCGACCTGTATGATCTCTCCTTTGTTCATCACTGCCATGCGGCTTCCCAGTAGAAATGCCTCGTTAAAACTGTGTGTTACATGCAGCATCGTGGTATGCATAACGGTATGTATACGGCGTAATTCATCCTGCAGTCTGTCCTTTGTTTCGTCGTCGAGGGCACTTAGCGGCTCATCGAGAAGCAGTATTTCCGGTTCGATGATTAAGGCGCGGGCAATGGCAACACGTTGTTTTTCCCCGCCACTGAGCGTCCCCGGATAACGTTCAAGAAGGTGTGATATCCCCAGTAATTCTGCCAGTTGATCTAATTTTGATCCTGTCTCACGTACCCCCAGTTTCTTCGGCTTCAGTCCGAAATTGATATTTCTTTTAACTGACAGATGCGGGAACAACATATAGTCCTGGTATACCATTCCGGTATTTCTCATTCGGGGCGGCAGATCTGTGATATCGACATCATTCCTGTACATTCGTCCCTTTTCGGGTCGATATATTCCAGCGATTATTTCAAGAAGGATTGTCTTTCCTGCACCTGTGGGGCCGAGGATGACCATATATTCCCCATCGGCAATGTCCAGCGAGACATCCTTCAGTGAGAAGTCACCGAAATTTTTGGTTATATTCTCGATTCTAATCATATTATTCAGAATACTCTCGAATAACCGCTCAGTCTTTCAAAAAAGTAAAGCATAATCAGAGATAATACTATTAGTATCGTAGCGGCGGCTATTGCCATGGATAAATCGCCGCACAGCATGTTCAGGTATAAAGAGATAGACAGTGTTTCAGTCTGCAACCTCGTAGCACCGGCAATCATCAGTACTGCTCCGAATTCACCTATTCCCCGGCACCAGGTTATTACCAGAGCAGCCATCATACCGTTTCTCGCCATCGGCAGAGTGACTTTAAGAAACGATTCAGCTTCCGTATAACCCAGAGTTTGAGCGACATATTCGTATCTCGGATTTATATTCATGAACGTCGACCTGAGAACACGTAGGGTGAAAGGTACATTGACAAAGAACTGAGCGAGGACAATGCCTGCAGGTGTAAAAACGAATTTGATTCCTATATCGGCCAGACTTTTTCCGAAGCCGGTGGTCCCGAAAAGTATAAGGAGCCCGAGTCCAGCTACAAGAGGTGGAAGTGCCAGCGGGATATTTAACGTGGTGTTGAGAAGATTTTTACCCCGGAATTCAAACCTGGCGAGTGCGTAGGCTGCGGGAAGAGAGACAATGAGGCATATGAGCGTGGAGATAATCGAGGTTATCAGGCTGAGCCTGATAGCGAACCAGATTTCTCCGGAGGTAAGACTGCTGACAAGTGAATCAACAGACGTATGAGTTACTATACTGATCAGCACTGCTATGATCAGAGCTGCCAGCATCAGTATGAAAACCAGTGAAACCAGTTTGAAACTTTTCTCTCTTAATCCGGTGAACATCTGTTATTGCGGCTGGATTCCCTTTCTGTTGAGGTAATCTTCCAGGTTAGGGGCGTCTGCATACCAACCATTTTGTTCAGGATCTTTAATATCGAAATCCGGAATATATGGTTTGATGTCAAGCAGAGGTGTCCCGTCAATGATATCAACTTCGCTAATAGTAAGCCTGTTTTCCTTTACTTCGTTCAGCCGAACAACAGAGATTCCTATCGGATTTGGGCGGTCGTAATGCCTGATAGAGAATATCCCCTTTTCCTCGTTATCAAGAAAAGGTTTCTTTAGAAGCGTATATCCCTGGGATAGATGAAAATGATAGATAAGGATGATATAGGAAAAACCGGAAATATCTTTTAGCCCGGCAGAATATTGTTGATATAATTCAACTTCGCCGACACTGTCCGGTGAAAAGACACCCTGGATGGGTGTTTTCGACTGTTCTTTAAACGAAGTATGGATAATTCCTATCGGTTGATAAAGTATCCCGGACATTAATTCCTCCCGCTGATAATCCTACCTTTACTCACATGTTTATTCAAATTCTAATTATCAAGGTCTGAATATATTTTGAAACCATATTTTGTGAATATTTTCTTTCCTTCATCGGAAGCACAGAAATCAACGAAGTTCCTGGCAATGTCCTCTTTTTCAGTGAAAGTAGTTATTCCTATCGGGATGATACTGATGATATTCTGCTCCTCAGGTATTTCAATTACCTCGATATCCTCAACAGTTTTCACCGTATCCCACCAGTTTATCGACGCATCCGCCTGCCCCAGAGATATCTGCATCATTACCTCGTTCATTGTCGGAAGGGTAGCTATAACATTTCCCCACACTTTATCATATATATTATTGTTTTCCAGGATTTTCTTACCAGTCTTGCCGATTGCAGCTGCTTCAGGATCCCCCCATACCAGTCTAACTCCCGGTTTCGCCAAGTCCTCGAGACAGGTGATTCCTGCAGGATTACCCTTCGGCACGGTAATCACCGGTATGTGATAACAGATAAGCTGTGTATAGTTCACCAGGTCTTTTTCCTCCGCAATATCGATATACATGGTGGCGCCCGGCATATAAGCATCACCCTCTTTAATGAGTTCCATCTGGTTCAATAATGTATTCGAACCGGCGTAGTTATACCTGACTTCCACCTTATATTTTTCCAGGAAAACACGGCCGATTTCGTCCATAGGTTTACTCATACCGGCTCCGCAGTAGACAAGTATTGATTCGGTTTTTTCTCCTCCGGATGAGCATCCGATAATACTTGCAAGGATTACTACGCATGAAAAGAGTAATAACCCGCTTACAGACAGGTGTTTTTTCACAGCGTACACCACTTTTCCTTTCCTGTGATGATTCTCCTCTATGTTATTTGTAGAAAATAACCTCTGTGATGTTATACTGATCTGAATACAAGCCCTTATTTGTTTCCGTCATGATGATTGTTTACACTATAAACAATAGTTATACTCCAGCACAAACAACTTGTATCCGAAAGGAGATACAGTGCGATGAATGATAATAAATATCTTGCCGGGATGATTCTTAAACAGCTTGTCGCAGGTTCTCCTGTTGTGATGGCATCAATAGTCAGCATGGAAGGATCCACACCGAGAGAAACCGGGACTAAAATGGTGGTTGGTGTGGACGGGAAAGGTTACGGGACGGTCGGCGGCGGATTGCTGGAAGCTACGACAATCTCCGAATCAGTAGCCGTTATTACCACCGGGCGTTCCAAATTCATCGATTTCGATTTATCAGGAGAAGATACCGCTTCAGAGGATATGATATGTGGCGGGAAAACGGTCTTACTCCTGGATTACTTATCGATCGGTGATAAGAATATCAGTTTATTTGAAAACATGATTGATTCCATTTCAAAGGGAGAGAATTTCTACTTCGTTACCGTTTATACAGAAACCGGCGAAGTAATTAACATATCGGGACACGTTCTCCTTTTTTCGGATGGAAGAACAGCAGGAGACAAGGTGCTTGAAGATTCGGATATCATGAATCTTCGGGCTGAACTACACAATATTTCATCGACGACAATCCTTACGGCAGATGAACGGAAATTTATTATTGATCCGATACGCAGAGTACAGACACTCCATTGTTTTGGAGCAGGGCATGTAGCTGTGCCCACGGCACATATTGCTTCCATGATCGGATTTAAGGTGATTGTGTACGACGACCGTGAGGAATTCGCCAATGCCGAACGATTTCCCGATGCTGAAGAAATCAGTATTGTAAAAGATTACGATCATGCTATGGACGGCCTGGATATAGACAACGATTCTTTCATAATTATCCTTACCAGGGGACACAGGTATGACCGTGAAGTCCTTGAACAGGCTATCCGGACAGATGCCGGATATATCGGTATGATAAGCAGTAAGAAAAAACGCGATTCCGTGTATAAGGCGCTGATTTCAGCCGGAATAACCACTGCTGAGGAACTTGAACGGGTACACTCACCTATAGGCTTGGCAATCAGAGGAGAAACTCCCGAAGAAATCGCTGTCAGTATCGTCGCTGAACTGATATTCGAGCGGGGAAAGAAAGCTGATGAGATCCGGTAAATACGCGGCAGCAATACTTGCTGCCGGTTTCTCCAGCCGTATGCAAGAATTCAAACCGCTGTTACCGATAGGCGACCAGACTATCGCTGACAGTGTCATCTCTGTATTCCAGAATAATGACGTGGATGTGATACTGGTTACCGGCTGGCGAAAACAGGAACTTGTTAACGGAATAAAAAGCTACAACATATCAATCATTAAAAATCCCGACTTCGAAAAGGGAATGCTGAGTTCGATCCAAACCGGAGTCAGTCATCTGCAACCTTATCATCAGAGTTTTTTTATTATGCCGGTGGATATTCCCCTGGTACGCGAGTCGACTATACGGCGTCTCCTGGAAAGTGCCGAAGTATATCCAGAAAAAGTAATATTCCCTGTATTCGGTTCCCGGCGTGGGCATCCGCCACTAATACCTTCTTATCTAATACCAGAGATCCTTAACTGGTCAGGAGAAGGTGGCCTGGATACCATCCTGGCATCACATCATGATCTTGAGTTAAATGTACCTGTACCGGATGAGAATATCCTCATGGACGTCGATAGTAGAGATGACTATTTACAGGTGGTCAACCGATATAACAGAATGCAGATCCCTTCGGAAAAAGAGTGTGAAGCGCTGCTGGATAGTGCCGGTACGGCAGATAATGTACGACGCCACTGCCGAAAGGTTGCTGAAGTGGCTGCCGTGATGTCTGAAGCGGTTAAGGCTGGAGGGAAAACTGTCGACACCGATCTGGTCAGAGCGGCTTCTGTTCTTCATGATATCGCGAAGACTTCTTCCGAGCATGATATCGAGGGAGGACGTATGCTGGCCGATTTCGGTTTCGGGAAAACAGGGCATGTTGTATCACTACATACCGATGTCTTCAGAGAAGGAGAACAGCCCTCGCTGGAGGCGATGATTGTCTATCTTGCGGATAAATATATCCAGGATGAGACTCCGGTATCTGTCGAAGAACGCTATTCCCGGGCGGAGATAAAATACGGGTCTATTCCGGGAGTCTTTGAAAAAATCCAACGCTATAAAAATGATGCCTTGAAGGTAAAAGAAAAAATAGGAACCATACTGGGATTTTCACCAGACAGGCTTGTCTTCGGTTGACTTTTCTCTATTTCCGGGGGCACCACCAGAACAGGACAGCTCGCATCCCGTCGGGCCATATATAGACACCATCGCGAAGTGCCAGGCGTTGTGTCAGTGTCTCTCGTATCAGGTCATCGTATTCGCCGGTTTCACTGACGTTAAGATGCCGTTTCGCCCTTGAAAATGCTTCTTCAAACGTGGTATCTCTCCAGTTGTGCATTTCCTCTTCAACCAGTACGTTCGGATATATCCCCATGGAATAAAGAGCATTGTAGGCGAGATGAGCATTAGGGCTGTCATACGGATGCCCGTGTATTTTCCGGAACAGTTCACCGGTAACACCATCATGCGGCGGTAAGCGTAATACCAGGTAACATCTTTCCCTGGCATGCCCTTCCATCTTACGGATGAAAGCGGCGAAATCCTTAGTTTCATAAATGGCATGAGTGCATGACACGATATCATGGGGTTCAATGTTTATTCCTTCCCAGCGGCCCTGCATTATCCGTATATTGTCGAGTTCTGCCTTTGAGATGTTCTCATTGAGCATTTCCAGCATCGATCTCGAAGGCTCGATAGCGGTCACGTTCCTGGCGAGTTTTGCTACGGGAATCGTCCAGCGGCCGTTTCCGGCGCCAATATCCAGGAAAGACTGCTCTCCGGTCAACTCATCAAGGACGAAATCGAGTAAAGGGTCCGGTCTTACCGGAGAGTCCCTGCGGAAATGTTTTTTACCCCTGGTTACCTTCTCTCTCTCAGTTGTATGAGGAGTAACTGCTGCAACTTTATTCCATAAATCTATCCAGTTTGTTTCCATAGCTGACAGTTTACTATTATATCAGTTCCGACTTGCAGCTTCCCGGGAGACCGGGAAATGCTCATTCTTATCCTAACTTTCGTCCCAGTGGCAGACACCAGGCACAATAATAACGGCATGAAATGTTGGTTTATTATCCCACTTCACATTCCAGGACCGTTACCGAGTGCGGTTCAAAGGAGTACGTGAAGGATTTTCCGGATGCTTCCAGCTTTGTCTCGGTTACTTCAACCTGATGGGGATTTTCAACAGTATTTTCCGTTTTTATATCGGCTCCGTTGATCACCGATGCAGTGATCTTTCCTGAAAACTGACCATCAGCAAGTGAGATGGTCGTCTCCAGGAAGTCTTTATTGTTACGGTTTACCGCATAGACAACCAGCTTCTTTCCTGAATCGTCAAGCGTGGCGGTAACATCGAGATACCTGACACCGGAGTATACGTGTTCCTCGCAGGTAGCACTGAAGGTCTCACTTTCCCAATATATATCCAGAGCTTTCCGACCGCAGGTTTTCCGGTACAATTCGAACGGGTAGAAAACTGTCTGAAGTATTACGCTGTCTGGAGTGATATGCATCGGCGTAATCAGCATAGTCAGGTTAGCCATCTTGACGGTATTAGAGTGACGAATAAAGGCGTTCAGGTTCATCGCGGTTACGAGTGCGTCTTCCATCGAGTAGAACCTGTGTGGCCTGATACCCCATTCGTCGACCGTGATCGGGATCTGCCGTCGGATATTTCTTTCAAGACACATTGCCTTGATCAAGCCTTCGTAAGCACTCAGGCGTTCTTCGTAGAGTTCAGAGACTGCCATAAACCCGTAATAATCATCGGCTTCATTACCTACGTACCAGTGAAGTGCCATGTAATCCACCAGGTTGCCGGCGTGTTCCAGGATAAGCTGTCCCCGTTCCACCCAGTCGAGGTGTTCTACGGTTTTGTGCCCCCAGATACAGTTCGCCGCGGCGATCAGCTTGATATCGGGATCAGTCCATTTCATCACCTTGCCGAACTCGGTAAAGGCACGGGCGTATTCACAGGCGGTCTTTTGCCCGATCTGCCATGGACCGTCTACCTCATTTCCGATACCCCAGTATTTCACCTTGTGAGGTTCCTCGAATCCGTTTTTCCGGCGAAGTTTCACAAGAGCGGTATCGAGTGTGCCGTTGCAGTACTCCACCCAGTCGGCAGCTTCCCGCATATCACCGTCACCGCAGTTCACGCAGAGGTAAGGTTCTATATTCATTTTCCGGCAGAACCGGATAAATTCGTCGGTTCCGAAAAGATTCGGTTCAAGGTTATTCCAGGCCAGGTCATGCCGGGCAGGTCTTTCTGAACCAGGACCAATTCCGTCTATCCACCTGTACCCGGAGACGAAATTTCCACCGGGAAAGCGTACGATTGAATAATTCAGTCTATCAAGCGCTTCTTTAACGTCGCTGCGGAGACCATCCTCATCGGCCAGTGGCGACTCTGGATCAAAGATTCCGCCGTAGATTACATGTCCCAGTAGTTCGGCGAAACCTCCGAAAATGTGGGGATTGATATCTCCAAGACTACGATCAAGATCTATCTTAATCCTATTCATAATAAAACCTTCCCATTCCGAATATTTACGTAAAAAAAGCGTGGTGCTTTCATCATGTAAACAACGAACACACCACGCTTAAAGTAATTCAGTAATGTGATGCTGTATTATAGATCAACGTAAGTTTTGGGTGAACCGGGGGTAGCACCCATATCGACTACGTAGGCTTTTCCGTTTTTCAGTATGAAAACACCTGCATAATCCAGTCCCTGTTCTTCGACACCCGGTTTGTAGAACGGACGGGCTTCAACGATTTCTTCTTTCAACTTGGTGTCTCTAACTTCTTCCATGCGACCGTTGACTCTTATTTGAGTTCCCTCAGCCCAGTAGCATATTTCCGTTTCGGGATTTTTTACGAGCTGCTTGTATACGTCTTTCGGCGACTGCATTGAGAAGATTATCCCGTTTTCATCGGCCCGGTAGGTACCCATAGCCCGTACGTGTGGTTTGTCACCATCTATAGTAGCCATAAAGGCTACCGGGTTTTTCGTAATAAAAGCCAGAATTTCTTTTTTATCCATGATAGTGCTCCTCCGATTGTTTTTAGTGGGAGAATTTTAACACAGTAATATCAGTTACATCAATCAGTTTATATGCCTGAAATTAGTTTCAAGCAGGTAATACCCGTTCGAGGGTGTTTTTCAAGCCGGGGACGGTATCATAGGTATCGATATCGACCGGATTTATCCATTTATATTCTTTGTGTTCCCAGTCTATCTTCACTTTTTCGGGAGTGTTTACATGAAAAAGGAATGGATGTACCACCCATTTTGTGCTCAGATTATCATCGTTTATTACCAGAGATTTCCCTTCTTTCAGCAGTCGGATATCGCCTGCGTCCAGGCCGGTCTCTTCACCTATTTCAATTACAGCCTGTTCATCCGGTGGCGATTCGACATAGCCGCTGACTCCAGCCCATTTTCCCCGGTAACTGCCGACCTGCCGGCTGCGCCGCAGGAGTAATATCTTGCCGCCGGATTCAAGAAAGCAGGTTACGACGTGTTTTTCTTCCAGGTTGTCTGCCATCGGTACTTACAGGGATTCCAGGTATTCTTTCAGTATCTGTAAAGCAGTTTCCGCTGCTTCTTTCTTGTTCTGCTCGCGGTCGCCATTGAAAATATGCTTACGGTTAAAGGTCGTGTTTTTGTGTGAGAGTCCGATATAGAACAGACCAACCGGCTTATCCGGAGTACCACCTCCCGGTCCGGCTATTCCGGTATCGGCAATGCATATATCGACCTCCAGTACCTTTTTTCCGCCTGCAGCCAGTTCTTCGGCTGTCCGGGCACTCACCGATCCGTGTTCTTCCAGAGTATCGGCTTTCACGCCTACAATCCTGTTCTTGATTTCATTACTGTAAGCAGTTATCGATCCCTTGTAATACTCGGAACTTCCGGCTACATTTGTTACCCGGTGAGAGATCAATCCGCCGGTTGCGGACTCGATCACACCGAGCGTCATGCCTTTATTAGTAAGGATAGTGCCTATCGTTTTCTCTATTTCATCCATTCGTATCTCCAGATTTACCTGATGTCTATTGATTATAAGGGAGTGAAGGATTAAAATAAAGCAAAATTCAGCCTTAATGGAGGGTAGTATGGGTATATTAGCCTGGATTCTCGGCTGTCTTGCCGGTTTGAGTGGAATAATGGGAATTGTCGTCGCTACGGATGCAATCCCCGCGTTATCTGATCTTCCAGCACCTATGACGGCAATGTTCTGGCTGACGCTGGGTATTCTCCTTATGCTTGGTTGCATCGCTACGGTGAATTCTCGTACAGAAATAGAATAATAAAAAAGCTTCCCGCGTAATAAACGGGAAGCTTTTCCTTATCGATTTAAATGGGTTATTGTTAGGAAAGCACTTTATTTAGAGTATTGTAAGTGTTTTCCTGATTCCGGTGACTCCTTTATTTACTTTCCTTTTGCCTTCGCTTGCGGACTCTCCAGTATATCAGCCCACCGATTATCAGCCATACGGGGCTGAATATTCCAATCCATATCAGTATGTTACCCAGCACGTGACCGAACGTCACAAGCCCATTCCAGGCCTTGCTGGCAATACTTCCTGCATTCCAACCGGGTTCAACGGAAATATACCCTTCTCTTATTTGGGTGTCCGTATTGCCCCTGTCATCGGTCACCGTGAGTGACACCGTGTAATAACCGGAATCGTCGTATGAGTGCGAAGGATTGTCATTAGTACTCGTTTCTCCATCGCCAAATTCCCACAGGTAGCTGTAGGGTGGGATTCCTCCGGAAACTCCCTGTAGTGTGAACCGTACACTCTCACCTTCTCTTATACCTCTTCTTTTATCTGCCGAAAAGTTGATATCGAGTCCTGATTCTTCAAGCTGGATATAAATTATCGATGTTGAAGAAGTCTGTTCCAGGTACTGCATCCTGGCTTTTGTTTGCTCGATTTCACCCCTGACACGGGTCAGTTCTCTCTGTACGTCGAGTATATCTTCGACCGAATCAGCTTTATCCATAATCACTTGAAGCTGGTGTTCGGTCGCTTCGAGATTTTCCAGGCTGGCATTGAGGTCAACGTATTCTTCCGTAACATCACGGCTTGACGTGTTTTCGTATTTCACTTCGACCGCCATTCCTCTCAGTGCTTTCAGGGTGCTATCGAAGTGTTCAGCGAGAACCCGGATACTGATACTTCCGGCGAGTGCTTCACCATTCTTCCACATCGATGAAGAAACTACCCACCCTTCGTACGTTTCGGCAAGCTGTTTAATGTTTTCGATAGAGGATTCGACGTTCTCGACGACCATAGCCATATCGCCGGTACGGACGATCATCCTGTCTTCACTGATTCCATGGCTTGAGTCGGTCGTTGTAACAGTTACTGCGTCTTCACCTCTCCCCATTCCTTCGGATTCCTTGTATATGGCTGCTCCCTCATCTTTGTCCCAGTCCATATCACTCGATCCGGATGACGGTGCCCCGGTTATTTTAGTTTCTCCCGGATAGTCAATACTTGGCGTGGACAATATTATTCCTTCTTCTTCAGCCCGTTCTTCCGCATCACTTCCACAGGATATGACTGATGTAAGAATCATGATAATAGCGAGCGCGGTAAATAGTATCAACTTTTTCATATCCAACCTCCCTGGTGGTATTCTCTATATCACTTAATATAACGTGATTATTTCGAAAAAGATAGTGCGTATTGAGTAGTAATCTGATTTTTGTTAGTCGCAGACGAATTATTAGTATTCACTGCTACTGCACTTATTATGACCCCCTGAGAAGATATACATTGTTCAAAATCCACTGCGGGATGAACAGGAAATAATCTATGTGTTTACCTTCGCCGGGATTATATGATACGATGAGTCGATTCCTATAAAAGGAGGTGATTGAAAAAATAATGAATAAGGTGAATATCAGATAACTGAATAGCGGCAGACGTCAAGCGTCTGCAATACAAGGTTTACAATAGGCAACACACTTTTCGTGTGAATTCAACTGAATTAATTATATTTTTGGACCGCAAGCGTAACCTTGCGGTTTCTTATTTTTAGAAAGAGGAATAGTAACATGATGAAACTGAAATACCTGTTCGATAACAGGGACCTTACTCATATGATTCTTAAGAATTGGGATCATGATACCGATAAACTGGGTATACTGGATAATTTTCGAATATCCGCAAATGCCGTTTATCCTTTTATTAAAGAAGACGAGGTGTTGATACTACGTTTTTCACCGGTAGAAGAACACACGGCTGATACAATTTTGGCAGAACTGGAATTCCTGGAATATCTTCGTTCCGGAGGTTATCCGGTGCCGGAAACATTACCTTCAAAGAATGGTAATGAGCTGGAGCTGGTAACCACTCCATGGGGTGATTACCTGGCCGTAGTGTTCAAGAGAGTACCCGGTAATGCATTAAACAGGATCGAGATTACCGACGATATTATTTACGGGTATGGGAAAGCACTGGGTAAGTTACATTCTCATAGCCAACGATATCATCCCGGAAGGTTTAAACGACTATCCTGGCGAGAGCAACTGGACTGGGTGGATATGATATTGTCGGAGTTTATTGATGAAAAAGACGCTCGAAATGAACTTGAGATTCTAAGGACTTATTTGTCCGGACTTCCGGCAGATGATGAAAACTACGGACTGGTACATTATGACTTTGAGACCGATAACGTTTTTTATAATGAAGACGACGGAAGTTTTCACGCGATCGATTTCGTTGATTCCCATTATCACTGGTTCGCGGTCGATATCGACCAGGCTCTGGACGGTCTTTTCAGGGATGTGCCATCCAGGAATCCCGAGGAGATACAGGGCTTTTTTATAAACGGATACCGTTCAGAATTTCCCGTTCAGGACTCTATGCTTGAGTTGATGCCTGTTTTCAGGAGGTATGCCAACCTGAACGGATATGTAAAAATAATACGTTCAACGAAGGAAAAGTGGAATAACGAACCTGACTGGATGGTTGAGTTACGTACGAAACTGTTGCAGAGTATGAAGACAAGGAGTATCGACTTTGGGAAACCCGTATCTATATAGAGATGCTGCGTTCTATTACCATTTTTCCTGCTGTAGACGGCAAGTAACCCATGTGCTCAACCGCTTATCCAGCTTGTCGACCCATGATTCGATTTGACGAATATCACCCGATTCAAGAGCGGCTTTTTCTTCCAGGGTGAGGTCATACTCACTAAGAGCTTCTGAAGGGTCTTCCGATAAGCGTGCCAGGAATTTGTGGTCATTTGCAGCTCTCATCAGAACGGCAAGAATCGCCTCTTTCTCTGAAGGTCCCGCTCTTTTCTTTTTGGTATCATCAACCGATAAATCGTTATCCCGTTCTTCTAAGATATGCCTGATAATGAGAGGAATGTAACTCGTTTGCCTTTCATCTTGCTTTAATTGCAGCAACGATCTCACCTCCTTTTTCTCATCCTTACCTATCCCATCTACAATCATGGTAACACCATAACAATATTTTCGACTTCCGCTTCGATACTTAATTATTCCGTCGTGAAATACCGATAAAGCAGGCTATTCATATGTCTCTTACCTTTGAGTAAATATCTGAATATTAATCTATATATTAAAGTAAATGCCTAGTGGAATTAGGTATAAATGCTTAAATACTAGATAACTCCGTATAGCATACATCCTCAGGCAGGGCGTGGTTCTAATCTGCCCCACTTCTGCTCAAAATAGTTCGTTAACGATTTCTTTATACCAGAGTGATTATTGAATCAACCAGTATTCCAATACAAATGTGAATGTTGCTGTTTTGATTATCAAACTTGCTTGCATAGCTGAACGGTCAGAGGATATAATGAGGGCGTAAAAGCTCGATAATATTGTCGAGGCGACGTAGCCAAGTGGTAAGGCGGGGGTCTGCAAAACCTCTATTCACCGGTTCGAATCCGGTCGTCGCCTCCATTTTTTTACAGGGCTGGTAATGGAAGACGTTATCAGGGTTAAGAGTTTGAGAAAAACCTACGGTAAGACGATTGCCGTGGATGATATTTCTTTCGAGGTAGCCGAGGGAGAAATATTCGGATTACTCGGGCCCAACGGTGCCGGCAAAACAACCGTGGTAGAATGTCTTCAGGGGCTACGTTCTCCTGATTCAGGTACTATACGGATACTCGGAATCGATCCCGTTTCAAATATAAAGGCATTAAGGCAGCGTATAGGTTCCCAGCTTCAGGAAGCCGCGTTGCCCGACCGCATCAAAGTCTGGGAAGCTCTGGATCTTTTTGCATCTTTGACTCCCGGCAGCGTTGACTGGCAGAAATTGATGGAGCAGTGGGGATTAGCCGAAAAAAGTAAAGCTTCTTTCTCCAGCCTGTCAGGAGGGCAGCGCCAGCGCCTGTTCGTAGCACTGGCACTGGTGAATAGACCGGAACTGGTATTTCTCGACGAGATGACGACAGGCCTTGATCCGGCTGCGCGTCATACCGCTTGGGACCTGATACGGGCGATCAGAGAGCAGGGGACAACGGTATTGCTGGTAACCCACTTTATGGATGAAGCTGAGCAACTTTGTGACCGGCTGGCGATAGTCGATCACGGCTGGATCGTCGCTACAGACACACCCCAGGGTCTTATTACTACCTATGCTGACAAGATTAAGGTGATTTTCAGTACCGGTGTCGAGGATTTATCGTGGCTTGAAGCTTTACCACAAGTCACCGGTATTGCCAGGCACGGACTCAGAGTAGAAGTCGAAGGAACCGGACCGGTACTGGCAGCAGTGGCGGCTGAGTTGGCGGGCCATAGTATTCTACCGATTGATCTTCGCACGGAACAGCCATCGCTGGAGGATGTTTTCCTGGCAATCACCGGGGATACCATGCAGGATTAAGGAACGTATGCGCACGTTAATAAAGCTGACATGGATAGAGATGAAGCTCTTCATCAGAGAGCCTATCACAATGGTCTTTACTTTCGCACTACCGGTTATCCTGGTGCTGGTTATGGGGGGCGTATTCGGCAATACGCCTGATCCCGAGGGTGCAATTTACCGCGGCGTCGGTCCGATGAATTATTACGTTCCCGCTTATATCGGCTTGATTATTGCTTCGATAGGTGTTGTGGCGATGCCGGTGCACCTGACCGGATACCGGGAACGGGGAGTACTGCGGCGGCTTAAGGCTTCCTCTATCTCGATATGGAGTATCTTCGGTTCGCAGGCAATAGTGAGTTTCATCATTTCTATAATGGGTGGAATACTGGTAGTCGTAGTGTCTATACTTGCATATGATGCTGCCCTGGCTGAGATACCGGGTATGTTCATACTTGCTTTTATCATCAGCACTGTCTGTTTCGCGTCGATAGGCATTCTACTCGGTGCGTTGTTCCCCACGACACGGGCAGCGCAGGGTATCGGCTTGCTGCTGTTCTTTGTCATGATGATACTGTCCGGTGGCGGTCCTCCGAGAGAAGTCATGACCGAAGCAATGCACTATGTGGCCGATATTACTCCTCTTCGATACGTGATACTCCTGCTCCAGGATCCGTGGCTTGGTTTCGGCTGGGATATCAAATCCATGTTTATCGTGCTGGGTATAACTGCTCTCGCGGCATTATTATCGCTTCGTTTTTTCAGGTGGGAGTAGGTTGGTCGTTTATTCGACCGGAGTGAAGGCATCTATTACCGGTATCAGCATGTTGTCATAGTAGAATGGATGGTCGTCGGGAACACAGGTCATCAGGACGAAGTAAGTGATCCCTTCTCCCTCCATAAGGGCGATATTAATCGCCATACCGAGGATTTCTTCCTGGTAGATCGACCATTCGAGACCATTCGCCTTTCGGCTGGATTGTTTTTCAGGATTTTCATCCATGCCGAATGAGCCTTTGAGTACACCGAGTATAGTATCCCCGTCCATACCCGGTACAGCCTGCTGTCCCAGAGCCGTAATACCCAGTCCGGATCTGGCATAGACTCCGGGTGTAATTTCAATCCAGTTTTCCGGAATAATTCCTTTAATACCGAATAACGTGTTGGTGAAGGGTACCAGGTTAACATCGAGAACGATATAGTCCGGAGGTTCAATCTCCGTCAGGCATGTTCTATCCGGTTCCGAGTAAGGATTATCGATGAAATTAAGGGCAATTTCCACTGGACAATTACTGCCGGAAACCAGCACATCGTGACCCAGTCCCGGAAACTCGAGAAACCAGCTGTTTGTCAGCGTTTGGGACGCCAGTAATCCCCACGCAGGGGGTGTAATAGGATCGAATTCTCCGGAAAGTATCAGAGTAGGAATGTCACTGTGCACAGGTTCATTTTCAATGGGATCGGGTGTTGTCCCGGTCCAGTATTCGCATATAGTGAACGAGGTTTCTCCCAGGCTGTCTTCCAGGTATTCCCGGATATCCGGATATTTTTCCAGTGATGCGGTAATATCCTCCTGTGAACTGAACGGTAGTTCCTCGCTGCACTGTACTGATAAATACATACCAGTGCTCATGAGTTCCATATTCAGCAGGTTGGAACCTACGAGAAGTGCCAGGGTATTATACTTGCCGTTCTTTGCGTCAAAAATCACCTTAGGAACCAGAGGGATAATCTCTGTTGTATATAATGTCGACATTATAAAATTAAAGAAATTATCCCCGGACATCAGCACATCGTATGATTCGCCGCTCAGAGGATGGATTGCGGTAAATATAGCCGGCGAATTATTCAATTGATCGATTGAATCGAACAACACTTTCTTCAGGTCAGGATAGGCATTATCCGCGACTGGGTCATCGGCACAGCTATCGAACAGGACATTCAATGCCCTGTCGAAGGATGCCGGCGTCTCCGAATAAAGGTCAGCCTGGAGGGGTACGGTGGAGTTGAGAATTACGCTCCTGATACCATCAGGATAGTCACGCATGGCAGTCAGCGCAAGGCGAGTGCCGTATGAGACCCCGAAAAGGTTCCATTCTTCGTATCCTAAAGCAAGACGCAGGTCATTAAGGTCGGCGGCACTCTCTACGCTGTTATACGAAGAAAGATCAATATTTTGCTCTATCAGGCGTTCGTAACACGCACGCGTAGCCTCATTTTCCAATGCGAGCGCTTCGTCATTTTCAAGATCCTGGTCGAGTACTTCATAGGATAATTCGATAAGTTCGAAGCATTCAAGGGCGGGTTCGGAATACCCGGTACCACGCTGGTCGAAAACTATAAGATCACGGCTGGCAGTCAGGGAAGCGAATCTCTGGTCAAACGTAAGTGAAACGGCTTCGAGGGCATGTTCGCCGGGTCCACCGGCAAGATAGACGATAGGATCCGGTTCCGGGTTGCTAGTTTTTGATCTGAATATGGCGAACTGTATTTTTACCTGGTTTCCTTCAGGCAGGCTGCGGTTTTCAGGAACGGTCATGCACCCGCATTCTACTTCCGTTCCCTGGGGAACGGTAAATGGGCAGTCTACAGTCTCATATTCAGGGACTGGCCCACTCTGTCCGGTCGGTTCGACAGTATCGCCGTTTTTAACCTCACCTTCAGAGTCTTTCTTACTGCAGGATACCAGTAATAACGCGAGAACGAGTAAACTACAAACTGTCAGTCTTAGAATTTTAACGGTCATATACCTGTCTCTTTCCAGCAGCTACCCGGAGATGGATAAATGCAAATGCAAATTTATGAACAATATTTCATTTCAGTATATGAAGCTTCACGGGTGATGTCAATATTTATAGGAGCGATCAGGTATTGAGCCTGACTCTCCTGCCCCACCAGAGGAAACCGGCGGCAGCGATGAATCCGAAAGCAGAAATCGGCACCCAGACCAGGTTAGCGGTCTCAGTAAACGTATCCAGCAGGATACCTCCAACGAGAGGAGCAACCGACATGCCGATCGTCTCACTCCACCCGAAAAAGCCCATGTACCGTCCCCTTTTCTCGCGAGGAGCCAGTTCGCCGACCACGGCGGTGGCAACCGGAGAAAAAATAATTTCACCGACAGTTACGATAATCATAGCCGTTAATGCCCAGGCGAAACCGGTCGTCCAGCCCATGTAGAGCCAGCCGATACAGTACATAAGACTGCCCAGTACAAGAACGGTCGATTTCCTGAATCTGCTTATACCAAGAGCCACCGGATACTGGAAAAATACTACAAAGAGGCCATTAGCGGTAAGAAGCAGACCATATTCGGCTGTCGAAAATCCAAGCCTGTCGACGGTAAAAACGGACAGTGTACTTCCCAGGTGTGCCATGCAGAGGAAAACAAGGAGACAAAGACCGGTGAACAACACGAAGGTTTTATTCTCTGCTGCCGAAAATACACTGCGGATATCGGCGTGTTCGGTCGTGTTACTCCATGATTCCCTGAGGAAGAACAGGATTATCAGGAACGCAATAGTATTCATCAAAACAGCCACGCCGAAGAGCCAGGCGTAGGAGAGGAATGTTGCCAGGTATCCACCGAGTGCCGGTCCTGATGCCCATCCAAGGTTTCGTCCGACACGGAGCAGCCCATAGGTTTCCGTCAATCTTTCTCTCTTCGAAAGGTCGACTACCATTGCTGAAAGAGCGGGTCTGGCTGTCATCCCGGCAGCTCTTCCGAGAATATAAACGAACAGTATCACCCAGACGGGGGCAGAATAAGCTATCATGACGATCATACCGAGATTATTAAGGATGTTTAGACTCATCGATACAAGTATGATTTTCTTACGTCCGTACCTGTCGGACAGGTAGCCGCCTATCATCTGAGTAACAGCTGAAACAAGTCCGCTGGCAAGAAAAGCTGTGCCGACAAGTGTCATGGTGACACCGCGTTCCTGGTAGAGGTAAAGTGAGAGAAACGGGACGCAGGTAGAAAAACCGGCAGCATTAATAAGGTCGATCAGGGTAAGAGTCCATATCCCTTTGTCGAAGCGGTTGAAAATATAGTTCTTAATTGTAGATGGCAGGTGCATACGTATTTTCTTTCTGCTTTAGAGTATTATACACGGGTGGTGAAAATACTTCCTTTATAATGTGATATAACAATTCCCTCTTATTCTCCCTTTACTAAAGGGAGATGGAAAACATGGTGGCTTATTAGCAATCATTGAGAGGGATTTTGAACCTTCAAATCTACCTTACTACCTTCCATCAAGTACGGATCAGGCTCCTATAGGTTTAAGCGGTGTCCCAATACTATCGTGACACCGCTTTTTCGTGTCTTGATTACTTATGCCCGACGGTTATAAGGTGCCGGGCATTCTGATCGTAAGGATTGCCGTCAAGGTCACCGAAGAGTTCTACCTTGCTGAAACCGCAATCAGTCAGGAGGTTGACTATCTCCGATCCCGCGTAAACACGGTGGGTAATTTCTCCTTCTATCCGTTCGTTACCTTTTAATAGTATCCAGCGGTTCCACATCCAGCTCCAGTTGTTCCTTACCTCTCTTTCCTGGAGCCAGATCACACCGTCTCTTTCATTCCAACCCCTTTCCTGAAATATTCGGGCAAGAGTCTCCTTGCCGTGGGTTTGAATTAGCAGCTTCCCGCCGGGCTTGAGTGAAGAATACGCGTTCAGGATAACCTGTTTGTCTTCATCGGGATTCTCGAAATACGTCCACGATGTGAACATGCTTATCACGCAGTCGAATGATTCCGGTCGGATAAACTTCCGCATATCATCCTGGATGAATTCCACGTCCAGGTCTTCCTGTTCGGCTTGTTTCCGGGCTTCGGTAAGGTAACTTGAAGTGCGGTCGACTCCGGTTACGTTGAAACCTCGGCGAGCCAGTTCGAGTGAACATCTGCCGATCCCGCAGCAGAGATCGAGGACAGATGCTCCTGGTGATAATTCTGTCAATGCTACAACTTTTCCCATTTCCTCTTTTGCGGCGGCGATCTTGTCCGGATTGAACATCAGAGGTCCCCATGTTTCCCAGAACGAGTCATCTTCGTGCCAGGGTATTGTCTTATCCATATTTTTCTCCATAGTCGTTATTTGTTTACTATCCAGACCATTTCCTGGTTTATCGATTCGAGCGGCTGGTAATCGAATCCTCCGTAGACCTGCCAGGATGAGAATCCGGCCAGCCTGAGCAGTAGCTCGAATTCACGTTTATAGATATAGGCAAGCTCCGATTTGAATTCCGATACTACCTTTCCATCCTGTTTCCAGGTAAATCTGGTAACGATCACCTGGTCGGGTTCGTTCATAAAACCCGACCAGGTAACAAGCTCCATTCCTTGAACCGGTTTATCCATCTCCATGATAGTTTCCCGGCTGTATTTGGTGGCCATAACGTGCCTGTTGGGATAGAAGATATTCATAATCAGCCTGCCGTCTTCAGTCAGGTGTTCCCGGCAACACTTTAAAGTGGATATCTGGTCATCGGTAGTTATATTGTGCAGAAATGAGCGTGCCGGGATGATTATAATCTCAAATGTATCGCCCAGGCTGAAATTTCGCATATCGGCAAGAGATACATGCGGGTTGAGGTTCATTGCTGCCGCCTTATTCTTTAACCCGTCCAGCATTTTCTCCGAGAGATCGATACCATGGATATCAATCCCTACTTGAAGCAGTTCGAGGTAAATCCTACCGCTGCCGCAGGCAATTTCAAGTACCTTACCCTTGACATTTTTCGTGATACCTGTATAGAAAGGTATATCCTTGAAGTTTCTTCCATAGGTAAGGTCATAGTATACCGGGTCGTAGCCTGCGAATTGTTCGACATTTCCGTTTTTCATGTTCATCTCCTTTTATTTTTGTTCCGGAAACAAGAAAAGCCCGGGATTTTTACCTCCCGGGCTCGGTCGCTTCTGTTTAGTTCGGTTATATTCTAGGTCGGATAAAAAAACCGGAAACACGCCAAGCCCGGCGAGCTAACCTTGCCGGTAATAAGTGTCATGGTATGAGGTTGTGCGTTCCGGTGATATTTATTCATTTTCGATAGTAATTAATTCATTCAGGATGTTTGAATTATATGACGGATACCGAGGTGTGTCAATATACTCACTCGAATGTTATTACGGGAGGGCAGCACTATGCTGACGGGATTAGTAGACGCAGCGGACTTAAAAACCGCTGCCATAGGTGGATGGTAATCTGTTTCTCTCTCCGTCATTAAGAGATTCACCGTCAATACGCCTGAGGCGGATTCCTCGTAATGACAATAGTGCACCGTCCCGTTGAAAAACGGGATCCAGGAAATGGTAAATACAGGAAAGTTCTCGATTTCAGGCCTAAATACTGCTTATCAGAAATTTTCTGGATTCCCGCCTTCGCGGGAATGACAGAGAGGGTGCGGGAATGACGAGTGAAAAAATCCGAACTACCAAAGATATTCGTAGAAAAGCAGGCGAATTTGGCTGAAATATGATACACTTTCATTCAGAAATTAATAAGAGTGAGTTATATGGATATACCGGCATCGAGATGGTACAAGGTTATCGAGAAGCGAAGATCACGCAGGCGGTATGACGAACGGCTTCCCAAAGGTAATCACCTGAAACGTATTAAGTCCGTGTGTGAGGATTTCCGCCCATTCGAGAGTGCCCGTTCTGTTTTTGTTCAGGAACCGCCGGATAATGTATTCAAAGGCATTATCGGAGCTTACGGCACGATTAAAGGAGCTAAAGCGTTTATAGCTTTTGTCGGCAATTCCAGGCACCCGGCGGTCGAGGAGCAGGTAGGATATATGGGAGAGGGAATTGTACTTGATGCGGAAGCGTCAAGTTTAAATACATGCTGGGTTGGGGGAACATTCAAGAGAGAACTCGTCGATTCACTTGTCGACCTTCAGAAAAATGAAAAGGTATATGCGATAACACCGGTGGGATACGCACGGAAGGGATTGAATCTCGAGGAGAGAGTAATGGCGGGGTTCGGCCTGATGCACAGGCGGAAATCTCTTTCCGAGACGACCAGGGGTCTGAAGAAATCGCAGTGGCCGAAATGGATGAAGCTGTCTCTTGAAGCTGCCAGGATCGCTCCGTCTGCTGTGAACAGGCAGCCATGGCTGTTTCTCCTGGATGAAAATTCTATTACGGTGGCAGTGAACGATAAAAAATTAAGGCGAGAATCCACAATGTCGAAGCGGTTGTGTTGCGGGATTGCCATGCTGCATATCGATGTCGCTGCCAGAAACATCGGTATAAAGGGAAAATGGGAGTTCCTGAATCCTCCGGGTGTTGCCCGTTTCAGCGTACATCAATAAACGTCTCTTATTACTCTTTTTTCGTCGGTCTCGTCCGCCGCAGGCGGATTAACTCTGGCTTGAATCCGGAAGAATCATCGGGGAATATCTTTTATCTTCATTGCAGGATCATCTGATGATTATTATTGCATGGAGCCACCGGAATTTACCGCTGAACCTTACTGCGAAAGTGATTATGATTGGTATTTTGATTTAGTCAAGCATAGAAGATGATAAATTAATCAAGGAATTTACTATTTCTATCTCACATCGCAACGCCAACATAACACTATGTTATGTTGGCGCTATGGTTGTTCAAGTTAATTGGTTATTTTTATCTTGATGCCCTCATTAGTACCATCACAGTGCCGGAGTCATCCACTGCGAACATTGTCGCGGCGAAGTCATCCTCATTGTTCTTGTTATACATCACCCATGTCATCTCAGGTGATCCAAAACGACCGACTTCGTTCCAGTCTTCCTTTGGCATCTCTGATTTATACCAGTCTACTACGTCGTCGAGATCCTTACTGGTTTCGTAGTAGCGCTGTTCCATCTCAGTATAATCTTCACCTCCTGTTGGAGGGAACATCATGGATAGTTCGGTAACCTGGTCAGCATGGGGATAAACCGGCATATCATTCCAGGTAAGACCTCCACTGGAACTTTGCTCTACTTTTTCTTCTTCATCCTCCTCCTCTCCTTCTTCCTCAACCATTACTTTTTCTTCTTCCGTTGATTTATCCGCTTCGGTAGTTTTTCCCTCATCGGAGCCGCATGCCGATAGTCCACCAAATAGTAATACTGATGCCAGCAGTAATCCAATCAACAGAAAGCTGATTTTTTTCAACATATTTCTCCTTTATTTGAAGTCTAATTTAGTCATCTCTAACACATGAGTAAAGGTAAGAAACAAATCACGAACGCCCATTACGGTAACGGTAACATCCTGTAAAGGATAATACATGACGAACCGATTTCATAGGTTGCTTATCTTAACAATACCTTCCGTAAACTACGGATAGTGTTGAACAGAAATCAAGAATATCTATAGTCCTGCTTGTTTCGAAGCAA
Source organism: Dehalococcoidales bacterium (assembly GCA_016932435.1). The sequence goes on along the minus strand of JAFGCW010000078.1, from coordinate 2,119 downwards.
TATTGCCGGCAACAGGCAGCTTGTATAACTGTCCCTGGTACGTTTTTGCCATTAATACTATCCATAGTATGACAGAGGCTATCCATAATATCAGGCCTAATATCCAGCCGACAAACGGGATAAATGACAGAATGATTTGAAGAATAGAGACAGCCCCGAACGTGATGATCGACTGCCAGGCATGAAATCGAACCGTTTTATCATCCTTTTCTATGACGAGAAAAACGATTCCGGTCACCCACCACAGTAGATAACATAGAAATCCTGCTACATTTGGTTCCAGTCCAGATCCTGATTTTTGTTCGCTCATCGTTAATCCTTCTTTCAAGTGTTTTCAAAGATAATAAACAAAATAAATATGAATCGTCAACTCATTTGGAGCAATTCAAGGGATTTTTATCAGTCTGTTTCAGGTTATCTTCTATCAAAATCAAGAAATACTGGATTACAGCCGGAGTTTATCCCGACTAAGTCGGGACGCGAATGGCTGTGGTTTCAATTATGAATAGACTTGACGTAAAAGGTATCACTGACTACAATAACAGGCAGGCCGGGATGGCGGAATTGGCAGACGCAGCGGACTTAAAATCCGCTGCCGAAAGGCGTGTGGGTTCGAGTCCCTCTCCCGGCACCAAGGAGGTTAAAGATGGCAAGCTTAAGAAGAAGTCTTGAGAAGTTAGCGGCTGATGCTCCTGAAATTGCCTCAGAAACCAAATTGAATGAAAAGGACGTTGAAAAGGTGTTTGCTTATGCTATGGTGCGTGTAGAAAATAATCGTAGGAAGCCGGCGCCTGCTTGCCCAAAAGGTGGTATTAGTCAATCTGCTGCAAGTAGAAAATATGGGATAAAGCAAGTTAATATTTCCCGCTGGGTTAGTAAAGGCTATATCCCCGTGCTATTACGCACCAATAGAGAAGTATATATTGCCGAAGATAAACTTGCTGAAATAGCAAGACATTACCTCAATGATCCTGGGCAGGGGAAAAGAACCATTACGCAGAATATTTAATATTTTTTTATCACCCATCTTTTGAATAGAAGTCAGTGGTTATCTACTTGGTGTCACAATGTAAGCTTACGTTGTATTGAGCCTAATCTTGTCCATTTTATGGTTGAGGCGAGGGAGAGTCGAACTCCCCCTGAAACAATGTTGTGCTTTGTTTAGGATAAAATATCTATGCTGTTATTACAATAAATATTTATGTTTCTAGGTTTCTGAAAACGATTTCACTCAATCACTCGTATAGTATCGGTTCCTTCAAATATAATTCCGTCTACTTCACCTGAAATTCTAACCTCAATTATTTCACCGATCTCCAAGTTTTCTTGTACCAATCCTCTATCGAATTTAACCATTAGATCAGGAATTCCATCTTTATCACAATCACCGATATTCGTCGGTCTCATAAGTGCAGAAACTTGGTCGTTTAGCATAATGGTAGATATATCGATCTGACTAACATCATAACCAATAGGTAGTTCTATATATGTTGTAATCACTTTACCTTCGCTTTTAAGATTTAATGTGTTGGGATCGATATCGATATTTGCCGGAATAATTTGAAAACCGTCATTTCCATCAAATCGTATATAATACCCTTCAATTGGAATTTCACTAATTTGAACTTCATCAGCTAAGATAAGTCTCGTACCCTCTATCACAGCCTTAAGTGAGTAAGTATCATCTGGACTGGCCTGCGGTTCAGGAATTACCTGAATCTTATAATCACCACACTTTCTTTCCAAAATCACTATCTGATCATCTAATTCTCCATCTCCATTTAAGTCTAATTCACTATAACGTCCATCTTGAATCTCATTACTTATTTTACTCAATACCAAACCCTCAGGATCAGTTATCCGTATATCCACTGGACACAATGTCGTTGTCGTAAAAGGAAACACAAATATTTGATCGTTAAATAACCCTACTGCCTCATAGTCTTCTAGAGTAAAGTAATCACCTACGAATGTCCCAAATATGCTCAATTGGGGCTCTAAAGTCAACCACCCCAAAGTATCACTTTCGAAAATTGCTTGTTGCATAATAAAAAGGGACGGAATTGCAAACAAAATTCCCCGAAGTTGCAACAAAGAATTCCCCGGAATTGCAGAATAT
>JAFGCW010000077.1 GCA_016932435.1 Dehalococcoidales bacterium | reverse complement strand
GTAACTCGCCAGGTATTGGGTGCGGAGGAACGAAATGATACGAGTCGGTGTTGTCGGGGTGGGATCGATGGGACAGAACCATGCCCGTCCGTATTCGAAGCTACCTTACGAGTTCATCGGCGGCGGTCAAATCGGTAATCTCCACCGATAAATTAATAATCTTCGAAGCAAGCCTTCACTTTAGAAATTATCAGTTTCCATTTTGATAATAAAAATAAAAAATAATAATTTAGTTAAAATATGAATAATAAAGCGGTATTTCTCGATAGAGATGGGACCATTGCAAAGGATGTTCCGTACTGTAAGAATCCCGAGCAGTTACATCTTTTCCCTGATGCAGCAGAAAGCATTCGGAACCTAAACGAAGCCGGATATAAGGTCATTCTGGTGACTAACCAGTCAGGCATCGGTCGTGGCTTTCTCACCGAAGAAGACCTGGCACGGGTTCACAGAAAGATGAAAGCAGATCTGCAAAAATCCGGGGCAACAATTGATGACATTTATTACTGCCCCCATCACCCTGACGAGCACTGTAACTGCCGTAAACCCAACTCAGGCATGCTCGAAAAAGCAATTACCGAACATGAAATCGATATCTCAAATTCATTCTTTATCGGCGATAAGTATACGGACATGGAAGCCGCCAATAGCGCTGGCGTGAAAGCCATCCTCGTTCCCCGAACCGAACCAGAACTTCACGAACTACATGAAAGAAATGGTTTCCGTGGTACACTCGATTTCGTATCGCCTGAAATCTCCGGCGCCGCCCGGTGGGTTTTGTCGAACTCCATTAAAGCTGATGACCTCTCCATTGTCATACCGACAATGAACGAAGAGAATAATTTGCCACATGTTCTGCCATACTTACCTAAAGATGCCGAATTGATTCTTGTCGATGGACATTCGAAAGACAAAACAATAGAGGCTGCAAAAAAACTTCGTCCTGATATCGTAATCCTTATTCAGACGGGTAAAGGAAAAGGTAATGCCATGAGGCAGGGGTTCTCAAGTGCAACCCGTGACCTTATCATTACGTATGATGCTGACGGTTCATTTAGGACTGAGGAAATAGAATCATATATTTCGCCGCTGAGAAATGGTTATGACATGGTAAAAGGTTCAAGGTTTCTGCAGAGCGGTGGAACGAAGGATATGCCTCGTCTTCGCCGGTTCGGTAACTCGGGATTTACCACCCTGACGAATATTCTGTTTGGTACAGGGTATACTGACTTGGCTTATGGTTACCATGCTTTCCGTCGTGATATTTTGGATAAAGTAGAATTTACGAGTGATGGTTTTGAGATTGACACGGAGATGTATATCAGGACGAAAAAAGCCGGGCTGAAGGTAAAAGAAGTACCGAGTTTCGAAAACGAACGGATTTACGGGGAAGGAAAACTCTCCAGCTTTTCGGACGGCTGGCGGATATTGAAGACCATATTGAAAGAGAAATTTTTTGAATAATCAAAAATTAACAACATCTGTAATAATTTGTTGTTATAAGATTGAGCGATACAAAGATACAATGGAAGCTATTGAATCAGTCGCTAATCAATCCCTAAAACCAGATGAAATAATAGTGTCTGTCGACCATAATGAAGAGTTGTACGATTTACTAAACTCGATGTTATCAGACCATATTATTGTTATTCATAATACGGGTCGCCGTGGTTTTTCTGCAACGAAGAATTTTGGTATTCGTTCGTCTAATAGTGATATTGTTGTTTTTCTTGATGATGATGCGTTAGCTGGTGAATATTGGTTAGAAAACATCACGAAACATTTTCATTCTTCTTCATATGATTCTATTTTTCATGAAAACAATGTTGTAGCTGTGGGTGGACAAACATTCCCGCAGTGGGAAAAGGGTATGAAGCCTAACTGGTTTCCTGATGAGCTCTTATGGATAGTTGGATGTACTTATGAAGGTATGCCAGTTAGAAATAACGAAATACGGAATATAATGGGTGGGAATTCTTCTTTTCAAAAAAGTGTTTTTGATGTGATTGGATATTTCGGTACTCACCTTGGGCGCATTGGGAATATTGGCGTTGCCGAAGAGGCGGATTTTTGTATAAAGCTAAAGCAAAGTATGCCAAATTCAATTATTAGATACGAACCTGCGGCGATTATCTATCATAAAGTACCTTTAGCAAGATCAAATATTAACTATCTTATTCAGAGAGCACGTGACGAAGGCGCAAGTAAACGAAAACTTAAAAAGAATATAGGAAATATAAAGAAAATAGGTTTAACAACGGAAAATACCTACATAAAAACCCTTATTTTCAGTTCAATTCCGAGACGATTGATTCATTTTTATAAAAAGAATAATCCTCTACAAATTTGCGTTATTTTTATCGCAATTATTGCGGCAGGTATAGGGTATTTGTTTGGTAACAAAAAACAACGTTAAACTTTAAACTCATTGAATTTTTAACTCCTAACCAACTAAATGAACTTAAAGTGAATAAAGAATGATTATTGTACAAACCCCTGTGAGAATCAGTTTTCTTGGTGGCGGGACGGATTTCGAGGATTACTATATAAGTCATGGTGGTGCCGTCGTTAGCACTACTATTGATAAGTATATTTTTGTAATCGTTAAAGAACGTTTTGATGATCTTATTTGCATTAATTATTCAAAAAAAGAGGAAATTGAGAATGTCAATGAAATAAAACATGACCTGGTAAGAGAAGCAATGAAGATTACCGGCATTACAAGGGGTATCGAAATCACGACAATAGCAGATATTCCTTCTGATGGTACTGGATTAGGATCTTCGAGCGCAGTAACAATAGGGTTACTTCAGGCTCTTTATACATATCAAGGTGAAATCGTATCGGCAGAAACGTTGGCTGAACAAGCCTGTGAGATAGAAATACAGATTTTAGGGAAGCCTATAGGCAAGCAAGACCAGTATATAACTGCTTATGGTGGTACACGATTTATCGAATTTAATGGTGCCGGTGTTAAGACCAACAGAATCAATGTTCATAAGGATAATCTTCGTCGTCTGAACGAAAATCTCATGTTGTATTATACCGGGGTAAAAAGGGATTCTTCGGAAGTTTTATCGGAGCAGAAAAAAGAAATACAGCATAATCTCTATTATTTGACTGAACTGAAAAATCTGGCGTATGAAGGGAAAAGTAAGCTTGAAAACGGTTCATACCATGAACTAGGTGAACTTCTTCATAAAAATTGGTTGTTAAAAAAACAGCTTTCGAGTAAAATTACGAATTCGAGAATCGATGATTTATACGAAAGTGCAAGAAAAGCAGGAGCTATTGGTGGGAAAATCTGCGGTTCAGGTGGTGGTGGAGCGTTACTGCTTTATTGTCTGAAAGAGAAGCAGGATTCGGTTCGTAGTACCCTTAATAAATTAAGGGAAATCCCATTTCGGTTTGAAAATGATGGAAGTAAAGTGATTTTAAATTACAGAAGGAATCAGTAATCATTTATTTGCTTAATTGATTATTGCCGTGTAGATTTTAATGTACCACGATTACTTACCACCTATATTCTCCAAATCATAGTGTTATTGAAGTATAACTTGAATGAGGTTGAGTGTTGTCTGTTGATTATGAATTAATAAAAGAATATGTAACGGAAGTTATAGAAAGTCTTAGTGTAATTTCGACTGGTACAATAACTCGAATCATTACTGTCATCAGAGCGGCGCGTGATTCAGGAAAAAGTATATTTGTCTTCGGTAACGGAGGTAGCGCTGCTACCGCAACTCATATGGCGTCTGACTTGGCCAAAGGAGCTATGTCTCCGGGAAAATCGCGCATTAAAGCTTTCTCGTTGACGGATAATCTGTCTCTCGTCACTGCATGGGCAAATGATTCAGCATATGAAAACGTCTTTTCTGAGCAACTGGAAGGGTTCATTAATAAAGGCGATGTTGCTATTGGTATTAGTGGTAGCGGCAATTCACAGAATGTTCTCAACGGTGTAATAAAAGCCAGGGTAAAAGGTGCTGTTACCATAGGATTGATTGGTTTTGATGGTGGTAAACTGAAAGACTTGGTAGATATCCCCTTGGTGGTTAACAATTACGATATGCGTCAGGTGGAAGATATCCACATTTTGATAGAGCACATAATTACCCTATGCCTTCAGGAAGGTGAGTAAAACTTGAATGTTTTAGTAACTGGCGGTTGCGGGTATGTTGGAAGTATTGTTTCCGAAGGTTTGGTAAACAAAGGGCATAACGTCTACATCATTGATAATCTCCAGCAGGGACATAGGGATGCATTCCTTGAAAAAGCAACGTACACCTATGGAGATTTCGGTAATGCATCTGTATTGGAGCAGGTATTTTCGCAAAACATAATCGATGCGGTAGTGCACATGGCAGCAGAAACGGTTGTGGAATACTCAATGACCGATCCGGGCAGGTATTTCAGAAACAATATTGCTGCCGGTATAAAACTGCTCGATAGCATGCTGAAATATGACGTTAAAAAGATTATCTTCTCGTCCAGTGCTTCGGTTTATGGAGAACCGGTCAGCACACCAATTGATGAAGATCACCCGAAGAATCCGATTAACAGCTACGGTGAAACCAAATTGATGTTCGAACATATTCTTAAGTGGTATGGGATTGCCTATGGCTTAAAACATATCTCCATGCGGTACTTCAATGCAGCTGGCGCCAGCGAAATACTTGGCGAAGACCATCGCCCGGAGACGCATCTTATTCCTAATATACTAAGAGCGGTAATAAACTCTAATAACTCTGTCTCTATATTTGGCACCGATTATCCGACGCGGGATGGTTCGTGTTTACGCGACTACGTGCATGTGAAAGATATCGCACAGGCACATATTCTCGCTCTTGAAAAATTGGACACGCTTAGTGGTCGTGCTTATAATCTTGGAAGCGGGGAAGGGTATACTGTACTTGAAGTGGTTGAAGCAGCCAGAAATATAACAGGCTTAAACATACCGTTTAATCTGCAACCAAGACGTGCTGGTGATCCATCAGTTCTCGTAGCAAGCTCAATTAAAGCAAGAACTGAACTTGGTTGGAATCCGGAATACCCGGATATCAAGGATATCTTAGAAACTGCGTGGCAATGGATGAGCAAGCACCCGGATGGTTATGAAGAATAAAATCACAAAAGCGATGATTCTTGCTGCCGGTGAAGGCACGAGGCTAAAACCATTGACAAACGACACTCCGAAGCCCCTGCTTCCAATAGGTGGTATTCCTTTGATTTTAAGGCAATTACTATGGTTAAAGTACTATGGTGTTACTGATGTTGCTATCAATCTTTTCCATCATGGGGATAAGATTGTAAAAGCTCTCAGCGATGGTTCAGATTTAGGATTAAATATCAGATATTCACAGGAAGAATTTCTCCTTGGCACGGCTGGTGGAGTGAAAATGATGGAAGCATTCTTTGATAGCACCTTTTTTGTTGTATATGGAGATAATCTTACTAATGCCGATCTCTCTGAGATGGTTTCGTTTCATATCCAAAAACAGGCTTTTGTCACAATAGCTCTTTTCAGACATTCCCACCCATGGGAAGTCGGCATTGTTGAGATGGGTGATGATAACAGATTGACTGGTTTTATTGAAAAGCCCAAACAGGGAACAGAAAAAAGCAATCTAGCCAATGGTGGTATCTATATATGCGAACCGGGAATATTTGGTTATATCACCGGTAAAGTTAGTGATTTTGGGTTTGATGTATTTCCAAAGCTGCTGGAAGACAATCAGAACATATTTGGTTATTTACTCCATCAGGATAATTATTTCATCGATATAGGAACTATGGAAAGATACCAGAAAGTTAACGATGACATTGTGTCTGGGAAATTCAAAGTATAGTTAACGATTCGATATACTCACTTAATATGAGATACAAGTTTGATTAGAAAGAGAAATTTTTCAAGTGATATAATGGCAACCGTACAAGATTTAGTATTAGAACAAAAATATCCTCGAATTACTCGGCAGCAATTATCGTTGTTACTGACTATTGTTTCTTTAGTTTTATGGTCTGTCGGTATATTCCAGTCTAGGCTTAGTATTGGATTTTACGGTCTTATTCATAGTTTTTCACTTTCTTTCTTCGTTAGCCTTATTTTACTTTCGATTGCCTCTTTCGTTCTCTGGAATTCGTCCCAAAATCATAATAAATTATTGTTTTTCCACTTGTTTATCCTAATAGTCGTGTTGTGGTTAAGTCCTGTACTGATCGGCAGTAACTCCGTTTTCATGGATATGACATATGGTTTTAACTTCAATTTCGTCGACTATATCACCAAATTTGGACAGGTAAATCCCGAGTTATTGTGGTATCATAACTGGCCGGGGATGCCATTAATCCAGTCTCTTTTGATGAACGTAACCGGTGTCGTTAACCTTGATTTTCTGGCGCTATTCGGCTCTTTCATCATTCAGATCATTCTAATCCTCCCGCTTTATGTATTTTTTCAACACGTATTAAACAAAGATAATCACCGATGGGTGGCATTATGGGTATTTTATTTGGGTAACTGGACCGCTCAGATATATCTTTCTCCTCAGGCACTGGGATTGATTTGGTTATTGTGTCTGCTCAGTATTATAGTAAAAAGAGTACTAACAAGATCTTCAGGTGACGTATCTCTCGCTGACAGGATTAGCATTGTCTTACTCACCTGCGCCCTGGCAATCACCCATATTTTAACATCCCTCGCCGGTTTTCTCGGTTTAATGATAGTGTGGATCGTGCGAAGAAACAGGTCTTTTTACTTAGTTATGTTAGCTGCTATGATCATCATCATCTGGACTTTATACGGAGCATCTGTTCAGTTGAACTGGCAATTACCCAATTACATTGAACGGGCTTTCCGTTTAGATTTGCTGTTTCAGCGGCATTTTATTGATTCTACAATGACTGCGAGCGCATCTCATAGCGCTATCAATCAAATCAGAATCCTGTTCAGCGGTTTGTTCGTAGTGATCGGTGGCTTGGGGGTGCTTTTAGTCCTGAAATTCAAGAGTAAAGCAGACCTTATCATGCTGGCTCTAACATCAATACCCATCCTCCTTTCCGTCACCGGTTTATATGGATGGGAAATGCTGATGAGGGCGTATCTCCTGGCATTGATACCGATAGGATATTTCGCTGTGAAGCTGCTGAATACCAGAGTCACATTTATGATCCTTTGTCTGGTGATGCTGGCCGCCGCTCCTTTACACGTTATCACCTATTACGGGAACGCTGCGCAGAACCATATTCCGCGCGGCGAGATCAGCTACTGGCATTTTATTCAGGATAATACAGAAACAGGTTACCTTATTAACGGCCTGCGTCCCATGTATGCAACCTACGAGGGCTATTCAAATATTGACTTGGATATAATAGAATGGGATAATCAGGTATTAACCGGGACGGCCTTAAAAGATCAAAAGCCCCAATACGTCAATATCGGGATATACGAAAGTTCGATCCGTGAGTTTGTCGCCAGCGACTCCGAGTTAATTTCGTATACCGGCGAGGAACTGGCCGCTTCCAAGAGCTATAACTTGATTTACGCCAATCAGGACGTAAATCTGTTTATACACGAATCAGCGTCGACATCCCCATAATTACCTGCTGAAATCCATTGTGCAAAAACCGGAATAAGTGATAATGAAAAGTTTAGTGTCCGTTGTAAAATCAGAATATCATGACGCCTTGCCTAATCTAAGGCGGGCGCTGGATATTCTCCATATCGATTCGTTACGGAGTAACAGCACCGTTATTCTCAAGATCAATATCTGCGACGCCCGGATGCCAGATACCGGAGCAATCACTCATCCTTTGTTCCTGGATGCCGTTCTGAATTACCTGAGGAGTTTCTATGACAACCTCAGGATAATAGTCGTGGAGAGCGACGCCACGGTGGTCCTGGCAGACCGATTCATCAAGTGGTTCGGATATATTCCGATACTGGAAAAATGGAATGCCGAGTTCATCAACCTGAGCAAACAAAGGGTTGTCAACAAGACGCTGAACGGCAGGTACTTCAAGGAAATCCCTGTTCCCGAAATACTGGATCAGGGTCATTTCTTCATTACCGTTCCGAAACTGAAAACAAATCCCATGCCGACCATCACCTGCTGCCTGAAGAACCAGTTCGGCTGTTTCGCCAGATCGGATAAGAATGTCTATCATCCGTTCCTTGATGACGTTATCGCAGACGTCAACAAGGCGCTGCATCCTGATCTCTGCCTGGTTGACGGCGTCATAGCGATGGGCGGAACCTTCGGCCCCGCCTTTGGCGTGCCGGTTCGCCTGAAGGCTATCATCTGCAGTCCGGACCCGGTGGCAACGGACGCTTATGGAGCGAAACTGATGGGGTTCAACCCGCGTTTCATCGGGCATATCACAAAAAGCGCCGCTTCCGGCGTTGGCTCAATGTCATATGAACTGAAAGGCGATACCCTGCCGAAAGTGAATTTCGAGATAAACAAGCTGGAAACGTTCCTGGTGAACAAGGTTGGTACTTACCTCCAGAAGCGAAGCCGGAAGGAATTCAGGAAGGCCGGAGGGAAGTCAAAATGAAAATAGGTATCGTTGGCTGCGGGGCGATCGCCCGCCGGGGACATCTCCCCATTTACAAAACAATGCCGGAGATCGAGATAGCCGGTATTGCCGATCTCGATCTGTCACTGGCAGAGAAAGTCGCGGCGGAATTTGACATTCCCAGGTTTGTTTCATCCTGTGAAGAACTGCTTTTCGATGATTCGATCGAGATGATAGATATCTGCACGCCTACCCAGACCCACCTGTCTGTGGTGAAAACGGCCGCGGCTGCAGGCAAGCACCTGCTGGTTGAGAAGCCACTTTCCGTTACGCTCGAAGACGCGCTGGAGATCCAGAAGATCATCCGGGATCACAATGTCAGTCTCTGCGTGGTGCATAACTGGAGATACGCGCCGTCTGTGAAGCAGGTAGCCGACAGGATAAAGGGTGGTTTCCTGGGGAATATCGTAACGATCCACGGCTTGGGACTGACCAGTTTCCCCAGTAGCTGGACGCTGAACACTTGGCTATACCACCAGGGTGGAGTCTTGTATGACTTCGGCCCCCACATGGTGGATATGCTGCTGTACATGAAGAGCTTCACCCCGATCAAAACGGTATTCGCCGCCGGCGGAGACTTCAGTCAGGGCAACATGGACTTCATGAATTACTCGGTCATCACGATAGAGTTCGAAGACGGAGCGGTCATTACCGCCGATATCAACTGGATGACCGCATCCGTGCTGAAATTCACACTCGATATTCACGGAACAGCGGGGAATATCCTGCTGGATATCCGGAACGATTCTTTCTCCGAGGTCCACGGATTCTCGACCCCTGTCGACGACATCCGTTATTTTATCCGTAAGATGTGGAGAATCGGAACCGGGGTGTTGTCTGGAAGGTATTTCAAAGGAGCTAACTCCTACTACAAGCCTATCATTAATGATTTCATAAACGCTATTAACGGAACCGGCGAAATTCCGGTATCGGTCGATCATGCTGTCATGACGAACGCCGTCCTGGAAGCTGCGAAAATCAGCATCCTTGAGAAAAGACCGGTTCATTTTTCAGAATTCTTCGGAGATCGTTAATGAGCAGCAAAGGCAATAGAGAGAGAATAGTCCGTTTATCTGATCTTAAAATAGTTGAAGTAGGTGTTCTGGCCGGCGGGCCAGAAACCTTGCTGGCTCACTATCTTCGGGAACGGGCCGGTTCGTTCACTTTCATCGAAAGCCTACATACCCGGTACTACCAACCCGGCATGGACCTAATACATGTCACGTCCTACCGGAAAGGCAAACTGGTCAAATCCTTTAACGCAGGCGCCGGCTGGGGTTTCCTGCTCAAATACGGCAAACTTCGAAGAACGCTGCTGTATTTCCTCACCATGTCCGGCATCCTGATGGCCGTCCTTCGCTTAAGAACACGGTATGATCTGTTTATAGCCGTCGATTCTCCTTACCCGTTTTCCGGCCTTGTCCTGCGCCGGCTGGGGCTGGTGAAAAAAGTGTTCTCCATCATCGGCGATCACTTTCCCCTGGAACAAAGAAAAAAACTCAGCGTTTTCTTTTCCTGGTTCTACGGCTATGCGGACAAGCTCGCCCAGAATACTTCTCAAGCCGTCTGGTATTTCACGCAACAGCTGATAGATATCAACCGGGAAGAGCATATCATAACCAATGAGAACATCCCGCGCCTGGTCATTCCCATCGGGATCGATATGAAAAACGTGAAAAACGTGCCGGACAGCGCCCTCGAACGCGCCAGCATCGGGTATATCGGAAGGCTCAATGACGAGATCGGGATGGAAATGGTGATCGGGGCGATGGCTGACATAGCCGGTACCGTCCCGGATATCAGGCTGAAGATAATCGGTTCCGGTGACAACGAACAGAAACTGAAAGTCCTGGCGGAAAAGAAAGGTCTGAAGGATAACGTTGTGTTTTACGGATTCATGTCGGAACGTGATAAAGCCAAAGAGATACTGGCGAAGTGCGCCGTCTGTATTGCGCCTTACGTCCCCGGTGTGGCATATTCTATACAGTACACTGACCCCGCCAAGGTCAAAGAGTACATTGAATGCGGCACGCCGGTCATCATGACGAAGGTCCCTGAACTGGCCGCCGAAATTCAGGACAAGCGGGCCGGTTTCGCGGTAGAGTACACCAGAGCCGAAATGGCCGAAGCCATGCTGAAACTGCTGACCGACGATGCTCTGTGGCATGAATACCGGCTGAATATCAGCAAACTTGCCGACAGGTTCGACTATATCAAACTGCACGACGAAGCATTCCCGGCTTCGGGAATAGAAATCTAAGAGGAAGAGTTTCAAATTGACGAAGATTTTGATTACTAATCCGAATTACGAACATACCTATGAATGCGAAAAGAACCAGGGTCTTCGAGCTATCATGATGTGTACCATTCAATCATTTCGAGAAGTCATGCCTGAACCCGAGATAATAACCCTCATACAGTTTTCAAAAGAATTTGCGGATCATCGCAATCTTAAAATAATACGAAACAGTATATTTAAGTACAGACCATTTTCATTCTGGCAGTCGACTTTGGCTAACCGAAATCTCATTCTCGCCTGGTTCTGGAATCTTCTTCATTCGGTCAGGATTAACGGAAAATTCCTGATATGTAGCCGGAAATTGAAAGCATTTTATGATGCCGATATTATCATCCACCTCGGCACTAATTTATACGGCGAGGATTTTGGCATTCGTGGTTTCATCGAACACTCCAAAGAAATCCAGCTGGCCAGACTGTTGAAGAAACCCATTGTAATGTACGCTGAATCGCTCGGACCTTTCAATAGTTCTTTTACCAGATCAATTGCCAAGTACCTGCTCAATCGGGTAAATCTGATTACTTTGCGGGATGATGTCAGTCGCGAATATCTTGAGGAAGTAGGTGTAACTGTTCCGCCGATATACTTGACGGCAGACCCTGCATTTCTTCTCGAGCCTTCTCCTGAAAAAAGAATTGTGGAAATTCTAAAAAGTGAAAATGTCACCGTAGGCAAAAGACCTGTTGTAGGCGTAATTCTAAGTGCTGCAACCAACCTGAAAGAAAAATCAAAAAAGTCCAGAGTTGTGGTGATGATAACGTTCGTCTACTCGTTAGCACGATACTTCCTGCCTGAAAGCATCATCAAAGCAGTGCTGGGGATTATTAAATGTACCGGTTATTTTGATACTTTCCAGTCCCGATATGTAACGAATTCTGAGGACTCAAAACTCTTTGATCATATCACTGAGAAACTGGGTGTTGATATTCTGATAATTCCTCACATCCACCAGGAAGGCATCTTCGCTGATAGCGATACCGCCATGAAAACACAGGGGACAGCAAAACACCAGGGCAGGATCAACGCCATAGAAAAACTCTACCTGTCCGAAGAACTTAAAGGTATTATCGGTAAATGCGATATGCTGATATCTTCAAGGATGCACGCGGCGATAGCCGCAATGGCTCAGTGCATCCCGACCGTTTTGATACCCGTAAGCCAGCGCCATCACGGCATTATGAGGATGACCGGGCAGGAAAAATACGTCTGTAAAAACTTCACCCGGGAAGAAGTGATGCCGAAAGTGGAAGAGGCCTGGGCTAAACGGGAGAAAATCAAACTGGAAATAGAGGCCAAAATGAAAGACATCAAGAAAGCCTCTCTGCAAAATGCGGAACTGGTTCGTGACTTGTTAAACAAGAAATAAAGATTTTCTCGAACTTTAACTAAAACCCACGGACAACACGGGCGACTATCTTGTAAAGACCGATGGTTTTGAGTGTCTTGATCGCCAGGGATTTCGGCCTGGAAGACCAGCCGGACATATACCATAGCGGCCCCCACAGAAAACGCCTTCTTCCGAGGTACATCCGGAATTGACCCGATAGGCTGCCGGTATAAGCGCCGATTCCGGATTTCGGGAATGTCAGTACATAATCCGGCACTTTTTTCCCGAGACGCTTCAACAGCGAGGCGCGCGCCGGCAGGCTTTTCTTGAACTTCGTCACCTGCTTCGTCGACCAGAGTACCCTGTCCCGGGCGACCGGCTGGAGGGATATCGCTCCTTTTTCAATCGCCCGGCTGAGTAACGTTTCGCCCCGTTCACTCCGGCAGATCACCATGGATGTGCCTGATGTATCCTTTGAATATTCACCGACCCAGGCGTCCCCGAAGCTGAGGTCTGATAATTCAGCAACCATATCCGCGCATAACTCGCAACGCCAGGGATGAAACAACGAACCGAATCCTTTATTCCAATATTCTTCGAGGAAGTAATCCCTGTCCTTGAGGGTAATTTTCATTTTCCCCGGCCAGCCTTCCCCACGATAGTCCAGTTTGAGGACATTGCTTTTTGAAATATTAACCTTTTGAAGAATATAATCCGTAGCCAGGAAAGATGGCGTATGACTGCAAAAGAGTCCGAAATAAAACGCTATATGTTTCTTTAGTTTATTATTCGTAGCTTCAGCTTTTCGCAATCCATGAAGATGACAGGGAAGCCCGACGACGGCGAACTTTTCATCCTTACCCGCTTTCAGTATCTCCTTAAGAGCTATGTTGGCCGGCACCGGACAGTATTTGGACCGGGCGGCGGCGATGATATCTTCCCTGGTACGGGCGATGAACGGTTCCGGTTCAAGCGGATCACGCTGGCTCATGCGCGTTACCAGCGCGCCATCGATAATGCCTTCCTCCAGGGCGAAGATCAGCAGGGCGGTAACCAGGCCGCCGGAGGCCGAACGATACCTGATGTCACCATCGGCGGCGTAACCGGTATACGTACTCAGGTAATGTCCCAGCAGGATATCATCCGAATCACTCCCGAAGGCCTGCCGGTTCAATGTCTGAAAATCAACACTGTGTCCGGGGCATACCGTGAAGCAGATGCCGCAGGTATTGCACTTTTCCGTATCCAGTGCCGGGATGTATATTCCTTTTCGGCGGTCAATCACCATCGTGATAGCGTTCTGCGGGCATATGGCGGCGCAGGTGCCGCATCCGGCGCATAATTCGTCAATTACGACCCGGGCAACCGTTCTGTTTTCATTCATGATTCCGAACCTCCGTCTTTGAGTTTTCTGTTCGTGCAGGCCGATCATTCCAGGAATGTCTCGAACGCCACAGGTACAGCAGCAGCGGTACAGCAACCGCGCTCTGTCCGATCAGGTATCCCAGCCCAACTCCGACCAGACCCATCTGAGCCATCAGGATATAACTCAGTACCAAACTTAATCCAGTTGATAACAACGGTACCATAATCAGCCCAAGAGAGTTTTTCTTAACCCTGGCAATACCGATATACACATAAATCACCCCCCACGGAATAACCCCGAATGCCAGAATGCGAAGCAGTACCGCCCCGTTTTCCGTATAATCCCGGCCGAATATCAGCAAAAGAAGACTGGCAGCCGCGGCTATAACCAGAGCCGACGGAAGCAGCAATAAAAGCACTAATTTAAGCGACTTAATCGTGTTGGTACGAAGAGTAGATTCCTCACTGGAAGCTTCGGCGAACAGAGCATTCGAGATTGATGAGGGAATTAATTGTAATACCACTGCTATCGACCAGGCTACATAGAAATAAGCGTTCATCTCCGCACCAAGCGTATTTACTACAATCAACGGCAGTAAAAATGTGGTACATTGAATCAACCCTTTGCTGATAAAGTTAACCAGTGAGTACTTACCCAGTTCTTTCAGGATACTTATCTTGATCATCGGGACAGGGCGGTATCCTCGCTGGACTTTTGGTAGAAACCAGAATACACCCATGAGCAAAGTGAAGGCTATCGGAAGACCGCTGGCAGACATAATACTCAACGAGTTAGAAAACAATAATCCGAAAGCAATAAGTAATATAAGCCCCAGAGCGCCGGTAGCTACATGTGTGATAAACACATATTTTGTTTCCCGTTTCGCCAGGAATGTGAATAACACATTAGTTTGTAACACGGCGGAACAGGTGAAGATGATGAAGATGACGAAATAAAGGGGTTGCTGACGTACTGGAAGTAAAGCAGGCGACCAAACACCCAGTCCTGAAAGAAAGATAAGTGATATAAAAACCGCCATCAAACCACTTATAGTCAGGCAGGTATTAATCATTTCATTTCCATATTTTTTTATGGAAGGAAGAAATCGTACCAAACCGATTGCTAACCCCAGTTCGGCAATCAGTCCTAATAGCTTATAGGCAGAGATAACTGCCGATCCAAGACCGATCACGTCAGCAGTATAAAGTTTTGCTGCTACTACCCAGAATATAAACCCCAGCGCCGCGTTGATGACGGTACCGGACAGGAGATAGTACGTATTCCGGTAAAACGGGGTATGCCACACCTGTCTGAGACGTTCTTTCGAAGTTACAATGAGGATGGTGTCGGACAGAAATTTCCTGAGGTATGAGATGATCTCACTTTTCAACATATTAAAAAGTATACTCTAACCTTATTCAGTTGGCAAAAAGGAAATTGTAAGGAATCTGTCAATTGGCTATAATAAACTAGGTTACAAACTCCTGAATCGGTTTTCTGTTTCGAATGAACTGTTATTGCAGGTTTTTCACTGACTGAATTTTATCAACTGAAATGTTTGCTTTGAAATGAAATTTAATCCTGTCCATGAATTTGTACTGTCAACCGTCTTTTCGGTTGCAGTATTATTGTTTATCATGTTCATACCCTTCAGTCCCGTCCGGGTCATTACGGGATTGCCCTTAGTTCTGTTTCTTCCCGGCTTCTCCCTGATGGCAGTCCTGTATCCGAGGAAATCCGACATAGATAGCATCGAACGGTTTTCGTTCAGTATCGGCCTGAGCCTGGCTTTCATTGCCTGTCTGGGACTGGTTCTTACCACGATGCCGAACGGACTGCAAATCCTTCCTTTTACTATCCTGACTGTTATCTTCATTATTGCCATGTCCGGTGTTGCTTGGTACCGGCGCCACAGGCTGGGTGAAACTGAAACAGCATCAGTCACCTTTGGTATTGCGGAAAAGTGGAGAAAGCAGAACGTCGGCGATAAGATACTTTCGGTGCTGCTGGCAAGCGCAATACTAGGCGCGGTAGGCGTGGTAACTTACGCGATAGCTGGACCGAAAATGATGGGAGAGATAACGGAATTTTATCTATTTGGTAAACACGGCATGGCGGCTGACTACCCTCAAACGTTACGTATTGGCCAAGAAGGGCAGGTAACGGTGACAGTGGTTAACCAGGAGCGGCAGCCGGTGGAGTACCGTGTTCTGATAGAACAGGACAGCGGTTCGGCATGGATAAATGGCGAATCCGTGAGTTCATTTAATATCTCACTCGAACACCAGGAAAAGTGGAGTGAAAACGTCACCTTCAGCTTTGCTGTAGCCGGTGAAGGGCAAAAGATAGAATTCAATCTCTACAGAGAAGAAGATACTGAGCCGTATCTTTCCACGTATCTGAAAATTGAAGTCAATGAATAGGTATTTCTATTTTATCGTTCGAATACCCACGTTTACCACACGTTCCTTCTGGCATCTGCCGCAAACCAGGTGAATTATCGGGGAATCGTTTTTAATAGTAACCGATTTCTATTATAATGTTTGTCAGGTAATTAAGAGCTGAGGAGGAAACAATGGCCGAAAAAACATATCGATTTCTGAATCCGGTTGGTATTCAAGAACCGGTAAAGCTGTCCCCGCTCGCACCGCGACTTAAAACCCTCGATGGCGCCAGGATAACCTTCAGCGTCGGTGCCGGAGGAGAACAGGGTATCCTTATCCCTCTGGTAAAGATGCTGCCTGACCGGTATCCCCAGGTCAAGTGGAACATCAGTTACGCTGCTGCTCACGCTACAAAGGCCGGCAGCGTCGCCCTGACAGAAGAAGAAATGCAAACCACGGATGCGCTTATCCGCGGTGTTGTATGGTGACATGGGGCCATCTGGGAGCAGTTGCCCCACTTATCATCAATCGAAAAAGCCGGCATCCCCAGCGTCTTCATCAT
>JAFGCW010000076.1 GCA_016932435.1 Dehalococcoidales bacterium | reverse complement strand
AAGCTGCCGTGCCATCGATTCGACGAAGATACCGAGTCCGGCTCCGCACATTTGATTCAGTGTATAGTTTGCCGCTTTACCGTTCTCGTCATACTTGACCACCCGGACCTGTTCAGCCCCGATATCAATCAAGGTTCTCGCGTCGGGGCACATTTTCCTGGCGCCTTCTACATCGGCAACAGGTTCGACAACGTTATTTGCCGCGAAGCTGACATCTTCCTTACCTGTACCGGTCGAAATAACAATGTCGACATCCGATGCCGAAATCCCTGCCTGTCCAAGGACTTCGTTCCAGAGTTTTTCCGCTGCCTGACCGCGATTAAAGCCTTCGGAGGCAACAGTCCCACTGGCAATAATACTGTCATCCTTCAATAGTACTGCCTTTATCGATCTCAATCCCATATCTATTCCGGCAGTTATCATAGTTTCCTCCTTTTAATGTATTGATACCTTGTCCCTTAGTCTTCCAGTTTTCTCAATCCCTGCATTTCCATAAAGGTATCAAGCTGATCAAGCATACGGGTCTCGTCAAAGTCAGTCCTGTCACCCGGATGCGATGTTTCGTAGTGCATTACCGGTATTCCCTGTTCCATCAGCTTCATCGCCGCTGCTTTCATACTGAAAACACAGCCTATTCCGGCGCGATGTAGGGGCAGAATTACCCCATCGCATTTGAACGCTTTTACCGCGTTCATTAGGTTCTGGTAGTAATCACCGGGCATGGGACCGTGTCCTCCCCAGCCGCTGCTGCGTCTGCCACCCATCATCATACTCTGGGCCTGGGCGAACTCTTGCTTAGTCTTGATCTTTATCGGTTCTTCTCTTACCTCGGGCATCTTGGGCGCTTTCCACGTGCCGTCAGGTTGCTCTACCAGGCGGACTCCGTGATAAAAGGTCTGTATGCAGACTGCGCCGTATTTTTCCATGTACCGGTAGTACTTCAGGAAGAACCAGGGCGGCGGTTCGTTTTCAGTCCAGCGATATCTCTCGGTAGCCACTCCGGCGATGTTGTTGTCAACACGCCACTGCATTTCATCTCTAATCATTTCCCAGAGTTTTTCTGTCTCAACGGGATCGCTGCCAACCAGGCTGCCGAGAACGAGAACGGAATACGCAGACTTCTGGTCCATAGGGCAGGGTACATGCGTCAGCATTTCTATTACCTCACCGCGAAGAGCCTGGGTATGTCTTTGTCTTTTTGTGGATTCAATCTGCGCTTCGACGTTGAACTCCGTGCCGGTGGCTTTTTCAAGCCACTCAATCGTTCCGAGATACTGGTCCGCCGCTAACTTAGCAGTGGCTTTACTTCTCTCTTCATCCCAGTCACCGTAGTATCCGGTTGCATCCGTATGATGGTCGGGGACACCCCAGAACTCCGCTTCCAATTGACCAAGCTTGGGGAACATGGCGCAAAGGTCATTCCCCTGGCATACAAGGTCGCGCCTCGGCATTTCTCCGCCGGAGAAATGTTTATTGGTGAGAAGCGCGCCGATGTAGTCAAGCTGGTAACCGCAGAGATTCCGGCCGTATCCGTACGCTTCGGTTGCTCCGCGGCATTCGCGGGAATAGGAATCACTGGTATTGGCGATACTGGCAGCCTCGGGATGAGGATGCACGAAATGAAGATTGCCAAAACCGGGCCCCAGTCCCTGCTGCGGTCCGTCTCCGCCGCCGATCAGGAAAACGCGTTGATTCTTGGCTTCTTTCTCATCTTGATAAAATTTTGCCCTTAGTTCTTTAGCCTTTGCCCAGAACTCAAGGGGTCTTGTTTCCCATCTTTGTTCAGGTTTTTGTATCAGCATTCTAAACCTCCTGTAAATCTCTCATCTAAACGGTTACCGTTACCGGGATTTTTATCGATTCAATAAAGGCTTCGAAACGGTTCCGAAATTCTCCTTCATGAATAGTGCCGTCATGTTCAATCTCGTGAATCGGGATCAGCCTTCCTTTGAACATTTTTTCAACGGCAGGGCGATCCTGCTGGTGGGGGAAGCAGAACCTTTCGATAGCGTACACAACGCCCTGGACATTATAATCGATGGCCAGTGCGACGATTTCGTTTACTCTCCTCCGGAATGATTCGTCCTTAACCGGATGACGCGGTTTATCCATATACCTGAACGCGAGAGCAAGAAGCCTGTCGTTTTGGGGAATGACGGTATTCCAGAAATAATTGCTGCCGTTACAGACTCTATCGACGACAACGGTTGCACCAAGTGATTCTATCAAATCAACCATTCCGGTATCGGTGATTTCACTGCCAAGCAGCATCAATCTTGGTCCACTGAATCCTTCCTGACGAGTCTCGAGCTTGTCTATTGCGTCCCTGAGAAGTTTATTGTGTTCTTCCTTGTCCATAATCTGGCTGGACAGAACCATTGCCATGGCTTCGGAGCCGGATACTACCGGATTATCGAGGCGCCTGAGTTCATATACCTGCCTCATCAGGATACGGTTGGTATTATATACATCGATTGCATGGTCAAGGGAATCATCCGTTATTTCTTTTCCTGTCCAGTCTTCGATATATCTCTTGAATGCCTTTAACTCCGAATACATCAGATCTTTCGCGCTGGGTTCATCAAGCTGCGATGGCATTGCGATGTAATGTTTGAAGGACACGTCCAACAGATCCCACCAGTTGGCAACCGCGCCTCGTATCGGCATGCAGCTTTCCACATGAACGATACCATCGAGGTAATCGTATTCACCTTTTAATCCCTGTGCCAGAACACCCAGTGAGTACGGGCAGAACGCATTATACAGATAACGCTGGCTTATTCCTTCGATATCAGGTTTACTGAGGATACTGACCGGAAGAATTCCTGCTGCGTAGGCAATCTCTTCGGGAAAGTAGTGGGAAAAATATCCTATCACCTTGCCGCCGGTCTTCTGTTTCCAATCATTTGCGTGCTTGTGAGGGTCTTCCAGCAGTTTTTGAAATCTTTCCATAATCCATATTCTCCTTCGTTTTCCTCTTAACTTACTCCCGAAGCGACCATTTCGGCTGCTAGTACGGCAGCCCCGACAGCACCGGCTATCTGAGGATCACCGTTTTCAGTTGTAAGAGCCTTGATTCCGAGTTCCTTCTCTATCCTGCTGGCTATTCCGGTGTTTTTAGCCACCCCTCCGGTAATCGCCAAATCTTCCGCAACCTGTCCGTTTCCCGACTGATTAGCCATTCGCTGGAGAAGGATATAATCTCTCCAGGCTAGGCTGAAGCAATACGAGGCCAGGACCTTGTCCTGTGAAGCGCGTCTCATCATCTGGGCAGCCATGCTGTTAGCGTAGGTTATACAGGTGCTGCTTACCGGTTCGGGTTCTTCATCAACCTCGAGCGAAAGTTTGCCGATGTCCTCGATCGGTATCGCCATTATATCGGCAAATGTTTCGATTCCACGACCGGTACCACAGGCGCACTTGTCATTCATAAGAAATGAGGTAGCGTTTCCGTACTGGTCGACCATAATGGCTTT
>JAFGCW010000010.1 GCA_016932435.1 Dehalococcoidales bacterium | reverse complement strand
TTTTCTGTTTTCAAAGTCTAACACAACAACTGGTCACCTTTTCGGGGGGCACTCCACTGAAATGCAAACTTGGGACGAATACGAATTAATCCAATTCCTGGAAACTGCCAAACAAAGTAAATACTACCCCTTATTCGCTACAGCTCTTTATACGGGAATGAGACGTTCTGAATTACTCGCTCTCAGGTGGATTGATATAGATTTCATATTCAGCCAGATATCGGTTTCACGGTCACTTCATCAACTTAAAAACGGCTCTTATGTATTCACTCAACCCAAATCTGCTAAAAGCAAACGTACTATTGCTCTATCATCGTTCGCCATCCTAACCCTGAGAGAACATTACGAGAGACAGGAAGCGATAAGAGCAGAAGTTGGTAAGCCAATATCCGACAATGATCTGGTATTTTCAACTCCTGATGGTAATCCCTGGAGGCCTAATACCATAACCCGGGCATGGCATGATATGGCAGTAAAAGCCGGTGTCAAACCAATCAGATTACACGATGCACGCCATACTCACGCTTCACTCATGCTGAAACAAGGTATCCATCCGAAGATAGTACAGGAAAGGCTTGGACATAGCACAATAGCCATGACACTGGATATCTATTCCCATGTAACTCCAGGGCTTCAACAGGCAGCTGCTGAAAGTTTCGAAAATCTACTTCTTAGAAAAAATAACGGCACAGTAACGGCAAATTCACAAAAATAATGTCCCTGATTCCATAATTTAGCCTCGAATCAGAGACATTTCGTTTCTCTGGTAGCGCATACGGGATTCGAACCCGTGATCTCTGCCTTGAGAGGGCAGTGTCCTGACCGCTAGACGAATGCGCCGTGCCAACACTCAAGTTTATTATATACGAGTGTAGCAGTCAAATAATCTATATAGATTACTACGTCAACCGCTTAAGGCGGATTCCTCGTAATGACACTGTGTTATACACTCACCTACAACGGTCTGAGCAACGCACGGCAGGGACAGGCATCACCTTTCTCCAGTTTAAGGGGCAGGCAGATAAGTTCATAATTGCCGGGTGCAACGCCATCCAGGTTCAGTCCCTCGATAACATATACTTCAGCTCCCAGCAGTGTATCATGCACTTCCTTGATATTCTGCGGCTGCTTGTTATCACCGATAGTCAAGTAGTCCAAGCCTATCATACGCACCTTTTTATCCACGAGATAATGTGCCGTTTCGGTAGCAAAATAGATATAATTACCGGGATCTCTTCTCTTATCATAGACATGGGGTGAATTCTTTGTCTTGAAGATAAGCCTTTCCCCGGGCTGAATATTATACGGTTCGAGTTCGGAAACCTTGATAGACTCCCCGTCCTTTATCTCAATGACACGGGCAGTTCCGACCGTGGTATCCAGTGGCATATTGTCGATCGTCTGACCTCCCTTCATGAAGTGAAGCGGAGCGTCGATATGTGTACCGTCATGGGTATTCATCTCGATGCGAGTCATTGTTACTCCGTCGCCTTTGTCGACATCGAAAAAACGGTTAAAGGTTGGGTCTTTTACGGGTCCTTCGGATGATACGGCACCGGGCATCATCGGCAGTTCATTATTCAGCACCAGCGTAATGTCTTTCCATTGGGATACCGGTGCAACAGATCGATTTTCTCCCGTCATTTTTTCCTCCTTTGGTTATGTTCATACCATCATAAATCAGCGGGTACGGATAGTAAAGGTTAGTAATTATAAAATCCCCCTTAGTCCCCCTTTACAAAGGGGGATAATTGTAATTATGATTCCAGTTAAGATGAATCTGAAAGAAATTCTGGCAGGCCAGCCGCCGGTTAATCATATTCCTGATGCCCGAAAGAATATCAGGCATCACCTGTTGAACTCGGGGAAACGGCTGGTGGTGATTGATGACGATCCTACCGGACCTCAGGCAATCCATGATGTACGGGTGTTTATGGACTGGTCGGTAGATACCCTGAGAAAGGCATTCCGCACCGGTGATCCCGTGTTCTTTATCTGCACGAACTCGCGCAGTCTTAGTTCGGAGGAAGCAGCGAAAATCAGCCTGGAAGCAGGCCAAAATCTACGAAAAGCAGCCGAACTGGAAAAAGCAGAAGCCCTACTCACTTCCCGCAGCGACAGCACGTTACGCGGTCATTTCCCCGTCGAACTGGACGCGTTAATTTCGGGACTCGGTACCAGACCTGACGGTATCATCCTGGTTCCCGCCTTCTTCGAGGGCGGCAGGTATACTGTCGGTGATATTCACTACGCGGAGCAGGACGGTGAAATGATACCGGTGCACCTCACGGAATTCGCCCGTGATCCTGCCTACAGCTACCGGAACAGCAATCTAAAGAAGTGGGTAGAAGAAAAAACCGGCGGTTCAGTGAAAGCCAAGGATGTACGCTCGATATCCTTGGAAATGCTGAGACAGGGCGGTCCGGAAGCAGTCGCCGAAGAACTGCTACAGGCAAAGGAAATGACCATATTCATCGCCAACGCCGCCTGCTATGAAGACCTGGAGGTGCTGGCGCTGGGAATTTCCAAAGCGGAGAGTAAGAGCAAGCATTTCGCCTACCGCAGTTCGGCGTCGTTTATCAAGGCACGAGGTGGTTTCGAAGACAAACCTCTCCTTACCCGTACAGAACTTGCTCCAGGAAACACACCCGGACTGATCATAGCCGGCTCCTATGTCGATAAAACATCCCGCCAACTCAATCGCTTGCTGAACTCAGGACTGGCAGAAGGTATCGAATTACATATAGAAGAACTGGAGAAAGAAGAAGCCTCTGAAAGAGAAATCAAGTTTGCTTCTGATTATGTCAACCAATTACTGACTGAAGGTAAAAACGCCATTATTTTCACATCGAGAGAGATTCAGAACAATCCTGAACGTGATTTCTCTGAAATAGGAAAACATATAATGCAGTCACTCTGCCGTGTGGTGAGGGATATCGACATCAAACCGGGCTGGATAATAGCCAAGGGCGGTATCACCAGCATCGAAATAGCCAAAACAGGCCTGGATGCGAAGGAAGCGTTTGCTATCGGACAGATATTGCCTGGCGTACCGGTATGGCGTCTTCTTGAGAACGCGAGGTGGACGGATATTCCCTACGTGGTCTTTCCGGGCAACGTAGGCGATGAAGATGCGCTGTTAAGAGCGGTAAAGGTACTCAATACCATATCCGTTGAATGAACCACCAGTATGTATTATGCTTCAGACTTCTTGAAAGGAGAACTTAATAATCGCCGGTAAAAGAACAGGCTGATAATGAACGGTATGAAGTCATATACAACCCTAAAAAGAACAGACGCAAGCACTCCTCGTTCGAAAGCCACTCCCAGTAATGAAAATACACCCGCCATAGATGCTTCCTGAGTACCAAGCCCCCCAGGGAACATTGATAGATTACCAACCGATATACCAACAGCAAAGCCGGTTATTAATATACCAGGACTTACGGGGCTACCAAGTGCTTCAAAACAGAACCAGAAACCTGCCAGCATGAACGCCCATTCTGCAATAACACAAATAATTACCAGCAACAGCAACTGAGGGCGGTCTTTGATAGCCGCAACTCCGGATGTCATTGTATCATCGAAAGTATTGAAAAAAGGTGCTATATCCTTCCTGACAACAAGCTTGGTTGCCTTTGATAAGAAATTGGTTATTATAAGCCTGAGGGATCTTTTAAAAACAACTATGGTAGCAGCAATGATAAATGCAATAATGACTACCGTGAATATAATCAGTCCCACAGCACCAGCCGGCGGAACCAGGCGATGAACAAGAAGATATATCATGCCTATCGGCAGCAGGCAGAACATACCCAGGTTATGAAAATGAGAAGAAAAGATCGACGGGGCAAGAACCTGACCTGAACTGACTCCCTTCCGCTGCATCAACATGATTCTCAGGGCATGCCCTCCCATCCACATAAAATCAACAAGATTATTGAAAGCGGAAGAAACGAATCCAACATTCATTAGTGAAGGCCAGTCCATCGGTACCCGGAATATGTTGTTTACTACGGTAAAGCCGTAACTGAGGAAAAAATAGGAGAGTGCAATGAAAATCAATGAAAAAAGCGAATGATTCCAGTCTGCTTCAGCCAGCACTTTACTGATATTAGACCAGTCCAGAATGATGAGCACCACTCCAAGAACCAGTAAAGCTATGATAATTATAACGGATAATTTCTGACGGTATCGCTTGATCATTTATTATCTAACAAAGAAACGAAAAAATTAACGACCAATTAATATATACGGTAAATGGCACTATTGTATATCAATCGTAGTAAATTGAAAATACTATTTTAACAATAATTGTATTTACGGAAGAGGAGATCCGATAAATATATATAATTGACCAAATATACAAAAAGGCAACCTCCATGATGAAGCAGGACACATTGTTTCCCGGAAGTTGCCTTAATGAATTTACTTAAGTGTCCAGGTTCGCTCCCCGTATCATTACCAGCATCATCTTGAATTGTTCCTCAGCATTAAGAGCATGTGGGTCGTTGGCCGGCATGATGGTCGCTTCGCCTGTTTTCAAGTGTAAATCATGACCGCTAATAGTGACTACCGCTGTACCGTCAAGGACATGGACCAGGGCATCGAACGGCGCCGTGTGTTCGCTCAGCCCCTGCCCCTTATCGAACGCAAACAAGGTTACGGTACCTGTCGGTCTGTCCATTATTGTTCGACTGACCACCGTTCCATTCTGGTATTTCACCATCTCCGCGAGGTCCGTAACCTTCGCCAGTAAATCTTCGTCGGTCTGTATAGCTTTATCCATCATCAACTCCTTGTTATTTGTCTAGTATCGCTTTCATATCCTCTGCCGGTGTGGATATCGGCTTGATATCGAACTTCTCGACCAGTATATCCAGGACATTCGGTGAAATAAACGCCGGGAGTGACGGGCCGAGGTATATGTTTTTAATACCCAGGGAAAGCAGCGTGAGTAAGATACAGACTGCTTTCTGCTCATACCAGGAAAGCACCAGCGTCAGGGGAAGCTCATTTACCTCGCATTCAAAAGCTTCAGCCAGCGCCACTGCCACCTGGATGGCTGAATAGGCATCATTACACTGCCCCATGTCCAGCAATCGGGGTATACCGCCAATTTCGCCGATATTCAGGTCGTTGAACCGGTATTTACCACAGGCAAGGGTAAGAACCACCGTGTCCGGCGGAGTCTGTTTAACAAAATCCGTATAGTAATTACGCCCTGTCCTGGCACCATCACAACCACCGACCAGGAAGAAATGCTTTATAGCTCCTGCCTTAACCGCGTCTATCACAGTATCGGCTACTCCCATCACCGCATTCCTGGCAAAGCCGGTTTTCAATACCGTGCCGCCATTGATACCGGTGAACTGTTTGTCCTCATCCCAGCCACCCAGTTCCAAAGCTTTTTCTATAACATGACTGAAATCCTTCTTGCCGTTGTTTTCAGGAATGTGCTTGATACCGGGATAACCGACCACTGCCGTGGTGAAAATATTCTCTGCGTATGACTCCTTCGGCGGCATGATACAGTTAGTCGTGAACAGCACTGGAGCCGGCATGTCGGCAAACTCCTTCTGCTGGTTCTGCCAGGCAGTGCCATAGTTTCCCTTGAGGTGGGTGTATTTCTTCAATTCAGGATACCCGTGGGCGGGAAGCATCTCGCCATGAGTATATATGTTGATACTCTTACCTTCCGTCTGTTCGAGAAGCTGTTTCAGGTCGAGGAGATCATGGCCGGTCACTACGATAAACGGTCCCTTCTCCACCTTCATACTGACATCGGTCGGTTCCGGGTGGCCGTAAGTCGATGTATTGGCTTCGTCAAGCAAGGCCATACATTTTAAATTAACCTGTCCGAACTCCATTATCAGATCAAGCCATTCTTCGGCGCTGTGTTCTTCTCCAACTGCCTTCATCCCTTTGTAAAACCACTCAGTGACTTCGGGATCGTCCTTACCGAGTATATGGGCATGCCAGGCATAGGCAGCCATCCCCTTGAGACCGAAAAGTAACGTAGACCGCAGAGAAACCGTATCGGCATCACCCTCGAACAAAGTGTCTGTATCTAGGTCATCAGCACCACCCAGTTTCTCTTTTTCCACTTCGACAAGGTCTTTCAGTTCATCGATGCGTTCTCCATCGAAGTTAACATTCGTCAAAGTCGCGAAGAGTCCCTGCATCATCAGTTCGTCGGCTTCTCGTCCTGAAGATTTCCCGTCGGCAGCCCTGGCCAGACCGACCAGCGAGCAAATCAACTCATCCTGTTCCCGGGAAACTTCCGGGGTCTTCCCGCAGACTCCTACCTTCGTACAGCCTTTTCCGCCCGCTGTCTGTTCGCATTGAAAACAAAACATTTTTGTATCCACCATTTCTTCCTCCTTATGTTTTCGCGAGAATTCAGTTGTACCACTAAATAAAATATATTACAATAGATTTCAGAAATCGGTAACATATGTTACCAATTGTGAGGTTATCATGGAGAAACAAATTCTGGATGCAGTGAAATCATCAGCGCTATTCAGGAATATCAATGACGAATCGCTTGGAATTATGCTTGATTGCCTGAATCCTATGATGAAAAAATATAAACAGAGAGAAATAATAGTCTCCTACGGTCAGCCGTTTACGGGTATAGGAATAATTGCCGGCGGCAGAGTTGCCCTGACCAGGGAACAATACTCGGGCAACCGTATCATCATGGGATTCCTCGGTTCAGGAGATATCTTCGGTGAAATGATCGCCTTTTCAGACGACAAAACGTGGCCGGTGACCGTCATCTCCCAGGAAGACAGCATCGTACTCTATTTACCTCCGGACAGGATCACTACCACCTGCTCTAACGTATGTGCGTCTCACACTACTCTGATTATGAACATGCTGGGGATACTCTCGAACAGGGCATTGATGCTAAACAGGAAAATAGAGCATATATCGGCCAAAGGCATCCGGGGCAAAATCAGCAGCTACCTGCTTGACATCCTGAAAGATAAAGGTAATAGCACTATAATCATACCGATGAAACGCCATGAACTGGCCGACTACCTGAACATACCCAGACCGTCGCTTTCCAGAGAATTAGGTCTGATGCGTGATGAGGACATAATCAGTTTCGAAGGCTCAACAATCACGGTAAATAACGCAGGGAAACTCGAGGAAGCAATGTTGTAAAATCATTTTTCAGGTCCTTATCGAATTACCCGCTACTTACAAGCATTCTCTTTAACGCTACATGGTTACACTAAAAAGAAAGCCGGATATCTCATTTTGAAAACATCCGGCTTTCAATACATAGGCTGTATTAATTCTACTATTCTCTTTACATCTACTCCCACTTGAAGAACCTGATCCCTATCGCAGAAAACACTACCAGCCATCCAGCCATTTTTAAAAATTCGGGCCATACTGATCCGATACCGGCTTCTTCGATCGCTATCAATCTCAGACTTTCATTCAACTGGAATGAGGGTAGTATCTTACAGAAAGGCTGAAGAAATTCAGGCATAACGTCAATCGGATAGAAACATCCTCCGAGGAACATCAGGACAAACAGGAAAGCCATAGCCGCCGGTACGACTCCCTTTTCACTTTTAATAAACGTCGTCAGGGCAAAGGCCATCGCGAAAAAGGTTAGAGCGCCAAGTGTCAGCGCACCCCAGAACAGCAGGTAGTTACCGCCAACCGTCACGTCGAATGCCAGTATTCCAATAGCTATCAGCACGAGCGTCTGTATAAGGACTACGAAATAGCGAGTCGCTATTTGGCCACCAATAAGGGTCTGCCGCTTCAGCGGGGTCAGAGAAAGTCTTCTGAATATCCCTTTCTCCCTGTCGCCTACAACTCCGGAGGTAGTGATTACAATACAGGTCGACATTACTGCCAACACTATAATTCCAGGAAGTATATAACTGATCGGCGTTATTTCACCCCACATTTCGCCCTGATAGATGAGTCCGAATAGTACGATCATGAATACGGGGAATGCCAGCGCCCAGAATAATCCACCTTTGTCCCTCAGGAAAAGTTTTGATTCTAACTTCATTTGACCTACTAATACTTTCATTTTATACTCCTTTACCCTCTCAGTTTTCTCCCGGTCAATGCCAGGAATACATCTTCCAGGGTAGCTTTTCTCACTGTAATATTCTCCAGATCGAACCCATTTTCCTCCGAGATACGTGATAATTCACCAAGTACGCGAGAAGAAGCCGTCGTCTGTATTACAAACTCTCTTCCATCTTGTGTAACCTTGTTTACTCCATCGATTTTTTCGAAAGTGTCTCCCGATACTCCATTTGACGAAGTAAACTCTATTGCCGACTCCAGGTTTTGTTTCGCGATCAACTCTCTTGTGGTATCCATAGCGATTATCGTCCCGTGATCGATAATTCCAAGCCTGTTACAGAGTCTTTCAGCTTCCTCCATGTAATGGGTTGTCAGGATAACCGTCTTCCCTTTTGAACCCAGGTCCCCGACAATATCCCAGACATTTCTCCTCGCCTGTGGATCGAGTCCGGTTGTCGGTTCATCCAGAAAAATTATTTCCGGGTCGTTAACCAGCGCAAGAGCCAGGGCAACACGCTGCTTCTGTCCTCCCGACAATATGCTTACGTAACTGTTTTTCTTTTCATTGAGTGAAACCATATCAAGAATTTCACTGGTATCCAGAGTTCTCTGATAATAACCTTTGAAAAGATCGATCACCTCATCTACACGAATTTTGTCATATATTGTGGTACTCTGAAGTTGAACCCCTATAATTTCCTTGATCTTATCCTTTTCTTTCTGAGCATCTATGCCGCATACGTTTATCGTCCCGCTGTCCGGTTTTCGCAATCCTTCAATCATTTCAACCGTCGTTGTTTTCCCAGCCCCGTTCGGTCCAAGAAGACCGAATATTTCACCTTTTTCTATACTGAAATCCACTTCATTCACCGCTACAAGATCTCCGTATCTTTTTGTGAGATTTTTTACTTCAACCGCTGTATCCATCTTGCTTTCCTCCTTTCTGATCTTTCATTTGTTGTGTTATTCCTCCTTCACTATTTCTTTAGAATCCTCCTCATGATTTGTGTTTTTTACCGACACCAGGTGTAATCCCAAATCTCTTATTTTTGTGATTAATCCGTATACTGCTGACTCATCTGCAAGTACTCCCGATATTACCGATTCCTCCGTCTCTGCATGTGTTATCGTCAAGCCTTCGAACCATTCCGACCAGTGTTCGTCAATCTGTCCTTTTACACGGATTTCGATCTTCTGCATGACATTCCTCCCATCAGACACCGCTGTTCCCCGCCTAACTTTCCTCTGCTTTCCCGAACAGTTTTTGTCTGTCGAACCAGGCTTTGAATACAAGGTATATACCGAGTATGATCAGAAAAGCAGAACCGTTTATTGACTGCATCCATATAACCTGGGCTATGCCGCTGACTATCGAAACGATACCAAGGAACGTAGTAAAACCGCTTAATTTAATCCGGTAAAAGTACCTGGCAATATTCAAACCCAGTAGAATGACGCCGACTCCGATCGACCAGTAACCTTTATCCAGTATCATGTGCGGTACGAATAAAAATCCACCAAGCATCACCAGGAAAAAACCCCAGCCTATGGTTTCAAGGCGTTTGTTTAACGCAACCTTTTCATTATCCACCGCTACCGTGGTATTCTCTTTCTCAGTCTTTTGGTTTTTATCTTTCGCCGTGGCAAGTAACACAATACCGGCGATTATCAGTGCCAGCGGCACCAGATAGAACATATTCGTATTATTGACCATGAAAACCAGTTCTTCTTCAGGTAGATTAACGCTTAATAACCCAAATAAACCCGCTAGAGCT
Source organism: Dehalococcoidales bacterium (assembly GCA_016932435.1). The sequence goes on along the minus strand of JAFGCW010000010.1, from coordinate 104,558 downwards.
AAACAGAGTATTCCCCATATGATTTTTGCCTTATTCATTTTTCCCTCCTTTTTTCTTCCTGTTTTAACCTTTACGATTTCATAGTACGGGATAAACAGGGTAGAGCGTCATCTATCCATGGATAGATTAAGGTGGTTTATTTTTAAAAGCGCGCAGATAGACATACAGGAAAAACATGGATAGAAAAAAGGAAGTTCAGGAAAAGGTATTGGAAAAAAGATTATAGAAGACCGAGGTCTCTGGCTTTTGATGCAGCCTGCATACGGCTGGAAACGTCCAGCTTGTTGATTATATTGTGTACGTGGGTTTTCACGGTGCCGACGCTGACTACCAGTTTTCTGGATATTTCACTGTTAGAGAGACCTTCAGCCATCAGACGTAACACCTCGAGTTCGCGTTCACTCAAAGGTTCGGCCAGAGGTTGAGGTTTTGCAGGCCGTTCTTGATGAGCCGTATCCGGTGTTTCCTTAGAGAACTTCAGAATAGTAGAAATATAATCAATGGCAATACCCCGACCGGCTGCTTCCCGTAAGATAACCTCTAAAGCTTCACCTTTATCAACGAAAATACGAATAAATCCTTCAGGTTGAGCAAGATTCAAGGCATCAGTGATAAAAACAATGGCTTCTTCGGGTTCTGATGCAGCCAGAGACTGTAATATTCGTGTTTCTATCAATCCGTAGATCCATCCGGACTGCTCCGCAAGCCTGGCCTTCTCTGCAAGTTCTCTTTGAGCATCCTGTTTTTCTCCGAGGGCAAGTGACAATCGAGCTCCGGATAGATGAAGTCGGGGGTAGAAAGTCACTGCATCTACATCGTCAGTAACTTTCTCCATCCATTCCCGGGCTTTCGCAACGTTCTTCTGCATCAGGTATAACTGCGCAAAACAATCGGCCGTACGTGCCCCATCCAGCGGTGATACCTTTTTATCCCTGAAATACTGGTAGGCAGTTTCAAGGGCTGAATACGCACCTTCTGCATCGCCGGATGCCATACGAATACGGGACATCGTACGGTAACCGCCGCTCTGTATCTCTACATTACCGCTTTGTTCGCTCAGTTCAATTCCGCGATTTACGCAATCAGTGGCACCTAGGAGATCATTCCATTCGTATAAAATCGCTGCAAGAGTAAGGTAAACGAGAGCTACCCCCGGTGAACCACCGGCCATCTCTATTGCCTTACGGTATAGATCGGCTGCCTGGTGCAGTTTCCCCTGGGCGGCGTGAATTATACAGTGTGCGCTTACAGCCGTAAGTAGAACATAGTTATTCCCTATTTGTTGAGCTTTGTTTTCTGCCTCGACAAGAGCCTCTTCGGCTTCTTCCAGGTGACCGAAGTGCCATTGCGCGATACCCAGGTTTAATGCCAGAATGCACCGGGTATCTATATTGTCTTCAGGAACTAGTGATTTGGCTTCCTGCGACAACTCGATGGTTCCAAGATTATCGCCCCGTGAACGGGCGATGTAGGCTCGCATAACAAGCATTTCGCCGCGAGAGACATCATTACTCTCAGTATTATTTTTTATCTTCTCTAAAAATGAATCGGCAACGTCGAACTGTCCGGTAAGTATCATGGTCCAGCAGCATTCACTCCACAGTTGAGGGTGACTGGCTATCGTTTCATCCGGTAACTGCCGAATCCACCTGAGCAGTGTAGTGATTTCACCACTTTTCAATAGCGATTGACTGGCAGTGAAGATAAGATTCGACGACCGTTCCCAATCCCTGGAATGTATGGCGTGCTGGATCGCGTCCGAAGTAAGATTGTTTGATTCGAACCAATGGCTTGCCCTTAGATGATAGCCTGGAATTTCATTTGTGTTCGAGGTTATTTCAAGCTGATGACGAAGGAGATCAGAAAACAGGTGCTGATACCGGTACCATTGACGGGACTCATCAAGCGCGACAATAAACAGATTGGCACGTTCCAGAGCAGCCAGAATAGTACGGCTATCACTTCTTTCCGTAACATAATCACACAGAGGTACGGTCAAACGATCCAGTATAGAGGTTTTCAGCAGAAAGTTCTGGATATCGGTAGACTGCCGCTGAAATACTTCTTCTATCAGATAATCCAGAATAAACCGGTGACTTCCTGTAAAATCCCTGATAAATGCATGTATATTATCGTGACCCCGCATGGACAATGCTGCCATCTGGAGGCCGGTAATCCAGCCTTCAGTACGTATTGCCAGCGCTTCAATATCCTCTCTGTCAAGATTAATGTTGATAAATCTGTTGAAAAAATCATCCGTTTCATCATGTGTAAAACGGAGATCGTTTGTACGAATCTCGATCATCAATCCGCGTCCGCGAAGTCGCGCTAGAGGTAAAGGCGGATCGGTACGGGTCGCAATAACAAGGTGCATTTTACCGGGAATATGATCAAGTAAAAAAGTGATAGCTTCGTGGACCGGCTGAGACTCTATGACGTGATAATCATCTAGAATGAGGATAAAATCGCTGGTAATCTTGTTTATCTCATTTATAAGAGTGGTCAATAACAGGTCGGTGGAGGACAACCTTGGTGAGTGAAGAATAGACAAAGTATCATCGCCTAATCCCTGTTCAATATTACCGAGTGCGGTTATGAAATAGTTCCAGAAAGTAATCGGGTCATTGTCGGCTGAATCGAGTGAAATCCAGGCAGCTTTAACGTCAGGTTCAATAGTATGTACTAAGTCACTTATTACGGTCGTTTTACCATAACCTGCCGGTGCCGAAACCAATACTAAACTCCGATCCAGGCCTTGCATCAACCGTTCGATCAGATGTTTCCGTGAAATGAGTTCCGATCGTAGGGGTGGAACATAGAATTTCGTTGTTAATAATGTTTCAGCCATTTAATGCCTCAGCCTTTCGAGGCAAGTACTGTTAGAAATTAAAAAGTATGTTATTTTAACATAAATATATTACATTGTTGAATATAGAGAATCAGTGTAAAATAGGTATCCGGATTTACAGTTAATCCAGCTGTCGTATGCGACGTAAAAAGATTAATGCCAGGATACAAACGACAACAAGTGCGATGGAGAATCCTCCAAGACCGACCGTGGGGCCGAAGGCATCGGTCAACAAGCCTGCAGCAGCGCCGCCGAAACTCGTTAGCCCGAATTCCATCACATAAATACTCATGACACGTCCCCTGAAATCTGAATCGACATAGTATTGCACAAGTGTGTTACCCAGAGCCATTCGCCCGGCCTGGCCCATACCGACAAAAACTATAATAATCAACGAAAGAGTCCATGATCTGGAGAGAGAAAATACGGTTAAAGCCAGCCCGAGGAGTAAACCACTTGTCAGCAGCATGATCCCTCTTTTCTTATTCGGAAGAGAGGCAAGAATGAGCGATGTGATCATTGCTCCTACTCCCGATACACTGACAAGAATGCCCATACCACTTGCGCCGACATCGAGTACATCTTCGGCAAAAACGGGAAGTAAGGTCATATACGGCATGGACAGGACCACTACGAAAAGTGTGAAAATAAGGAGCAGGAGGATTGTAGACTCGCGCCGGATATACAGGAATCCTTCTTTGATATCCTGCATAACGTTATTGGCACCATGGGTCAGTTTCCCCGTCAGTGGCATGAACATGATACATATTGTTCCGAACAAGTACATTCCTGTCATGACATAGTACACGGACCCGTAACCAGAGATATCTATTAAAAATCCGGCTAACGCGGGAGACACCAGCCTGAGAATATTCATCCCCGTGCTGTCGAGTGACACAGCATTCATGATTTCTTCGTCGTCGACAATCTCCGGGATAATTGCCTGCCTGGATGGTATCATCAGCCCCATGATGCATCCCTGTAATACGGCAGACAGGGCGAGGATCCACCATGAACCTTCGTTATCTGAACTAATATAGCCAGTACTCAATAAGAGAGCTACCGCCAGAGATATAAGTGCCGAACCTCCCAGGCCAATTGTCAACACATATTTCTTGTGAATACGGTCGGCGAGTACTCCGCCGAATACTGAAAAGAATAATATCGGTAGAGCATTGCATATCGAAAGTACACCAAGGATAGCAGCGGAGCCGGTTAACTCATAAATAAGGTACGAACGGGCTATCATCTGCATGTTCATCGACGCCCGTTGCCCCATGATACCGGTAAAATAAAGTCGGTATACAGGATTCTTCAGCGACCTGAAGGTTTTGATATTACGCAGAGGATTCCTGCTACGACCATTTTCATCCGGAACTTCGTTATTTATCTGGTACTTATCTTTCTTCTCACTCAATATGGCAGCTCTCGATAATCGATTCGTGGCAAAATACAGCAGATAATGAGAAATGATTCATGTATCGCCATGAAATGAGAACAGAAAATAACGCTTGATAATTTCTCTAATTCAAGTTGCTAAAAAAAAGATCGCTTTACGACCGGTTAGTACAATTCCGTGGTCTATTACTCCAGGACACCATTCACAACCAGGTCTACAATCTCCTCATCCGTATATCCGAGTATTTCCTTCAACACGTACTCGTTGTGTTCACCCAGAAGCGGCGCCCGTTCAATTTCGCAAGGTACCTTTGAAAGTTGGAATGGTGATGCCGCGGCATGATGTTTACCGAGTCTCGGATGGTCGAGTTCCTGGAAGAAATTCCTGTGCCTGGTCTGCAGGTCATGTTCAAGCTGGTCTTCACCGGTCTCCACTACACCGGCAGGTACACCGGTGTCCTGCATTATATTCATCACATCGAAAGCAAGGTGTTGAGTCGTCCATCCCTCCACCAGCCTGTCAAGTTCGTCTTCGTTTTCTTTTCTTCCCGCAAGCGTGCTGAATCTCATTTCCTTCGTCCAATCCGGACTCCCTATCACTTTACAGAAAGTAGCCCATTCTTCGTCCGTGGTCACCGCGATGGCACACCACCTGTCCTCGTCCTTGCAACGATAAGCGTTACTCAGTTTCTGTGCATCATTATTATCCAGAAGTCTTTCGGCAGTCAGTTCGCCAGCTTGCATCTTGTTTATCACGTCTTCCACCGTAAGATCAGTTGCCCATTCTTCCACCAGTTTCCGCAAGTCTTTTTTGTTGGCTTCTCTCAGTTCCTGGGTAGAAAACCTCTGTTCTTTCGTCCACTCAGGATTTGCGAAGACGCCGCATAGTTTTTCCCATTCTTCATCGCTGGAGATATTGATTACACAATACCTGGCTTCGTCCTTGCACCGGAATGCGTTATGCGGAGCTGCGGTATCGGAACGGTTTCCCATTCTTTCAGCAACACGGTTATTAACAAAATAATCCAGCAGGAGTGGACTAATAAAGTGCAGGCCAGTCTCGAATTGGGCGGTATCGATAAACATCCCCTTTCCTGTCCGTTTCCTGTACAGCAGGGCTCCGATAAGAAGGCATACGTTATATTGAGGTGTTATGAAATCGGTATAAACACCCAGTTCAGGGGGAGGAACGTCAGTCCAGCCAGTGATATGACTGAAACCTGAAAGTGCCGAAAGCTGGAACCCCCATCCGGGATGCCGGGCGAATGGTCCGGTCTGTCCCTGCATACATGAGCTGAGCATGATAACGTTCGGATTAACCTTCTTTATCTCTTCGTAGCCAAGGCCAAGTTTGGTGATTACTCCACCGGCGAAGTTTTCCACGACGATATCCGCCCAGGCGGCGATTTTCAAAGCTATCTCTTTCCCCCGTGGATCATTGAGATTCAGGGTAACCCCCAGTTTACCGGTATTCCACTGGGTAAACTGGGTAGCAAGATCAGGCTCAGGCGCCTGTATCCTGAAAATCTCCAGGTTGCTCCTGCCTTCTATCCTGACTACAGTTGCGCCGTAGTCGGACAGCGGCTTGGTTGTCAGCGGCCCGACGATAACGCGGGAAAAATCACATACCTTTACCCCATCAAGCAACTTCTTCGACATTTCTCTTCTCCTGCGTTTGCCTTCGTTAAATGATTCCGTCCCGTTTTAATTCTTCGAGTTTATCTTCCAAGTATCCCATTTCGTTAACATATATTTCTTCGTTATGTTCGCCTATAAGCGGAGCGCGGCGCGTAACCTGTGGCGGAGCTTCCGTAGTCTTGGCGAAAGGTCCAGGATAGGTGATTGAAGTTCCCAGTTCCGGGTGTTCGAGTGCCACCCAGTAATCTCTCGCCTCAAGCTGGACATTGCTTGCAATCTCTGCGGTATTGTTCAGGGGATACACCTGGGCATTATGCTCACGGGCTCCCTGGAGCAGTTCATCCTTGGTATGTTTTGAAAAAAGTGCCCGGGTTGGCTCTGCTATCTTTATCAGCGTTTCTTCAGGACCCTGCATCATATTAAACGTTTCCCAGTCTAAGTTCTTTATAAAGTCGGTGGCGACGCCTTCGCTCTCCATCCATTTGACCAGCGGGGTATTCCAACGATTTCCGGAGGCACCTCCCCAGTACATCGAGTAAACGTACCCATCCTTGCATTCCCATATCCGTCCGAGAATAGACGGCTTTGCCCGGTGTTGTACTTTCTTGCTGAAATCCCAGAATGCCGTAACCCTCTCGGGTGTGATGCGTGAGGTTGAGTCATGGATCGAGACATCGATGTATTGACCTTCACCGGTCATTTCACGGTGATAAAGAGCCATTACCACTCCCTGGGCAGCCTGGCCGCCACCGTGCAGGTATGTCTGGAAATGATGACTGATCCGTACAGGAGGGTGGTCTACGTCACCTACTGAGGACATATAACCACCCATAGCATAAAGGGTGATATCGGAATACTTAAAATCTTTGTAAGGGCCGGTCTGGCCGTACGGTGTGATTGAAGCTACGATGATCTCAGGATTTACCTTCTCCAATTCCCCATAATCCAATCCTAGTTCTTTCATATGACCGGGAGGGAATGAATCGATCACTATATCAGCGGTTTTCACAAGTTCTTTAAATATTTCCCGACCGGTATCTGTTTCTATATCAAGGGTAATTCCACGTTTACCGGTATTATATGAGAACCAGTAAAGACTTTTTTCAGGATCAATCTCATCATGGTAATAAGGACCGATATTCCGGGAAGAATCGCCTCCCGGTTTTTCTATCTTTATTACATCGACTCCGAGTTCTCCCAGTATCTTTCCGCAGAGAAGCCCCTTCTCATCGGTCAGGTCAAGAGCCCGGTAAGGGCTGAGCATACCTGAAACATTATCTCTCTCTGTCATACGGTAGACTCCCTTCGAATCTTCGCTGATTAAATGAACAATAAAGATATTAACTGAAAGCAGTATACAAAATCCAGGCGATTTTTATCGTCGGAAATTATATACCGTGATATAGCTGCGGAATAATACACTCCGCAGCTATTATCTAAAGGTTATTATACTAGTACGTAAACAGGTCGAGACCGCCCATAACGTGTATGTTCTGGCCGGTGACATATTTGCACTGCTCCGATACCAGAAACGCAACTGTTGTGGCGACATCTATCGGTTCACCCATTTTCCGCATGGCTACCTGCGCAACGATTCGCTGGAAGGTCTCGGATTCGAGTATCTTGCCGCCACTGGTATCAACTACACCAAGAGTTACGGTATTAGCAGTGATACCGGATCGTGCGCCTTCGAGGGCTGCTGTCTTTGCCAGCGCAACAACGCCTGCTTTAGCTGCCGAGTAGTTAGCCTGACCGAAACCACCCTGGACGCCGGCAATCGAGGAAATATTTACAATACGTCCGTACTGCCGTTCAACCATCTGGTCCCAGAGTTCCCTTATCCAGTACCATGGTCCGTCAAGGTCGATTTTGATCAGATTCTTCCAGTCTTCGACTGTGGTTTTCTGAATACGTCCGCCGCCACGAAGAAGCGCGGCATTATTGACCAGAATATCAACGGGTCCCATTTCAGCTAATATCTTTGCAGCGCCTTCTTTTACCTGTTCGTATTCGCTCTGGTCGATATTATACGCTTTGGCATTGACTCCCATTCCCGAAAGTTCTTTGGCTATCTCCTGGGCACCTTCGTAATTAACATCGACGCAAGCGATATTCGCGCCTTCCGCTGCCAGAGTTTTAGCAATTGTGTGTCCCATAGCACCCTGGCGCCCGGTACCTGTTACTACTGCGTTCCTGCCTTTTAAACCATAATCCATTTCAGTTCCACCTTCTTTCTCTTATTTTGAAACAGAGTTATTCTCCTGTATAGTTCGGTTTTCTTTTTTCTGCGAAAGCTTTCATTCCTTCGGCAAAATCTTTGGAGGAATTGACCCTTCTACCCAGTTCACTTTCAAGGGCAAGACCATCTGCAAGGGTCATCTCAATACCTCTTAACATAGCCTCCTTGACACCCTGTACTGCCAGAGGAGCCGATCCGGCTATCTTCTCAGCACGAGCCTTTGCGGCTTCCATCAGGTTTTCCAGTGGTACCACTTCGTGTACAAGTCCGATGGCGAGTGCTTCATCGGCTTTAACACGCCTGCCCATTATCATCATCTCCGCGGCAACACCGAATGGGACAAGTCGCGGCAATCTCTGAGTGCCACCCCAACCGGGCAGCAAGCCCAGAGTCACTTCGGTAAGTCCAAGCTGGGCATTTTCCGAAGCTATCCTGATATCGCATGCCAGGGATATTTCAAGACCTCCGCCAAGAGCGTATCCGTTGATAGCCGCGATGAGTGGTTTATACAGTTTAAGCCCACGGACAAGTGTCTCCTGCGGGATAGGCCTGGCTTCACCACCGGCTGTCTGACCGGCACTCCTTAGATTTAATCCTGTGCAGAATGCTTTTTCTCCGGCGCCGGTTACGATACCTACCCACATATTCTTGTCATCGCGAAAGTCTATCAACGCGTCTGTCCATTCCGCTACCTGGGTCGGAGTCAGAGCATTCATTACTTCGGGATTGTTAATGGTAAATGTGGCTACATGACCTTCTTTTTCGTATTCAATCGGCATTTTTATTCTCCTGAAGTTATTCGTGGGAAAAATGACCACGTTAATCATTAAATTTTGTAGGCATATCCATATTTATATTATTGGTGCCTGTTGCGGTAGGTCGAACTATCTGTACCAGGCAGGTTATCACCTCCTTTATACTACCGATATTTCATTTCAACGTGCGCTGATTTTATAACTTGCTATTTATGAAGTCAAACTTCAATAAACCGACGTTTTGATTTTTCACTCGTTATATTTCGAGTAATTTCGCAATTTTTTCTCGGTGGTAGTCACTATCACCGAAATTCACCTCACATGCCTTAGCTCTCTTGAAATACAGGTGCATATCATGATCCCAGGTGAAGCCGATACCGCCGTGTATCTGGACGCCGTCAAAGGTTGCATGTTTATAGGTTTCGCCGCACCAGGCTTTGGCCATAGACGCGGCCATAGCTATATCCGGAGCATTCTCCATTATCGTCCAGGCCGCGTAATACATTATCGATGTCGAACCTTCGACCTCGAGTGCTATTTCCGCAAGCTTGTGCTGGATTGCCTGGAAGCTGCCTATCGGCCTCTCGAAGGCAATTCTCTCCTTGGCATAATCTATCGTAGTATCGAGTGCCCAGCGAGCTCCACCTGTCATCCAGGCCGCTTCGGCCACCGCCGCTTCATGCTTCATCTTCTCAACTACCGGCCATCCCTTGTCGACTTCGCCTATTATATTTTTCACTGGAACTGAAACGTTGTTGAAAACAACTTCGCAAAGCTTTTCTCCCGTCATGGTCTTAAGGAGTTCCACCTGGATACCTTCTGCTTTCAAATCTACAAGAAAAAGAGTGATCCCTTCTTCCTTGTTCGCACCGTCGGTTGTCCTGGTGATACAGAGCAGATAATCGGCCACGTGGGCATCCGGTACAAACAGCTTGGTGCCGTTTATGACATAATTGTCACCGGATTTTTCTGCATTAACCGTCATGCCGGAAGCTTCCAGGCTTCCATTTTCCTCCATGAATGCCATAGTAAGAATTAACTCGCCGTTTATCATTTTGGGCAGTATTTCCTGTTTCTGCTCTTCGGTACCTGCCGCCAGGATGGTATGCCCTACGTGTACGACTGTCGGTACCAGCGGACCGGGAACCAGGGCGCGTCCGCACTCCTCCAGCAGTACTGCCAGGTCCAGGAAAGTAAAATCGGCTCCACCGTACTCCTCAGGGAAGGACAAGCCCAGCCATCCCAGTTCAGCCATCTTCTTCCAGAGCTCGGGAGAATACCCCTTCTCATCGTCTTCCATTATTTCCCTGACCAGTTCCTTGGGACACTCTTTCTCGAGAAAATCACGGGCCGAAGTTTTAAGCATTACTTGTTCTTCATCAAGTTCAAAATTCATTTGACGTTACTCCTTTCTTTTCTATGCCCACCTGGGAAGCCCCAAGGTTCTCTGTGCAATAATATTCCTCTTTACCTCGGAGGTACCGGTCGCGATAGTGTTTCCTCGCGAATTGAGGAAGCTTCTCTGCCAGCTTCCGTTCTTTATCGCATGCTTCGAGTCCCTGACGAGCCTGCTGAAGGGTCCCTGGAGATACATCGCGTAATCCTGCAATCGTTGGGCCATTTCCTGTGTAAGGGCACTGCCTACAGCGCTTTCAGGACCCGGTGTCATGCCCCTGAGTTGACGGGTAAGGGCACGCAGTCCGATATATTTCGCAACATTAGCCTCAATATAGAACTGGGCTATCTTCTGCCGCGTTACAGGATCCGCATTACGCTGCATATTCCTGGCGAGGGCGATAAGTTCATTGATGGACGATAGAAGGCCGACAGCCGAGCTGGCATTCGATCTCTCGAACTCCAGCGTCCCCATCGAGATGTAAAAACCCCTGTCCTTTTCGCCAACCATCAGACTCTTGTGGATACGCACATCGTCGAGGAACGTTTCTCCGAAGAGCGCATAGCCGGTCATTTCTCTCAGGGGGCGAACCGTAACTCCGGGAGCATGCATATCGAGAAGGAAATAACTTATCCCGCGCTGTTTCGGTATATCGGGATCAAAGTTCGTTCTCGCCAGAAGGATAGCCCAGTCGGCTCGCATCCCGCCTGTCGTCCACACCTTCTGTCCGTTAACCACATAGTAGTCACCGTCTTCGACTGCTCTTGTCTGGATATTCTTGAGGTCCGAACCAGCTCCCGGCTCGGAAAATCCCTGGCACCACTGCTCTTCTCCACTGAGTATCTTCGGGAGGAATCGTTTCTTCTGTTCTTCGGTTCCAGCCGCGATTATCGTTGGTCCTGCCCAGCCGACCCCCAGACCTCCGGCGCCCATCGGTGCACGGCGTTTTGCCATCTCTTCATTGAAGATAACCTGTTCCATCAGGGTGGCGCCCCGGCCGCCGTATTCCTTCGGCCAGGCGATGCCTACGAATCCGGCTGCATAAAGTTTTTTGTGCCATTCCCGGTTGAATGCCAAGCTTTCCTCCGATTCCGGTTCAGGACCGGAACCATCATTCCTGATATACCAGTCCGGGAGGTCTTTCATGTTTTCATCCAGCCAGTCATTGACCTCTTTTTTAAAGGCCTCTTCTTCGGGTGTAAGGGAAAAATCCATTTCTACGCTCCTTTCTATATCAAATCGCCGATAATGGATTTATCTGTTTCAGCAGGTATTTATTTTAGCATTTACAAACAGATAAAATAAAGTTCCTTCCGGTTATCTCCTGTTAAAGTAAGTAATATATCGCCCGAGACCGAGGGCAGCACGATTGACCGAAGGGAATACAGCAAATCCTTCCCCGGCAAGAACGGACTGAACTTCAAGAGACAGTTTTTTCGCCTCTGCTGACAAGATAAAATCAAGAACCACAACGGTCTTGTGCTTTATCTCCGGCGCCAGTCTTTTTAACGTATCCAGGTAAGGTTTATACATCATGTTACGCACCGAGGGATTAAGGTCGAACTGTATATGAACCAGCATAAGATCGGTCTTCTCCCAGCCGGAGATACTCTCTATTGCCGCCGAGGTTCCTTTTGAGCCTGCTTTCGGCCAGAGATCGTATGGATTTTTAAAGATACTGCCTGCCCGACCGCCGCAGATCTCCGTCAGTTCATCCTGGAGTTCCTGAGGTGATATCGGTACGTTCATTCCATGGTCGGTACAGGCATCTGCCGCCTGAATACCCGCGCCACCGCCGAAGCCGACTATGGAAATATTACGGCCTGCAGGTGGAGAAAGGAAGTCCAGGAGAACCAGCATGTCTACGAGTTCTTCAAGACTGTATACCTGGATAGCCCCGGCTTGTTTAAGCGCGGCATTCCATACTGCACTTGATCCGGCAATAGACGCTGTATGAGACGCGGCGCCCCTGGAACCCGCTTCGGTATGACCGGCCTTAAAGATGACGACAGGTTTTTTCGATGCTGCTTCTTTAAGCACTTTTAAGAATCGTTTTCCGTCTTTCACTCCCTCTATATAAGCGGCAATTACCTCGGTATCCGGATCATCCCGGAAATATTCGATAAAATCACACTCGTTCAGGTCGGCGGCATTTCCGTAGCTGAGAGCTTTGCTGAAATAGACACCGCGCATGGTTGCTTCGCGTACCACATAGGTCCCGTTACGCCCACTTTGAGCTATCCATCCTACGTTCCCTGATTTCTTCGTAAAACCTTCGTCGAAGGTGAGACCGGTCTTCGGGCAATAGATACCCATTCCGTTCGGTCCGGTCATCCTTATGCCGGCCTGTCGGGCTATAGATAATATCTCCGTCTCAAGAGCATCCCCTGTCTCGTCGCCGAGCTCGCTGAATCCTGCGGTAAAAAGGTGAAGCAGTTTTACGCCTTTTTCAGCGCAGTCGGAGATCAACTGCGGTGTGTGCCTGGCGGGAATGGCAGATACCACAAAGTCTACCGGTTCAGGAATATCCTTCAGGCTGGGGTAGATTTTCCTTCCCAGAGCTTCACCGCCTGATGGATTAACCGCGTAGATATTGCCGTTAAAACCCGCAGCTTCAAACCGTGTAATATAGCTGTTGGCTATACCAGTTCCCTTTGTTTCGGCGGAAACCCCGGCAACCGCTATCGACTTTGGATGAAATATATAATCGAGTGCCGGTTTCTGCCCTTTAAATACCGATTCCGGAGTAGCCAAATATTTCCTCCGTTCTCACAGCCTGGCAGCTTCAGGCAGTTTGATTTTTAAAAATAAGAGTTATTTTCTAACCAACATATACTGATGCACTTTTTCCGGCAATACGACCGGAATTCATAGCAAACGAGGAAGAAAGACCGGAAGTGATATGCATACCATAATCCTGGCCGTACATTCCCCCGGCGTCATATCCTACGGCATAAAGTCCGGGTATCACCTTGTCCTGCTTGTCTATCACTTCCAGCTTGTCACTAACCTTGATACCTCCCATGGTCCCAAGACATACGGTATTTGCTTTTGCAGCGTAATACCTGGGTCCCGTTAGAGGTCTGAGATACCGCCGGTTCTTATTGAATATATCGTCATAGCCTTTGGCGCAACAGGCATTGTACTCAGCCAGAGTCGCTTTTAGTACATCCGGTTCAATGCCTATCATACCGGCCAGTTCCTCTATCGAGTTAGCGCAACAAAGGTCGTCGGAAGGATTTTCCATAGCAACCTTCAGGTCTTCGGTAATATCTATCTTCTGACCAGGCAGTGTATCCGGAGTAATCCCTTTATCGATTCCTTCTTCGGCCATACGTTTTAACACACCATCATCGAAAATGGAATACGTATATCCTTCTTTTTGCCTGGCATTAGCGTTACCCTCGGATGTATCGAAGAACGTGATTCCCTCGTCACAGAATCGTTCTCCCGCCTGATTGACCCAGAGATCGGGCTGGATAACGGCCACGCTGGCACGCCCGCCAGCGCCAAGTTCCTGTCGTGACGGGCCGATACGGAAAAGTTCCACTGTACCGATACCTTCCTCGGCAGCACCAAGTTCGAAAGCCATCCGGATGCCGTCTCCGTTCTTTTCGATATTTCCAACGGGAAGGAGGTTCTGCATCAGGTCGAAGCCGGTATACTTCTTTACCCATTCCTTGTTATTGATATACCCGCCGCTGGCGATAACCACCGCTTTAGCGGCTACCTGGACATCATCTTCCTCTCCCTCGACAACAACTCCGACTATTCTATCGCCACTCTTGATAACCTGCGTTACCGGTACTCCGGTTTTGATAGTAACACCTTTTTCCTGTGCCCGTGTAACAAGAGCCTTCACTACAGCAGCGCCTTCACCCTTAATGAGATGATACGTTTCAGGAGCGTTCGGCATATTGATGGTTAATTCGATGAACTCAATCCCCTGTTCTTCGAGCCAGTCGATCGTCGATCCGGACTCATTGACAATCGCCCTGACCAGTCGAGGATTAGCCCGCCAGTGACTGTATTCAACGATATCTCTGAATGCTTCATCCTTACCGAAGGTGATGTATTTTTCTTTCTGATACCGGCTTTCGACAGCAAAAGTCCCTTTGAAAAAGTTAGAGGTGCCGCCGAGAGATTTGAGCTTCTCAAATATAACTACTTTCTTCCCGGCTTCCGCTGCGGCCAGGGCTGCCGTCAATCCTGAGACTCCGCTTCCTATTACCACAACATCGGCTTGTGACGGAATATCACTCATTTGTTCCCTCCCTCATTATGTAAAAAGCAGCTCTTCGAATTATTCAACGCAAATATTCTAGCAGAAACGATACAAAATATCTCAACTAACCGTTAGCAGTTACTGGGTGTAACTACTCCAGAACTCAACAGACTTAATCTTCAATCTCAGGTCACACTGCAAACAGCGTTCCGATTCATTATTCGCCGTTTCTTTATCGATATCTTTCACAACCTTGCGAAAATTCCCGAGTCGCTCCTTAGCAGGTACGTATGTTTCTTCACATCGCGGCAGATAAGCAAAACCCTCCATCGGGCCGAGACATGTTTCAATTTCTTCTTCAGGCGCCAGTTTTTCATCGATAATTCCACTGCCACCGAGATATTTGTCAATGGCAATTGCGGCTTTTCTACCGGAAGCGATTGCCTGAATAACAGTCGCCGTACCGTGAACGGCATCTCCGGTCGCAAACACTCCTTCTCTTCCGGCAGTCTGCGTGAAAGGATCAAGCTGAATGTGACCGTTATCCATTATGTCAACTCCAAATCCTTCAGGTATCAGAGGACGCTGACCTATGGCGAAGATAACGGTATCTGCTTCAAGAGTAACATGGGAATTTTCCCTTATTTCGATAACGGCTCTCTTATTTTCATCGAAGCTGAACGATTCAACTTCAAGGAATTCGACTCCCGTCACTACTCCGTTTTCAGTAATCACCCGGGTAGAGGTTCGTGAAGGATGAACGATAATTCCTTCTTCCTCAGCCTGCTTTATTTCATCTTCGGTAGCCGGCATATCCTCGCGGCACTCTAGGCATGCGATCTGTACCAGTTCGCCACCCAACCTCCTGGCAACGCGTGCGCAGTCGAAAGCCACATTACCGCCGCCAAGCACTATTACTTTCTTTCCGATACTCACGCTTTGACCAAGACTTACATCTCTGAGCATCTCGATCCCGATGATAACTCCTTCGCTTTCAGCATCCGGAATCGGTAGCGTCTGACCCCGGTGAGTGCCTATGGCCGCAAGTACAGCGTCGAATCCGTCTTCGAGAAGCGCTTCGGTCGATTCTATATATCTGCCTGGTACTATCTCAACACCCTTATTCTTGATAACTTCTATCTCTTCATCCAGTATGTCTTTCGGGAGGCGGTATTCAGGGATGCCGAATCGCATCATTCCCCCGGTAAGCGGCTGGGATTCATATACCGTAACAGCGTGCCCCTGGTTGGCCAGGTAGTACGCCGCAGTCAGACCAGCCGGACCGGAACCGATTATCGCCACCTTTTTCCCCGTATCAGGTTTTTTCACTGAATTTTCCTGCCAGATATTTCCTTCATCATTCGCAGCAGCAAACCGTTTCAGTTCTTTGATAGACATCGCTTCATTGACTTCTCCCCTGCGGCAGACATCTTCACAGGGACTGTTGCATACATATCCGAGTACCTCGGGAAACGGGACTTTTTCTCTTATCACAGCGGCGGCCGCCGAATAATTCCCTTCCCTGATAAATCGTATATAACGAGGAACCTCTATTTCTGCGGGGCAGGTATATCTGCATGGTATGAGAGCCGCCCTCCGTTTCCTTCCGGTACCTATTGCCTCTTTGTCCTGTATCGCTCCGGTAGGACACACCTCGGCACAGGCTCCGCAGAACCTGCAACCGGCATCAGCAAGCGGCAGATCGGCTGCAGTTCCCGTGTAGGTCTCCCTGTCTCCTTTTTTATAGAGAAGGACCCCGACTCCCCGCAGGTCCTGGCATGCCCTTACGCAACGACCGCAGACGACACACTTATCAGGTTCGTGGAGAAAGAGTGGATTACTCCGGGTAATAGGAAGCAGTTTGGTACGGAGCCTGACACTCAACTCATCCTTGATGATATACTGCTTGAGTGCCTGGAGTTCGCAGTTCAGATATTTATTGCAGGTATCGCAGTCCTGGGGATGTCCGGCCAGCAGCAATTCCATAGCCAGCCGCCGGCGCCGGGTAATCTTCTCAGACGTTGTCCTGACAACCATACCGTCCGAAACAGGGGTAGAACAGGACGTCGGCAAACCTTCAACTCCATCTATCTCTATAATACAGAGACGGCAGGCTCCGATAGGTTCCAGGTCCGGATGATAACACAGGTGAGGTATATAAATTCCGGAATCAAGCGCTGCCTGGAGAACCGTACTCCCGGCTTGCGTATCGATATCACGTCCGTTAATATTAATTTTTACAGTGTCCAAGTTACTTTTTCTGCTTTCTATTACCGCTATTCGGCAGGACACCTCTTGCTCTGGATATGTGCTTCGAAATCGTTGCCAAATAGATCTATACTGCTCAATACCGGATTGGGAATGCTCGTACCCAGACCGCAGATCGAGCCTTCTTTCATTGCTTCACAAAGTTCCGTTATCAGGTCAAGGTCTCCGGGTCTGCTGTTATTGTCCGAAATATCTTTCAAAATTTCAAATATCTGGAGACTTCCTTCACGACAGAACACACACTTTCCACAGGACTGATCGTGAAGGTAATCAACAAGATCGCGTGTAGTTTCTACAGCACAGTTACTGCTATCATATACTCTCATAACGCCTGATCCGAGTATTGCTCCGGCTTCTTTCATGGATTCGAAATCGATAAAGGTATCGAGAGATTCAACATCGAAAAACGCGCCGGTCGGTCCTCCGAATCGTACCGCTTTTACAACTTTTCCACTTGAAGTACCACCGCCTATATCGTTGACCACACTCTCAAAAGTAGTCCCGAAAGGTACCTCAACGGTATATTTGTGTTCCACATCACCTGAAATGGTTATTACCTTAGTCCCCGAACTCTGTTCAGTACCTGATCCTGCATACCACTCAGCGCCATTCTGAAAAAAAGCTGAAACACAGGCCAGAGTTTCCAGGTTATTGACCAGTGTCGGCTTCCCTTCGATTCCGCTGACAGCAGGATCGATCGTTTTCAGATAAGGTATGGGCTGCTTCCCTTCAATCGAACGAATAAGAGCGGTCTCTTCTCCCGATACTAATGAATCGACTTCTTCATGAATGCTGATTATACAGGAATATCCTGAGTCCAGGATATTTTCCCCAATAAGACTATTTTCTGTCATTTGTTCCAGAGCTTTTGCTGCCTGTTCGACAGCTCCGGGATTCCTCGAGTTAATGCAGAGGTAACACTGCGATGCTCCGACAGCATATGCCGCGATAAGCATGCCCTCAAGCACTGAATAGGGGTCACTTTCCAGGAGCAGGCGTGCTGTTTGTGAATCCGGATCATCATCTACGGCATTACACACCACGTATTTCTCATCGCCTTGCACTTCATTACACGTCTGCCATTTGTCCGCGGTGTTGTAACCACCTCCGCCTTTACCTCTTAAACCCGATTTCTCCAATTCAGAGATCACGTCAGTCGGGTGCATACCCAAAATCCGAGCCAGACCGGAAAAGCCCTTACCGTAAAGAATATAATGGTCGATCTTATCGGGATCGATGATACCGCAATTTCTCAACGCAATCCTGTTCTGCAGTGAAAACAGAGGCAGTACGTTTATGTCCGGTATACCATCAATTTTCCCACTGCCGATACTGCCAAGAGTGCTATCTTTAACGGGTCTGTCATGCGTAATGAATTCTTCGACGATTATCCCGGCTGTTTCAGGTGTAACATTACGAAACAAGACCGAAGGCCGATCAGGCTTATCGACTCTGATTATCGGTTCGATATCGTAATACCCCGAAGAACCGGCAGTGATAATTTCCGCACGGATACCATACTTTTCCGTTTGGGCAGAAAAAGCGCCTGAGATATCCTGTAGAGCCCGGATATCATCAAACACGCTGATATAAATCCTGGTACAGCTTTTGTCGCCGAAGAAACCACTTCCGGATTCGGCTTTGTTATATAACTGGTCAAAATTCACTGGTATTTTCGATTCTTAAGGTATTAGTTCCAGGCTAGTGTATCCTATTTGATAACTTCGAATATCTCAAGTTTTACAGGCGTATTTCTTGAAATTTATTCATAGCTTATTTGACAAATATGGAAATTATACAGTAGTCTATTTCACATATTCAAGCAGGCTTATTTCATACTGTTCCTTTTCTTTTAAATGAAAGAACGTCATTACGCACGAATCTGGCTGCGATACTATACCTTACAATAAGGACGATTAGCATGGAAAAACAGGCTTTCGACAAACTGAAGGTTCTGGACTTAACTGAAGGAATAGCAGGTCCTTATTGTACCAAGTTACTGGCCGATTTCGGTGCCGAAGTGATAAAAATCGAAAAGCCAGGTACCGGAGACTGGACGAGAAGCACCGGTAAATCAACCGGTGATAAACAAGAACTTGAGAACAGTGGGACCTATTTTTACCTCAACACCAATAAAAAAAGCGTAACTCTCGATATACGGAGTGAAGAAGGACTGGAAATCCTCAAGGGATTGATCAAAGATTCCTCCATCCTGGTTGAAAATTTCGAACCCGGTCAGTTGGCAGCACTGGGTCTTACCGAGGAATTAATTAAGACACTCAACCCGAAAATCATAATTACTTCTATCTCGGCTTACGGCCAGACTGGACCCTATCGCGATTATAAAGCGACCAACTTCACCGTATATGCTGCCGGCGGGGCGATGTACACGCAGCGACCCGGCACAAAACCGATGGACAGGCCGGTGGTGGAAGGCGGCTATCAGGCCGAATATTCAACCGGTCTTCTCAGCTATATCGCCACCGTCAGCGCATTAATCAACCGTAATAAGTCAGATAAAGGTATGTCTATAGATATATCGGCGATGGAGAGTGTCGCCAGCACCCTGATGGGGCACGTAGCAGAATACTCGTACCTGGGACTCAGCAGAAGGACCAGCCCGTTCGCGATACACGGATACCCCATCGGTTACAGCGTACCCTGCAAAGACGGGTGGATCAGTCTTACTCCCGGAGTAGGCGGTGCTCCAAACATAGCATTCCTGATCGAAAAGCCAGATTTACAGGACGACCCGCTCCTGGCCGACACGCGAACCCGCATGGCGAATCCTGAAAAACTCGACGAATTAATGACTCCGTGGCTCAAGGATCGCGGTAAATGGGAAGTGACTAAAGCAGCCCAGGAATTGAGACTGGCTTTCACCCCTGTACTGAACCCGGAAGAAGTAATGAGTGACGAGCAGATAAAAGCCCGTGAATATTTCGCTGAAGCAGACCATCCGGTTATGGGTAAGGTAAAGTATCCAGGAGCACCTGCGAAACTAAACGGTTCACCATGGCAGGCAGGAAGAGCCCCCCTTCTCGGAGAACATAATGACGAGATATTAGGGAAAATCGGATACGATAAAGAACGATTATCGGTATTGAATAAGAAAGGCATAATTTAGGTTCAGGTAAATATGGCGTATAAGTTACTTGATGGAATCAGGATACTCGATCTCACAATGGTGTTCGCCGGTCCGGTCTCAACCGAGATATTCGCAGAACTGGGTGCGGAAGTCATTAAAATAGAGTCGATCCAGCGAGCCGATGTTTTTACGAGAGCTAATGTCTATCCTGAAAACGAACCCGGAGAGGATAACTGGAACAGAGGCTGTATTTTTCATACGCTGAATGCCGGAAAAAAGGGGATATCACTCAACCTCGGCAGCGAGGAAGGAAGAGAACTCTTCAAGAGGCTGGTCACGATAAGTGACGCCGTAATCGAAAATTACTCACCCAGGGTAATGGACAACTGGGGATTGAATTACGAAGAATTAAAAAAGATAAAATCCGATATTATTATGGTATCGATAAGTGGTCTCGGGCATTATGGACCGCTGAGAGATTTTTACATGTACGTACCGGGAATGGAAGGGATGAGTGGATTGACACATATCACCGGTTTCCCGGAAGAACCTCCTCTGCTTTCAGGCTGCGCCTACGGAGATTGGGTAACAGGAGCCAACGCCGCGGCAGCCCTGATGACGGCGCTTTTTTACTGTATGCAGACAGGCGAGGGACAGTATGTAGACCTTTCCGGGCGTGAAGCGGTTGCCTGTCATATCGGCGATGTTATCACCGAATACACCCAGACCGGTAAAATCCCGGAAAGGATCGGCAACAGTCACCCCGTAGCAGCTCCCCACGGGTGTTACCGATGCAGCGGCGAAGACAGCTGGGTTAACATAGCGGTTGAGAACGAAGACCAATGGCAGAAATTCTGCGAGGTTTTAGGAAATCCTTCATGGGCAAAAGACGAGAAGTTCTCCACCTTGAAACAAAGACTGCTTAACCGGGAAGAACTCGACAGGCATGTTGAAGGATGGACTACCGGACACAAACATATCGAAATAATGAAGATGATGCAGGAAGCGGGAATTGCTGCCGGAGCTGTCCTTAACATGAAGGAGATAAACACCGATCCGCATATTGTGGAACGGGGATTTTTCAATTTGATAGACCACGGTGATGGGATCGGGAAGAGACCCATACCCGGCCAGATGCCGGCAAAGTTCAACAATGCGGAACATTTCATCCAGGAACGTGCTCCACGTTTCGCACAGGATGACAGCTATGTTTTCGGTTCATTGCTGGAGATGTCGGAAACTGAGATAAACAAACTGATAGAAGCTAAGATAATCGGCGGACCGCCGAACTTCACCAGGGGACGACCGACAAGAGTCGATCTTATCGAGGAGCAGAAAGCAGGCTGGTTCGATCCGGATTACCTGGATGAGCTGCGAAAAATCCACGGAGAAGATATAGGATAGAGTTACGCTAAAGCATAATTGTAATAAGTAAACCTATTATAAAAAGGAGGAAGTCTTATGGCAAAAGAAACAGTAATCGCGACTGATATACTGGTTCTTGGCGGAGGGGTGGCCGGATGTACCGCTGCTATTAAGTCGAAGGAAAAGGGCCTCGACGTAATGCTTGTAGATAAAGCGTACGTGGGTAAATCAGGTACCACGGCAGCAGCAGGTATGCGTTTTTCATTCTTCAGCGAGGAACATGGGGACAACTATGAACAAGTCTACAAGATGTTCACAGAAAGCGGAGTAAGTGATCGTAACTGGGTTGATATCTGTATAAAGGAATCGTGGGATGCATTTAAAACACTCCACTCCTGGGGAGTTCCCTTCCCCGTTGAAAACGAAGAAGAGGGAATGTTTGTCCCCAAGGGTATAGACAGTCCTTTCAACGCCGCGCGTATAATCAGGAGAGGAGTACCACCCCCTCTGAGAGAAAAAGCCCTTGAAGTCGGCGTGAAAATAATGGACAGAATCACCGTTACCGACCTACTTATAAATAACGGAAGGATTGTCGGAGCCGTCGGCTTCCCGCTGGAAGAACTGGAGACGCTGGTCTTCAAGGCAAAGGCAACCATCCTCTGCACCGGAAGCTGGTCGTTAAGGACCGTCGGAGCAGAAACTCATAATATGACCGGTGACGGTCATGCCATGGCGTACAGGGTCGGCGCCGAACTGACCGGCGGCGATATGCATGGATCGCATCACGGCAATGCCGCATACCCATCGTGGCGAGGTGGTAGAGCCGCACGCGCCATTTATCGCCGGTTTATCGATGCCGAAGGTAATGTTATCCCCTACGGCTTTGAAACAGGATTTGAGGTAGACCTGGCTTTTCATGATGGCAAAGGCCCGATTTTCCACGACCTCGATGCCGCAAGCGACGAAGAAATCGAGAGAGTCTGGCAGAGACAGCAGAACTCGGATGGTATGGAGAGTGCCAGGATCAATTTTGATCCTCGTAATCGAGGTAAGCACAAGATAACTGGCGGTCAGGACTGCGTCGTAGGCGCCGGATTATGGCCGGCGGATTTATATTGCGCCACAACCGTAACAGGGCTTTATGCTGCCGGCGACACCCTGAGTATCAGAGGAGCTGGATTCGGCGGTATCCCTACCGGATACATAATGGGCAACAGGGCATCTAAAGGCGCAGCCGACTATATCGCAAATCTCAAAGACTACGCTGTAGATGATGCCGAAATAGCCAGGGCAACAAAGTCCATGCTCGAGCCGTACGAAAATAAAAGCGGTTTCGACCCCAGGTGGATAACCCAACTGCTTCTCAATACTATGACACCATACTATGTACTCATGATACGGCACGGCGACCGTCTGCAGGCAGCATTAACGATGGTCGAATTTTTCAGGGACCATTTCGCACCCCGGCTTTACGCTACCGATCCTCATGAACTGCGTCTCGCCCATGAGGTAAAGAACATGATACTTGGTTCCGAACTGGCTCTCAGGTCCTGTCTCTTCAGGGAAGAGACCAGGGGAGGACATTACAGGGAAGATTTCCCGGAAACGGACAACCCGGGCTGGCTTGCCTGGACAAAGATAAAGCAGGAAAACGGCAAGATGAAACTCTGGAAACAACCGGTACCGAATGAATGGCTGCCGCCTGAATACCAGAAGTAATTGTTGACTGTCACATAGAAAAAAATTTAACTGGAAGGTAAAAAAATGACGATAGAAAAAATAGACCAGGAATTATGTGATGGCTGCGGGATTTGCGTCAACAGCTGCGCAACCGATGTTATCAGGATAGATAAGCAGACAAAGAAAGCCGTCATAATGTACCCGGAAGAATGCAACTGCTGTGACTACTGCGAACTCGATTGTCCCTTAAACGCCATCTATGTCAATCCCGAACGGCACTCACCACTCATGGTCGGATGGATTTAGCAGAAAGTATTAAATACACATTTGAAAGGAATAGAAAATGGGCACTATTAAAGAAATTATGTACTTCGACGGTATGGACCGGAAAAACACCGACGAGATGGTGAAATTCGCCACACAACGAATGGATGACATGGGCATCAAGAACGTGGTCGTGGTCTGGTCCAGCGGATATACCATCAACAAGTTCCGTGAAGGGATTAAGGGCAGAACAGACCTTAATGTCATCGCTGTGACCAACCCGTCACCTCACTCACCTGCCAAGGGGACTATGCCTATTATCGTCCGTGATAATGACAGCCCGGAAGTAAAAAAACGAAAAGAAGAACAGATTGCACAGGGAATTACCGAGATATATGTCACGATAACTGACCCGATCAAGGAAGAACTGGAAAGCGAAGGCATCAAGGTTCGATATCTCAACGACGACCTTATCCTGGGTGAACCCCTGAACCTGACCGGCAGGAACGCAACGAGAAGGGATCTCCTGAAACCATTCGGTATTCCGGACCATCTGCGACCGCTGGATATCGATGCCGGGGAAGACATGTCCCTCCTGACTATTTTCAGCCAAGGTATGCGTGTCTGCGTAGGATGTACCGTCCTGGCTGTGAAGAGCGAACTTATCCCGGAGGGAGAACTGACACTGGCCCTCGGAGGTGTTTGCACCGGCGTCATACTAAAAGCAGCCCCCGTAGTCAAGGACTGCCTGGTACGGGAAGTCATCGGTTTCGAGAGAGGTTCTACCTGGAAAGAACGCGGAAACCAGATGGGGTAAGTATCTGATAAAAACCTGAAAAACGGAGGGTGGTGATTGTTCACCGCCCTTTTTGTATATCAATTATTATGGTATAGGCATATCTATACTCGGTATCATTGCGAGTGAAGCGGAGCAGTCCGTATTCATTGGTACGGATTGCCACGTCGTCCCGATTTCATCGGAATTCCTCACAATGACGATGGTGTGTTATACTACTCAGCGCCGCCGTCTATTCGTATCTCCTGGGCGGTAATGTAGCTGGATTTATCCGTGACCAGGAACATTATCAGATCGGCGATATCCTCCGGCGTACCCATTCTGCCAAGAGGTATCTGTGGACCTCCTCCGCCCTTCGGCGGCCCGGCTTCCGCCTGCTTTTTGAGCATTTCGGCAACTGTCATGCCCTGTGATTTTGCTCTTTCGGCAACAGCCTCGTCTCTCAGGTTTGTATCGAACGCGCCCGGGCTGATGATATTGACATTGATCTTGTACTGCGCCAGTTCCAGCGCCAGGGTCTTTGCCAGCCCGATAACACCGTGTTTCGAAGCGCAATAGGCTGCGCTGCCGACGTAACCCCGCGAACCTGCCAGTGAAGCAATAAATACTATCTTCTTCCCTTCCGGATCGGGAATCATGGTCTTGCCGATTGCCCTGGCAAGCAGGAAAGGACCGGTCAAGTTGATATCGATAAGTTTTCTCCAGGTGGCTTCATCCAGGTCGACTATCGGAGTGGCCATCGGACCGCGGATACCGACACACTGGATGAAGATATCTATCTTACCAAATTTTTCAAGGGCTTTGGCCACCATGTTATCGACATCCTTGCTGCTGCTGATATCACCAACGACAGCCAGGCCTTTTCCGCCGGCGGCTTCTACTTCTTCCACGACAGCTTCCAGGCCGCGCCAGTCTTCTTCTCCCGGCCAGATACTCTTGGGAGCCATTTCTCTGTCAATAGAAACCACGTTCGCTCCTTCGTTGCCGAACCGCACCGAAATAGCGCGCCCCATCCCTCTTATACTTCCCGCCCCTGTGACGAGACAGGTCTTACCTTTCAGTAAATCCATTTTTCTTCTCCTGTAACTTAATGAGCTCCACCATCGATATTTATCGTCTGTCCGGTGATATAACTGGATTGTTCCGAGACCAGGAAATAGACCAGGTCGGCTACCTCTCCAGGATCACCATGTCTTCCCAACGGAATATTCGGTCCTCCGGCAGGCGGTGGTCCTTCGGATCTTCTTTTTATCAGTTCCTGGACTGTAATACCTTCTTTTTCAGCAGCGGCAACCATTCGCTCGTCGACCAGGTTCGTGCTGATAGTGTCCGGATTGATGGCATTGACATTGATCTTGTACTGCGCCAGTTCCAGCGCCAGCGTTTTTGCCAGCCCGATCGTGCCGTACTTGGACGCGCAGTAGCTGCTGCTGCCCGGAGCGCCGAATGTTCCTGCTACCGAGGCGATAATAACTATCTTCTTGCCCTCGGGATTGGGAATCATCGTCTTGGCTACTGCTTTGGATATAAGGAAGCTGCCCGTAAGGTTAACATCGACAACCTTTCTCCAGATAGCTTCGTCGAGTTCGACGATATGAGGACCTACCGGACCACGGATTGCGGCGCAGTGCGCCAGGATATCTATTTTACCGAACTTCTCCATGGCTTTGGCGACTATATTATCGACATCTCCGCTTTTACTGATATCTCCCACCAGGGCAAGACCCTGTTGCTCCAGTGCCTTGATTTCCTCTACCACTTCCTCAAGGCCACGCCAGTTCTCTTCGCCAGGCCAGATGCTTTTCGGCGCCATTACCTGGTCGACGACGACGACATCCGCGCCTTCTCCAGCCAGTCGCTTAGACACGGCACGTCCCATTCCCCTGATGCTTCCTGCTCCGGTTACCAGAGCAACCTTACCATCAAGACTTTTCATTTTGGTTCTCCCTCTAATATAGTATTATGTAAAATTACAGATCCGAGAATAACTCACCAAGACCATAGCGGTCCAAGGTCTCCTTTGTCGGTTTTCCTGTCTCGGGATCCCAGCCCATTTTTTCGTAATAATTACGCCGGAGATCATCCCAGTACGGCATGATAGTTTTGCCTGCAACGGGTCCATCCACCGGAGTAGAACCGTAACGGACCGAAGGCGACTCTACCTCCTTGGTAAGTCCGTGACGGAAATTAAAAACGCGGAGCCGGTTGATGGTACGGAATCCGACATCCAATGCCTCCCAGATATCGAAATCCCATCCGGTTATCGAATTCAAGCAATCAACCAATTTCTGTAAATCCTGGGCACCCATGAAACAAATCCCCAGCGAATCTTCAAACTGCCGTCTCCCGTTCATCTGCGCGTTCTGAGTTGAGACCGCTATCGCATCGAACGGGTCTTTGGACATCTCGACGCCGATCTGTTCCGGATGAGGAAAACCACCACTCAGTTCCACCGTGCCGGTGTTGGACAGGCATGTATCGATAAGTTCCGACCACCGTGCCCTGTGATCGTGGCCACGTGGGGTTGCTCCTTTGTTGGCATATATAGCACAGTTCGCAGCTTCACCGCCGACTTTCTCCGAAGCTTTTTTAACTCCTTCAGCGAAGAGATTACCGCATCCGTCACGAGTGGCTATTTTTTTCAGCATTGCAAGAGTAGCTTCAGCATCTCCCCAGTTCATTTCGATACCGTCAAGGTCTTCCTTCTTCAGGTAACCCTTCTCGTAGCACTCCATTATCCAGCCTATGAGATATCCTGATTCGTTGATATCGAAACCAAGCCAGTCCACCGTGTTGCCAAGCATTACGGCAGCGCCCGGGTCGGTCTGGCCTATTACCGAAGCCATCGCAGCAAGCCCTTCATATTCCGGTTCTTCACCGACAAATCCCTTGTAAGGACCTTCCGTGACTTCCGTCTCCCGGCAATGGGCGATTCGACAAGCCCAGCAGGTTGTCGGCGTCGCTTTAAAGTGAGTCCTCAGCCATTCGCCGCCGAATTTCTCAGCTTCAGGGAAGAGGTTAGTCGTATAATTTTTTATCGGTAACGCACCACCGTGAATTATTCTCGGGAAGATAAAGGCAGTGCCCCATTCGGACAACGTAGAATCCATCTTCATGGCATTCTCGACCAGTTCTTTGGCCTGTTCGGATAAGCGTTCCGGTTCTGCAACCGGTACCGTCCCTTTCCCGCGCTCCGCCACTACAGCTTTGAGTTTCTTCGAACCCATCACGGCACCGAGTCCGTTGTGCGCGGCAGCATGTCCGTGATCGCCGACGATGCCGGCAAATCTTACCAGGTTTTCCCCGGCCGGACCGATACAGTAAACACTGCTCTGTCCGTCGATCCCTTCCTTAATGGCATCTTCCGTTTCCCTGGTATATTTACCCACCAGGTGTTTCGCATCACGAAGCTCTGCTTTTCCATCATGAAGATGCAGATAGACCCATTCATCCGACTTACCCTGGAAAATTATCCCGTCATAACCTGAAAACTTCAGGTAAGCTCCGAAATATCCGTTTGCCTGTGAAGCCCCGGCCATGTTCGTCATGGGACCTTTAGTGATTATGGAAAAAGTCCCCGAACCACTCACCCTGGTTCCTCCCAGAGGACCGGCAAAGAACATCAGGCGGTTTTCAGGATTCGACCACTCTACACCAGGCGGCACCTCTTCGTACAGGTATTTTGCACCGAGCCCGTTGCCCCCAAGGCATTCTCTCAGTGTTTTGGCATCAACAGTTTCTTCACTAAGCTCCTGCCTGCTAAGGTCAACCCGAAGTAATTTCCCCACATACCCCCCAACAGGTTTTTCAGCCATATTTTTCTCCTCTCTTAACAGAAAATCTTGCGATGTCTGAATTCGTCTGCCGCAGCAATGACAGGCCGGATTCACGGCGAAAAAACTACCAAGTGGCGTAATGATAACACAAATATCGCACTGAAACCAAGATATTACAGGTCAACCCGTACTATCTCCTAAGTCATTCCACCATCCACCGGCATAATATGCCCGGTAATAAATGAAGCCGCATCCGAACACAGCCAGAGTACCGCTTCTCCCATGTCTTCCGGTGTGGCAACACGTTTCAGGGGAATTACATTCTTCATCCCGTCTTTCATACCGGGATTTGCATCAGTCAGATTTTCGAAAAGCTGTGTCCTCTCGGTTGGCGCAGGACAGATTACATTTATCCGGATGCCGAAAGGAGCACATTCGAGTGCTGCAGCCTTGCTGAGTCCGTGCAGGCCCATCTTGCTGGCATCATAGGCGGCAAACCCGGCCATCGGTTTGAAGGCGCCGACCGATGATGTATTAACGATAGCTCCACACCCCTGTTTTATCATCTGGCGTATCTCGTATTTCATGCAGAGAAAAACACCCTTTAAATTCACACCCAATGTCTTGTCCCAGATTTCCTCCGGGCAATCGACTATGTTAACGACAGGTAATCGTTTTCCGTCAGGACCTACTCCGGCGTTGTTGAACGCATAATCCAGTGATCCATATACTTCAATGATTTTATTTACCATAGTTTCAACATCATCAGCTTTAGTAACATCGCACTTAATGAACGTCGCTTCGCCATCAGCCTTTTTTATCGTGTCTACCGTTTCTTCTCCGCCTTTAATATTCGAATCGGTAGATACCACCACCCTGGCACCTCTCGCGGCAAACATCCGGGCTACACCTCTGCCTATCCCTGACGCTCCACCTGTTACCAGCGCCACTTTTCCAAGAAACTCATTTTCCATCTGATTTTTCTCCTGTATGTATATAGACATTTTTCGGCTAATATATGTCTCTGTCTCCTTTTTGTCAATTTCAACAAGTCCTATCTTGATCAAAGCTTCTATATTCACTGGTATTTTTGACTGACAAGGATTTGACACCGAGAGCAATAATATGTAAATTTATGCTAATTTGATATATCGCTGTCTTTCAACACCGGATTCCGACCCTTAAAATTTCAATGGCGTAGTATCGCCGAGCAACCGTTCCGGCTTCAATTAATCGCTGATACAGGAGGAATTTTATGGAACTAACTTATGAGAACATCCAGGCATTTGTGAAAGAGTATTTCAATACTTACAGCACTGTTGGTCAGTTTCCGGACACGGCGGACGAAATGCATAAATACTTCGCGCCGGACTTGAGGTTCATCCCGTACATTGCCGGAATCGGCGGACCTGAAGGTGGGTTCTGGAGTGCCGACCAGTTCATCCAGACGGCGAAGAATCATCCCGCATGGTACGAGAGATTGATACCGGATGATATCACCATCGATGAAAGAAGAGCGGTTTTCGTCGCTCTCTTCAGGATGGAAGTTGTCGATGCCAAAAGGGACGAAATAGCAATAAAAAAAAGTGCTCTGGCTCACTACCAGTTGGCTCTTGATGAAAATAAAGATATCAAGATTAAAAAGATCCTTTTCTTCTGGGAAACGTTACCCGAAGGGCAGAAAGAGTTTTACGACCTGTTTGGGCCGGATAATCCAACTGATTAATACTGGATTCCGGAAATATCCACCGATTAAAGAGTGTCTTTCAATAGCTGGCAGCCGAAGAGGCTGGAAAGGTGAGTGTCAATGGCGTCTACCATGAATTATAAAAGACTGTTGGAACCAGGATACATCGGCAAGGTTAAAACCAGGAACAGGATGATAAAATCCGGAGCAGCAATGCTTTACTGGCATGAGGATGAAACCGATGTTCCTGAAAACATGATGGCATTCTACGAAGCCCTAGCAAAAGGTGGCGTAGGCTTACTGGTAGTCGAATCTCCTACTATCGACTACCCGTTCGGCAGACGCTGGAATCGGCGGTACCGTATCGATGACGATAAATACATACCCGGTTTAAAGAAACTCGTCGATGTCATACATAAACATGGGTGCCCTACTTTCATGCAGATGAACCACGACGGACCGTGGCAGTCGATGTGGGGACCGGAACCGATAATTCCCGGCCCGCCAATAGGTTCTTCACCGACTACAATCAATTCTCCGATGGACTTTCATAACGAACCACCCAGAGAACTATCGGTCGCCGAAATTGAAGAGATAATAGACAAGTTCGCTAACGCGGCGGTAAGAGCAGAAAAGGCAGGATTCGACGGTATCGATATTAACGCCGGAAGCAGCCACCTTCTCCACAACTTCATCTCTCCTTACTGGAACAGGCGAACGGATGAATACGGAAAAACTCCTGAAAACAGGGCACGTTTCCTTGTACAGATTATTAAAGAAATGAAAAAGCGTGTCGGAGATGATTATCCGGTCGCGATAACCATCAATGGTATCGAGATCGGTCAGGTGATGGGTATCGACAATCAGTCCTGCATAACACCCGAATACGCCCGTAAAATCGCGAAGATACTTGAAGGGGCCGGAGCCGATGCGATACAGGTAAGGTCTCACTGGCTCGGACGACATACCTCGTCATTTATGACTGAGGCTATTTTCTACCCTGAGCCACCGGTGCCACTGGACGAATTCCCTCCGGAGTACAACCGCGAGCACTGGGGGAAAGGAGCTAATATGACCCTTTCTGCGGGACTTAAAAAAGTGGTAACCATCCCGCTTATGGTTGTAGGCAGAATGGGCCCTGAACTGGGAGAACAGGCCTTAAAGAACGGTGAAGCCGACTTCATTGTAATGACCAGGCGTCTCCTGGCAGATCCCGAACTGCCTAATAAAGTAGCTTCGGGACAACTGGAAGATATCGCCGTTTGTACCGCCTGCGATACCTGTATCGATGCCGGAGGGGTCAAGCGATGCCGGATTAATGGCGCCTTGGGAACGGTCGACCTGTGGACGCACCAGAAACCGGAAAAGAAAAAGAATGTTGTCGTAATCGGAGGAGGGCCGGCAGGAATGGAGGCCGCCAGAGTCGCTGCGATAAAGGGTCATAGAGTCAGCCTGTATGACAGTCAGTATAAACTCGGAGGGATGGTACCGATGGCAGCGCTGGTGAAAGGAACCGAGATAGAACCGTTGCCGGATTTCGTCCGCTACTTTGAGAATCAACTGAGACGATTAGGAGTCGAGATTCACCTCGATCAAGAGGTAACTGTTGCTACTATAGAAGCATTGAAACCAGATGCGGTGATAGTCGCGACCGGCGGTCTCGCTACCGTACCTGATATACCGGGCATCAATAAACCTATTGTCGTCAAAGGTGGCGATATACACAGGAAATTGAAGACCTACCTCAGGTACCTCGGCCCGGAATTGTTAAGAAAGCTGACAAAATTTTACCTCCCGATGGGAAAACGAGTTATCGTTCTCGGAGGTGAAATCCACGGCGCTGAACTCGCCGAATTCCTTGTAAAAAGAGGCAGGCATGTTACGCTTGTGGATACAGGGGAATTCCTCGGAGCAGGAATGATAATGCACCTCAGACAACAGCTGTTAATCTGGTTCGAAAAAAAAGGCGTAAAAATGCTGACCGGAGTCAAGTACGAGGAAATAACAGATAAAGGACTGACACTGGTCGATAAGGATGGTAACAGGCAAACCATAGAAGCCGATACCATAGTAACCGCACTTCCCCTTACTCCCAATACAGAACTGGCCGAGAAACTGAAAAGCGTTGTACCGGAGGTTTATATGGTCGGTGACTGTAAAGAACCTCGACTCATCGTGGATGCGATCAGAGACGGTCTGCAGACCGGTCATGATATATAAGTATTGTGCCGATTACAATAATAGAAAAAGTGGAGGTATTTGAAAATGGCTGAAACCAAGTATGGTAAGTATATTAAAGAACACAGTATTCAATATCCCCCATTCGGACCCGTATTTAATTTCTCGGGTGAAGAGGACTTTCAGTCCGACTTTTCAATGTTCGCTATATACGTCACTCAACCGAACCTGATGGAACCGGAACCTCATTCGCACGAATTCGACATGTATGTCATCTTTTGCGGTGGTCCCGACAATATGGAAGACCTGGGAGCTGAAATAGAATTCTCCTTCGGAGAGGAACAGGAAAAACACATCATCACTAAACCGACCGTAATCTATATACCTAAAAACACCATACACTGTCCTCTTAATTTCGTAAGGGTAGATAAACCGATTATGTTCCTGCACGCCACTATTGCACCCAAATACCAGAAATAACAATCACTCCCGGACTGGAGTAGGAGTGAATTTTCTTGACAGAGGTTTTTTATGAGGTGTATCCTCTTGATACGATAATACCTCATATCGAAAAATACATCAGAAATCCGTTTTTAGTATCATCAGTAACGTAAAGAAAGGATAATACATGAAAGAGAAAAAACTGGAAAACAAACGGGTTGACGAAGAGCTGCTGATGAAGAGAAGGCGAGAAGAGCTTGATAGGCTTCCCCACGGTAAGGATGTTGATTTTGATGAAGCCGTGGAATACCAGAAAAGTTTGCCTGACAGCAAAGTCTGGTGGAAGGTGATGAAAAAGCTCGAGGAAGATGGGAAGATGAGTGTGTTCCCCAGAGCGGGAACGCCGGTACTTGAAGATATGGTAAAACTCTGCCAGTCGATGCGAGACGCCGGAGTGGTACTCATCCCGGTTACTACCGACAGTTACACGCGAACCGGACAGCACGATAAAGTTGCCGAGATCATGAAGGAAGTCGAAAAGACTAAAAAACCGCTGCTTAACGGCTTTCCAATCTTTCATTATCCACTTAAAGAAGTCAGGAAAATTAGCGAGAATGTAGATGCAGCACTCAGTCCAAGGGCAGCAGGTGGTGATTTCGCAATCGCAGCCGGAATGACCACCGGCGGCGGAGGGATTGGATTCCTGCACTTCGGGAGTTATGCCAAGAACGTCTCGATAAGAGACCTTGTACGAGGTGCCCAGGAGCGTATGAGTACGGTCGGCTGGTACGCAGACAGAGGTGTAATACTCTGTACCGACCTTCATGGGTGGCTTCCGGGCGCGCCATTCCCCCTGACAGTAGGTATTGTAGGTCTGATAATAGAAGCTGTTACATCGGCAGCACAGGGACAGAAAGCCCTTTATCCGCTTGTGCATTGTATGGGTAATATGACTCAGGATACAGCCTGGATAAGGCTTGCTCCAAGATTGATCCGCGAGTATCTTGATAAATTCGGTTATCAGGACTGTATGATAACCGGCTGCTGTCCGGCACAGACACCGTTATTCCCTGTTGCCAGGCATCTTGGCGGCGCTTTTGCTTACCTGTGCTATGTAGCCATGGTCGGTTCGCTTGCTAAGACGAATGCCGTTGACCTGAGAAGTATCGATGAAGGCGCCGGTATTCCTACTACCGAAACTCACGAGATGAGTTACCGCGCCGCGAAATGGATATTCGACGTAATAAGAGAACAGAAGATAGAAATAGATATCAAGGGTGTTGAGGAAGAAGAGAGAGTAACAGAAATTGAAGTCAAAGCAATAATGGATAAGATACTCGAACTCGGTGACGGCGATATCGCGGAAGGAACGGTAGCGGCAGTTGAGTCCGGTGTACTCGATTCACCCTGGAGTCCGAACATTACCATCAAAGATGAAGTGCTGGGTGTCAGGGATGCCAGAGGGGCATGCCGTTACCTGGAATTCGGTAATCTCCCTATCCCCGAAGAGATCAAGGACTTCCACCGCGCCAAGATAGCAGAAAGAGAAGCGATAGAAGGAAAGAAAGTCGATTACTACACCGCTGTCAGTGACCTGTGGAGTTTGAGTAAAGGTAAAATGGTTGGGCTGCCCCCCTTTAACGATTAATTCAAATCATATTTAGCCTGATTATTTTTATAAAAGGAGTAACGATGGAAAACGCACCAACTATTATTACGGGGACTGTAGGGTCCGATTCACACGTTATTGGAACTAAAGTATTATCCCGTGCTCTTAAAGATGCCGGGTTTAATGTAGTTGCCCTGGGGATACAGGTATCTCCGGAGGAATTTATAAAGGTAGCCCAGGAAACGAAAGCCGATGCTATATTGATGAGTTCGTTATACGGCATGGCTGATCTCGACCTTAAAGGTTTTAACGAAAAACGCAAAGAAGCCGGCCTCAGTGATGTCCTCATGTACATCGGCGGTATTCTCGGACTGGGAAGGTCCGATTTCAAAGATGACGAAAAGAAATTCAAGGCACTTGGTTTTGATAGAGTATTTCCCCCTGAAGCGGACCTTGATGCGGCTATAGAAGACCTGAGAACCGACCTCAAAGCAAAAGGCAGAATGTAGAAAACATATACCGCAGGAAGGTTTAACCAAGTGGATAGTATCAGACTTTTTGTCGACTTCGGCAGCACGTATACTAAAGTCGTAGCGATTAACCTTGATAAGGAAGAAATTGTTTCTCTGGTCCGGATGCCGTCTACGGTAGAAACCGATATTACCCTGGCACTGGATGAAGCTCTAAAGCAGATAGCAGAGACCACCGGAATAAGCGACCTTGAAAAGAAGGAAGCGTTAGCCTGCAGCAGTGCAGCCGGTGGTCTGCGTGTCATATGCGCGGGGTTTGTCCCGGATTATACCAGTAAAGCAGCAAATCACGCCGCTCTCGGAGCCGGTGCCAAGGTTACACAATGCTACTCATATAAACTTACCGAGCAGGAAATCAGGGAGATCGAAGCTGCCGCACCTGATATCCTGCTTATTTCCGGTGGAACGAACGGCGGTGACGAAGAAGTCATTATACACAATGCCAGGATGTTCTCCCGAAGCAGCGAAGCCATATCCAATATAATAGTCGCCGGTAATAAGACTACCTACGATGTAATTAGATCGGTATTCGCTGATAACGGGAAAAACGTGATTTTCACCAGCAATGTGATGCCTGAGATAGGTGTTCTGGATGTTGCTCCCTGCAACAGGGAGATCAGGGATCTCTTTATGAAGAACATTATCGAAGCGAAAGGCATTGCCCGTGCAAAGTCGATTATCAAGGATGTTATAATGCCCACCCCCTCGGCGGTTCTTGAAGCGGCGAAACTGATCGCCGAAGGATGCGACGGTGTTTCGGGTATGGGAGAATTGATAGTAATAGATCCCGGCGGTGCCACAACTGACGTCCATTCGATCGCAAAAGGACTGCCTAACCAGGGCAATACTGTTATTGTCGGGCTGCCTGAACCGTACCAGAAACGCACGGTCGAAGGTGACCTTGGCATCAAGCATAATCTCGATACCCTGCTGGCACTCCTGGAAGGCGAAAAGGTTCCTCCCGGTTTTAAGGAAATTGTAGAAAGATTCCGCAACGGTAAATTACCGGAGACCGAAGACGAATTCGCCTGTCACAGAATACTGGCTGCCGTGATGGTACGGGTGGCAATGGACCGGCACGCCGGAAAGATCGAGGTACTCAATACACCCACCGGGGAAAAACTGATACAGCACGGTAAAGATTTAACCGAAATAAATACCGTTATCGGAACGGGAGGTCCTATAATCTTTTCCGGAAATCCACGGGAAATCCTGGAAGGAGTTCTGTTCCGTGAAGAAGAAGGATTTACCCTCAAACCGAAGAAACCTAACTTTTTCCTGGACGAAAACTATATACTCTTCGCTATCGGGCTGCTCAGCCAGGTCGAACCGGTAAAGGCGCTGAATATAGCGAAAAAATACCTGAAGCATATATAAAAATACAGGAACCGGAGAAATGAAAAATGCTGAATAATTGCCGGGTACTGGACCTGACCGACGAAAAAGGCTTCCTGTGCGGTAAAATTCTCGGCGATCTTGGTGCCGATGTTATAAAAATCGAACCGCCGGGAGGTGACCCGTCACGCAACATCGGGAGTTTCTACCACGATATTCCTGATCCTGAAAAGAACCTGTACTGGTTTGCCTATAACTCGAATAAAAGAGGTATAACTCTGGACATTGAAGAAAGCGACGGCAGAGACCTGTTCAGAAAACTGGTCGAAACTGCCGATATCGTCGTGGAATCCTTCAAGCCAGGCTATATGGATGGACTTGGTATAGGATACTCAGATATCAAAAAACTAAAAGAGAATATCATCTGGGCTTCCGTCACGCCGTTCGGTATGGAAGGCCCCTATCGGGATTATAAAGACTCCGACCTGGTAGTAATGGGGATGACTGGCACAATGTACCAGACGGGAGAGCGTGATGAAGCGCCTTTGCACATAAGTATGCCGCAGGCCTGCCTTCACGCCGGGTCTGATGCGGCCGTCGGCTGCATGATGGCATACTACCACCGGGAAAAAACGGGGAAAGGACAGCTTGTCGACGTTTCCCTCCAGCAAAGCGCCGGGTGGTTCCAGGCCAATGCAATACCAATGCATGAACTTAGCGGAGGTATATTGAGACGCGCCGGAGCGTTCCGTGCCGGAATGAGCAAGGATGTCGGACAACGACAGGTCTGGCCGTGCAAGGACAGTTATGTGTTCTTTAACGTTATCGGCGGTAAGCAGGGAGCCAAGGTTCTCAGGTCTCTCACCGAATGGATGGACACTGAGGGCATGGCTACCGAATACCTGCTGGGCAAGGACTGGGACAACTTCGATATGTTCTCCGTTTCCAGGGAGGAAATGACGGAGATACAGGAAGCTATCAGTGCTTTTTTCAAAGCTCATACCAGTAAGGAACTGATGGCAGGAGCCGTGCCGAGACAGGTATCTATCGGCCCGTTGTCCAGTATGAAAGATCTGATCAATGACGAAGGCCTGAACGGTCGGGATTTCTGGAAACAGATCGAACACCCCGAACTTGGAGTCACACTTCCCTACCCCCGCCAGTTCGTACAATCCTCAGCGGAGGATTACTCCACCAGGTTCCGCGCACCGCTTATCGGCGAACATAATCAGGAAATCTACTCCGGCCTGGGATTATCGGATAATGAAATAATAATCCTGAAACAGGCTGGAATTATATAGAGGTAGAGAAAGAATGACTACAGAGAAGAAAGAAGATGTTTTCAGTGGTTTGACCGTCCTGGCGTTCTGCTGGGCGGTAGTCGGACCGCTTACTATGAAATTTTTCGCCGATCACGGGGCGACCGTAATAAGGGTGGAGACCACCAAGCGTCCCTGTACGCTGAGAGCTTCGGGACCGTATAAGGACAATGTCCCCAACCTTAACAAGGGCGGTTATTTCAATTACTACAACACCAACATCCATAGCATGACCCTCAATATGGAAGTCCCCGAGGCAAGGGAAATAGCAAAACGACTTGCCCTGAAATGCGATGTCTTCATGGAAAACTACACTCCCGGCAACATGGAGAAATGGGGACTTGACTACGAGACGCTTAAAAAGGAAAGAGACGACATTATTATGCTGCGGCAGAGCGGCTACGGCTCATGGGGGCCCTATCATCGGATGCCGGCATTCGGAATGGTGCTGGTACCTATCGCCGGCCTCCCGAACTATATAGGATGGCCAGGCAGAGAACCTCTTCCGGTAGGTATTTCCGCTTATACCGACTGCATCAGCCCTCGTTTCGCCACGGCGGCAGTGATCGCCGCTATGGACCACCGGGACAAGACCGGCGAAGGGCAATTGCTTGATTTCTCGCAGTTCGAGACGGCGGTATATTTCGTGGCACCCGGAGTACTGGATTACGCGGCGAATGGCAGAGAACCGCAGCGAATGGGAAATGCGTCGGAATACGCCGTCCCGCACGGCGTTTACCAGTGTCAGGGAGAAGACCGCTGGTGCACTATCGCCGTGTTCGACAATGAAGAATGGAAAACCCTCTGCCGTGAAATGGGAAAACCGGAATTGACCGAAGATCCACGGTTCGATACTCTTCTGAACAGGAAAAAGAACGAGGGAGAATTGAACGGACTGATCAGTGAATGGACTACCGACCGCACACCTGAAGCTGTCATGGAACAGCTTCAGGCAGCCGGAGTCCCGGCAGGAGTGGTCAAGAATACCGCTGATATGTACGTCGATCCGCAGATTAATGCGCGGGGAATGTACTGGAAGATAGATCACCCGGAAATGGGAGAATTCACTCATCTCGGCCAGAGTTTCATGATGTCCGAGACTCCCGCTCGACCGTACCGGCACAGTCCTCTTATCGGCGAACATACCCAGCAGATCTGCTCGGAATTACTCGGCATGTCCGATGAAGAATTCGTAAACCTGATGGCACAGGGAGTATTCGAATAATAGAATAAATACTCTTTAAACCGGTCGTTCCTTAAAAATACTTAAAATACGGAGGCAGATAATGGATGCTTCTTATGGTTTCGCTAAAAACTTTATTAACGCAAAATTCGAGGATATTCCGAAAGATGCCGTGGAAGTAACCAGGCGAGAGATCCTGGATATCCTGGGAGTCGCCCTGGGAGGTTCCGGTAAGCCCGGTGTGAAAGAACTGCTGGACCTGTATGCCGAATGGGGCGGAAAGGAAGAAAGTACCGTATTCTGTTACGGCACTAAACTTCCGGCACCTAACGCAGTGCAGGTCAACGCTACCATGAGTCACGCTCTCGATTATGACGACACCGGCTCAGGTCCGACTCACCCTTCGGTGCCTATCGTGCCGACGGTACTTGCCCTTGCCGAAAGGAAGGGTGGACTGAGCGGCAGGGAAATGCTGACTTCAGTCGCTCTCGGCGTGGACATGATGTGCCGCCTGGGAAGAACCTTCCAGTGGCTCAGGGAAAATGTGCCGCAGGAAGTAAAGGACCACATGACGGGAAAGACACAGCCCGGTGCCGGTTTCCACCTTACCGCCGTTTATGGCTACCTGGCTGCCGCCGGTGTTTCGGCACGGATTCTGGGACTCGATGAAGAAACTACCGTCAACGCCATCGGTATCGCCTACCACCAGTGCGCCGGAAATGGACAGTGCGTGCTGGACGGCGCACTCACCAAGCGAATGGGACCCGGATTCTCCTCAAGGGGTGGTATGATGGCCGCTCTGATGGCGGAGAAAGGAATTACCGGAGCGCCAAACATCTTCCAGGGAGAAGACGGCCTCTATCTGTTATACCATCGCGGCAGCGTCACCCCTGAAATGCTGCTGGAGGATATCGGCAAACGATACGAGGGAATGAGCACCGCTATGAAGCCTTTCCCCTGCTGTGCCGGTACTCACGGTTTCGTCAACGCAACTCTCTCGATCCTGGGCAGTAATGATATCAAACCGGAAGATGTCGAGGAAATACACATCGTCTGTCAGAAAGCCGATGTACTCTGCGTACCGCTGGATGTCAGGAGTCACCCGAGAAATCCGGTCGACTCACAATTCAGCGTGCCCTGGGCGGTTGCCGCAACCATTGCCAGGGGACGTGCCGGAATCGGCGAGTTCAACGAGGAAGCTATCGAAAGCCGGGATATCCTCGATATCGCTGGTAAAATTCGCCTGACGGAGTCCGAAGCGAAGATGGAACCGGGTAAACCAAGTCCGCTGAGTGTAGAGATAACGATGAAGGACGGGAAGGTCTGTTCCGAACCGACCGGCAGTCCGATGGCTCAAAGCGGAGTAAGACCTTTTATCGATTATGAAAGAAAGTTCCGCGACTGCGCCTCATTTGCCGCCAAGCCGATTCCGGAGAAGAATATAGACAGAGTGGTGGAACTGGTCGAAAAACTCGAAGAAGTAAATGATGTTACGGAGCTCGTTGAACTGGTAACCGCTTAAATAATTAATACAGTAGTATTCAGGAGGTAGAACAATGGCAGCTCCACTTGATGGTATTAAGATCCTGGATTTCAGTATCGCTATTGCCGCTCCGCTGGGAGGGGCAATGCTTTCCGATATGGGCGCCAGGGTCATTAAAGTAGAAAGAATCCAGGGTGAACCTCAGCGACTGGGACTTCCCGCAGGAATGGATGATGTGATTGCCGAAAAGCTGGCAAAAGACGCTGTGGACACCTCTTCCTGGGTTGCCCTCAACCGGGGCAAGGAAGACCTTGCTATAGATACCCGGGATGAATCCGGTAAAGAGGTGATTTTGAAGTTAATAAAGGATACCGATGTAATCCTGGAAAGTTTCCGTCCCGGAGTCATGGACAGGCTGGGGCTCGGTTATGACGAAGTAGTTAAGATAAATCCGAAAATTATCTACTGCTCGGTCACCGGTTACGGTGAGACCGGA
Organism: Dehalococcoidales bacterium; assembly: GCA_016932435.1. The sequence continues at coordinate 64,561 of JAFGCW010000010.1, read as the reverse complement.
CCGGTCGCTCACCGAGCCGGTGGCGACATGTGGAGCCAGGCTATGTCCGGAATGATTGCAGAAGGAGTCCATCCCGGCAACAGACCGATGATGACTGCTCTGGGTATGGTTGACAATTCCTGCGGAATGCTGACGGCTTACGCCATAATGACAGCCCTCTACGTCCGTGAGAAGACAGGTGAAGGCCAGTATGTAGCCCTGAACAATCTCAGTGCCGCCATGTACCTCCAGTTCTCCGGTCTGGCCGGATACCTGATGGACAGGATGGGACGTACCAGCGAAAAGAGACCTGAAGGCGGCGGCGGAACGGCACCCCCGTTCGGTCCATTCAAGGCTAAAGATGGCGACGTCTTTACAATATTCGGCTCCGACCCGCTCTGGCCGAAGTTCTGTAAAGTACTTGAAATAGACGATATGGCTACCGATCCCAGGTTCGAGAATGATAATGTCAGGAGAAAACATATCGAAGAAATGAATCAGGTCCTCGACGAAGCCTTCAGTAAAAAAACTAGGGCGGAATGGGCGGCGTTGTTCAAGGAAAACAAGATGCGGTGCGATCCCTGCCTGACCTACGAAGAACTCAGCGTTCACCCGCAGATCGAAGCCAATGAAATGATATACACCACCAAACACCCGGTTCGCGGCGATATAAAGATGCTCGGGAATCCTATTAAAATGAAGAAAACGCCGGCAAATCCCCAGGGGCCTTCTCCGCTCCTCGGAGAGCACACCGACAAGATACTGGCCGAACTCGGATATACACCGGAAAAGATCGCCGAGATGGAAAATTCCGGTGTAATAAAAACAGTCCGCAAAGAGAAATAAGCGGAGGTGAATAAAATGGATGTAGTATTCGATCTTGTTAAGCATATTGTTTCCACTAAATACGAGGATATCCCGGAAGTGGCCGTCACGGCTGCGAAAACGGAGATTGTCGACAGCCTGGCTACCGCGTTGGGAGGGACTACCAAGCCAGGCGTCGGCGAACTGGTCGACATGGCTAAAGAACTGGGAGGTACTCCTCAAAGCACGATTATCGGCTACGGGATAAAAGTCCCCGCGGATAACGCCGCTCAGGTCAACGGCTCGATGATACATGCCCTCGATTATGATGACGGTCACCCGGTATCACTGGTACATGTCGGCTGCGTCGCAATCTCCACGGCTTTCGCCGTTGCCGAGAGAATGGGTAATGTCACCGGAAAGGAGCTACTTGCCGCGATTGCTCTCGGTCAGGACTTCGATTCCAGGATGGGGCTGGCAAGCAGGCCGGGAAGCACCGCTCTCGGCGCAGGCTGGCATCCGACCACGCTTTTCGGGTATATTACGGCTGCGGTAATAGCTTCGAAGGTAATGCGACTCGACGAAGAAGGAATGATAAACGCCATCGGGCTTGCTTACCACCAGTGCGGTGGCGCGGCAACCGGTGTCGGTGACGGTGCCCTTGCCAAGAGAATGGGACCCGGTTTCGCCGCCAAGGCTGGTGTCACAGCTGCCCTGATGGCCGAGAGAGGTATCACCGGTGAGAGAAGCAGCCTAGAGGGTAGAGACGGCTTCGGTGGTCTCTATAATGTCTATATTAAGGGAGATTACGATCCCAAGATTCTTACCAACGGGCTTGGAGAAAAATATCTCGGCGTCGAGATAGGCGATAAGCCCTATCCATGCTGCGGTTTCGGGCATCCTTTCTACGACGCAGCTCTTTCTTTAAGAGAAAAACACAATATCAATGTGGACGACATTAAAGAAATAACCGCCATTGGCGGACAGTCAGGTTACGGATTATGCCGGCCACTCGAGATAAAACAAGCTCCAAGAACAATCGTCGACGCCCAGTTCAGTGTGCCGTACGGAGTAGCTGTTGCCCTGGTCAGGGGGACAATCACCCTGGAAGACTATACCGCCGAGACGATAAAAAGAGAAAATATCCTTGAAGTCGCCCGGAAGGTATCCGGTGTTCTTGAAGACAGCTGGACGAAGCACGGCGTATCACCGGGTAAGCTCGTTATCACAATGAACGACGGCACGGAATATTCCGAATACGTAGAAGACTTTCTCGGTAGTGTTGGCAATCCGATGTCCTATGATGACTGCGCCAAGAAATTCCGCGAATGCGCCCCCTTCGCCCTCAATCCCCTCCCCTCCGAAAAGATCGAGGAAATAATCGACCTTATCCGAAACCTTGAAAAACAGGACGACGGGACTTTACCGATACAACTGACAGGATAATTCTAAAGACAATTTGAAATAGAAATAATTGTTCATCATTGCCACATCCCGGCTAACCGGGATGTGGCTTTTAGTTATTAGTACTGCAACACTCCGCCTGACAGGATTCCTGTTTCCACTACTTAGAATACTAATGACAAATGTCACATAAAATCCTCGATACAAAGTATATACTACTTCAATTACATTATTAACGTATATATTTCTATTAACGATTTTCAAGTGCATAATACGAAAACACTGCATACGGGGAGGTGAACGATGCAGAAGAACATGGGAATGACCGACAGGATAATACGGGCTATAATTGGTATCGTTGCTTTACTGGTTGCCCTCCTGGCCACTTCCGGCGCAGTAGATATTGTACTCTATATCGTCGCGGCTATAATGCTTATTACCGCTCTCGCAGGCATATGCCCCCTGTACATACCTTTGAAGATCAACACAAATAAGTAATTCTTAATTCTTTTAAACCACTCTTTAGAATGGCGGTATAATACCGGCCATTCTGTGTACATGACTTCTGATAATAATATAAAAATGGTATCCTGCCGCTCAAACTGACAGGATAAAAGTGAATCTTATTTCATTATTTAAGGTCACCGGCTGAACAGCCGGTGACCTTTCTGTAATCATTAACCATATTCCATATCCGTCTGAACAGAACTCAAAATACGACTAGACAAAACCGAGTTTCATTCAAGTGATGGTTTACCGGAGCATATATTTTAGCTTACTAACCTATTTTGCTCTGCTTTTTTTAAAAGTATATCTGGTTATGTCTTAGAGAATGGTATAGAATCATAAACAACCTGAATCTTACCAGATTAAATAATACAGGAGGTTAAAAATGACCAAATGGCATGATTTACTTGAAAATAATGGTAAAGTGCCCTCCTGGCCCTACCCGATACGCTATGATGAGGAGCAGGAAATCGAGACTGATGTACTGGTTATCGGGGGTGGTATCGCCGGGTGCTGGGCAGCAATCAGTGCTGCCAGGACAGGAGTCAAGGTAGCCCTGTTGGAAAAGGGCGATACTGTCAGGAGCGGTGCCGGAGGACCCGGCTGCGACCACTGGTGTGTCGCACCAGCCAATCCCCATTCCAAGGTGGACCCCGATGAATGGGCTAAACGTCTAACCGAGTATCCTGTTCATGCCGGCGATTTACCAAAAGATGCCCTCGCACTTACCTATTCCAACGGTATTGGTACCCAGATCCAGTGCCGTGAAGACTTCGATACGCTGCTGGAGCTGGAGCAGATGGGAGGTAAAATTCGGGACACCGAAGACGAGTGGGTAGGTGCTGAAGGCCGCTATGATGATACTAAATTTATGATATCTCCCCGCCTCAGCCCCAACCATTCCGCTGAGGTTACCATTCGTGTCTGGGGAACGACCTTTAAACCAGCTCTTAAGAAAGAATGCCAGCGATTGGGGGTGCAGGTTTTCGACCGCGTTATGGTTACCAGCCTCCTGACCGAGGGAGGTGCTCAGGGTACACGGGCAATCGGTGCCACCGCCTTTAACAACCGCACCGGTGAATTCATGGTCTTCAAATCCAGGGCCACCGTCCTTGCCACCTCCGGTGATTCATCGTTGTGGCTCCTGAATACCGAACTTGCCGGATACAACACCTTCCCCCGCTCACGTGCCATGACCGGCGACGGCATATCCATGGCCTGGAAGGCCGGGGCAGGATTTACCTTAATGGAGAGCACCGGTATGGGGAACCTCGGTACCGGTTTCCATCACACCTGGTACGGCGGAGCAGGAGATGCCAGCTATGAGAATATACAAATCGTGGACAATAACGGGAAAAAGCTTCCCTGGCCACTGCAGGGCTGGCCGGATGGCGGCGCCATGCGGCCTTCACCCGAAGATATGGAAAAAATCGCCCAGGGTGTCCGGGACGGGACTTATGCCCTCCCGTTCTTCGGTGATTTCCCCGGTATGCCGGAAATAGAACGCAGGGTAACCTGGAAGATGATGCTTGATCAGGAATCGACTACCAGGAATATCACCAACACCTACGAGAGAGCAGGTTTCAACCCGGACAAGCATCTTCTTATGAACTATACGTTCATCGAAGGCACCAGCCATTCGCACTGGCGTACCGCCGGTCGCGGAGGACCGGTGGTAGACTGGGACCTGAAATCCACACTGGATGGTCTGTACATCGGCGGTTCACAAATGTATTCCGCCGGTGATCACAGCTGGGCAGCTTCGACCGGCAGGTATTCCGGCCGTAAAGCAGCCGCCTACGCCAGCCAGGTTGACCAGGCGCCGGTTTCCAGAGAACAGGTCGCCCTGGAAAAAATCCGTGTCTACGCCCCGATAAATCGCAACGAAGGTGTTGACTGGAAAGAACTGCATGCCGGTATTTCCCGCGCCATGCAGTACTTCTGCAGCGATTACAAGAACGAAACTCTCCTCAATATGGGTCTGGGAGCTCTCCAGGAGATTGAAGAGGTGTTTATCCCCAGGCTCTATGCCCTTGATCCTCACAAGTTGATGCGAAGCATTGAAGACCTCAGTATGCTTACTCACGGTCAAATAATCCTGCAGGCGTCTCTGGCACGTAAGGCCAGCAGTCGAGTGCTGAACTACTTCCGGATAGATTATCCCGAGTTAGACCCGTCGGAGTGGAATAAGTTCGTTACCGTCAAGCTCGAGAATAACAAGGTTAAAGTGGATGAATTGCCAGTTGATTATTTTGGCGATTTAAAAACTAATTACGAGGCGCATAACAAGGACTACACCGGAGTTTATCAAGAAAAATAGGAAGGATACTCATGATGCAAAAAGATGTATATGCTTTACCAAACATAGTAACCCCGAACACGCCGGTGATTTTTAATCCCGATATTTGTAACGGTTGTAATACCTGTGTGGAAGTCTGCCAGGTAGATGTGTTTATACCGAATCCCACGGAGGGTAAACCCCCGGTGATACTGCACCCCGATGAATGCTGGTATGGCGGATGTTGCGTTAACGAATGTCCCAAACCCGGAGCTATCAGTTTCAACTGGCCAATGCAGCAACGAGGTTACTGGAAAGATAAGGAAACAGGAAAGATTCTGAGAGATAGTTATTGATTTTAAGTGTTTTCACGCATTATTACTGACAGGTATTTAAGTGAATTGTATTTCACTGCTAAAGGCCTTCGGCTGAACAGCCGAAGGCCTTTTATATTATTTAACTATAAAATTATATTTTCTGGGAAACCCGTAATTAATTGGGTTTTTCCCTTTATCAACGTCGCGTCTCCCCTCGGGCGCCGGGAAAACCTCGAACAGGGAAACCGACAGTAGTCACCATATTTGAAATCGTGAAACTCTCCATCTCAGTGCCGGCAGTATATGTGCCGTTAGAGTATAACCCATCAGTAACTACGCCGGTAGAACTACCTCTGGTGTAAACAGAATAGGTTACACCTTTTTTTAAGCCGGTTGAGCATAACACTACTAACTGATACTCCTTGGTCGGGACAAAGGTAAGAACTTCTTCGCCATCTTCACTCTCAAAGTGAACCATCCTGTTTGGCGGCTGAGGTAATGAGAGATTCACCATTACTGAGTACTGGGTTGATGAAGTGCTGGGAGCCTGTGGCATGCCGGAGCTGCCCACAGCCAGCAGATAACCACCGGTAATACGGAAATCGCCGGCGTAATCCAGAGCACCGTTATAGAAGACGGTAGGCCCATTGATGATTACTGAACCTCCGGTCATTTCGATCGGACCGTTTACATCAAAACCGTCACCAGCAGCATCGACGACGATATATCCGCCATTAATAATAAGGTGGTTATCGCCCGACTCCTCAAAATCCGGCCCCGGCCATCCCATCATCGTAAAATTGTCGCCGTCACCGCTGGCAGCGTTTATACCGTCATCCCTGGAAACAAGGTGTATATTGCCGTCATTTATAGTTATATTGGCGCTGTCAATACCCTCATAGCTTTCCGCTATGATTATATTCCCGCCGTTAATTGTTATGGTGGAATCTGAATGTAAGCCATCGTCTCCGGAGGTTAACCTAATATCTCCGCCGCTAATTGTTAGACTGTCATTCGAATGTATAGCGTCGTCAGAAGAATCTATGTTGATGGTCCCGCCCTCAATGGTTATATTAACTGCGGCTTTCAGCGCTTTGGCGCTGGTGTTAGCAGCGCTGCTATCGGTATCGTTTTTCTTACCCCAATTCCACCAATCTTCCTGAACGGTCTTGCTGTTATTGGCGCTGCCACCCCCCGAAAATATGGTTATATCGCCACCGCCGATAACAATATTCGTTGCTGCCTGAATACCGTCCTCCCCAGCTGTAATATTTATATCACCACTCTCAATAGAGACATATCCTTTATTTATACTCCCGGTATTATTAGACTGAATCCCGTCAGCACCCGCTTTCACGGTAAGGTTCGCATCCCTGACTATAATAGAATCCCGTCCTCTGATTCCGTCATTTACGGCGTTCACGGTGATAGTACCGCCGGTAATCATCAGGTTGTCCTTGCTTTGTATCCCATTGTAGTAGTTGGCGTTGACTGTTAATGAGCCGCTGCCACCGATAGTAAGGTCGTCCTTGCTGAAAATCGCCGCGTTAGGTTCATCGGATGTCGAATCAGCAAAGATATAGGAATCGCCATCTGTTATATAATTTTCGGTACCGTTTGCCAGGATGATGACTGTATTTCCGGCATTATAAATATAAACAGGTGCCCCCTTCGAACAGGTAATATTCACTCCGTTTAGAATAAGTTTTACCGATTCAGTGTCCTCTGCCTTTACGACTATTTGCCCATCCTCCAGGGCACCACTCAAGCTGTAAGTACCGGCTGACGTGATAGCTAATTTATTGCCGTCAACCCTCACACCCGAGCCACGAACGGATATCTTGTCAGCTAAGGTAATTATAACTACATTATCTTCAACCTCGTTTTCAGCTACAGATGTAGACGCAGTCATACCAATGGAACAGGCGGAAAGGAGAAAGACAGGGGTTAATACTAGTAATAATAATACTATTCTTTTCACGTCAAAGTTGTCCTTAAAAGATGTTCTGATAATTATATCTATTCTGCCCCACTATCACAATATTCTGGATTCCGTCATTCACGCGGTCACTAGGTTAATAAAACATCAACCATGGCTGGACTAGCTAGTTGGTTATCGAAATGAATGACGGTATGGAGTATTCAGAATACGTGGAAGACTTCCTGAGCGGCATAAGCAACCCGATGTCCTATGATGACTGCGCCAGGAAATTTCGCGAATGCACTCATTCGCCATCAATCCCCTCCCGTCCAAAAAGGTTGAGATAGTAATCGACCTTATCCGAAACATTAAAAAACAGGAAGACGGCACCTTGTCAATAAAGTTAACTGGGTAAAGCCGAGAAATGTTAATTGATAAATTAACCAATGATTTAGTAAAGTAGTTAAGTCAATTATGGTTCTCCGATAGTAGTATCTTAGGACTGAAAAAAATCACCCGAGAATTCTAAGAGTCCCTCATGAGAAAAATGAAACATCTACATCCGGTATACTGGAGCTCTCTAATTTTAATATTTTCCCAGGCAATAGCTTTGTTTGTTGCTTGTCAGGTAGAAAAATTTATCATAGAGAACGAGGTTGTCATCCCTGAGGTTTCGCTCGGGATACCTCTTGTTTACTTTCTCGGTGCCGTTGTCTCGTTGGGCTTAGTTCTTTTTCTTATTCCTGTATCGAAGTTAAAAATAGTGTTTAGAATCCTCTTTTCTTTGTTGTTTTTATGGGGATTATTTGTTGATCTCAGTTTCTTTTTGCCGGTGGTAGTATCTGCTTTTTTGGGAGTCGGTGCCATTATCGTCTGGCTTATCAGGCCTAGAATCTGGCTACATAATCTTCTCTTGATTTTCAGTCTGGCGGCCATGGGTGCAGTCTTCGGATCCATGTTGTCTTCCTGGACTGCAGTATTATTAATGGTAATACTTTCTGTGTATGACATACTGGCAGTCCGTTTTGGATACATGATGTGGATTGCAAAAAAATTATCCCAATTAGATACTCTACCCGCTTTTATTATTCCGAAAGCTGGCAAGGGCTGGAATATGGACCTGAGGGACATCGAGTTAATGGATGGTGAATCATCAGAGAGGGATTATTCTCTATTGGGAGGTGGTGATATAGGTTTCCCACTTATCTTGATAGTGACGGTTTTCTTCACCTATGGTATTGCCAGTTCTTTGATATTAGCTGCTTTCACGCTAATCGGCCTTGGATCGGTATACGCAATTCAGAAAGTCTTTCTAAAAGGAAAGCCTATGGCTGCACTCCCACCGATGACTTTCGCCGATCTGATCGGTTTTCTGATTGTGTACTTTGTTTGAAAGGTAACATTTCGTTGATATGTAAGTTTGTATTATTGGATAATTCATATATCACAACTGCATAAAGCTATACTTCGGTTTATCCATACATGTTTCTTGTCATTCCTGCAATACATTCAATATAATGATTTTAACTGATGAACTTTTTAAAGGAGATATACAAGAATGACCCAAAACCCGGATCAGACCCAAAAACTAGTTGATGAAATTGAAAAAAGACATGGCAAGACCATTGAAGAAATTGTCACGGAAAGAGAAAAAAGGGTAAAAGACGCCCTGGAACTGAAAGTGCCGGATCGGGTGCCGGTAACAGTGCAAACCGGGGCTTTCGCGGCAAAGTATGCCGGACTCAAAGCTTCCGCTGAATACTACGACCAGGCAGGATACCGGGAAGCCTGCAAGAAAATGCTGCTGGATTTCGAGCCGGACAACAGCATGTTTTTCGGAGGTATATCCGGCACATTTCTGGAATTGATCGACGAGAAGCAGTACAAATGGCCGGGCGGTACTCTCTCGGATGACCTTTCCATGCAGTTTTCGGAAGCCGAATACATGAAAGCTGATGAATATGACCTGTTTCTCGATGATCCTTCCGATTTCGTTCTCCGGTATTATCTTCCCCGGATCTACGGCCTTCTTGCTCCTCTGCCCAGAATAGACCCGTTGAGGAACATGATATTCGGCAACCTCGGCCTGCTCCAGGGACTTGCCGGTACGCTCGTATCGCCGGAGTTCAAGGTGATAGGTGAGAAGCTTGAACAAGCTATGAAGGTACAGGAAACACTGAGAGCGGAAAACGAGGTGTTTTCTGCCGAGATGACACGACTCGGTTTCCCTTCACAGGGATTCGGCGGTCGGTCAATCATGTTTACGCCATTCGATACTATCTCGGACAAACTGAGAGGTATGAGAGGAATCTTCCTGGACATGTACCGGCAGCCGGACAAGCTTCTCGAAGCTTGCGAGAGAGTAAAGCAATGGTGGAAAGACCAGTGCACGCCAGCCATTCCCGATCCCAGGGGCAATCCCAGGCGGGCTGGTATGCCTCTGCACCGGGGCTCGGACGGTTTCATGTCGAAAGAGCAGTTCGAGAAATTCTACTGGCCCGAGTTAAAGGAGTGCATTGAATACAATATTGATATGGGATACATGGCGGCTCCTTTCTGGGAAGGTATCTGGAACGACCGACTTGAATACCTGCTTGATCTGCCGAAAGGCAAGGTAATTTTCCACTGCGAAAAGACAGACATTTTCAAGGCGAAGGAAGTAATTGGCGACCACATGTGTATCCAGGGCGGCGTATCTCCGACAATGCTTCAGGCGGGTTCACCTCAGGACGTCGAAGAATACTGCAAGAAACTCATAAAGGTGGTCGGCAAGAACGGCGGTTATATCATGGGAGCCGGCAGTTCAATCGACTATGCCAAACCGGAAAACGTGAAGGCAATGGTCGATACCTGTAAAGAGTACGGCTGGTATTAGAGGTAAACGACATGTCGAAGTCCCGTGAAATCGTACTGCCGGAATTCGATGTCTACTTCGACTTTCTCTGACCGTTCGTCTATAACGCGGCCGTCTGGCTGCAGAATGTAGAAACCGAGTTAGGCGAGGAACTTCCGGTAACGTGGCGGTATTTCTCTCTCGAACAGAATAATCATTCTTCTGATCCCGAAAAGAAGGTCTGGGAAAACGACTCTGTTCAAACAAGAGGAATCAACGCCTTTCGTGCCGCCGAAGCGGTCAGAAGACAGGATAAGGACCTGTTCAAGGTCTTTCACGAACTTCTGCTTAATGCTGTTCACCGGGAACACCTTGATATTGCAGAACCGGATGTCCTGAAAGATATCGTTGAAAAAGCCGGTGCAGACATAAATCAGTTCCTGACTGACTTCAGCGACCCGGCTATCCTCAACAGGCTTGCGGAAGACCACTTTCATGCGGTGAATGATCTGAATATATTCGGCACGCCGACCTTCGTGTTCAACAGAAATAACCCCGTTTTCCTGAAGATAAATTTGTCCGATACTGAAAACAGCTTAGACCTTTTTAATGAGTTCATTCACATCGCCGAAAAAAGAAAGAATGTACTGGAGATAAAACGACCGTAAACTCAGTGTCTACACTTACGGTTTTAAAAGTACCTTCATTCCCCTGCCGGCCAGGAGGTCATGGTACGCTTCATTAACTTCCTCGAGAGGTCTGATAGAGATCAGTGGTTCCAGTTCAAGTTCGGACAGGAGGTTTATCGACCTCGGAAAACAGTACGGCGAGATCAAGGTACCTTTCACGGTCAGTTCTTTTCCACCCGGATAAGAGGAAGGAAAGCTGATGTCAGTCTCGGGTGGATAAACCGCCACCAGTACCACGACACCACCTCTTCCTGCCAGGTCGCAAGACTGTCTTGCCACTGCCGGTTTTCCGCTGGCATCGAAAACACGGTCGAAACCCCTGCCTTCCGCAAGGATAACAGCCGCCTTTAACAGATCGTCTTTCGCCGGATCGATAACTACTGTCGCGCCAAGATGTTTTGCCAGTTCTCTCCGCGCGGCTACCGGTTCCGAGACCAGCACTTTGGCAGCGCCGGCTTTCTGAGCGACCTCCATTATCAAAATGCCTATCGGCCCGGCGCCGAGTATCGCCACGGTATGTCCCGGTTTGATATCTGCCTGGTCGACAGCATGAACGGCAACCGTCAGCGGCTCCAAAACCGCTCCTACTTCCAGGCTGACATTGTCAGGGAGTTTATACACCGCGTTCGCGTGGTACAGCGCGTATTCGGCATAGGAACCGGTGGCAGGAATCGGCCTTTCACAGAAATGCTCCATCATGTTCCGGCAGTAGTAGCAGGTACCGCAGGGAGTCCGGAAATTCATCGCTACTCTCTCCCCAACCTCGATCCACGTCACATTGCTGCCGACGGCGACAACGGTTCCCGACGCCTCGTGTCCGCCGATCAGGCGGCTGATATCCACTCCCTGGGGTATCTTCCCCCAGAACGAAGAGCCGGACGTGTAATCAGGATCGATACTGTGGAGTTCGCTGCCGCATATCCCGCAGTAGGCGATTTTCACCTTTACCTGGTCGGAACCCGGTTCCGGCGGTTCCGGAACTTCCTGTACTCTAAATCCACCCTCTATCCTGACAGCCGCTTTCATAATCTGGTCACCTCCTGATAGTCATATCCATGTCTTTCTAACTTATCATAGATAGTTGGATAACTGCTAGAAGAAGACTCGGCGGGTATCAGTCATTACGAGTTCACCAAAGGTCTGCCGAGAGTCCGCGAAGAGAATTGAAAAAGCTAATCTCCTTTTCGCTTTTGCCCAATACTAATCTGGCACTAGTTTAAGACGCTAGATTTATAAGTATCACACGTAATAAAACGCTATCTTGCTAAGTCACAATTTACTTTATTGTTAACTGGTCACTGAAAATCGATCAGTTTGCATAGCTAACTCTAAAGCGATGGCTGATTTTTATATTGTATATCGCCCTTGAGCGAAGAGTCTACGTATCTCCTACCAAGAGAATGACTAATTGAATCAACGACCATTTGAACCACATGATGCCCAGAAAAATAAAGGAGGTTGCTTGCCTCCTTTATGCTACATTTAATACAGCCCATGCCGCTTTTTTACATCTATGATTAACTCATTCACACCGTGCGGCCTGAAGTTATCCCGTGGTAAGCCCAGCGGGTCGTCGAAAATATTCTCGCCGAGCCAGATACTAAACGTGGCGTTTACCGCGCACGTTAATACCGTGAGGTTATAGCCGCCTTCCAGAAAAAAGACGGTTTTCCCTTCACAGAGTTCGTTGGCCAGTTGCTGAATAACCTGTGTTATATGATAATATCCATCCAATGTAAGCTGCATGTTACTCATTTCATCGGCCCAGTGAGCGTCATAACCAGCAGATAAGAGGATAATCTCAGGTTTAAATCTGCGGGCTGCTGGGACAACAATCTCATCGAATACTAACTTGTATTCAGTATCGCCGCATCCGGCAGATAAGGGAATATTGATAGCTGTTCCCGTGCTATCGCCCTGTTCCATTTCATCATGATAGCCTGTGCCGGGAAAAAACGGATACTGGTGTATGGAAATGTATAGGACGTACGGATTATGTTTGAATGCCTCCTGAGTGCCATTACCATGATGTACATCGAAATCAATAATCAGCACGCGCCCAATATTAAGTGTCTTTAAGACATAGTTGGTCACAATAGCGATATTATTAAATATACAAAAACCCTTGGCGCTATTGTTTGTTGCGTGATGCCCAGGGGGCCTTACGAGGGCAAAAGCACATGAAACATCTTTTTTCATAACGGCTTCAACGGCAGCAATACTCCCCCCGGCAGCATAGAGAGCAGACTTATAGGAGCCCATTGACATCACGGTATCAGAATCCCACCATCCCCCACCCTGCCGGCAATATGCCTCAACCCGCGATATGTATTCCACCTGATGTACAGTAGTAATCTCGTCCAGTGTAGCCGGTCGTGCTGGAATTGCTTTCAGTTGCTGCCTGATACCTTTCCAATCGAGGTCGGAAATTACTGCTTCCAAACGGCGGGAGCTTTCAGGATGTTCTCCAGTATCATGCTCCAGATAAATAGGGTCATATACATATCCGGGTGCAACTGATTTTCTGACTGGTTGCTGCGGGGAATCTTTATTTAAGCATGATTCTGGCATCGATAACCCGGCACCCTTCTCCTCTCGGCATACTATTCACCGGATTGAGGTCGAGTTCGGCTATCTCCGGTATATCCTCTACCATTGCCGATACTCTGAGCAGTAAATTCTGGAGGGCATTGATATCGCTGGGCGGAGAACCCCGGTAACCTTCAAATAATTTACTCATTTTTAATGAATGTATCATCTCGGCTGCATCCAGATCTGTAATCGGATGCAGCTTCAAGGTAACATCTTTAATCAATTCAGCGTAGATTCCTCCGGAACCAAACATCATTAACGGGCCAAAAGACGGGTCCTGCGTAACGCCGATAATCGTTTCTATGCCGCCGCTCAACATTTGCTGCACGGTTACCCCGGACATCTCCTGCCGGCGGCCAAGTTTTTCCAGATTCTCACTAATGGTTTTATACGCTTTTCCCACTTTATTCTTCGAAGTAACATTTAATACAATGCCGCCGACGTCAGTCTTGTGGGTAATCGTCGTTGACTCCAGCTTAACAGCCACTGGAAAACCAAGCTCTTCAGCAACTTCTTGTGCTTCGGATGATGTACCGGCAAACGCGATTTCTGCCTGGCAAATCCCGTAATACACTAATAACTCCGATATTTCTTGAGTTGAAAGCCAGAGCGGTCTCTCCGTCCTGTTTGTTAACACATGGTCGATTAGCTGTCTGGCTTTCGCTTTCTGAATACCTTTTATAACCGGAATTTTACCGTGGGGCTTGCGCCGCATCTCGTCATATTCTGCCGCCCGCGTCAATGACATGATTGCTTCTTCCGGGAAGGTGAAGAGAGGTATATAGTGACCTTGTGTGCCAAGCTGGGAGCTAAGACCTTTCTGGCCGATAAAGCAACCTAGTATTGGTTTTTTATAGCGCCAGAAGACCGGTGCCACACGCCGTAAGGCTTCTTCCATGTCTTTCTTCTCGACAACCATTGGCGGAGCGAATATGGCCAGAACGGCATCAACATCTTTATCGGCCGCCAGCACTCTAAGTATCTCTTCGTACTCCTGGGCAGTAGCCCCGGCGGTAGTATCTATAGGATTGCCAAGATTAATATCCCTTTTCATCATCGGCCTGATTTTAGCGGTCGTTTCCACGGAGAGTTCCGGCACTTCGAGACCGTTGCGGGCGGCGGCATCAGCAGCGATAATTCCCGGGCCGCCGCCGTTGGTGACAATTACAAACCTTCTGCCTTTAGGAAACGGTTGGGTCGAGAGAAAAGTACCGAGGTTGAAGAGTTCTTCCACGGTATTTACTCTGATAATGCCTGCATTTTTAAATAATATATCCGAGGTAACATCCGAAGTCGCGAGTGCTCCGGTGTGTGACGATGCAGCCCTTGCCCCGACTGACGTGCTGCCGCTTTTAACCGCAACGATAGGTTTTTTAGCGGACACACGGCGGGCGATTTTGGCAAATTGAGCAGGATTACCGAACGATTCAAGGTAAAGGAGAATTACTTTGGTAGCCGGGTCCTGCTCCCAATACTGTAAAAAATCATTGGAGGATACATCGGCACGATTCCCTACGCTGACAAAGGTGGAAATACCCATGTTTAGATTTTTCACATGTTCCAGAATAGTCAGCCCCATAGCGCCGCTTTGGGAAAGAAAAGCTACGTTTCCTGTGCTGGGGTATACTTGGGAAAAGGTGGCATTGAGCCGTATTTCAGGATCTGTATTGATAACACCCATACAGTTAGGACCGATCAGGCGCATGCCGTAGCTGAGCGTAATATCCCTCAATGTTTCTTCCATGGCAGAACCTTCTTGATTTCTTTCGCGGAAACCGTCCGAGATGACGATTAAAGCCTGCACGCCCTTTTGGCCACATTCATCAGCTACCATGTTTACGATGGCTGCCGGTACCGCAATAATAGCCATGTCTACCTTGCCGGGGATATCCAGCACCGAAGGATAGGACTTGACTGAAAGCACCGCATCGGTGTTGGGATTTACAGGATATACGATACCGGAAAAACCGCTCTGTAAAATGCAGCGCATCAGCAGGTTTCCGATTGTGCCAGCGTTACGGGCAGCCCCGATGATGGCTACTGCCTTCGGATTCAGTATCGGTTGTAAAGAAGCTAATATCGCGGTGCGGTCACGGCCTGCTTCTTTTTTATCTACGATTTGAGTTTGCTTTATAGGGAAAGTAACATGATAGACACCATCTTCAAGATTACTGGAGACATGAAAGCCATAATCCTTGAAGGTTGTCATCATTTGTTTGTTCTCATAGAGGACATCGGCTTCAAAGATAGAAATGTCGTTTTCACGGGCAACATTCACTAATGCTTCAATAAGCCTGGTACCGAGACCGATACTCTGGTAGGCATCTTCAATGGCAAAGGCAACTTCGGCAGAACGCTTATCAGGCAAACGGTAATAGCGTGTAATGGCAATAATTTTCCTGCCTTTTTCTTTACCGATTTCTGCAACATAAGCAAAAGAGTTAATATAATCTACCGTACAGTAGTGGAGAGCATCTTCTTCTGTCATTTCTTTAGGTATGTTGTGAAAGCGCAGATATCTGGTATGTGTGCTCAACCGGGAAAAGAAAGCGAGCCATAAAGGCACATCACTTTTCTCAATAGGCCTAAGTAACACCCGGTAACCGTCTCTAAGGATTTCTTCACGGCGGTATTGAGAGAGGTCCGGGCCTGCAGGTTTGACTGACATCATATATTATCCCCTTTTCAACCAGAATTAATATGGCCTTCGCTAATTAATTACTCGCCGTATTCAAGGAGGAAATTAGCTTGTGTGTCAAAATAATCTGTGAGGGAAAATTCCATCTATATTTATGATACATCCGTGATATGTGCCATTCAAGTGTGGAGCTATCAGTGATAAGCCTTTCTTTTTGTTTCCCGGTTTTAGCTGTATTTCTTCAGATCCGGCTTCGAAAGAATCAACCGTCTTCCACTCCCTCGAGATCAATCTCACTTTCGGTGGAAATCGACTTATCGTAATAATATCCTTACTGATATTGGTAAATTACAGCTTAATTTCGACAGTCTGTCCCGGCAGATAATCATCTTCTACAGGAACACCTTTTACCTGTAACGGCCACTTATCCATACTTGGCGGTGGGTGACTAAATGTATCAGGAGAAGGCTGCTTAACTTCATTTACGGAGGAGCAACTCACTCCCATCAAAGATATTACAGTTACCAGACCAAATATCCACTTTTTCATAAAACCCTAACAGGTGATTATGTCAACCTATAACAACCGTTATCTCTCAAGCGGTTTCTGATATATTTTTCTGTATCTTGATGAAGTAATTTGGATAATTCCACAGAAAAGTACAATAACACCAAGAAGAGCTGTGATAGCGCTTAATACCATTGCCTTTATAATTTTAGGTCCGGGATTAATGTTCATGAGAAGACTTTGATTATCGGCGATATCAAACGTATATGATGTCGGGAATCCCCAGACAGATACCAGAAACGCACATGCCGCAATTAATGAGCCCAGAATAACCTGCGCCATAATCAGTTTTCGGATACTTTTTTGTATATCACCGGATTCCGTGTATTCATACCTGATTCTCTTGATAAGCAGTATAACAGATACTCCGATAAGAGCTACAATAAAAAGCATCACAAGATATGCCAGGACAGTAGCAATGACCTCTCTTGTATCAGGATTAAACACCGTATTCCAGTTGCCTGGTTCAATTGGGTATCGAGCGTAAAAACCGGTAGGGTCCCAGGCAATAGATATGGTCATGATAATAACCATCGCCAAACCAAGAATTATCTGAAATATATTGATTTTCATATAATCTAAAACTGAAATTCACCTGGTATTTTATCTAAAGCAGGACATCTATAATAATTAAACGTAATAATCCGCCCTTTTGTTAGTTATCGCCTGATGTTTTTATTTCATCTTCTGACAGAATATCATCAGGCGTACTTGTGTATTCGTAAAGGAATTCGAGCCTGAAGTCTTTTCTCGTAATCCATTCCCAGCCTTCATCCATCGTGGTTGCCGGGTGTTTATAGATATCATCCGGTGTAACCGTATCGATTATTTTATAGATATGTCCTTTCTCCCTACCGTTATGCCTGATGCTGCCGTCATCGGATACGGATACTAGAGTGGGCTTGGTCGAAAACGCCCGGGCAAGTTTCTCGATCTGCGTAACAGAGCTTCCTTTACACAACTTTTCTAACCTTAACGGGGAGCCATGAAACCAGGCAGATTGATCCTTCGTTAACATAGTTGTTATTATTTTAGTTCTTGAATGATGGGATTTCAATGTATGAGAATATAATCTATTGATTCCTACACATTGTTAAACCTATTGACATTTACCTGAAGCTAATTCAATACTGTAATGAATATTTTGTAGGGATAAATAATAGAGTGGATAGACTGGTCCGGCTAAAAACGTTACTACTTGGGCTGGCAGTAATAATCGTCACCTTCGGCGTCTTTATTGCCCTGCCAGCCCTGGTCCCCTCAATGAGTCAAATGAACTGTGACAAGGTAATATGGGCTTGCGGAAGACGCCCGATTATTTATCACACCCTGATATGGAATGAGTCTGTGCCGCCCAAAACAGCTGCCCGCCCGGGGAAACTCAACATCGTTCCGGACGCGGATAACACTCAATTAATTATTTCGGGATACCTGCTTTATGGATACGAAGAAACGGATAATTCCTCCGGCGTTTCGCTGCCCGGTTTCGTCTGGCTAGGCGGTCTGCCGGATCGGACCATTGATATTGAGTTTACAAGGCGATATGAAACAGAACGATATGCCACGGAATCATACGAAGCCATAACCGATAATGACGGATTTCTCAGTCTCGAAGTCGACATTAGTGACGAGACAATTTGTTACTTTCTCCTTGCGTTTAAAGATTACGAAATACATTCTCCTCGCGCTAAAGATCGACCGATAGAAATCTATATGGACTCGGACGCTAAATATAATACCTGTGAGTTCGAAGGGGGAAAAAGACGCGGGATCCCATGGTGGGTCTGGCTTATCCTGGCAACAGTGATAATAACAGGCTTTCTCATCTACTGGTATCGGAAACGCAGGAAAAAAATAGAGATACCGCCGGAGATTCTTCCCCCGGCTGAGGAATTTGAAATACTGGTACCGGAGGAAACGAAAGAGTTGGATCGGGGCGGCGATACTACCCGGGTAGAGATCACTTTCCCCTATATAGAGGAGTCTTTACCGGTTGTCTGGGGAGTGAGCGAACCGTTGAGTGTCACTATACATCTTCAAACCGGGAACGAAGACGCTGTCACCACGCAACCTTGTGATACCGACTGGGGTGATGGAGAGACTATCCAGGAAAAAACCGATGAAAACGGCCGGATTGGACTCTCTCATGCGTTTTTACATACAGGCGAATATACTATAAACGCTTCTTATGAAGATGTATCAGGGAGAAGTATCTCCAGTTGGAGAAAAATCAGGATTGTCGACTATCGGGAGGAAATGGTCAGATTATTCAATGAGATGCTGGAAACATTAGAAATGACCGATATTTCAATAGACTCGGAAATGACTCCCAGGGAGATAGAAGAAATCCTGAAATCCAGACTCGAAGAGATTGATGAAATAGCATTAAGAAGGCTTATATCCGGTTTCGAGGAGGCCAACTACAGTACTCACCCGGTCACCAGAGACAACTATGTGGCAATGTACCAGGCAATAAGGGAGGTTACCAGTGATGATGTATAGTAAATCACAGATGATTGAGATGTGTAGAGGGCATCATCAAATCTCCCTTAATCCCGCTTTTCTAAAGAGGGACACTCAGTGTAATTTTGCATTGGAATGAATCACTTTTCTTCCCTTAGAAAGGGAAGATTAAGATGGAATTGATAGTAATCGGCAGGTTATTGAATATTTACCTTGCGATACAGGAAACTAGAGGGAATGACACAAAGGATAATATGAATAAAGTACCGGGTAAAAATGACGGAATTGTCATTCGAGTAATCAGAAAACGCCTGATAAAAGGACTTATTCAAACGATAGTCCTCTTCCTGATATTCTGGGGATTTTCGTTCCTTCAGGATAGAGAAATCGAGATCAACGCTTTTCACCGCGCAGCCTGGTTCAGCATCCTCGCCGTGGCCGGGTATACACTTTACCTTTTGTATACCGATCTGGAAAAAGCCCGACAAAGCAGTAACTGGTACAATGCCGGGACTGCCATCGGCATGGTGGCAGCCGGAATAGGACTGTGGCAGTCCTTGATATCTTTCGATCCATTTAGAGTATGGCCCGGGAAGACCGCGTTGATCCTCCTGTGCGGTTTAACCGGCCTGGCACTATCGCAGTTAGCGAATTACCGCGGCAGAAGACAGGGAGGATTACTATGGAACCTGCTTGCCTGGCTGGAAAACGCACCGAGTCTGAAATTTCTTAGCGGCATATTGATCGGTATCTACCTCGTTTACCTTCGTCCCTATCTGAATATCGATCCGAATTCACTGATAGTTTTCGAGTGGTTCTTGTTCTGTACCCTGAGTTTCGGGATATTACTCAGGGTATGGATGGGTACCAGCACCAGCAATACCAGTGAAGAGGCGGGAAAGAATTGGCGTAAACACAAGCCTGACATTGTCAAACTCACGGGAACGTCTCATGATTACATGTCGAGAGTAGAACGGCATTTTCTCAACACGGGTGAATCAATAGGGCTGTACGTCCTGCTGATAATACTTCTCCATGAAAACCGGATCAGCGAGCAAAATATAGTCAGGGCGATGAAACCATTGATCGATTTTACCGGTATAAATGAACTCCGGCAGGGAAATCTTCGTTTTGGTCGTCGTTTTTTAAGAAAGCAGCGTGAACTGCGACTGAAAGCCCTGGACGACGTGTTTATCAACGTAAATTCCGTCGTCCCTTTCAACCGAATCCCACTATCCCGGGTTAATTTAAATATCACCGGACAAGGTACCACGTATTCACAAGAAGAGATGTCGATAGATCGACTAAGGCAACAATTTCTCGAGATGGGCGAAAAAGCCGGACTAATCGTTCGTCTGATCCTGCTGCTCTATCAAAAATGGCGGAACCAGGAATACATCGTTAATGACATGCGGGAGTTGGTGAATAATTCGGGTGAAGCGTTAGATATTACCTTGAGAAGGCTATTAGGCAATCTAAATCAGACAGCACCGGTATCCGTATCACAACAGCACACTACCGATGATTAACTTTTATCAATGACAGGAGGAGGAAAATGAGTAAAACAAGTATTGAAGAAGCGCAAAAAAACTGCGAGCAGATTATCCGGGCAGTAGGACAAGTCTTCGTTGGTGATTACGCTATACTGGAAAAACTGCTGGCTGCTGCTTTAGCCAACGGGCACGTTCTCTTTGAAGACTATCCCGGTCTGGGAAAAACTTTACTGGCCAAAATATTCACACGGGTAATCGGGTGTGAGTATGGTAGGATCCAGTTTACTCCGGACCTGCTGCCCGCTGATATCATCGGAGGTAAAATCTGGCGTCCTAAAGACTCCACCTTCGAACTGGTAAAAGGTCCGGTCTTTACCAACGTATTACTGGCGGATGAGATCAATCGTACTCCACCCAAAACTCAGGCTGCGTTACTGGAAGCAATGCAGGAACGGAGAGTCACTATCGAAGGGGAAACACACCGACTTGAAATGCCATTCTTCGTACTGGCAACACAGAATCCAATCGAACAGGAAGGAACGTATCCACTCCCTGAAGCTCAACTCGACCGGTTTCTTATGAAAATTTCCATTGGATATCCGGAAAATGAAGAGGAAGAAACCAAGATAATGGAGCGCCGTATCCAGTGGCATGACGACGATCCGACCGCCGCTATCGAGCCGGTTATATCGTCTGAAGTCTTTCTAAGACTGCAGGCACTCGCTGAAAACGATATCTATATAGACCGGAGTATTCTCGAATACATCGCAAAGATTGTCAGAGCTACCCGCGAGCACAACCTGGTTGAGATCGGCGCCAGTCCTCGCGGAGGGCTCAACCTGCTGAAAGTATCGCGATGCCTGGCTTTAATTCACGGTCGTGACTATGTTATTCCGGACGACGTGAAAATGGTTGTAGAGGACGTGCTTTCACATCGCATTATACTTATCGTGGAAGAGATGATGGAAGGAACACGACCGGAACAGGTTATCCTGGAAGTGATGCAGGATATTCCTGCTCCGCTTGACTATGCCCGAAAAGAATAGGATGAATAATGACGGCTAAAAGACAGCATAATCTGATTATTATTTTCATCTTTCTATTGATGGTAGGGCTACTGTTCGGTAACACTATCCTTATCGCGATGGCCGTGGTCCCCTTTCTCGTAGTATTGTTCGGCACATTAGTCTCAGCCCCGGCGAAGATAATCGTGGAGACCGGGGAAATCCCGCCCAAACTGCAACTCGGTCGGGAGTTCGATCTGATAAGGAGAGTAACTATCCCTCATGGCTATGGTCTGGTGAAGCTGTACCAGGAATTACCGCAAGAATTCGAGTTGGTCAGCGGTAATAATCTGAGAATACTCTGGAAACGAAGAAAGCCGGTACGGGTCGAGATAATCTGTCGTCTCCGGTGCAGTAAACGGGGAAACTACGTCATCCCACAGCTTGAATGGTTTGCCCGTCATCCCCTTTACCTCTCGGCAAACAGCGGCAAAGAAGGGAACACTCCCCCAATATCCGTCTGGCCTCATCTGCTGAAGCACCGCCAGGTTCGTCGCCTGAAAGATCTGGCTCTCTCTCCGTTTCCTTTAGCAGATGTCTCGAAGACAGGTGTGGCCGGTACAGATTTCCGGGAGATTAGAAGCTACGTAAGCGGGGATCCGGTGAAGACTATCAACTGGAAAGCTACCGCCCATAGAGCCAATCCGGCATCGATATGGCCCCTGGTCAATGAGTATGAGAGAGAAGGCCGAAAGTCGGTACTTATTTTCCTGGATACGTCCGAATCGGTGGAGATTGGCAGTACTATCGAAAACGTACTCGAATATTCAATTGAGGCGGCGAGTAATCTGCTGTACTACTTTATCGACCGTGGTTACCGTGTCGGTATGTCGGTTAGCGGAGATCAGGGGCGGGAATTTTACCCGGACTCCGGCAGACAGGTTCTTACGCGGATTATTCCTCAGTTGGTACGGCTTCAGGCAGGAGGTGAATCGATTAAACTCTTGAATTCTATAGACAGCTTCCGCAATTACATCCTGAATCACAAACCATTATCAGTTGTGGTAACAACACTGGATACCAGGTCTGTGGATGTCCTGGAGAGGTTTTTCGATAAGCTGAGATCATACTACAGTCGGCGGCGACAGCCACCCATAGTCCTGGTAAATGTCATCGGTCGCGATTTAATTCCTCAACCTGAAGAATATGAGAGTAACCTTCCCACTCTGATGCAACTCCAATCAAGATCGGGACTCTACAAACTTAGAAGAACGGGGGTAACAATACTTGAATGGAACCCTCATCGCCAATCATTCCACGCGGTACTGGCCGGAAGGATGAAAAGATGAAACCGACAAATGGTCGTATAGTGATAATCCATGTAAGTCTGGTATTACTGATGAGTGCGGTAGCAGCATACTGTCTTTATCAACTTATAGGATTATGGACTATCCTGCTCTTCGTCGGACTATTACTGACAGGAGTATCTATGATCCTGTTCCCGAGAATTGGTGCCCTGCCTTTTTCTTTACTCACCTTTATCGCGTCATTGCCGGCTGTTCTGACTCACAATATTCTTGATATCGGTAAATACACCAATCAAAATCCATTTAGTTTCGGATCCCAGGCTCTAACCCGGGAAACAACGTTTGAAATATCGTTTTGGGTGGCTTTGGGTACCGGACTGTTCCTTATCAGTGGATACCTGGTATTATCCTACCTCAATTCGTTACAGAAAGAATATCAAGCCGATGTATCAGGAGATATGGATATTATTGAGACGAAAAAGGTAATAGGCCGAAACATTATAGTAGTGATATTCCCGGTTTTAGCAGGGATTTTAGCCGCTTTGCTGATCATCCCGCTGAAGGCAATACAGCCTGCCATAACCGAATACATGCAAAATTTTCCTTGGAGTATTATAGTCTTCGGATTGATCTCGGTTTTACTGGTAGGTGGACTGTTGTACTGGATTGGGACCTCCAAGCATAAGAGTTTACCTGAAGATCAACAGGAATAGCTTCTAGATATACTAGGATATTCTCTGTTGACTCAAGCCAATTATTCCGTTAGCATACGTATCAATTCAACTTACCGTAGAGGATAGAAAACATGTCTTTTAAGTTTCGAGTCTTTCTTCACAGTTACCTGGGTTTTAATAGCAACTCTACTCTAATCTACGGGGAGAGGGATGCCATCCTGGTAGACGCCTCCCAACTCCTCAGTGATACTCACCGGATGATTGCCGATATTATTCCGATGCGTAAGAATCTCACCCACATTTACGTGTCCCACTTTCATCCCGACCACCATTTTGGTCTGCAGGTGTTGAAGAACGCGTTCCCGAAGGCTGAGATCGTAGCGCTGCCAAGTGTGGTACAGGATATCATCGCCACTTCCAGTGATAAAGTTGAGATGTGGGCGATAGACCGCTTCGGTCCCGATGATATCCCCCAAAACACCACCATCCCCAGACCATTGAGTGAACCACGCCTGGTCCTCGAAGGTGAAGAGATTTTAGTCTCCGACAACTGGGAGGGTGACAGCGTCAACAACTCCGTAGTCTGGGTACCGTCGATTCGGGTAGCCTGTG
The DNA here is from genome assembly GCA_016932435.1 of Dehalococcoidales bacterium. The sequence goes on along the minus strand of JAFGCW010000010.1, from coordinate 40,479 downwards.
CCACCGATGTCGCTTTCCATGACTGCCATTTATGGCCTATCGAAAGCAATATCGAACGGCGCGTCAAGTGGCGTGATTCGATCGTAAAGCTAAGAGAATTCGATGCGCGTATCGTTATCCCCGGTCACTGCGACGCCGAAAAGGTTCGACTTATGGAAGAGGTACAGGAGAATGGGTCGCTTTCTTACACGGAATGCATCGACTGGTCGCTCAATTATCTGGACAATTACGAAGAAGTCTATAATACCGCCAGAACGGGAGCTGAGATGGTAGAGAAAATGACCGGGTTTTACCCCGATGTGAAAGCCGAGGACTTCGCCATCCACTGGCAGGCCAGGCTGCTTTTCCCCCGCAGCAGCCCCAACTGGTTGACACCGCTGCCGGGTGAACCGGGTAAAATATTCCTCAATCCGAACGGCGGATATGACGGTGATCCGCCTCGTGAATAGCATACGGACCAACCTATCGGTATCAGCCGTATTCCCTGCCCGGTTCACCCGTTTACTTTATTGTTCTCCGGTTTGGCGTTAATAATTCCGCCTGTTTCTCTAATATCGGGTTTAGTAACCCATAGCTTTCTTCATATCGGTATCAACCCAGTTATACTTACTGAAACTCAACTGGCCGTAGAAGTTCTGTAACCAGGGCCACCATACGGTGTAGGTGTATGGCGTTGGCCGGGGTATATAGAAAGCCTGTTCCAGAAGGTAAGCTTTTGCGCTCTTGTAGGCTTCGTAAGCCCTGGGTGTGTCTGTAAAGATGTACGTTTGAATATCATTGTATGAATCTTCAAGAAGAGGAACACTTCCCGCAGGATCGTTAATAAAACTGGAGTTAAAGCTGCTGGTACCTCTCCAAGCGGACTGGAAAAGCTGTATGCTTAACGTTGAAAAGATGTATCGATAGATCATCTCCTCGTGTGTCCGTCGGAAGGCCATCGCAATATAGCCACTTGGTTCTATGACTTCAATTTCAAGATCAATATTCACTTTAGACCACATATCTTCGAAGATAGACATATCATCAATTCTTGCAGCATCACTCGAACAGATTACTTTTGCCTTAAATCCATCAGGGTAACCTGCCTCAGCCAGAAGCTGCTTTGCCTTCTCCGGATTATAGTTATACAGTTCCTGGACCGTTTCCGGTAACTCATTTATCGGTTTATAAAGGCCGGCGATAGTTTTATTGACGGGAAAGACGTCTATCTCTGCTTCACCCTGGTAATAGTCGTCTACTATTGTCTGAAAATCGGTAGCTAACGTCAACGCCTGGCGTACTCTTACGTCGTAGTAAGGAAGCTCCGGATCATTTGTCCTCATTCCGATGACCCATGGCAGGTTTGACAGAGTTCGGACGTATTCGAGGTCGGGCTGTTGCTTTATCATCATGTCCCAGTGCTCACGGATAAGTCCGGCCAGCATATCAATTTTACCGGTGCGAAGCCCCGCCTGCTGGGTTGAAAGGTCAGGTATTATCATTTCTTTCACTGTATCCACATAGGGTAGCTGGTTACCTTTACCCGTACCCACCGGGTCTGTCTCCCAGTAGTTGGGGTTCTTAACAAGTCTTACTATGCTGCTGGGAACATAGTCAGCGAAAATAAAAGGCCCCGTTCCAACTGTATTTCGCCAGTCCTCCACGTTGCCGTATTTCTCTACTACCTCGCGTGCATAAATGCGGTTAGAACCAGCCCCGTAGACTACCCATAAGAAGGATGTCCAATACTCGACTGGTGTCCGAATAGTCACCTCCCAGGATCCGGTTTTTTCGATAGTTGCCGAGCCTGCTACCACCGGCTGGCTGACATTTAACCATGATTTAGGTGACTCTATATGTCGATTGAAGCTATAAACAACGTCATCAGCGGTAAGTTCGCGACCACCCACCAGCCGTCCGGCTTCGCTGTCCGCTCCTTGCCAGTGCACTCCCTGGCGGATTTGCAGCACCCAGACACCCGGCTCTGGCATCGTCCAGCTTTCAGCAATCTCCGGACCCATATAATCCTCCACGGCGCCGCCACCTGAGTTGAAATCGGTAATTCCGCTGCCGGCTGGTCCTCTCGTCCAATCCAGGTTCATAGGCTGCTGGTAGCAATAGACAGCAGCCTGTGCTCCGGAGTTACCCTGCTCGCAATCATCGAAGCTGGTCGGATCGGTAAGCGTGGCTATCGTGTATGTTCCACCGTATTTGGGTACTCCCGGAGATTGTAATTCCGATTTTTCTTCCGTTACTTCTTCCGTCTCTTCTGATTTTACCTCGCTCTCAGTTATCACTACTTTGTCTTCCCCCGCCTCTTCTTCCGTTGTTGTTTCTGTCGTTGTGGTACCACAAGACATCATCACCAGTGACACAACCATCAAACAGCTAACCAATATCCAGACAATTTTCTTTTTCAATTACATTCAACTCCTCTCCTGATTTTATTTATATTCTCCGATATACCATATTCCAACGCCCTCCTCCAGTAAATCCTTCTGCCTTGTCATTTGGTTCTCTATAATCCAGACACATCACCTCCCTTACCAGCCCTGCCGCGGAACCCGATTACCCCCAGGGCTCCGGACATGGAAGGGGTATAGTTGTAATTTAGGCTGATGCCAGCTGCCAAGACTCAGATCCCTGGTTTCCCCCGGCAGGGCTAGCTTTTCTCATTCGGAGTACTACCTGGCATTTTCTTGTCGTCATATTATTTCACGAGTAAGTCGTTGAGCGTTATCATATATGATTATCACATATGATAATCGATTAATTGTGGGTGGTAGTATAAATGTTTCACCTCTTCGTGTCAAGTGGACTTTTTACTTGTGTTGATGTTCTACGATTTTGTCACCAGATAACTGTTCAGGGAAAATGTCACCATGGAAGGAAGAGTGACATTGAACCGGAAAGAACAGGTAAGGTTAATGGTACTTAATCAGGTAGAGAAAGGAGATTACAGACCGGGTAGGAATTATACAAACCTGTGCTGTATGGTCTGGAGATAGCATAAGCGTGCATCAGGTTACCGCAATCCGATAGAAGTGATATTCCTTACCGAAGTAAATTTTTAGTGTATGAAGCAATTGAAGAGTTTAAAATACAGAGAGGGGTAATTTCTTTTCCAAGCTCTTTATAAGAACTTATTAATAAACGGCTCATATAATTAATCATTTCTTTTTTATCTTCTTCTGATAGACAGGCAAATATGGTGCCGAAGGTGTCCCTACGTATTGTATCGAGTACTTCCTGTCCTTGTTCCGATATCGATATTTCTAATTTTTTCCCTTTCCCCGGTATCTTTGTTTTGCTGACTAGCCCCTTTTTAACCATCCTGTTTATCAGTGTAGATATAGAGTGATGCTGATGCTGGGTATACTCTACCAGTTTATTAAGGGTGAGTGAACTAAATTGACCGAGATTGTACAGAACCTGAGCCTGCTCAGGGGTAATGTTATATTTGGATAGTTCTTGTCTTCTAGTTTTAAAAATCATATATCTCAAGTGGTCCAGCGTGATCCACAGTTGATAATCGATGTCGTTTAAAAGGCTCTCTTCGTTCTTTTCCTGATCCATAACTACTTTCACTCTAATATGTTTTAATTATCGTGTTGTTATCAGATTGTCTGTAATTATTTTATGATATATCGATCACAATAGCTAATCTATATATTAATAGATTGCATAATGTTCTTCAACAATGCTTGAGATGGCTGGTAAGGCAAGCTCATTACCGTCTCTAATGTTACATGGAGAACGCAATTCGTTCTTCAGACCTTATCGTATCAAATCTGGTCCGACTGGCTGACGACGCTGCCGGGCGAACCGGGTAAAATATTCCTCAATCCGAACAGTGGATACGACAGTGACCCGCCCCATGAATAGTACACAACTATCATCTAATCAGTACCAGCCGTATTTCTTTACCGAGTCGACCATTGCTTTCATGTTCTTCGGTTTGGCGTCGTAGATGCCGCCGCCGTTCGCCAGGATGAAGCCGCCCCCCTTGCCGCATACCTTGATCAGCTTCTTGCAGTATTCCTCCACATCCTGAGGCGAACCGACCTGCAACATGGAAAGCGGTACATTGCCCATAATGCAGACCCGGTCTCCAAGGATTTCCTTGGCTCTGAATATATCAGTCTTTTCGAATAAAATAATCAGGCTTCCTTTCGGGTAGTCCGTGAAATACTCGATCTGCCGGTCACGCTGCCCTTCGAAAAACATCGATACGGCATCATAACCGAGACCAAGAGTTGTATCGATACACCTTTTCCAGTTAGGCCAGACGAACTCTTCAAACTGCTTGCTCGACATGAATTCATCGGACACCCGGTGCGGTTCGCTGGCGCCGCCTACAGCCGGTTTACCCTCTACTTTCACAGCCGGGGTGGCGGTGGCAATGCGGTACTCAACCATCTTGTTCAGGGCAGCTTTAAGCTTTTCCGGTTGCCGGAACATGTCCATCACCACTCCCCGGTACGTCCGAAAATTGTTACTGAAGCTTAAAAAAGGCGGTTGCACCCCACCACGAGCTATTATCTGCGTATCCGGGAAGCCGAGGGCAACCATTTCTTTATCCACCCGTCCCATCTGTGAATTCCATTCAAGAGTCGCTTCACCGGTCTTTTTCATCGCTTCAGCCATTGTCGCGAACTCTTCCGAAGCAAACAGCGTGCTTATCATGGCTATATTAGTACCTAGGTTCATTAAAGGAGGAAGCTTAGCTAGCGGTTTCAAGGTATCATAGACCCGCGGCAGCCAGACCCGAAGGATAAAGTCGGATGGATCGGCAAGAAAAAGGTCATATTCATCTTCTTTCATGAATTCCTGTTCGAGTACCTGGTTCCCGACATCCGGAGGAAGATTACCGCCCGGCCAGAGAGTGCAATTGGTCCCGGTAGCTTCAAGAGCAACGCCCGATTCTTTACCCGCAACAGACCAGCCGTCCGGTTCAAGGTCGGCGAACATCTTTTTAAAGGCGGCTTTCCAGGCTGGCGCGTCATAATAAGCAGTGGAAAAGGGTAGTCCGGCATACCTGCAGGCAAGCAACGGCACATCGAAGAAAATCACCGGCACCCTGTCCGGCTCTTTCATCTGCATGGCATCGAGTATCCTCTTCTCCCTCTCCTGGTACAGCTCTTCAACGGTCTTGCCGTTTCTCTTCTCTATCTCGTCTTTCAGTCTTTTTTCCTCTTCGATGAGTTCTTCCCTGGACATGTGTAGTGCCATGCAAAACCTCTTTCTCGATTTGTTTTCGGTGAATGTAATGCTAATTCTACAATCATATAATGGATTCAGGCAAAAACTTACACAACATGAGAGTAAAGTGATATAAAAACGACTGGATTAATTAGTATATCATCGTGATTGTTAATTCGGCAGGGCTGCCCCGCCCTCTCCGGTGAGTACAACACTGCCGTCCGGCAGCACATCAATCGTCCACCAGTGCGCCGAATTAAATTGATAATCAGCCGGGATCGGTCGCGGCAGAGTTATCTGATTCCATGTATAGATAAAGCGAATATGTACAATCTCATCATCATCTACCTCGGCTTCGGTATATCTGGGTCCATATCTCCCCGCTCGTGTAAGAAACATTTTTGGCTCGACTGATTCCGGGAGAAGTTCACGGGCCTGTAACGCAGCCCATTCGATGTCGCCAGCGGGAATCTTGTCGAAATGCCAGCTTTCTAACAGCACTTTTAACTCATTCAATGTTGCGTTCGATGCATGTTCGTTACACCATATATCCACCCGCATGTACCTGCCCCATTTGAAAAATAATAAGTACTGACCGCCGATATATTCGGAAATATCGTACCAGTCCAGCAGACTCTCCAGACTGTTTGAAGCGTATTCATCAGGAAAATGGTCCGGTGAAAGAGGCGGACCCCATACCCTCGACAGCACCACATAGGCTCCACCGTCAGGGACCTGGTCTCTGACGGTATATAAGCTGTACCTTACCGTATTGCCGGTTTGCACCTCTTTGGCCCAGAAATCCGTTTGATTCCAGCTATTAAATGCTACTATACCTTCGAGCGATTTAGTCAGATATTCATAGCCTTCGGTAACAGCCCAGTTTATCGGAAGATCGACCGTAAGATAAGCCTGATCAGAATAATAACTTCTACTTGAGATATTTGCTGTATTAATACCTGCATCGGCTGAAATGTTGTCACTATCGGCGTGTTCCGCTGATGGAGCAGTTATCTCTACAGGCTCATTGTAATCGTAAAATCTAAGCATGGTGGTGGAACCATAATTTTCGACTTCCTCGGTATCCTCTCCTTTGTCTTTATAGCTACGTATCTCCATATACACCGTACATTGCCGCAGCATATAATTATCTTTACTTATCCAGAACTCCATATCATCACGGATATAATCAACAGATTCATACACCATCTTCCGTTGTTCGTAATAAGGATCTGATTCATCTAACAAGGCAAGTTCCTCTTCCTGCTGACCTTGTATATTCACTTTACCCATGAAATGATAACAATCTATTCCGTCTATCTTCTCGTCTTTGAGTATTTCAATGTCCACAAGCTTTTCGAGTGAAAGAAGCATTCCGCTGGCAAGATCCCGCGCAGCCATCCTTTCATCCTCCCAGTCGCGGATGCGCCAGTCATCGGTGCTGTTCTCCCGTGTGTACACTGTTGTCCCTATCTGTATCATCTCTTCACTACTGCTGAATTCACCTGACATGCGAGTAACAGTATGCAGACGGTCCGGTGCGACGAATTCCATAACCGAATTTGTTTGGCTGGTATTTTCCTGCTCTATAATGCTGCTTTGCATCTCAACCCGGTATGATCGTACCTGTTCAGAGGCCTTGATAGCTTTTTCGATAACTTCTTTATAATCAGTACGGTCATTACTACAGCCGGGAAGTAATCCTGCCGGCAGGGTAAGAATCAGTATCCAGTATAGTAATCGATATTTCATAACATACCATTCCTTCCTTTTCTGTTTACGGATTATCTATCCAGCCAGCTTCCGGAAAACGGCGTAAATTGTAACATTGATTCGGCTATCTCTTTCAAACCATCAATGGATATTTCATCGCTTACCAAACTGAAATGGATATCACAACTCCACCAGTCGATCCTGTTCTCTCTTATAATAGCCGGAATCTCATGAATGAAAGTTCTTTCTCCAACCTCTTCAGGTGGAGGTTCCATTATCCCCGTTTTCGGGCACAGCCCGACCCGCAGATTATTATAGACGGCGGTGATGCAATACGGTCTTTTGTCACCAATTTCGTAACCAATCGGCAGAGATTCCGTTCCTTCGGGTAAATATGTCGGCAGCAGCGGACTCAACGGGAAATCAGCAGCAGCAACAGCTTCACGAAAAGTGACCATGCCCGGTGGCAGGTCTTGCGGGTCAATACGGAACCGGACAGATGCACGTTTCGGATGGGGCTTATTTTCGAATATCTCATAGTTACAAACAATCGTCAGGCGATAATACATCTCATCGATTATCGGATGCGGCGAATCCTGTAATTCCTCCGGCAAATTTTCGTTATCACCAGGTTCAGGTCGGATTGGTGACGGCGCGTCATCTTCTACTTCCACGTATACATTGATCCCCCGGCTTTCTTCCGGTTGAAGACTGAACGAATCTTCCTCCAGGTTTACCTTGATCTCTTTCGGCAGTTCGTCATTACTATCCAATGATATTTTGATGGGTTCGATAGCGTTGTTATGCACATACAGTGTGAATTCCTTCGAACTACCTCTCGGGATAACCATGTCGTAGTCGGGTTCGATACTGACATCGAGGACTTCCCTGGGAGGAACAGTGATAGATTCGGCAATCTTCACCAGTTCATCAAATTCCAGGGTAACATTACCTCTTAATCTCATTGTGCGGCTTTCCTGATCTAACCACAGTAACGTAGTGTAGTCCGGTTCCCTGAAAACTATCGCTTTACTCTCGCCTACAGCAACTTTTTCTACATCGATGAGTTTTATCCCCGGATAAAACCAGTGGATAACCATGCTGATATTATTCGAAGAACCCGGGTCTTCAGAATCGTTGATCAAGACGGATACGTCCCAGTTCCCGTGTACCGCATCGCCTTCAACTTCTACGGACCGAACCTCGTAACCTTCCGGCAGGTACTCCGGCATCGGCAGCGGCAGACCGATGATCTTACTCGCCTCCTCGGCTGAAGACAACACTCTAACATCCATGTCCGCATCGTTATCACTACAGGAAACCACCGTTAAATGAGTTGTAAGCAGCACGGTAATCAGTACCCACTTAATACATTGTGTTTTCATTTCCCTGCTCCTATTCGGCAAACGAGGTTTTCCCAAGGTAGGTAACTGTATCAGCCATGTTTATGTCTTCGCTGAGAAACCATGTTTGCGAAGTCCGTTCACCCGGTGGTACCGGTGCTGGAGCGGTTGTTGTAGTGGTTTGCCCATTTTCATCAACCACACTGTCATTCGGTACGAGGTGATAAACAGATATCGTACACCAGGAAGCCTGGTTGTGAAAGATGATTTCATCCAACGGCACAAGTACACCGTTTTCAAGATGAAAAATATCAAGATTGTCGTTCCTATACCCAACGTCGCCGCTTGTAAATGATATATGGATCGTCATCGCTTCACTGCTCGGTTTCAGCACATCCAGACCAATCTTATCAATTTCTTCCAACACCAACGCCGGGTGTCTCTTAACGGGAAAGGAATCCACTTCGTAGGCACGGATGTCTATTTTACTCTCGTAATTGAAGTCGGCAAAATAAATACATGGTCTGCCTTCATTATTCGTCCCGCCAAAATCAAATGATAACCGGTCCAGTCTGCCCTCAGCATCGCAGCTCATTTGGAAAGTGCTCATTTCGGTAGTGTGTTCCTGAATATCGGTTGAATCCGCAATCATCCCCCACAACTCAAGCAGTGAAAGTTCATTCATGTCCGGATCGAATTCAGGGGTTGTTGTTATCACCGTATCGTCACAACTTGAAAAAAGCGTTACTGTTGCTATGAGTAGCAGTAATACTCCAATTTTCATAAGATTCACGAGTAGTTTTTTCATCTTCTATTTCCCTTCGGTTAGCTACTGTTTCTTTCTTCGGCAAAATAGCTCTTCAATGCTTTTTCGAGAGGTTCATAATACTTCATTACCTCGTCATCATGAAAACCACTATTAATGTATACCGGAGATGTGACTGCTATATATAGCAGACTTTCATCATAGTACTGCGGGATATCCCATGAATAAATCTTCTCTGTTTCAATAATATCCATTATTAATTGCTTGTCATCTATATCATAGAAAACCAGGCGGAGACCAGGTGAAATGTCAATACTCTCTATCCCATGCTCAACGTTAAATTTGTTAATAGTATCGGTAAAATCAAGGCGAAATAACGGTTCACCAAGGCCATGCGGAGGTTGCATACTCTCCTGAGTGGTTAACATCATTTCCCATCCGAGCGGTAATATTTCATGAATACCGGCAACAAATTCCTTGAATTCAGGTCCCTGTTGGTTTTCCAGGTATTCAACTTCAGATGCTTTCTCTAAATCACCGGTAACGAACCAGACCTGCATGTTATCATCTCTGATAGAATCAAGTAGAAACGGGGCTTCAGGATCATGTGAATAAAAGCTGTCTAAGTGGATAGAAGCCGATCTTTCGGTGGAATTAAAGGAAATAGTACGGAGAGGAAGCAATTCGCCATCTTTAAGATAGAACATGTTTCTGTAGCGGTAGTTCATTTCACCGATGAAAGGATCGATCCTGATAGAAGTACTTTCAGCTCCTTCAACGATTTTGTCCAAGCCGATCTTATCCATCTCCCTGAAAATTTCAGAAGGATCATAATAGAGTTGGTCAGGCCACTCACCATCGTTTTCATTTCCCGACCATTGTAATTCACCCTCCAGATCCATGTAGAAATTGAAAAAACCTGTCCCTGAGCCTTCGTTATACTCACTTAAAAACATGCCCGACATACCTTTAAGCCTAGTTCCCCTGAAACTGTAAGAGAACGACTGAATGTATATCGGATCCTCTTTAGCCCCGGTAATTTCCAGGACTTCTTCCCATGTTCCGGTAAACGTAAAATCCCGGGTTAACAGCGAGGATTTAGAGTCATCATTCGTACATCCTGGTAAGGGTACAAAAAAGACGATTACTATGACGAGTAAATATTTAAGTAGTTTCACAGATCTATTTCCCCATTCTCATCGTAATAATTACAGGATTTAATTGCTTGGTATGGTCACGCGCCTGAATACACCGATAATTCGCATTCCCGGAATCATTATGTACTCCCCGGTTGTTTGCGGTCTCATCCAGCAATATGCAAAGGTGACCCCGCCCAGAATGAAATCGGCTTCAGTCGTAACGGTATCAACTAAAACCAGGTTTTCAGGTTCAGATATATCGAGGATATCAAGCTTTATCTTGGTGTTTTCATACTCAGTATTTGTCACATAGAGCCGATCATTTTCTGCTTTTAGAGAAATGACAAATCTGCCCACGCCGGCAGTTTTTAATTCCTCTGGTGATTTCGGATTATTAATGTCGATAACACGGACATCACCGGCGCCGAAGGCAATATAGGCATAGTTGCCTGATACCTGTATATCATTAATGTGTGCCCAGTCACTCCAGTCCATCTTGTGACCTTCCCATCCTGTCTCAGTCGAGAGCCCTCCGGAAAGAGAAAGTCCGAAGTCTACACGTTTCACCGGACTTTCGGGTTTAGAAATATCATATATGGTCAGGATGTTTTTAATACCCATGAATAGAAGATCCCCGCTTATCTCCAGGCAGCAGTCACGGGTCGATATATCCAGCCTTGTTACTTCCTTCACATTACCGGGATTGGAAATATCGCATACAATGATCCCATTGTATCGCTGGCCGGACGAAAACAGGTAATCACCCGAAACCAGTATGTTACTGTTCGTTTCGACGTCAGCTATTCCCAGATCCACAGGTGAAGCAGGATCTGAGATATCGATTACCCATAATCCTTTATCACCGAAAAGCCCTGCGTAGATAATCTCGTCCTGGATTGCAATATCACGCACCAGGTATGATTTTCGCTCTTTGACAGGATGGACGATACTCGACACCAGACACGGAGAGACCGGATTCTCGATATCGAAGATAAACAGTCCGCTGTTTTCTCCGGATCCCATCGGATCCAGAGTCAAAACCAGGTAATTAATGCCTTTTATTTCGACTGTATTGATAGTTATAGCTTCTGACATTCCGCTGTCCGGGTCATAAGGGAAGTCGGTTTCCGCGGTCTCCAGGAAGTGTGAATAGTCCCAGGTACCGTATTTTTCAAGTCGGAATTCTATATTGGATACAGGTATTCCTTCGTCCAGTTCATTATCATTACAACCCGGGAATATCACCAAATACACAAGAATCATCGATAACAGTGCTCTTAGTGAATCCTTTTTCATCTTTAATTCTCCTGAGTTTTCTCAAGTTCCTTCACATAGACGATTGGTCCTATCATTATCGCATCTGTATATACGAAATAGTTACCATGTATTACCGGATTAAGCAATACCCTCCGTGAAAGGATTTCAGACGGAACAAGCAGTAACTCCTTACCGGAGGTAAAATCATACAGGTAAATATCCGCCGCTCCTGACATTCCGTTGCTAACTACATCACCGCATGTGTTTCCCTTACTCAGGCCTGCATCCGACCAGACTACCAGCTCTTCATATATCGAGGGAGTATAAGCCGCGTAGCCGCTACTCGATACTGTGGTCTCAATTCCCGTATTGAGGTCGTACACCACTATTTCAGTCTTGCTCAGGTCAAGCTGACGCAGCCAGGCAATGCGGTTACCATGAACTGCCGGATAATGATCGTTACCGGGATAATCCGTGATACGCTGTTCTTCCCCGGTTACAAGATTGTAAACATATATTTCATTGTTGTAGTCGGCTATATTGCTGGGACGGCTTTTTACCGGCTCAGCATGACGATTGTCACTCCAGACGATGAGATCGTCACTCACAGCCAGGCGACCGTATCCTTCCGCCGTTGTTTCCGAAGTAATCCTTTTTTCTTCTCCGGTATCAAGGTTGTAGGTATATACATTAAGAGAAGCCGGGTAGGGGTAAAGTTCGCCCGTACCGTGCCTGTTGTCAAGCCAGGCGATCCACCTGCCGGAAATCACCACATCTTCTTGAATGTATTCATCATCGGTAATCTGCTTTGTTTCACCGGTATCAATATCAAAAAGGAAAATATCGTAATTTACCCTGTCCCAATCGATTGTATCCGGATCGGTTTCACCTATATTAGCTTCCGTCCAGACTACCAGGTTTTGGTAAATCGATGGAGGATCGATTTGGGATGGTGAAGGATCTAAAGCCAGCAGGCTTTTTTCTTCTCCGGTGTTAAGATTGTAACTGAAGATGTTTTGCTTAACTAATCCATATTCATACATGTATTCCACTCCGACAAACAAATCTTCCCAGATACATTGAGAAGAGTATTGGATCTGCTGTCCGATTTCCCTGGTTTCTCCTGAATATCCTTCTGCCTCTGACACATTTTCATCGGACTTATAGAATTCTTCGGTGAATCTCATCGTGAAAATATTACCGGTAAAAGTCAAAGCAAAAACATGGTCGTTATCTGTGATGAAGATATCCACCAGAGGATCACAGCCGCTTTCCAGCAGGAACGTCCACGAACTACCATCATCATTCGTGTAATATAACGCCTTCGAACCGAGTAACCAGCCTGTTCCGTTATCATTCATGATGATACGCTTCAACCATTTATCCGGGGGTGATGCCTGTACCGACCATGACTCACCGCCGTCCGTGGTATGAAGAAGAGGTGACCATGTGACCCGTGAATCGGAACTCGCTCCGGTAGTAGTGGTTATCCAGCCCTCCTTGCTGTCGATAAAGAATACGTCGGTAAATAGAGTACCGCCGGGAAGTGACATGTTCACCCCTGTTCCGGTCCAGGTATTTCCACCGTCCTCGGTACGAAGTATTTCACGCTCGCTTTTTATCGCCCAGCCTGTTTCGGCATCTATAAAGAAGACTGACGACAGGGCCCTGTCCGTACCGCTGTCCTGAGGTACCCAGGTCATACCGCCATCTTCGGTATGGAGTATTTTGCCATAGTTGTTGACCAGCCAGCCGGTGAGTTCATCGGAAAAATATATATCCAGGAAAGTCCCGCCGCTATTATTTATCTGTTGCCATTTCCACGATTTGCCGCCATCTGCAGTTATACCAAGTGTCCTATGAGAACCTGTTACCCAGCCTTTCTGACTGCCGGAGAAATGGATACATGTCAGATCACTCTCTGTCTCGACTTTCATTATTTCCCATGAAGTACCACTGTCCTCCGAATGCAGAATAGTGCCTGAATCGCCAACTACCCAACCGTTATTTTCATCGGGAAAGTACAAAGCACTATAGTGATTGTCATCTTTAGCTTCATAGACCAGGTACCACTCATCCGGAGGTAACTCGAGACTCCCGGATCTGGATGAATCATCGGATTTGACGCACCCGGCAGTCATCAATAATAGAAGATTTATTATGGTGGCTACAATTTTTTTCACTATATGTACTCCCTTTGCAGCAGTTTTTTTTCTACAGGTTTTCGCCCATTACAAAACAATCATCACGTATCATTCATGCAGCAGCAGCGGTGAGTACGGTCCCTGAGTGCTATAGTGGTGAAAGTACTTCCAGCTGAAAATTACTTCGCTATACAGCTTCGCCATCGTTAAACGTCCCTTGCTGGTTATCTCCATCGACTCGATACCACCATCATCCATCCATGTCTTATTTCTCCAATCAGGATTCGTTATGTGCGGGTACATTTCCGATTCGTTGATACGAGCTTCAAGCAGTGAGACATTCGCTTTCGCGGTACTTTCGTTGGGATTAAACAAAATGATCACCATAAATTGTCCGTCCTCATCTTCCCCTGCTCCTGTAACGAAAGAGGTAAACGGTTTTAAAAGTGGCTCGTTTCCTAGCGGGTCCTGTTCTTCGAAAACAGAGCCTTCCACATCCGTTAAGTATTCCTGAGTGCGTTCAATAAATTCTACTAAACTCAGCACGTCAGAGGAGAAAAACGCCGTTACCACGCCCGTTTTTTCAAGTTCGGCGGCAAGGAGCTGGTAATCTTCTTTATCGGCAAGGGAAGGTATGTTCCCGGCATAGGCGTCTATCATGCTTTCTATACCTTCCGTCCAGATCATCCATAGGGCAAAACCGTCCACGTACGCCAGCCGGTGCCCCCTGCCAAGATTACGTATATTGCTACGCCATTCCGGGGACATATGGATACCCAGGTCCTCTCCCCAGCTATAATACTCGTACCCGGCGTGTGATTTTATCTCCAGGTGTTCCTGTAAAGGACCGGTTTTGGCTGCGGTCTCGATATCTTCGGCGGTGAATGTCCCGTATACCGCCTGGTATTCCGAAGGCGGACCGGCGCTGGCGATTATCGTTGCCGTTACATTGTCGATAGTAAAACCCAGGGTGCTTTTCCATTCTTCATCCGAATAAGACCCTTTATTGAAAAGTTCTAAATTATTAAAAGCAAGTCGTTCAACAGTCAGTACCGATTCTGCTGACTTCTCGGCATAAAACCTTTTTAGCATGTCTCGATATTCACTGGTCTGGATAAATGTCCCGGCCAGGGTAGTTTCATTCACCGGAAGAATCCGTAAGTACCCCAGCCAACGATTATTTTCGGAAGTAGCAGGTTCTGTTTCCCCGGTCTCTCCGTTACACCCCGTTATCGGCAACAGTAAAGCAACTGAAATAATCAGTATGATTCCCACAATAATCAGTTTTTTCATTTTGCTCTCTTCCTTATTCGGTGCTTTCGATTTTTTATAAGCTTTATCTCCAGTCAACCTCAACCCGATTTTTTTCAAGCTGTGGAATATATTCATTTATCGATTTATCACTTAGCGGGTTATCTGTAAGCGCAAGACTTCTTAACCGTTCAAGTCGCAGAAGAGGGCTGATATCCGTTATCTGATTATCATAGAGATACAGCGCATGGAGATTGTTCAGCCCAGTAAGCGGAGAAACATCTGATATGTTGTTTTTTCCAAGATTGAGTTCCGTCAGCACATCCAATGACGAAAGCGGGGAAACATCTACAATTTCATTTCCCACGAGATTGATGTATTCAAGGTTGGTCAAGGATGTTATCGGCGATAAATCTGTCAGCGGACTTCCGACCACAGTCAGTTTCTTGAGTTGCTTCATGGATGATAGTGGGGAAATATCTGTCAAATCGGCGCCGCCGACTTTCAGATTTATACATTTTTCAAGTGACGTTAGAGGAGAGACGTCACTGATATAGAGGTTGGTTGCGGAAAGATTCACAAGATTTTTCAAAGAACCCAGAGGAGAAATATCGTCAGCAGTATTCCGCGAAATGTCCAGGAACTTGAGTTTATCAAGAACCTCCAGCGATGAGATATCCCTGATATGATTTTTACTCAGGTTCAGATGTTCAAACTCTGTCAGGTTAGCCAGTGGTGAAATGTCGCGAATTTCGTTCGCAAACAGAATCAATTCCGTGAGTCCCGTCAGATTACTCAACTGAGAAAGATCGCGGATTTCCTGGTTATTCAGGTCCAGCTTCTTGAGATTGGTACAGTACTCCAGTCCGGTAAGGTCCTTGATTCTAACTGAGATATTTTTCCCAGAAGGTTGTAAGGATGTTATTTTCTCAAGATCGCCTGAATATATATCGCCTTCATCTTTGTTTATGTAATCCCTTATCAACACCTCAAGTTTCTCATCCGGGAAATCAACCACCACACCGGATTCTGTATCGGAACCACAGGATGTTAAGATGACAACTGTTATCAGTATTAATAAGTTAACGGCTTTTTTCATTTTCTACTTATCCTTCAATCTACCTATTCGTGAAGCAGTAGCGGTTCATAGCTACCTCCCCATGTCACTTCGAGATTATTGAACCGGTCAGCCCAGTATTCGCAGAACGAACCGTACAGTTTCGCCAGTACCAACCTTCCATCACTTTCGATCCGCACGTCCGTAAACCATTCGGTCCAGACCCTTCCCTGCCAGACGTTCTCTGTCTTTTCAATCCGCTGCTTCAGCAGGTCGGCATTACTCTCAGCTAGGCTGCTATCGGAGTTCACCAATACGACTGCCAGGTAAAAGCCGTTTTCATCCAGTCCGGCCCCGGTAGAATAAGCAAGATATGGTTTGAGAAGCGGAACATCTTCTATCGCTGCGGTCATCCTTTCCTCCTGCCCGGGGCGGAACGGTATCATATCCCGGGATTCATCAAGGTACGATTTCAGTTCTTCGTATGAATTCGTCTTCCGATATTCCTGACATGTCAGGTTCGCCTGAGTTTCCGGCAGGTGAGATAGGTTCCAAAGCATTACAGGAAACCATGCCTGCCAAAATTGGTATTACCAGTACTAAAATCAAAATCCTTCTGATATTCATTTTTCCTCACCGCGTGTTTTCTGCAGGAATCGCCTGACTTTGGCGTATCCGAGGATGATAAGTCCGCAAAGGAATATAGCCAATCCGATAAAGAAAAGTGTCTCCGATATACCGGGCTCAAGATATACAGTCGAAGGACCTTCGATTGACGAAACGACCGTATATTCATTGTTTCTGAATAACGAAAAAATGAATATGATGAGTGCAGTATTAACCGGCACAAGCACCATAATTAGACCGATGGTCACCAGTGTACTCATTTTTCGGTTCATTTTCATCACCAGATCGTTTTCTTCAATCCTCGGGTAATACCCGTTCTACGATAAACTTCTTGTTGCAACACTCACCCGGCATTTCTTCATTCAGTTGATTCGCAAGTTCGGTACGTATTCCGAAGGTGGTTATCCCGTCGAGAGTTACTTCATCCCCGTCCCGGGCAATAATGTTCCCCTCAGCATCCAGGATTTCCAGTATCCCGTCCTCAGACCGGGCTTGAAAAAGAGAAGGCCAGATCGGAGTATAGTGGATCATAGTGTTATTATCGGACCCCGATAACACGGAAATGGAGGGGCATCTGAATCCATCCTGGCGATTCGCTACAAGCGTTCCTGTAATGATTGTATTCCTCCCACCTTTTTCCTCCAGCGGAAGTTTTTGCGTCATGAAATAATACTCCTGTCCATCACAATCGATAATTTCCAGGCTGAAAAGGTCTGAAAAAAAATTCAGATTCAACCTTGCTCCGGACTGTACCCAGTACTTTTCTTTTCCCGGAAGCGTATCGCCCGGTAGTGTACCTTTTCTTATTGGGAGTATGTACGGATTTGATATTCCCCCGCCTCCCATGTAAATATCTTCACCTACCCGACCGACCACATTGCCTTCTCTGTCCCAGACCTCGATCGTACCGTCATTATTATGAACGAAATAGCCGGGCAGCCATATGATGCAATAGTCATCTACTTTCAAATAACCGTCGACCAGTTCAAGTTTTCCAAAAAGTTCTGCAGTCATATGCACATACGGATCGACTATTAACTGCGGGAAGTGGACTGAAGGATCAGGATTCAGTCCTTCCGGAGGGTCGATCCTTTCGATGACCGTCACATGTTCAGGCATCTTCTTTCCGGCTTCATCAAGCGCGCTTCCGAGCGTCATAATATCAGGAACGTATACCCTCACCTTCTGAGAAGACTGATTTATCTCTGTTTTGTATGTCTGGTTAATGCTGTCCAGCAATTCTATCGTTTCCTGTTCAATCGCCTGAAGTTCGGTAATGTCCGGTCCGCAGGCGGAAAAAACCAGAGTCAGAAAAACAAACATAGCAACAATCATGAGTACGGGTCCAGCCTTTTTCATACGTCAACTCCCTGTCTGCGTCCAATCAGGTATCCTCTGGCAATATTCAGACAACCCGCTGTTATCAATAGCCCGCATAGTACGGCATATGGTATGAATAGCTGGAGTTCCCAGTTCGGGATAGTCGCCAGAACAAGCCAGAACACACCCGCAGCTATTACCAGCAGTCCACCCTGGGCAGGCCACATCCGGGCGATCCAGGCAAGGATAAGACAGGTAGGAACAAGATAGAACACGCTGGCGACAAAATAGTCAGGTGAATAAGAAGAATATAATGTAATAATCACTGCTATAATTCCTAAAACAGTAGACAGCCCGGCAAGGCTCAGGTTTATAATAAGCGTGATTTTACGAAGTCGTTTTGTAAGACCGGTATCTTCAGCCAACGGCGTTTTTCTTCTCATTCCCGCGATAATACCGATGATTCCGCCAGCAATAAGAAGCGCATATAAACTATAGTAAACGGAAACCGGGACAGCGGTTTCAATATGACCGGACTGTATAGCTTGAAATCCCCAGATTATTTGCAGGGAACCGTATACTACGGTGACAAAACCTCCGAAACCGGGCCACCACCAGGAATACAGTACTATCGCTACGGCAATACCGCCGGTGATCAGTACCTGGTCCCATAATGGATCGAAGGTAGGCCCGATAGTGAATGTGTCGGGATCGCTGGTAAAGAGACTTATTACAAGTATTCCCAGTGCGGCAATGAGTAAGAGACCTCTGCTTACTAGAAGCGTCTTGCTATTCGATATAATACTTTGTTTTCGAACAATCGTTTTCATGGGTTTATAACCCATCCTGCTATGTATGGTACAACCGGCAAAATCCACGGCGTAGTGAAAAATGCCATCACGGCACCGAATATCAATGCCTGGCGTTGATTCAGTCTGAAGTATGAATATGACAGGGCAGCATTGACCAGGAACAGCATGGACATCGGCAGCAGCAGCCAGATGAATTGAAGCCATTGCGGTACCGCCGGCAGCCATTCCGTAGATTTACTGAGGCTCATGTCCCAGGTAAGTTCGAAATACGCCCAGTCGATTACAAATCCGAGAGCCGTAATAATCAGGCAGAAAAGCAGACGATGCCACCAGAAGTGAATCCGGATCTCTCCTGAGCCAGGAAGCCGCGGCAGAGTCACGGAGATTACTACCAGATTCCAGATAAAATCGAACAACGTGCCCAGCGGTACTCCGAAAAAAAGTAAAATAAGAAAAAAACCACCGGCATCATACAGCGTTATGGATTTTTCTTTTACTTCATTCATCTGTATTCCTCAATGGTCGATTCGTATTCCACCACCCCAGACACGGTTGCCCTCCGCGTCCAGCCGCTGAGCGTAGATCATATCGCCCCGAACGGCGCTTTTACCTAATCTACCGATAACAATGATCCCTCCCGACTGATCACTTAATACAGTATCTGTTTTCTGGTAAACAACACCCGGGATATCGAAAACAGGGACGCCCTGTTCGTCCCACTCGATATTGCCGTTGGAATCGATTTTCCGTGCCCTGGCATCGGAATATATGCCGGATGCGGGCCTCAGGACCCAGGTGATAATAACACCGCCGTTTCCATCCGGTGTATAGTGAACATGGTCATACCTCCGGTCGTCATCCGGCAAAGCCTTCTGTTCCTTCCATACCGGTTGTCCCGATGAATCCAGTCTATTTATCCAGTAGACAGGAATCCTTTCGCGGGGGTCTCCATAAGGGGGGTCTTCCTCTATCCTGACACTGAAGCTGCCGCCTGCCCCGTCACTCAAGGTAATATCGGCTGGGCTGTATCTCCGTGTTCCTGATATCGTGCCGTCACTGCCTATATGCACTTCGGTGAACGGCAATTTACTGATACTGTCCGTCGTTCCAATAACATTGACAATAGCTCCGCCGGAGCCGTCACTCTCCGCGGACACCAGTCTCTGGTCAGCCACGATGACTGTCCCCGCAGACACCGACCTTTTATCAGCTACAATGACTTTCTCCGGCCACATATATTCTCCCCTGGCATCCAGGTGCTGAGCGTAGACGTCGACTCCTCCGGAACCGGTTTCCTGTTCTTCGTCCCAGAATACGAATACACCGCCTTCTCCGTTACTGGCGATCTGGTGAAACCCGGTGTAGGTTGGCCTCGACCGGGCGGATGTGCCTTTGATACCGGCGGCTTTTTCTTCATCGGTCACCGGTCTGAACGGAGAGGAGGAAACAACCAGTAATCCGTCGTTACCCCAGAGGTAACTCCCGTCAGCGGCTATTTTCTGCAGCCGGAGGTTATTATCCCATAGGCCTCTGTGATATACACTGTAATTATCCCAGGCAATTACAACGCCGCCGCTTCCATCGGAAATGACAAATCGTTCCCTGCCGGAGGAGACAGGCTCATTTCTCCAGATAACCTGCCCGTCACGCGTTATCCTGCGGCAGTAGAAAGGGATCGGCTCATAATACGATGGATCATCACGGTCATCGGAACGGGCAGAGGTATCATACCAGCTCAATACGGCCCCGCCGAGACCGTCTTCAATCATGGTAAGACTGCTTCCTGACGGGCATTCGGCTATGAAAAGTCCTTCTTCTCCCCACTGAGCCTGCCCCGTGCTGTCTATGTACTGCGCATTAATAGTGCTGTCTTTATGCCATGCGACGATTACGCCGCTCGAATCATCGTTTACGGCGACTACTCCTGTACTGTCCGAACTGCCGGTTGGAAATACCTGGTTGCTGCAGATGATAACAGCCGAAACAGCTATGACAACCGCGATTATTACCAGCGATACGAGCCAGCGGTGTTTACTGATCATCTTCATCCGGATACTCATAGACAATATTTCTTTCTATCTCCTCGCGACAGGCTTCTTTCGTTTCTTCCTCGGCAATCCTCATGAGTTCCGAGTAAATCTCATTAAGAATGAGAGGATAGACTTTATACTGACTGTGGCTTTCATCAGAGGAATAAGCTAAAGAGAAAACTTTGTTATTGATATATCCGTTATTTGCGGATATGGTTACCCGTAAATCACTCATAATGCCTGATCCTGTGTGAGGATCGGATGCTCTGTCATGTGCTTCAAGTTCGTTGAAATTTGTCGACTCAAGGATTTCGAACAGGTTTTCTACATCTTCGGTACCGATTTTCCCGAATCTCCATGCTTTTATCGGTGGATGGTCCGGCGCAGGCAGTCTTAATCCCCATTGTTTGATATAAAGAACCGTCCCGTCTTCATATACCGACAGATCATCATTCCTGCCGCCCATTACTCTTAACAGGTTCATCGTAATCACCGGTTCTTCATCCGGGATGACGAAACCTGATTTAACAGTTTCTATCACCCTGGAAATAAAGTCATCGAGATCGATTCTCCAGAAGGTAAGGTCTAAAGGCGGTCGCGCCTGTCCGGTGGGGAGTACGAAGTTCATCGAAGATACCTTGTCATCCTCTATCCTGAGCCTGCCATCCGGGTGAAGCAGTCCGTATATACCGTTTTCACCTCCACGCAGGAAGAGAAAGCATCTCTCTCCCGGTGCGAATACCGGGTTACCGGGCTCTTCCGCCCAGCCTTTAGCGCCTGTCTGAATGATCGTGATCTCGTCCGTGAAATCATCTTTAACAGATTTTTCTACACGTAAGACCGACCGCGTATTCCACATCCGAGCTCGCGGGTCTTCCTTGTCCCTGGTTGCTTCATCAGGTACCGTCTCGGTCCGGTTGATTGTCCCGATAACGATTAAATCGGCATCCTCAGCCAGTTCTCCAAGATTTTCGTAACTCTTCACGTAATCTACGAATATTGTACCTGTGACATTGCCGGTGTTGGTCTGTGGACTTTCCTCATGATCACAGCCGGATAACAGCAGAAAAACTGCTGCAATTACAGCTATTATGATGGTTAAGGAAGATTTTCTTTTCATTGCGGAATATTTCGCCTGACTGCGACTTAACCTCCGCTTATTTTGTCAGCTCTTCCACCAAAACTTCTTCAGTATGATTCTCGATAATATCGGCAAGTTCCGCATAGATGAAGTCGACCGGGTAGGGCAGTTCATATACAAGGTCGATGCCCCCTTGCACGTACCCGAACGCGGCTACCACGTTATCCACACGGCCGTTGTCAGCGGATATTTTAATGTAGTTACCTGTCTCTAAGGATATTTCCGAGACGTCGTCCGCTACGTTGGCCAGGACGAGTTCCGAGAGTCTTTCCGATATGTAGGTGGTCTCGATATCATTAAAATCCAGTGTTTCAAGATAACTGAAAAAGGAATCGATTTCCGAAGTCTTCAGTTTGCCTGTCCTCCAGGTGCGGGTGAATGCATCTCCCGGCCTGAGTCCCCCTGTCCCAGCCCAGTCACGGACGTGAATGACCGTGCAGTCTTCATAAATGGATAGCTGGCTGAACGCGCCTCCTTCGGGGAAGCTGACATCCATTATGACGAGTGGTTCTTCTTCAGGTATCTCGATCTTATCTTCAGGATTAAGTATGAACCAGATACCGAATCCCATCAATGCCAGTACCAGGACCACAAGACCGGAATAGATCCATATTTTACCTGTCATTTTTCTTCCTCTTCAATCTCAATTAATTTTATTTCATTTACTTATTAATAACGTGAATTTACATGATAAGTTAGTTCGCGAAAGGTATCTTTGATTATTCATTCCTCGTCGTTTCCTCCTAAAGGTGGTAAGCCCTGTTCGATCAAATCCTCATTGGTAACTTCCGGGAAGTCGGCGGGATCGTTAACGTGAATCGTGACCGACCGGCTGCCGGAGCCGACTCCTTCGAAGTCATACTCCACCGGGATCAGGTATGTTCCCGGAGCGATGTCATAAGCCAGTGTTAATAGAATTCTGGACTCATATTCACCATAAGGTTCGGCGGTGAATTCCTCCGGTCTGATACTTACCGTAATAACCTCAGGGAGTACCTCTTCATCTATTTTCAAGGTAACCTTGCCCGGCCCATTATTGCCGCTAAACAGGTTGGCGTAGATCTCTCTCGTCATTCCTGCGTCGCAGCGGATAATGTCGTACGGTCCCCTCCACTCATATCGCGTGAACATGAAGTGGACGGAATCGACTATTCCGGTGATTTCTTCCTCCACGGTCTTGAGTTCCGTGCCGTTCGGGTTGAGTCCTGGCACCGGTCGGAGAGCATCGTTTTCAGGTAAAACATAGTTCATCGAATATACCCTGTCTTTCCAGACCATGAAGTGCCCCTGGGGGTGAAAATAATAACTGCCGGTCTCGCTTTTATTAAGAAACAGCAGGAAACGATCCCCTGGGTGAAACAACGGGCAGGAAGATATATCTGAGTAGGGCACGTCGGGCGAGCCCATCTGGGGAACGATGATTTCCTTCATATTGTCTCCCTTCAGGACCGATTCAATCTTGAAATTCCAGTAGGTCGTATACATCGGATGTTCATCTTCTATTTCATTAATGCTGTCCGCCGTACCAACGACGATGATATCCGAATGGGCGCACATGTCTTCGATGCTGTTATAAGCAAAAGCCCAGCTTGGGTCCGTACCTCCACCACTGCGCTTCGGCGGACCTTCTTCCGTATCGATTGCTTCTTCCTCTGAAGTTGAACATGATCCCATTCCCGCTATCAGCGCCGCACTGCAAACCAGCAGCACAAACGCTGACAGGTTTACAGACTTCCGGCGTTTTCTGATGCCTTCAAACACACCTCGTAGAATAATATCAACCATATAACCTCGTCCTCCGTAAAATCGCTTCAAATATATATACGGACGAGTCAATAAAGTATCACAATCATTTATGTATTCATGTATGATATATCCATATTATAAATAATTCGCAACAAAACTTCTACCGTACATCATGGAACCTCGAAGTGAAAAATCCAGGGGCCTGACAAGCGATTTTCTCCGCTTGACTCACCAATCAGTACTTTCTGTCCGCCAATATCGGTTTCGGTCATTTCACTCAGGTCAGGCGGAAGTACCAGTTCCTTGATTGTAATCGTCCATTCGCCATGTTGGTCGGTGAAATCGCCATTGAAATAGCTTCGATATTCAGAAGACTCGCCCATTGAGAGTCCGAAACTCTCCATCTCGGAACTGCCGTCAGGTAAATCCAGCGAGACTATTGGTGATCCCGAATTATCCTCGTCCTGGGGGATCCGGAAGACGGCCTTTGTCGCCCATGGGGATATATCGATTTTCTCCAGGGTAATGGCTATACCTGATTCCTCCACCGTCTGCTCACACTGACAGTCTTTGCAGTATTGAACGGTACACTGAAATCGAATGTAAAAGTTTGGCTTCCCTCGGGCAGCGGTGATTCGCTGATCTTCATATCCAGCCTCAGGTTCAGAGAAGATGGTTCTTCTGTTATCAGAGAAGCATCGAAACCAGCCATAAAGGCAATACGCTCGGACGGACGCCACTCACCCATAATCATTTCCGAGCCCGGCACGACTCCCATACCAAACATCATCGGTAAGGTCTGCCCGTCTTCTATCTTAAGTTCACTTCTATGTGTATTATATCTCTCCTGGGGATTACTTACTGTAAAACCTACCAGTACCACATTACCATCGTCATAAGCGCGTTCGATCCTGACGGTAACATCTCCGACCGTCTGGCTTACGTTTAATTCCTGGGCCAATCCTGCTTCTTCAACGTGTCCGGCGTAACTCAAGAAAAGTTCTCTAACAATGAAGGTAGCTGCATAGGCTGTCCCGCCGATGACTAGTAAAGCAAGCAGTGCCAGAGCCCATGCCAGGCGGGTTTTAGGCAGATATCGTTTCCAGAATGGAGTTCTTTTTCGGTCCTCGAGACCTGCAACTATAGTATTCCACCATTCCAGCGGAGGTTCTGCCTGGCGGGTTTCTGCTGTAAAGAAGCCCTTTAGTTCTTGCTCTAAACCTTCTATTTCCATGATATTACCTTTTCGCTTCTCCTGTTTCTTCCTCGTTACGGAGAATCTCACTCAGCTTGTCCAGTGCCCGGCTGAGGCGGGACTTAATAGTTCCTTCGCGTATACCGGTTACGGTGGCTATTTCGGGTATGGTAAGTTCTGAAAAATACTTCATGACAACTACTTCACGTTGATCCCTCGGTAGTACTTCCTGGGCTTTTCTCAAGCGCTGGTGTCGTTCATGGCTGACTGCTACTGTCTCAACTTCGTCCGGCTCTCCCGCCAGTTCTTGAACCTCTTCCACAGAAAACGTCGGCAGCCGTTTCTTTCGACGCTGCTGATTTACCTCATTGACCACAATGCGTAACAGCCAGGCTTTCAAGCTGCTCCGCAGACGCAGAGAAGAGATATGGTTCCACATCTGTATCAGTGAATTTTGCACCGCATCTCCTGCCGATTCCCGGTCGCGCGTCATCAGATAAGCAGTACCGAAAAGCACGGAACGATACTTCCCTACGAGAGCACGGAATGCTTCTTTATCCCCTGCCTGACACTTGCCGACAAGGGTTTCTTCTTCTGATTCGATCGATCAACAGCCTTTCTTTAATAAACCTCTACTATATAAGGTGCAGGTTTTTGGAAAATCGTTCCCTTATTTTAAGCATGTTCCTAAAAGAATTACGATGCTCCTGATCATTTTTGCCATTTTTATATTAGTGGTTATCAATCTGTCCTGCCGCAGGTCCACCGCAGGAGGATCATTCCCGTCCTTCCTTAATTGATGTTTATAAATCTGTTGAACGGGAATCCGGTCTGTCTTATCTTAAGCGTAGGATGGGTGCAGTGAACGGCATAGGTTTAATGGTGGGTTCCGTCCCGATTTTATCGGGACTCCACCACACCCTACGCGTAACAATCGTGTCGAAAGAGTAGAGTGAACGTAACCCATCAATATCAATCGATCTTACAGGTAAGATATTGCGGGAGTAAAAAAACGGGCTCTGGTTGATACCGGAGCCCGTTAATGAACTAAAAGTAGTATTTGATATTTCTAGGGCTTTTTTTCCTCTTCGATTTTTTTCTCAAGTTGTTCAGCCCGTTTTACCCGTTCTTTATCACGCCAGGCCTGGTGGGTCGCCTTGTGCCATACCGCCTTGTCGTCCCTCGATCTTGCCCTGGTGAGAGCTTCAGTAACCAGCTTGGGAACTTCCTTACCTTCCGATATCAGTTTTGCTTCAAGATTAGCCAGGGCACGCGGCGTTCGCGCCATTCCTCTGCCTTCTTCTCTCTCCGTGTGCTTTCTCGCTCCAGGGGGTTTGCGTCCCGGCGCTGCGATTGACCAGACATCCTGACAGGCCATTGTAAATCCCTGGAGGTCTCTGGTATGATGAACAGCCTGCTTGTCATACTGCAAGGCGGTAAAAGCCATATCGAAATTATCCGCGACACGCTCTGCATAAGCGAGGGTTTCCCTCTCGAGAGTCTCAAAATCGGGGAAAATACGATTGACCATGTGGTATTCGTAGCACTCGCGTCCGGTCAGGAAGCGATGTTCGTACATAACTTCAAGCATTTTCCTGGCTCCCCAGTCCCAGGTACCTGGATCGCACTGGCCTACCTCGGCCAGGAACAGAGCATCTTCGGCAGCAAAAATAATATCCATCACGCCGGCAAGGAAATATCCGCCATATATGCAGTACCCGTGGACCATTGCGATGGTAGGCTTCGGAATCTTGTGCAGTTTATAAAGGTGCAGGTCATTAAGAAAATAATTGTGCTGCTTGCCGTACGCCGCCCAGACTGCATCTTCGGAACCATAATCTTTGATAAGCTGTTCAGGTGTTCTCCTGTCCGACAGCATCGGCGCCGATTCGGGTGTTAATCCGATTGCGTCATGCCCACCGGTGAAACATTTACCGGCACCTGAAATTACAGCAACCTTGCATTCAGGATCTTCGGTAAACCGGTCGAACGCGTCCTCTATTTCGCCGTACATAGGGTGGCTGATAGCGTTCAGGTATTTCGGCCTGTTCAGTATTATCCTGGTAACTTTTCCCGGCTGATATATAATACTTTTGTATTCCATTTTCGTTCCTCTCTTTTGAATAAATCGCATTATAAGGGGCCGCTTTCAGCCCCTTATTACTATTCTATACCAGTTTATTGATTCAGATAAATTTCTACATCAGACCGGCAACACGAATGCACTGCCCGTTAATTTTCTTTCCCTTATCCGAAGCCAGGAAAGAAGCCACTGTTCCCAATTCCTCCGGAGTGGTAGTCATACCGGCTGCGGCCATATTCTTGAACTGGTCCTGTGCTTCCTGTGGAAATTCGCTGGCTTTATGGAAGTTGGTCGCTCCGGCTCCCGGCGCCATGCAGTTGACCGTGATGTTGTATTCTCCGACTTCTTTGGCAAGAGCGTCGGTAAACAGAGTAACCCCGGCTTTGGCAGCACCATATACACCGCCGGTAGCCATTCCCCCTAATCCGGCGGTTGAGGACATGCTGATAATCCTGCCGGTCTTTCGTTCGATCATCTGAGGAAGGACTGCCTTGGTGACATTCATTGTTCCCCTCAGGTTGATATTAATATTTATATCCCAGTCTTTTTCGGTTGATTCCACGAAAGGTACAGGCTTTGTGCCAACTCCGGCGTTATTAATCAGTATATCTATTTTACCGAATTCCTTGAGAGCTGCTTCGACACCTTGATGTACTTCATCGGTGTTGGTGATATCCATTTTCAAAGCCATCGCCTTTCGTCCGGCTGCTTTGACATCGGCTGCTGTCTTTTCGGCACCTTCAAGGTCCATATCACAGACTATTATGTCAACTCCTTCTTTGGCCAGAGCCATTGCCATTCCTTTACCGAAACCTATCTGGCTTCCAGCTCCGGTAATTAACGCTACTTTATCTTTTAAACCCAGGTCCATTGTATTCTCCCTTCGATTTTGTTGATCACATTATCATTTTGTATTTAATTACAGGTAGGTAACTACCCTTAACCGGTAACATGAATGCATTGTCCCATGATCCGGTTGGTAGAATCGGAAGCCAGGAATGCAACGACATTCCCTATCTCTTCAGGAGTAACATACCGTCCGGCTTCGATTGCTCTGTTCATAAAGTTTTCGGTAAAATCTTTAGGAAATTCATCATAGAAGGCAGTTTGTCCAAGACTGGGAGCTATGCAGTTGACACTTATTCCGTCTCGCGCCAGTTCCTGTGCCAGCGACCGGGTGAAGTTATTAATACCAGCCTTCGCCGCGGCATAAGCGGTTCCTCCTGCTGTGCCCATCGTACTGGCAATTGAAGAAATACTGATAACTGCGCCGCTTTTCCGTTCGATCATCTGGGGCAAGACAGCCCTTGTGACATAGGTCATACCGACCAGATTCAGGTTGAGGTCTCTTGCCCAGAGTTCTTCGGTGGTATCGACGAAATTTGTCGGAGGAGCGCTCCCACCCGCATTGTTTACCAGTATGTCGATCTTTCCGAGTTCGCCCAGAACATTCTTGACCATTTCTTTCACTTCGGCACTGTTCATGATGTCTGCCTTTACGGCAATCGCCCTGATACCTTTTTCAGAAATTTCCGAAGCGGTCTGTTCCGCTCCTTTAATATCCATGTCACACACCGCGATATCGCACCCCTCGTCAGCCAGGACTTCCGCAATTCCCTTGCCAAAACCTTTCTGACTCCCGGCGCCTGTGACCAGCGCAACTTTACCTTTTAGTCCTAGATCCATTCTTCCCTCCTTGTACATGCTAGTATACAGCTCTTATATATTTTGTATTGAACAGTAACACATTAACTTCCGAAGTAAGATCAAATGAAGAATAACTGGTGTTATGCCAGTAATATTATTGATATAAGCTGGCTTTGTCAATAAAATACAATATTGTTCGGGAAAATACCCGTAAATACAACCGGTAACCTTTGACACTATAAACTCACTGAAGTATTATTGGTCACACAATTACCGGAAGAGAGGAGAAAAAATCGATGGCAAAGTCCGATTATGATAAATATTTCGTCAGGAAACCTGCACATGAAGGAAACTCAATACCAGTAAAAAACTATCAGTCTCCTCCGATGACTTATATCAGTAACAGCCTTATTCCGGGCTGTAATAACTATCTCCAGCTTGGCTGGATTACCGGACTACCTGAACCGAATACCTGTATCGACGAACACACCCACGATCATGACCAGATAATCATCTACTGGGGCGGTGATTATAAAACACCCCAGGATCTTGGAGCCGAGATAGAATATTATATAGGCGGACAGCCAATTACCTTCAATACTACCACCGGAATCTTTATCCCGAAGGGTACTCGGCACGGTCCGGTAACATGGAAAGATTTCCGCTTTCCCCATCTTCAGATGACATTAACACTTGGGACGGGAGACGCGAAGGATGTCTCTCCGGAATATATCTTGCCCAAACCAGGCAGTAAACCCCTGCCGAAAGACGCTGAATTCGATTTTGAGCAGTATGCAGCACGCAGCCCGATGCGAGAGACAGGCGGCGTATTTACGAAGGGCAGACAGGCTCCTACGATGACCTATATGAGCAGGACGCAGATAAACGCGGCTAACTGTTACATTGAATTCGGATGGATCTGGGGAGAGGTAGAGCCCAGTATCGGTGAAATGCGTCATGAACAATACGATGAGATCGTAATCCATATCGGCAGCGATTATAAAAACCCCGAAGCGCTTGGAGGTGATATGGATTTCGGGCTTGGGGGAGAACTGTTCACTATGGACTCCGGTTTCGGGGTCTTCATTCCCAAAGGATTACGCCATGGCCCCTTAAACTTCAGAAAATGCACCAAACCTTACATAGAAATGGCTATAATGCTTGGTGCCGGTACCTTCGCCGAAGGCTGGGCCGACAGCTTTTTTGTTAAGTCTGATCCTTAATATACTGCTGATAAATTGGTCCGGTTCCCATGGCGGTATGGAATATCGGCCGGTCCACTCTCCTGATAACCAGGGGCCCATGGAACATGCCTTTCGGTATGAAAATAATGCAGCTTTTCGTCAGGATCTGAGGTTCATCCTCCAGCCAGAACTCGATCTCCCCACCGAGATCATAGGGATCTTCGACGTTATTTCCTATAAAGGTGACAATCTCATCGAAATCATGGGCATGAGAATTCGGTTCGGCAGCACCCGGCAGCTTCCCTCCCGGGAGTATCCAGACACACTCGGAGTAAAACGAATCTTTGACAATCGAGTCATCAAGATAGAGTAACTGTATACGTCCGCCGGTTCCCGGTGGTGGTATATAACTCGGATCAGGCCCCTGTCTCTCGGGTGATAGAGGTGAATGCCGCCGTATTTCCGTGATAACATGATGCCCGTATTTGGATTCAGCCATATTTCTGTATACCTCCGTCTTTTTCTATCAGTCCGAAAGATATCACATAATCATCCTGTATTCAATTGTTTTATTACGAAAAACATCTTTATCATTGCGAATGCTGGAAATTTTATAGCAAAAGCGTTATATTTTTCGGACAGGAGGTAACAGCCAATGAGATTAAAAGACAAGGTGGCGGTTATTACCGGTGGGGGAACAGGAATCGGCAAAGCCATAGCCGCAAGGTTCGCAGCCGAAGGAGCCAGCGTCGTAGTAGCGGCACGAACACTGTCGAAACTGGAAGAAACGGTGAATGAAATCCAGGCGGCGGGTGGTAGAGCAAAAGCGCTGCAGGTTGATGTTTCTGATGAAAAACAGGTACAGGAAATGGCCGAAAGCGCGATCAAGGAATTCGGGCGTATCGACGTGATGGTCTGCAATCATGCAGGAGGTGGCGGCGGCGGACCTGTTATTAATCTGGATATCGCCGGATGGAAAGAGACACTGGATATCAACCTTACCGGAACCCTGCTCTGCTGCAGGGCTGCCCTTAACGATATGATTCCCCGCCAAAGCGGGAGTATTATAAATATCAGCAGCGTAGCCGGCATGTACGGAGTTCCCGGGCTGGCGTCATACTCTACCAGCAAGTGGGGAGTTATCGGTCTTACCCAGACTATGGCTATAGAGGCAGGTGAATACGGTATTCGGGTAAATTCCATCAGCCCGGCAGCTACCAGGACGGAAAGATTTGAAGAGCCCCAGAAAATGTTTGCCGAATCGTCAGGAATTACCTACGAAGACAGACTGAAAGAAACTACCGCACACTATGCTCTAAAACGAATAGCCGAACCTTCGGAAACAGCCGGAGCGGCTTTGTTCCTGGCTTCGGATGATTCCAGTGCTGTTACCGGTCATAACCTCGTGGTCAGTTGCGGTTTCCACGCTATCCATCCTTAATAGATAATATCGGTGATTTATAAAAGGGGCGGAGATAAAATTCTCCGCCCCTAAAACAGCTGGCTATTCAGGATTAATATCCCATGGACTCCTTAAGTGCTGTGTCCATCCAGATATACTTCGTGTAATTTAAATCGTTATTGTATCCCAGACTCGCTTCTCCATGGTAGTTCTTGACCCATGGCCACCAGAAATTATTAAGCGGCGTAGCCGGAGCGGGGATAGCCCAGGCCTGGTCGAGAACGTATGCCATAAGCTCCTTGTTAATCGCGTCTGCCTGAGAAACATCGATCATACTGAGTCGCATCATTTTGTCTTTGGCTTCCACGCATACCGGGTCGTCAACGTAACTCGCATTAGCACCATAGGGCCCCGAGACATACCAGTATGCAAGGTAAAGGTTGGCAACCGGGCCGGGGCTGGTGTATATCATGTCTTCATAATGTCTGCCCCACGAGATACCGGTGAATACACTGCCTTCATGAGGTACGATAGTTACATCAACATTTACCTTGCTCCACATATCCTTGATAATGGCAAGGTAATCGGCGCTGTTCACATGGCAAAAAATCTCGGTTTTGAAACCATCAGGATAGCCGGCGTTGGTCAGGAGTGTCTTTGCTTTAGCAGTATCGTAAACGTACAGTTCCTGAACGGATGCCGGAGCCTCTTCCAGGGGAAGGTAGGCGTCTTTATATTCCTTCATTTCGCAGATAGGGAAGCTCAGTATCTGGGCTTCGCCGCCGCAGTACGTTTCCTTGATTGTCTCGAAATCGGTCGCCATCATCAGTGCCCGGCGGACATCCTTGTTGGTATAAGGGGTCTCTGCTTTATCTGTCCTCATATAGATTGCACCGGGAGCCACGGCAAAATATTTTTTAGACATCAAATCGGGAGTTCTTTTTCTCAATTCATTGGCATTTTCCCAGCCTACACCATGGAGTATGTCTACTTTGGCCGTGCGTAGCGCAGCCTGCCGGGAGGAATCATCCGGTATGATAAGGAGTTTAACCCCGTCAAGGTAAGGTAAATCATTACCCATGCCTTCGCCTATCGGGTCTTTCTCCCAGTAATTGGGACTCTTCTCAAATAACACCGAACTACTCGGAACATAGTCTTTCAGCATGAATGCCCCGGTACCGCATGAATATCTCCAGTCGAGAGGGAGTCCGAATGTTTCACCGATTTCCGGAGCGACAATGCTGGCGAAGTCACCGAGAATTCCGACATCATCAAAAGCAGTTACCGGAAGCGTTGCCTTAACCGTCATATCACCTAATTTTTCAAATGTAGCAAATCTGGTATCACCCATACTTATCATCGAAAGAGGAAAATTGGTTGTGTACAGGGTTAATGTATCGATTACGTCATCAGCGGTAACTGTTCGTCCACCGACCAGAACACTCGCTTCATTTTCCGGATCCAGAGCAAATTCGACCCCTTCACGGATATTAAAGATAACCGTACCAAGCTCAGGTATCTCCCAGTTCTCAGCAATACAGCCGGTATTCAGGTCGATTCTCCTAATCGAACCCTGCGCCCAGTCTACCTTGCCGGTTCCGGCAGGACCCAGTGTCCAGTCACCCATCATTAATTCCTGGTGGGTAAGTTTCATGGTAGTGGCGTCTGTTAAAAATCCATGCGATTCATCGAAACGTCGCGGTTCAAATTGAGTCGCGATCTTGACAGTACCGCCATACTGTATTCCTCTCGGTGCTTCGACCACCTTGTCATCCTCGCCATCTTCAACCATTGACGTGTCTTCGGTAACAGTGATTATTACCTCGTCGTCACCTTCATCCACCGTCGTCGTCTTTTCGGTTTTTTCTTCGCATGAGACGATCAACAGTGATAACACCATGAGACAACTAACAACAACCCAGCCAAATTTACACTTCATTCCTGACTACCTCCTTTTTTTATTTGGCACTTGTTTATCGAGTTCGTAGTTTAGAGGTGTTATCGTGTAACTGAAGTAGCACCTATGTATCATACTGTGTTAATGAAGTCAACACATTTATTATGAATTTACAAAAATCGTTAGCATTCAAACCGATAATAATAAAAAAGGGCGGAGGAATAATCCTCCGCCCTAACGATTAAAAGACGCTTAGGATTATTTTCCCATAGACTCTTTCTGGTATTGATCTATCCAGATATACTTAGTGTAGTTGAAATCGTTATTGTATCCCAGACTCACTTCCCCATGGTAGTTCTTGATCCATGGCCACCAGAAATTATTAAGCGGCGTAGCCGGAGTAGGGATAGCCCAAGCCTGGTCGAGAACGTAGTTCAGAAGCTCTTTATTTACTGCGTCGGCTTGCGTTACATCGATCATGCTGAGTTTCATCATTTCGTTTTTGGCCTCCACGCATACCGGGTCGTCTACGAAACTCATATTAGCGCCCATAGGTCCGGAAACATACCAATATGCAAGGTAAAGGTTGGCAACCGGGCCGGGAGCGGTATATATCATATCTTCGTATCTCCTGCCCCAAACGATGCCTGTGAATATAGTAGATTCCAGAGGTTCGATAGTTAAATCAACACCAACCTTACTCCACATATCCTTGATAATGGCAAGGTAGTCTGCAGCGGTAGTACCGCAGACAATGGTAGTCTTGAAGCCTTCGGGATAACCGGCGTTTGTCAGGAGTGTCTTTGCTTTAGCAGTATCGTAAACGTATAGTTCCTGAACGGATGCCGGAGCTTCTTCCAGGGGAAGGTAGGCGTCTTTAAATTCCTTCATTTCGCAGATAGGCCAGCTCAATATCTGGGCTTCCCCACCGGAATAATTTTCCTTGATTGTCTCGAAATCGGTTGCCATCATCAGTGCCCGGCGAACATTCTTGTTGGCATAAGGTGTACCTGCTTTATCTGTCCTCATATAGATAGCGCCGGAAGCTTCAGCAAAATATTTCTTAGACATCATGTCAGGAGATCTTTTTCCTAAATCATTTGCATCTTCCCAGCCTATACCGCCCAGGATATCTATATTGGCAGTTCTTATTGCCGACATTCGGGTCGATGCATCCTGGATGATCAGGATTTTTACACCATCGAGGTAAGGTAAATCATTACCCATACCCTCGCCGATCGGGTCTTTCTCCCAGTAATTAGGACTCTTTTCAAATGTCGCTGAACTGCCAGCTACAAAGTCTTTCAGCATGAATGGTCCGGTACCGACGGAGTATTTCCAATCGAGAGGAAGTCCGAATGTATCGCCGACTTCCGGAGCGACAATGCTGGCGAAATCACCGATTATTCCGACATCATCAAAAGTAGTCACCGGAAGCGTTGCCTTAACCGTCATATCATCTGTTTTTTCAAATGTAGCAAATCTGGTATCACCCATACTGAGCATCGCTCGAGGATGGGTTGTTAACAGGGTTAATGTATCAACCACGTCATCTGCGGTGACTGATCTTCCACCGACCAGAACGCTCGCTTCATTATCCGGATCCATAGCGAACTGGACGCCTTCACGAATATTAAAGATAACGGTACCAAGCTCAGGTATCTCCCAGCTTTCAGCAATACAGCCGGTATTCAGGTTGATTTTCCTGATCGAACCCTGTGCCCAGTCTACTTCTCCGGTTCCGGCAGGCCCTAGTGTCCAGTCTCCCATCATGAGTTCCTGGTGGGTAAGTTTCATAGTATTGGCGCTTGTTACAAATGTATACACTTCATCGAAACCTAGCGTTTCGAATTGTGTCGCGACCCTGGCGGTACCGCCATACTGTATTCCTTTCGGTGCTTCTACAACTTTATCTTCTTCATCTTCTCCAACCATTTCTTCGTCTCCGGTGACCGTGATCTTAACTTCGTCGTCACCGTCATCCACAGTCGTCGTTTCGGTTTTATCTTCGCAGGAAACGATCAACAGCGACAGCGCCATCAAACAACTAACAACCACCCATAAGATTTTATTTTTCAATATTCGACTTCCTCCTCTTTATAATTTTTTTTGGCTAAAAACGGGCACGTTAATCCTATAAGCGTCACCTCCTGAAACAGGGATTTTTTCTCATACTGCCTGTGTGATGTCAATTGTAATCGAGATGTTTCGCAAATAATACCACACTGATGCTCGGGAATTCTACCTTAGTCAAGTTTTATTTCCTGGAGAGTGCCTGTTATAATACGACCAAATTAGAAAGTGAGAGCCAAAATAGACAGGAGGGAAAAACCCAGATGACAGACACCGATTGGTCGAAACTGACTCCGGAGGAAAAGAAAGCAGAAAGGTTTAAAAGATGGCTGGAAGCTCCGGGGGTCGAATTTATCAGCCTGGAAGCGAAACAAGCCTACCAGGAAAGAGTCCGAAGACTTCAGGACGCGCTCCTGATGAAAGAGCCCGACAGGATACCCGTTTCCTCGATGGGTGGGAATTACGCTCTGTATTACGGCGGGACTACACTCCATGAGGCTATGTATGATCCCGATAAACTATGCCAGGCATGGATGAAGTTCTTCCATGATTTCAATGATATTTCTGATACCTTCGGAGGGCCCGGTATATATTCGGCAAAGGTATTTGAAGCGATAGACTATAAACTGTATAAGTGGCCGGGACATGGACTCGGTAAAGATGTCACTATGTTCCAGTTCGTCGAAAATGAATACATGAGTGAAGATGAATATGATGATTTCCTGAGAGATCCATCCGACTTTGCTCTCAGGGCATTTATTCCCAGGGTAGTTGGCGCTCTGTCGCCTTTGACAAAACTCGTTCCCTTTAATTCCATAATGGGTATGGGTTCTGCTGTCGGCTTCGTAGCTCCTTATTCACAACCGGATGTTCAGGAAGCTCTCCAGGCTATGATTAATGCCAGTACCGAAATGATGAAATGGGGAGAGAAGGTTGGAGCCTGTCACAGGGAGATTCAGGCAGCCGGTTTCCCGGGCATACCAAGTGCTTCGGCTCTGGCACCCTTCGACAGTATTGCCGATATCCTGAGAGGGACCTCAGGTACGTCGAAAGATATGTACCGGCAGCCGGATAAGCTGCATGAAGCAATGGACAGGATTGCCGATATCACGATCAGGGAAGCTATAAAAACAGCCAATGCTATGGGAGCTGTAGCGATAGGTATGCCGTTACACAAAGGCGATGATGTCTTTATGTCCGACAAGCAGTTCGAAACCTTTTACTGGCCTACACTGAAGAAGTTGTTTACGGCATTCATAGAAGAAGGTTTGATAGTGAGACCGGTTGCCGAAGGAAAGTATGAAAGGCGTCTCGAGGCGATCCAGGATATCCCCAGAGGCTGGGTCCACTGGATGTTCGATGAAACCGATATGACACGGGCTAAAAAGGCCGTAGGCCACCTTTCCTGTATATCAGGCATTATTCCACATTCTTTAATGCGCCTGGGATCTTTCGAAGAAATAAAAGAGTACACCCGCAAGATGGTAGAGGTTTGCGCTGAAGGCGGCGGATTCATTCTGAATGGTGGTGGAGTACCGGAGGGAGGAGACCCCGAAAAGCTCCGTATCTTTATGCAGGTCGCAGAAGAATACGGCAGATACCGATAATCCGGACCTACCCGTACAATCCAAAAAAAGAGGGAGTATCAAGATGATACTCACTCTTAATATCCGATCTTACTGCTATTCCATAGGATAGTCAGCCTGATTTAACCAGACAATTAGATAGAACTGTTTTCCTTCTTTGAACAGACTGCTGTAGAACATCGGCCCGTGAGTAACACCGGCAGGTATATTAATCACGGTTGTCTCACTGAATGTGTGTTCCTCTTCTTCTTCACCTTCACCCATCATGAAGGTAACCGTAGTGCCCAGGTCGGCGTCTGGACCCGCAGCCACGAACATCACCACTTCATCGACATCTTCATGGACATGCTTCAGAAGGAAAGGCTGGTTCGGAGGAGCCTCCGTCGTTCGCTGGATACTCACGTAATACTGACATCCGTCATAAGCGTCCGCATTCAGATAGACTCCCGAACCCGGAACTGGCGCCGGTCTTTCTTTACGTTCTCCTTCACCGATTCCCGCATTAAAACTATCACTGTGGAAAGCCAGTTTCCCTCGAGGGGGAACGGTAACGGGTCCTGTTCTGATATATTTACCATATTTTGTTTCAGCCATTTTCCGGTACCTCCTTATTAAAACAAATTATAAAATAATACATTTGGTTTCTAATCATAATTGAAAGAAGGCAAAAAAACAAAGGCAGGTGCGGAATAATTGTGAAGCTCTATTATCAAATGCTAATATTCTTATATTTAGAAGATTTCAACAGATATGAGAGGATGTTGATAGAATGGCAGAGAGAAAATACGAAGAAAACGTGATTCGGGAACCTTATAAAAAAGTGATACAAGGCAATAAAGACGAACTGGTATTTTCCTACGACAATCGAGATAATATAGGACTAACCTATGAGTATCATTGTATTAACAGCAGCGACTGGACCATTTATGAAAGTCTAATGAGCGACGGGTGGGAACTGCTCTGTTTTTTAGGGGGTAATCCCGAAAATATCCTTGACCTGGGAGCGACAGCCAGTATCCACCTGGGCAGTGACAACGAAGAACACGTAATAACCAGCACCACAATAGTCTCAATTCCACCCGGTCTTCGGTATGGTCCTGCAATTTTGAAAGAATACACCAAACCCTTCATATTTATCAGAATATCGACAACAAAAGAATATGAAGCCAAAAAAACGGCTAACGGTCAGGATATGCACATAAAGGCTATGAAGAAAGGCAGCCCGGTTATCAACAACAGTAGAAAATACTGGATGAATATAATCCAGGGTCCTTTTTATAGAGAAAGAGAACCGGGATACATGGGCACATCGATTTCGGCCATCCATAATGAATACAGGAGCGGTACGACACTGGGTTATCATTGCATCTATCCGGGCTATTCAGCACCGATCCCTCATTCCCATAATCACCATGAATTACTCTGTTTCCTTGGCGGCGATCCTGAAAACGTGAATGATCTGGGTGCGGAAGTCAGCGTCTGTCTTGGTGAAGAACAGGAAGAACATGTCTTCGATACCGCTACAATCGTCTCCATACCACCTAATGTAAAACACTGCCCGGTAACGGTAACAAATGTTACCAGACCTCTCGTTTTCCTGGTAATATGCACGACAGAAGAGAAAACTGACCTATGGCAAGAACACGAAGATAGGACCACTCTGGACCGGTAATAAACAAATTACACGGGAAAAACCGTCTGCTTCCGTAAAGAGAGCTTCGTGTTAACTAGTGCTGTTCATATAGAAAAGAAACGCGTTATCCGGCTACACCTTTATCGATGAATCGACTCCAGCTTTACGAGTACTGGAAACCAGCTCATCAAATCCTTAACTAAAAACTGGTAACAGCAGATCCAAAATGATTTGGCTGCCGAGCCAGGATTCGAACCTGGGCTGGAGGATTCAAAGTCCCCTGTGCTACCACTACACAACTCGGCAACCCGACATGAATTATAGCTACTCAAACTGCGGCTGTCAAAAAGGCGTGATTAAGATCGAGCTAAAAGGCTCATAAAATGAATCTCTTTATCCCTGTAATGATTAATCTGGCTATGGTTTAATGTTTGACAGAGAAAATCCCTTTATGTTAACATGCCGCCTGAATTCACTGTCCATAAAGGGGGAGAGTAGAAAGGGGAAGGGGAAATTATGGTCACTGTTACTGAAAACGCCAAGCAGGAACTCAAGAAAATTCTTCTCAATTACACAGATATGTCTCAAGCCCGTCTGCGACTCGTTAATCGGGATGACGGAGAGCTTGGATTAGGTATGGATATCGAAATGCCGGGAGATAAGTGTATAGAATATGACGGCCTTGCCGTCCTGGTCGTTGAGGAAAAACTGGCTGAAAACCTTGCCGGTGTTACTATTGACGTAGATAAAACCCCCAATGGCTCAGAACTGGTTATTCTGGGAAAAGACAGGGACTAGCAGTTAGCACGTCATACCGGAATCGATTACCTGGCAAAAAGCACCACGCTACGCAAAAATAAATGCGTGGTGCGGATAGCATTGATATTTCCGGCAAGATCACCCGGGTCAATAGACGTTACGTCCTCCAACCACCATCGATACTCAGCATGCTAAAAACTATAATATATGGATACTCCACATCCCCATCCTCCAAGTTAAGGCTACTATACCAGTAAATTTTTAAGTTATAATTCTATCCTGTCGAACCTTTTTAACTCCGCCAACAGCAGCAGCGTTAAGTGTACTTCACATTCCGCTTCCAGTTTCCTGAACGCTTCATCCCCACCGAAACGGTATGGTAAATGCCATGCCCCATCCTCACTTTGCTGTCCAATAAGGTAATCCAGCGATTGGTCAACCAGGTCTTTCACTGCCGGATATACAACACTATCAGGCGAGTCCACTATATCACTGGGTAATTCCTCGTAACCCTTCTCCCATTTAGCCAAATCAAGTTGCATACAGGCTGTAGGATTCTGTCGTAAAATCACCTCCAGTTTGTCAGCAAGCGGCTTATCTTTAAGGCATTTCACAAACCGCTGAAAACATTTGAGATTGTAGGGTATTTCAATATCACCGGCAAAGCGTCCATGTTTCCCGGAGTGTCCAAACAGGGGTGATGCTTCATCATAATACCTGAGTATCTTTTCCACGGGATAACGGATGATATCTCGGTACAGATCCTCCGGTACCAGCTCGCTGTACAGCGCCTCGAACGCCGCCAGAGCTGCCTGACCGTTAGGATCATAGTTCAAAATCCGCTCGTTCAGATCGTCGGTC
Organism: Dehalococcoidales bacterium; assembly: GCA_016932435.1. The sequence continues at coordinate 632 of JAFGCW010000010.1, read as the reverse complement.
GGACTGAAATTGTCCTCGCCGTATGTCCACCACCAGACATGTGTACTGTCATTGACTTCCGGCTCCAACATATCGCCCCAGCAACCGATCTCCGGTCGGTAGCGCTCCAGAACATACCTCATCATCTTTTGTATTACCGGGTGGTCAGCGGGTGGCTTCTATTTGAGGTAGAAGATGTATCGAAAGGCATGTTCGGTACTGTGTAGCGTCGGGCCGTTGTATTCATACTCATACACCAGTCCGCCAAACCCGCCGTTTTCATACTGATATCCAGACAGCACATTCATAAACGTATTGGTGCTTTCATCCTCGAAATTGTAGCGGAACCATGCCTGGTTGATACTGTCAGAATGGGTGAAAATGTAATTTCTCGCTTTAATGAAATTGTTACGGGTTAATTTTAGTCCGGACATCCTGTCTTCTATAATCCTTTTAATACATGATCCGGGACTCTTGATACCACCACTTTACAAACATGATCGTTCATCCGTAATATTCGTTCGCCAGGCACTGTCCCGCCCGGATTAACAGATTGGATTAAATTGCGTGGTGCCGAAGGTCGGACTCGAACCGACACGGGGGTCGCCCCCCAACAGTTTTTGAGACTGTCGCGTCTACCCATTCCGCCACTT
>JAFGCW010000075.1 GCA_016932435.1 Dehalococcoidales bacterium | reverse complement strand
GGGGTGACCGGTCTGCTGTGCCTAATGGTTAATCTTACCACTGACTCACAATACAAGGGGGTGAACTCGTAACCGGGGAAAAGGGTAAAAAGAAGAATAAAGGTGTTGAGATAATATCATTTCCATACAAAACAACGCATCATTTCGGATCGTGTTTTTTTACTAATCGATCGGCGCTACCACATTCTGACTTTGTATCAGGTATATCGGTTTTCCGTCCGGTGCTTTCTCTTCCTCCAGTTTAATGATACGTGTCACAACCATCTTGATCTTAAGGATCGTACCGTCGGTTAGCTGATATTCGTTGAAGTCTTCATTTCGAGTCAGGAATTCGACAGGATTACCCTCAACCTGTCTTCCCTGGTATGGTACTTTCATCTTGTTACCCCCCAATTTCCTTATGCTGCTGATATTATTAACATAGCTGATTTTAGTGAACTTTATCAAATTTAGCAGCAGGTTATGATTCTTTTCTATTTGATGGATAAACAGTATGGATCGATGTGGAAACTCTCTTTCATGCAGGTTACAATGAGATTGATATGTGGCCGTTCAGAAGAAAGAAATCGAGAAAAAATACACAGTCGCGACCATTATGCCAGTATTGCGGAAGTACGAATATAAAAGTGGCCTTTTCTCCGGGAACAGAGCAACCCGACTATATTCGAACATGGAGAGGTCAGAGATACGTAACCTGTAAATGCCTGGAATGCGGAAGAGAATTCTATATTGAAGAACCGGCACAAGACATAGTGGAATCAATCTTGTCGGATGAAAGTTTCATTGCAGATGAAGATGAGCTTCTGGCTGCCGAAGAAGAGTTGAAAAAGCAGACTGATGAAGAAGATGATGATCGTACATTCTGATAATAGTATCTGTGCGAAAAGTGCCTGAATAGAAAGTAATTAGATACTCTCCGTAATAAATTCCAGCACTGTTTGTACATACGCTTCCGGTTCCTCGAAGTGGATCATATGACCGGAGGTTATTTTTTTATAGATACAGCCGGGAACCAGGGATTTAAGCCTGGCCACGTCATTGTCATCCATCGAACCGACAAGACCGTATTCCGGCGTCCTGAACCAGTTTGCGTGAAGCACCAGGATCGGGCACTGTACTTTCTTCAACGCTTCCGCGTGGTCGAATCCAATACAGGCGCTGCCGTCGACGAATGCTCTTGAGAATTCCGGGTCGTAGTCGGAAAGGCATTTTACGATTAACCTGACCTCGGACGGCAGAAACGGGATATCTACCGGTTTTCCGGGTTTCAATAATTGATTCATGCGTACTATCCATGCAACAGTGCTGCCAATGGAGCTTGGGAATTTTAATACTTTTTCTTTTCCTTCAACAGGAACTTCAATTGTCTTGAAGAAATCGGGAAGTCCTTTTTTACCGTGTGCGCCGACCGTCTCCGTTATTCGTTTGAAGGAATTGTATGCCCAGCAGTCGTCTCTTAACCGTGGCCACTCCGCACTGAAAACGGGTGTATCTTCGAGGATAATACCAGACACGAGTTCGGGATGGTTAGCCGCTACCCAGAGGGCGATAAGACCACCTGAGGAATTACCGGAAATGACGGTTTTCCTTTTCACAGCCTTTTCAAGCAGGGCGGCGATGTCTTTGCCCATGGTATCGAAGTTGTATTCACCCGGGGTGTAGCTCGATCCGCCGTGACCGCGTACATCGACCGCATAAGCCTGGAAGTGTTCAGCCAGCAATGGCAGTGATTTCCGGTAACTTTCCCACAGCAGTCCCTGTCCCGGGATGAGTACCAGCGGTGGGCCGTTATCCGGACCGGCGACATAGTTCAGTTTAATTTCACCGGTATCCAGAACCTGTTCTGTGTAACCGGCTTTACGGACCTTTTTATCTATCATTCAACTCTCAGGCGGGAAGTACCTCAATACGGTTTCTGTCGCTTCTCGCAGCCATTCGCGTCTCTGTTCCGGCGTGCTGGTAACGATAACGCCGAAATTTTTCCGGTAGTAATTCTTTACGCCACAGGAAACGAGCATATTGTTTTTCCATAATAGTTCGAGGGAATCGCCGTACAGGTTCTGTTCTCTTTCAACCAGTGTGTTGGATGTATTGAATATGATAACCTGTTCCGTTTTCAGCAATCCTATCAGTTCACCGTCACCGGCATCGCCTTCGGCAAACCGGTATGCCACTCCGGGACGCAATACGCGGTCTATCCAGCCCTTCAGGATCGCCGGCGGCTGCCCCCACCAGTTCGGGTGGACAATGACTATTCCTTCGGTTTCTGCGATCTCCCGGCAGTGCTTTTCGATTATATCCGGTAAGGATACATCTTTAGGAATCTCTTCTGCAGGAATTACAGGTGGGAAGTCCTCGCGGTAAAGATCGTGAAATATTACCTCGTGACCATTGTCACGCAGGGCTTTTACTACCGTATCAGCAATGGCGTAGTTGAAGCTGTTTGTATCCGGATGACCAAGGATAACGGAAATTCTCATGATAGCGTACTCCAGAACTACAAGAGATGGTATCAGCAAATCCGGAGTGAAGCAATACCGGATATTATGGATTCAGGATGACAGCTTTATATACCGTGGCGGATAATTCGTAACTACTTGTATGAAGATACTTCTTCACGTAGACTACTTAAAACGTTTCGTGTCATTGTGATTTCTCGCCCCGGATCTTTTATACAGAAAATGAGAGTGAAAAAGAAAGCACGTATATGGAACCGGAAAATTATACGAAGAAAAAACGGCTGTCATTACGCAATATAAAAACATTCGAGTCCTTCAAGGTTCCTGCATACCGGATTTTATTCTTTTCTCATATCGGGCAGTGGTCAGCAATGAGTATGCAGATGATGGTCCGTTCCCTGCTGGTATACCGTCTGACCGGTTCCGGTACGATGATTGGGATGCTGGCACTGGTGCAGGTAGTGCCACAACTCCTGATGAGCCTGTTCAGCGGGGCGCTTGCCGACCGCATCGAGAAAAGAAGCCTGCTGATAATAAGCCAGCTGATAACCGGGGTAATCGCCTTCTGCCTCGCGATTTCACTGGCAACGGGATATCTGAACGCCGACGATTCAGGCTCGTGGTGGGTGCTTTTCCTGACCGCGGTCGGGCAGGGCGCCATCATGGGAATGATGATGCCGGTGCGTATTGCGATAATTCCGGAGATCGTCGGTGAAGAACGGGTAATGAATGCGGTTTCCCTGACGACGGTAGGGCAGACTGCTTTTCAGCTTGCCGGTCCGACACTCGCAGGTTTCCTGATAAGCAACTATAATTTTTCCCTGGTGTATTTTGTGATCACCGGAACCTATGCATTATCCACGTTTTTCACATTTCTGCTACCGCGTACAAGCAAGACAACCCCAACCGGAGAAAGTAATACCTTTAAAGAGGTTGTCGAAGGATTCCGCTATGTGCGTAAAGAAACGGTATTCCTGCTTATCGTTGTGTTTGGGATGTGCCACATGGTGTCCGGGATGCCGTACCAGCAGCTTACGGCGGTATTTACCGAGGATATATTAAAAGTAGGAGAGGTTGGACTTGGTGTTCTCATGACCGTATCGGGAGTCGGCGCTGCGATCAGCTCCTTGATAATCGCCTCGCTTCCGAATCGAAGACGGGGTATTTTGCTTCTTTTCAGCGGTATCGTTATGAGTGTACCGTTGATAGTATTTTCCTTTTCGAAGTGGTACGGGCTGTCGCTGGCGATGATGCCGCTCATCGGTATGGGACCTGTTATGCACGGGGCATTAACGGGTGCGCTTATCCAGAACTATGCCGATCCCGGTTACCGCGGTCGGGTACAAAGTCTTACCGCAATGGGATCTTCGGTGGCAAGTTTCGGAACGTTCATTGCCGGCATCCTTGTAGATACTGTCGGAGTGCAGTGGGCGGTTGGGTCGATGGCCATTGTCCTGTCGGCGGTCAGTATAGGATTCTATATTTTCTTCCCGAAGTTGAGAAAACTGGAGTAGTGTTTATTGAAAATCGACCGGTATGTTGAAAACAGGATAGGTATTGTTACTTCAAGTGTAAATCCGGTTGAATCCGACAATGCTATTCGAAGTCTGAAAGATGACGGGTTAATGGTAATTGTAACGGTCGATGATTACGACTTTAACCTCAGCTGGAAAGCGGGGAGAAACGAGATAATCCATCACTACCAGTGTACATTTGGTGACTACCCCAATCCCACGGACTGGGAACTGCAGCACCTGATTGAATTTTTTCTCTACGAGATTACACACGGCAGGAATGTTGCTCTCTGGTGCCGAGATGACCGGATTAACAATCAGATCATAGAATCGATCGACCGATTTTTTAGCAGGGGTAATTTTAACCTCTCTGAATTCATAAAACAGAAACTGGATACACAGGCCGAGAGGTCTGGAAAAATACCCGAGAAACTTACGCACTGTAAATCATGTATTGAAAAAGGATGTATGACCAGGCTGGTTTGTCATGTCACTTCAGTCGCCGATGCTGAAAATATCCTGAGGACAGGGGAAATACTATCGGCGAGTAACGCGCGTGGAAAGTCAGGAGAGGAACTGGCATTGGAATCCCGAAATGCCACCGGTGACCCTCCCGATTATTTGGATTACGTGATGTTTACCTTTGGAAACTGCACTGCCGGTGACAGGCTGGTTATGGAACGGGCTCTCGGAAGATCGCCTTCTCAGGAAGAACTCAATGAAGAGTTCGAGCCTGGAGTAAGGTTTTATTTCAGGTATAATGATCTAATAAAGCATCCCGGATTCCGTTCGGACGGCTACCACTACTGCAAGATAAGAGACAGTGTCCAGCTTGATGATAATTTACTGGTAATCGTTGCCCCTGAATCAACCAGGTACATTCTTATAAATGTAGTACTTGCGGGATTGAAAGAGAAACTTGTATTTGTCGACGAAACCGAATATCCTGATATTCTTGCCTGGTCGCACCGGGCATATAAAATGGCTGAAAAAAACTCCTGAAAAAAATTTAAAGCATGATGTAAAAAATACTTGACATTAAGTAAGAAATAATATACAATATGTCTGTTACTAATTACTAAGGAAGGAAGAAGAAAATGGCACCGTTACAGAAAAGAGCATTGATCAGCCTGGGAGTGGGGCTGGTAATTGTTGCGGTTGTTGTCATTGTCCTGTTAATGCAGGGAGACATAACCACATTCGATGATAATCTCAATACCAGGTTGGTGATGTACGCGGCAATTATTGGAGCTCCTCTTATCTATCTGATTCTGGTAAAAATATCTCTCAGGAAACCAACCCAGATGGATGAGAGAGATAAATTAATAATGGATAGATCGAGTTCTATTCAATTTTTATTCATAATATTTGCACTGGCGGCCTGGACGATAGGATTGACTGAGGTGTACAACGATACGAGGCAGGTTCCTGTTGAATATCTGAACCTTATATTCATGTCGATATTAATTATCAGTCCTCTTGCTCAATCGCTGGGTATTATTCTGGGATACTGGAGTAATAATAGAAATGGCTAGCGTAAAGAACCGTATCAGGCGGTTGAGATTCGATAACGACGAGATGACCCAGGAAGAACTGGCGAACCAGGCCGGCTGCACTCGCCAGACGATCATTGCCCTCGAGCAGGGGAAGTATGTGCCGTCTATCGAACTGGCATTCAAGATAGCCAGAGTGTTCAACGTCCCTCTCGAAGAAGTTTTTCAATATGAATAAAAAAGTAACCGATTGAGAACTCCCGTTACTATCAAGGTATGAGGGTCGAACAGGTGAGAGATACGGAACAGCATCAAATCTATGACTCAGTTACTGAGAAGTACGCCGGCATACTTCTCAGGTGGGCGGTGAAGAAGACGGGCAACCGCCAGGATGGTGAGGACCTCGCCCAGGAAGTCCTGCTGCAGGTTTTCGTGTACCTTTCAAAGGGAAACGTAATCCGGAAGATGGACAATTTTATCTGGAAGGTAGCTCATCACTGCTGGTGTAATTACCTTCGGAAATTAAAACAGGTAAATGAGATCATGCCCCTGGACGAAACCATGCCTGCCGACAGCAGCGTCATAGATAGGCTGGCCGAAGATGACTTTCTCCGGAATGAGATCTCACGGATGAGGAGGAGGATCGCCGACCTGAGTAAAATCCAGAGAGAAGCGATGGTCCTCCATTACCTGGAAGGGCTATCCGTCAGGAAGGTCGCGGAGAGGCTGGAAATAACGGAAAGCGCGGTGAAAAAGCACCTGTTCGAAGCCCGGAATCGACTAAAAAGGGAGTTGGATGAAATGAAAACGGAAACATCATACGTCTACAGACCGGGCAGGCTGAAACTCGGTATCTCAGGTCTTCCTGCCGATGAACCGGACACTGTCAAGGTAAATGACAGCATTATCAGGCAGAACCTGCTTCTTCTCTGCTCAAAAACACCGAAAAAGATCGATGAACTGGCAGAACTTACGGGCATTCCCAAATCGTACCTGGAGTCCGAGCTTGACTGGCTGACTCAGCGGGAGTTCCTTGATCTTGAAAGAAAGAAATACTCAACCATCATTCCCGTAATCGGGAAAAGACACAAACAGGCGGTCGGCGAACTCTATACAAGCAGGGCAGGGAGAGAACTTGTAGAAAAGGTTGTTGCCGGATTGCAGGAAAAAGAGTTTGAAATACGGAGTGTCGGTTTCTACGGAGCAGATTTTAGCGCGGACAGATTACTCTGGCCGGTGATGATGCTGTTCCTGAGCTACTTCAGTAGAAACAGTAAAACGGCACTGAGGTACAAGAAATCTGACGATATGGATATACGACCGGACGGAGGAAGATACTACGTCATCGGCAACGATCTGTCGGATAACCAGGAGATCGATCCTGATGGTTATTCCAGGCCGGAAGAATGGAAAGATTTTTACGGTATTGTATCGGATAGCTGCGCCACTGAAGGAGAATCGGACTCATATTACTGGCTGGGGCTGTATAATTTCACAGCCAGCGAATACCACCCCGATATCATTAACGGGGATGTTTATACAAGGAGAGCCTGGCACAGACTCTTTTGCAGTCTGCTGGAACCCGGCTTCAGTATCGATAATCTGACCGATGACGAGAAGGAAATGCTGTCTCGTGCTGTTCAGAAAATATATGTTTCGAAAAAGGATGAGAAATATAAACCGCAGTTTCTCATTTTTACCGGGAAACAATTGAAACGCCTGCAGGATAAAGTATGCAGACCTCTTCTCGATGAAATTACACCGGAGATCGAGAAACTGGTCGGGATCATCTCTGCCATGCATGCCGGCAACTTCCCGGCTATAAAAAAGAATTACCTTGATTACCTGACATACCTGGACCTGTGGAATTTCGGAATCTATTCTTTTATCAAGGCAGCGTCCAGCGGCTTGCTGTACCTGCCGAACTCACCTGAAGAAGGGGCGACACTGACGCTGGTACTGGTCAGGTGAGGATATTTTATATCGACAGGAACAGCCAGTAGACGGTGCTGTTAATCACCGTCAGGGGTAATCCTATTCTCAGGAATTCCCAGAAAGTAACGGTGACCCCGGCTGATTTCTCCGAGTTCTGAATGATGATCACATTGCTGGCCGCCCCGAGAATCGTCAGGTTCCCGGCGATGGTACTCCCGGCGGCCAGTGCCATTAATGAAGACGTCGTATTTCCCAGTCCTGTAACTACCGGCAGGTACAGGGCAACCATTGGCACATTGGATATCAACTGGCTTAACAGGATACTTATACTCATGATTGTGCCGCTCGATGTCATATTCAGGCCAAGAGAGTCCAGCGCTTCCTGGAAAATCCCTGTATTCCAGACGCTTGCCATCAGTACGAACATCGCCGCGAAGAATACCAGGGTAGACCAGTCAATTTTCCTGATAATTTCGAACCTGCGGCGACTGAACAGGACAACGGGCAATGCCGATATCAGCGCAATATACGTCAATCTGAAATCTATTTCGAGACCAACGGACACGGTGACAATCTTTACCAGGATAAGGATTACGAACAGAGTCAGGGAAATTTTTACCATCCTGGTAAGTCTGTAATCGATTTTCGGTTCGGAACTGACAACGTCCGGCAGGGTGGTGAAATGCTTTCTGAAGACCAGTCGAAGCAGTAAAAATGCTGCGAACAGGTTGAGCATGGTCGGGATGAAAAGGAATCTAAAAAAGGTAACAAACGGATTCGAGATATCTCCGTGAAGGGCGATCAGCAGGTTCTGGGGATTGCCTACCGGACTCATGACGCTGCCGATAGTTACCGCAAAAGCCAGCGCGAGTAAAAGGATTTTTTCCTGTATTCCGGTACGCCTGGCCAGCAGCAGGACAACCGGTGTGCCTATGATCGCCATAGTATCGTTCATCAGGAAAGCCGAAAGCAGTCCCATACTGAAAATAATCGTCAACATGAGGATATTGGGTGATTTGGCTCTACTGAAAAGACGAAAGGTAATACTGGAAAGGTAACCGCTTTCCTCCAGAGCCCGACCGATAATAAAGACTCCGAACAGGAAAAGCATGACGTCGATGTCTATCGAATTGATCGCTTCTAAAGGAGTTATTTGCAGTGTGATCAGGACGGTCACTGCGCCAAGAAGCATTATCTGCCATATCCGGAACCGGATATTACCGATCTGCCTGACGGCAATGAGTACGAATACTATACCAAGAGTTATTATCGAAATCATAGTGTATTCGTACCCTGTCCTGAATGTGTTTTGCTGGTATTAATACTTCATTATATTCCTGAGAGAAATATTACGATAGACTTCCAGCCAGGAAATTACACAGGGCAGGGCATCGGTATATAATAGCATCAGACCATGAAGTGCAGCGGATGCGGGAAGGAAATCACTGAGGACCAGTTATATACGCACAGAGGGATGAAACTGTGCGACCACTGCTCCATTCACGTTCATCTCTTTCCACTAAAGCACACCGGACATCTCGGCAGTTTGTTCAGCCTGAAAGACAATAAACCGGGATAAGCGGACTATCCGCCGTCGAAACCCCGGGATAGTTCGCTTAATTCTTCCAGCTCAGCCTCGATCTCGGTCAGATACTGGTCGTCCATTTTCCCTTCCAGCTTTTTCAGTCGGAGGGCAAGTCTTTCCTGTTGTTTCAGGACTATTCTTATCACTTCTGCTACGGGGTCGGGAAGTTTACCGTGTTCAAGGTCGATTACCTGTTCGTGTTTATCTTCTACCACCCGACCGGGTATTCCGACTACTGTTGAGTCGGGAGGTACGGATTTGACCACGACCGAACCGGCGCCGATCCTGGCATCATCGCCTATCGTTATCGCTCCAAGAACAATAGCTCCGGTTCCGATAACCACGTTGTTGCCGATAGTCGGGTGACGTTTTTCCTTTTTAAGCGAGGTGCCGCCCAGGACGACACCCTGATACAACAGTACGTCGTCTCCTACCTCGGCTGTTTCGCCGATGACCACACCGGCTCCGTGGTCGATGAAAAAGCGCCTGCCTATTTTAGCGCCGGGATGTATTTCTATCGCTGTCAGGAAACGGGCAAGGTGAGAAAGAAGCCGGGCGAGAAATTTTACCCGGCGTGTCCAGAGGAAATGGGATACACGGTGAAATCGGAGTGCATGAAAGCCCGGATAACAGAAAAGTACCTCAAGCACGCTTCTTGCTGCCGGGTCTTTGGCGAAAATTGTCCGGATATCTTCTTTCAGTAACCTGAACATAACCACATCTCCTCTTTTATTATACCGCACTATCGCCAGCGGCATATAAATCCTGGAATAGCCAGGTAGACAGATAACGTTCACCGGTATCCGGTAATATGGCTACTATAAGCTTATCCTTATTTTCCGCCCTGCCGGCTGCCTGCAGTGCCGCAAAGGTTGCCGCGCCCGAAGATATTCCAGCCAGTATCCCTTCTTCACGTGCCAGCCGCCTTGCTGTTTCACCGGCTTCATCGTTGCCGACTATTATTATCTCGTCTATAAGGTCCTTTTGAAGTATCTCAGGAACGAATCCCGCGCCGATCCCCTGTATCTTGTGAGGTCCAGCTCTTCCCTCCGACAGCACCGGTGAGTCCTCGGGTTCGACAGCTATCGCTTTCAGTCCGGGTTTCCGTTTTTTCAGTTCGCCGGCTGCGCCGGTTATCGTCCCGCCCGTGCCTACTCCGACCACCAGGATATCGATCCTGCCTTCAGAATCGCGCCAGATCTCGTCGGCGGTAGTGACGCCATGTATTTCCGGGTTGGCGGGATTTTGAAATTGCTGCGGCATAAAGGAGCCGGGATTTTCCGCTGCTATCTCCTCGGCTTTTCGTATAGCGCCGGGAATTCCTTCCTTTCCGGGGGTCAGCACCAGTTCGGCACCAAGCACTGAAAGGAGTTGCCTGCGTTCTATCGACATGGTATCCGGCATAGTGAGGATAAGCCTGTAGCCGCGGGCGGCGCAGACGAAGGCAAGGGCGATTCCCGTATTGCCGCTGGTGGGTTCGATGATAAGCGTGTCTCCGGTGATCAGTCCTTTCTCTTCGGCATCATAGATCATCGCTACGCCGATCCTGTCCTTGACGCTGCCGAGGGGATTAAACGATTCGAGTTTCACCGCTACTTCGGCTTCTTTTCCTTCGGCCATCCTGTTAACCCTGACCATCGGTGTATTACCTATCAATTCGGTGGAGTCTGCGGCAATCCCCCGGGTCAGCCTGGGAATCTCCAGTTTCCTGAAGTTGATTGTGTCCTTCCCGTCAATGTTGCCCATCCTGGCTCCCTCCTCTCTTCCGGTCTGTAACCATGTAGATAGTGTGAAAAATACTGCTAATTTTACAATTACATACAAATATTACAGGAGGGCTGAAAAAAAAGATGTGATATTTATCTGAAAGCTGATACTTTCGAATACGGAATGCTGTGACGGTTGGTGTAGGAAATCCTGTTTGTTTTGGTGTAACATGTTTATACACAAAATAGAGTTATATCTGCACCAAAGAGGAGCAGGAAAATGATTCGTAATATATTTTCGCTGTTATTTATCTCGATCAGACACCTGAGGAATAAACTGCTGCTTGGGATACTGGTACTTGTACCGCTTATTGCTACCATTCTGATATTGGTCTGGGCATTCAACAGCGTCGATAATATTCTTCAACCCATTATCCGGAGTACCTGGGGGATAAACTTTCCGGGAATCGGAGTTGCTATCGTCCTGGTTCTCGCCTTTGTTGCGGGTATTATTGCCAGCAGTATCCTGGGGAGAAAAATTATTTCATTCGTTGAGGGTTACCTTGACAGACTTCCTGTATTCGGGCAACTTTACCGGGGTATCAGGCAGATAATCGGAAGTTTCTCGGAACCACGTGAGACAGGATTTATGCAGGTGGTATTTGTGGAATATCCCAGGAAAGGCATCCATTCAATCGGGTTTATCACCAACGAGCTAAAGGATAACTCCGAGGAAAAGTTTTATACGGTCTTTATACCTACGTCTCCGAATCCAACTTCGGGTTTTATGGAAGTAGTCAGGGAAGAGGAGATAATCAGGGCGAATATCAGTGTGGACGAGGCTATCAGAGTAGTAGTATCAGCCGGTCGGGTACCTCTTGAAACATCGGCTCTGGTGAAGAAGAAGGACACTCCCGAAGAAGATACCGGTGAAACGAAGTGATGAAGTACTAATTTCTAATCTCTATATTCTTCACAATATCGAATTACCGAAAACCAAATTCACTAAGCTCTCTCTGTCATTTCTACGAAGGGAATTCAGGATTAGAAGTCTCAATGATATTTATCGGCGGGTTACGCTTCGCTCCACCCGCCCTACGCAAGGCTTATAAGTGAATTGTGGGGTGGGTGGAATCCCGATGTAAACGATAAGCTGTCATCCTTAGGACGACGAAGAAGGACGAAGGATCTCCTTTCTTAATTGGACGGGATTCATCGGTCGCTTCGCTCCCTCAGAATGACGCGGCGATTGAGATGGGATTAATGCTGCGCGCGTAATCGCTGATAATGGTAGGTTACGTCCCGACTTTCTGATTCAAGTTTATTTATACAGAAACATGTTGTCGGGACTTCACCTCACCCTACGAAAACACTCTTATTATCACTCCCATCCTTCCTTAATTTATATTTATCAATCTGTTGAACGGGAATCCATAAAAGGCATGAAGGTATAAATCGGTCAGGGAGTAGATTCCCGCCTTCGCGGGAATGATGAAAAAATGGCGGAAATGAAAGCCATGATGCGTGGGTAGGTTAATAATGTAATTACTGCCTGGCGGCGCCGATTATTTCATCGATGCTGTTTATCTTTTTCTTGTTCATGAAGTCCTTGATGCCTTCGAGGATTTCAACCGGGGCGGTGGGATTGCTGAAACCGGCCGTACCTGTCTGGACGGCGGTCGCTCCCGCCATGATGAATTCCAGGGCATCGGCGGCGGTCGATATCCCTCCGCAGCCGATTACCGGTATGTTCACGACTTTCGAGATTTCATAGACCATATAAAGCGCTACCGGTTTGATCGCCGGACCGGACAGTCCGCCGGTGGTGTTACCGAGGACGGGCTTGCGGGAGTATATATCTATCGCCATTCCCTTGATGGTGTTTATCAGTGTCAGGGCGTCGGCTCCTTCTCCGGAAACGGCTTCAGCGACAGCCGTAAGCTCAGAGGTGTTGGGAGTGAGTTTTACCAGGACAGGGAGAGAGGTGGCTTTCCTGACGGCAGCGGTCACGGTCGCGGCGGTCTCCGGTCTGATGCCGAACTCCGCACCTCCGGCACGGATATTAGGACAGCTTATATTTACTTCGATTCCACTGACTCCGTCCACATTATCAAGCCGTCGGGCAATCGTGGCGTATTCTTCAACGGTTTCGCCGGCGATATTCACGATAACAGGGACATCCCAGCCGGCCCATACCGGTGCTTTGTCCCTGATAAGCGCGTCAATCCCGATACCTTCCATGCCTATGGCATTAAGCATCCCCGAAGGTGTTTCGGTGATTCTCGGCTGGGGATTGCCGTCCCTTGGTGCAAGAAACGTTCCTTTGCAGACAATCGCACCGAGTTTACCGATATCGAACAGGTGGCTGTTCTCGGTGCCGTAGCCAAAGGTTCCCGAGGCGGTCATTACCGGGTTTTTCAGAATAAGTCCACGGGTATTATTCGGCGCTAACCGGACGGAAAGGTCCACATTCACTCCTTTTCAGGAATTTACGTCGGTTCACACCATAATACGACTTATCATCACTCAAGTTCAATACGCGTACCCGCGTTGTTAAAGAAAAAGTCTTCTCCGAACTCGTGTGCCATCATTGCCGCCGCCGGCAGGCTGGTACAGTGCGAGACACCAATCTTCTTTACCGCCAGTTCCTTCAATGCGGCGATTGTCATCCAGACACGTTCTTCACTCGAGTTCATCAGGTGGCAGCCGCCGATAACCATCTCGATCCTTTGTTCGCCGGTTAATTCCTGCGCGTGATGGAGGGTATTGATGATACCGCGATGAGCGCATCCGAGTATAACAACCAGTCCTTTATCTGTCTTGATGAACAGGGAGCGGTCGTCCAGGAGTTCGTCAGGGACCAGTTCATCCCCTTTCATCTCCTTGAGAAAAGGATCGATGGTTTCGTATTCGGTCTTCATCGGAACTACTCCGGAAGTCGTGATATTCTCCGATATCCGGACCGGTTCTGGAGTAAGAACAAAGGCGGCGCCAAGACTCTCGAGTTCTCGCCGGTCGAACGGTATTCCGATATATCCGGCCGGGAAACCTTCGCGTTTGGCGTATTTCGATGCCATGATATCAGGATGACCGATCACCTCCACCTTCTTACGCATTTTCCTCAGAACGTCGCGCAGACCCCCGGTATGGTCGTGATGACCGTGACTGATTACGATCTTATCCACCTTTTTCAGGTCGACGCCCAGGGCTTCGACGTTGTTGGCGACAGAGATGCTCAGTCCCGTATCAAGCAGGACATTCGCTTCGTCGGTTTCGATCAAAACGCTAAGTCCGTGCTCAGCAAGGAGACCGGCAAACCCGGCCGTGTTTTCACTGAGGGTAGTAATCTTGATTGGCATTTTTTCCTCCCTGTATTATTTTATCTGTATCTAGTGATGGTGGTCAGGTACAGGCTCATTATTGCTTGAGAATAGCAGCGGGAATACAATGTCACTGACACAACATGGCAGCCAGACGGCAATGAACAGGAACAGGAATATCAGTGGCAGCAGAGGCAGCCATTCGGCGACGCTATAGGCGATGAAGTAAAAGAGCGATGCCCAGGTACTGAGGAAGACGTGACCGAGATGCGGTATCTTGGTGGCCGGTTTGATGTAGCCGATGATTATTCCCAGCACGGCTGCACTGTTTATGACTATCCAGGTTGGTATTCCCAGGAGGTGCATTTCCTCGGTTTCTATAAACGGTATGTGGAATTCGATATCAAGACCCATCATGGTTCCGCCGAGGTAGGGGATAAAGGCGTCGCTTATGCTGGCGATACCGATAGACCCGCAATACCCGATGAGCGCTGCTTGCCAGAGTGAGTGATGGCCATATTTTCGGAACATTGCCGTGGTGGTCAGGGCGCTGAGGATTACATGAATCGGGTGCAGGATATGAAACACGTCATGGGAGACTATGGACGGTAGATCGGTTAAAACAACGATCGTCATTATAATAATCCCGGTCACCGCTCCCATGGCAGTGAAGGGGATGTGTTCTTTCAGTTCATTGACTATGTTTTTAAGCATTATATTCTCCGGTCACTTGTATTACCGGTGGTATCAATCGTTATGATACACTCTGGCATTTACGGCAGAGTCCTATAAACTCAAGCAGGTGTCCATCGATCCTGAATCCACTTTTTTCGGAAAGACTTTTCTCCAGGCCGTCGAGATAGTGCCCGGTAAAATCGACCACGGCTCCGCAACCGGAACATATCAGATGATGGTGATGCTGCTGGGAACCCATAGTATAACTGCGACAGCTTCCTCCGGAATGTACCTCGCAGATGAGGCCGAGTTCGGCAAGGATTTCGAGGGTCCGGTAAATGGTCACCAGTCCGGTACCGGGACATACATCACGTATTTTTTCATAGATATCATTGGGAGTCAGGTGATCATTTGAGGTTGTGACTACCTGGACAATAGCCCGTCGTTGTGGAGTAAGTTTATAGCCATGCTGCCGTAATACCGAGTTGATTTTCTTTTCCGTGTGTCTCATATCTATAAATGAAAATAGTTTTCAATTAGCATAGTGAAAATACAAAGATTTGTCAAGTTTTCAGGGAAAATGTGGGGGAATGAAATGTCATTGCAAGGAGTCTGCGTTAGGTGGACGACGTGGCAATCTATGTTAATCACATCAACCATTCCGTTGAAACCTGTCCCGTACTTGATACGGGAAACGGAATCTGGAGAATTTTTATATTGTTTCACTTTTTTCATATAAAGGATCTTATAAACCCATCCCTCTTCCGTCTCCCTTTTCCTTGATAGGGTAAGGGAGAGACTAACAAATAGGATTCAAAGCGGTCGAGTGTTGTCTATTAATGGTATGGAACGGTTGCTTGAGTAATCCAGGGGACGAGGGAAGGAAATCTGGATTAATGGCTATGGAAAATTACTTTATGTTCAGTATAACGGTTACTGGAATGGGTGATGAATGGGGAGGGAAATTGAGTGCCATATAGACTATTCTTAATCATATGAGTATAATCAACGAAATATCGGTGAAAGTCACCTTAACGTGCATGTCTGAGAGGTAACAATGGCTGTGTACAGTGATTCCATGTTTACGAATGAACTGGCGACTTATTACGACGCGATGCGAACACACCGGGATTATGGCAAAGAAGCACGATTTGCCGATTCCCTGATACGGAAATACAGTCCGGGAACGAAACGGGTACTGGACCTTTGCTGCGGTACCGGCGAACACGCGATCAAGATGACCGAACTGGGTTATCAGGTAACGGGAATCGACCTTTCAGAAGATATGCTGGCTGTTGCCGGTAAAAAAGCTGAAAAATCGGGTCTTTCCATAGATTTCATTCATGGGGATGTGTATAATCCGGAGACCGTCGGGTGCTTTCCGGCAGCGTATTGCCTGGGATATACGCTTCTGTACATGACCACTCACCGGAAAGCAATGGACTTTTTCAGTGCGGTAAATAAGGTTCTAGAGCCAGGCGGCATATTCATCGTCGACTTTATTAACGGGTGGTCGATTGTTAATGAATGGCACAAGGATAAAGCTACCTACCGGTTCGATGACGCGACCATATTCCTGTCGGAGCAGGCAACACTGGACAGGAAAAATCGACTAAAACATATAGAATTCCAGTACCTGATAGATGAGCGTAACGGACAGGTCAAGACGGTGTTCGCTGAAGAAGACCTGAGGATATATTTCGAGGACGAGGTTGGATTGCTGTTGTCTTCCTGCGGCTTCGATACCATACAGTCTTACGGCGGTCACGAACTCAAAACCGATACCGGGGATATTCCCGAGATTGTGATCATCTCAGGACTGAAGAAAAGCGGATGATTGTAGTTATCCCTGTATTTTATCTTTGACTGCCTTTACCTTACCGTCCATTGTGTTTGGTTTATCTCGACGGTCGTCGATGGTTATGCCGGTCACGACGCGGTTTATGCCCTGTGAAAAGGGGAGTTCGTGCATTTCTTTCACCAGTTCGAGGATCCTGTCGAATGGACCTTCTACGATTGTCGCCATCGGTGTTACCTGGTAGCTGATATCGGTCGCTTTTTCAAGAATCCTGACGCAGGCTGCCACTATGTGACTCACACCGGATGTACCTGGCCCGAAAGGGTATATTTTTATCTCTGCTATCACCGAGTCTTTCATCGCCATTACCCCCTGTTAATTCATACTAATACATATCATACCTTTTACCCTGAACTTTGACTAATAATAAATAAATGCGCCGAAAGTTTGACAAAAAAGGTATAAAAGAGTAAATATCATATATTGCTTTGATTGAATGGTTATGTTATACTTCATTTCTCCAGTATGATATGCCGGATAATCGTGGCATGTCATAATAAAAATAAGGCAGATCAATAAATGGTCCAGCGAAATACAACTCATACGATGTTCTCCGGTAATTACTCTTTGTACCGGAAGATGCCGCGCCGGCTGTTTTCACGAACGGTCTGGAAGACAAACAGGTGGTCGGTGCCGTTGACCTGTTTCGCGTAAGACCGGACTGGACTGAAACCGCACTGGCAAGTATCCGGAATTGCATTCAACGACAATAGCTTATCTGCTGATACCTATTGATATGTTAAAAACCCGGGCTGGCAGAAAAGCAGGAGGAAGAAGAAGTGAGTAAAAAAACCGAACAAGCCCGTACTCTCCTGGAGAGCGAAAAGAAAAGAATAGAAGATGAACTTGCGCAACTTGGGCTTGACTCCAAGTCCAATGACGTCAGACGCGAAGGGAGTCCGTTCGGTAAAAGGGAGGAGGAGGCTACCGAAAGCCTGGAGTTCGAAAAGCGGCTTGCCCTTGAGAAGCAATTATACGAACAGATGGCGGAGATCGAGCACGCTTTACAGAAGATAGAGGACGGTACCTACGGCCTGTGTGACGGTTGCGGTCAACCCATAGCGGAAAACCGGCTTGAAGCACTTCCACAGGCGAGTTTATGCATAGAATGCAAGGCAAAGAATGCAAAAACTCGGGTCTAGCAGACGGTGGTGGTCTAGTGTTGTCTTTGTCATTACCGCTGCAATAATAATAACCGCCGACCAGTTAAGTAAAAGCTGCATCAGGAACTATACCGGCGAATTTCCTTTATTCGAAATCGGAATATTCCGTATCATCGATGTCCAGAATACGGGATCGTCTTTCGGTCTTTTCCAGGGGCAGAATTTTGTCCTGACCATAGTAGCGTTTTTCGGAATAGCGCTGGTTCTCGGTCTTGGGACTTTTATTACTTTGCGGTACCCACCCCTCGATACCTGGTATACCAAGTTCATCCTGGGACTGATATTCGCTGGAACAGTCGGGAATCTGATCGACAGACTGGCACGCGGTTACGTGACCGATTTTATTGATATTGGACCCTGGCCAACCTTTAATGTTGCCGATTCTTCGATGGTATGCGGCGTTATCCTGCTGGCGCTGTTTATCCTGTTTTCAAAGAGGGTTAAAGCCGTTTTCGAAGCCTGAATTATCCGGATTTGACCCTCTCTATTATAGCGGTAAGCGTTACACCGAGTTTTTCATTTATCACCACGTCGGCATACCGGTCATGCGGCGTCGGTGCCAGGTTGACAATGACGAGTTTTGCCCCGCGTTCTTTGGCCATTAAAGGCATTTGCGCGGCAGGGTAGACCACAAGCGAGGAACCGCAGGCCATTAAAAGGTCGCATTCCGAAGCCCTTCGCTGGGCTTCACGAATTTCCCGTTCCGGCAGCGACTGGCCGAACTGGATGACATCGGGTTTCATGATGCCACCGCATTTTTCACACATCGGTACTTTTTCTCCGGCTTCCAGCCTGGCGAATATATCATCCATCGGGTATCTGCTGCCGCATTCCAGGCATAACGCCCGTGTCCAGGTGCCGTGAAGTTCGATCACCATGTCGTCGGGAATACCCGATTTCTGGTGGAGGCTGTCGCCGTCCTGGGTAATTATGCAGTCGAGTTTACCCATCCGGTGGAGTTCATCGATGGCGTGGTGCCCTGCGTTCGGTTCTGCTTTGGAGATAAGCGGCCAGAGGTGTCTCTGCCGTTCCCAGTACTTTTCCCGGCTGGCCTGGACAGTGAGGAATTTCTGGTAGGTGAGTTCGCTGGGATCGTACTGGTCCCAGATACCGCCGGGGCTGCGGAAATCCGGGATGCCCGATTCCGTGCTGATACCGGCGCCGGTAAAGACCACTATTTTATTGGATTGTCTGACTATTTCTGCTACTTCTTCAATCTTATCCATTCTTCTCTTCCGGTTTTTCTGTATTATACACCACTTCGGTCTATTGACAGGTGTACATTATGCGTTTATAATCCTGTTCTGTAATCGACGGGAAATGGAGATAGCATTGGTCCACTGGAGAAACCATAACCTGGTAATCGTGATTCTACCGGCAACGGTGGAAAACAGGGGATTGGTGTATTTCCGTTAAGTTTACATAAAGTATTATTTAAGTAGAAACAGGAAAAAGACCAGGCCCGGGAAATAAAAAGCCCGGGTTTTTTTATTGTCATTAAAGCAGAGATGAAAAAATGAAAAAGATTCATCATGATATCGAGTTTACCGTACTCAGAAAGAAGCTAAAGAATACCGGAAGTATAGAAGAGAAGATATCGTTGCTTGAGCAACTCGTAGCTCTTCAGCCGAGGAATCCTAAGAACCTTGCATTGAGAAGAAAGTACAGAGAAGAAATGGAAACACTGCGGCTGAAAAAGATGTCGAAAAAGAGGACTGCGAATTCTCCTTACGACGTTATTCACTTCAAGAGGCAGGTTGTCATTATCGGTGAGACCAATACCGGCAAAAGCAGGTTGCAGAACCGGCTGACCGGCGCTGATGTGTCAGTGAAAGATACTCCATATACTACTTATAAGCCTGAAGTACAGATGATGACCTGTAACGGCGTGCCGATTCAGGTAGTCGAAGTACCGGCGATATTCAGTGGGGACACGGATGCCGCCAAGTACAGGTTCATCAGGAATGCCGATATTTTGTGCCTGTGTGTGAAAAATAGAGATAATTATATTTCGTCGGTTGAACAGTTGATCAACTACTCGATAGTACCGGTGAATGAACCGTTATCTACTGAAAAGAAACAGCAGAAAGCCGGTACTGAGATTGTTGAAAAACCGGCGGTGATTGCGAGTTGGGATCTGGATATCGAAATGTCCGATCTTGTTATCCTTGATATCAATGACGACAACTCCATATCAGAATACATTTACAGGCTGTTCAACATCAAGCGGATTTTTCTGACACTGCGTGGCGAGATCCAGGAACATCCCCAGGTATTTCCCGCCGAGAACGAAGTTACCGTGAATGATTTCATAAGCAGTCTCGATAAAAGACTGATTAAAAGATTCAAAAGAGCCAGAATAATCCACCACGATCCTTCTGTACCGGACACTCAGTCGGCAGGACTTGAATATACACTCAATGATGGCGATATTGTGGAGATAATTACTGCCTGACGGATAGAAATATACCAAATACAGTATTTGACATGCCAAGCCTGCTGCGATATGCTTTTTTTTAACACAGAAAATCAAACCTGAAGGTGGTTGTAGAAGGAAGGAGAAAAAGATATGCAGGGTATAAAGGCTGTAGCGAAGATTTTAAAGGCTGAAGGAATAGAATTCATAAGCGGATTCCCGCAGAATTTCCTGTTCGACGCGGCTGCGGAAGAAGGTATCAGGACGATTATTACCAGGACTGAAAGGGTTGGAGTCGGAATGGCGGACGGGTATACACGGGCCTCTCTTGGTCAGAAAACAGGGGTCTGCGCGATGCAGAATGGGCCTGGTGTCGAGAACGCGTTTTCCGGTGTAGCCCAGGCATATAGTGAATCGGTTCCGATACTCGTTCTGCCAAGCGCTTCGCCCAGAAGACGAATGGTTCCGCCGAATTTCATCGCTCCAAAGAGTTACGGACCTATCACAAAATGGTCGGATACCATATTATTTGCCGACCAGGTACAGGAGATGCTGAGACGGGCTTTTACCTATCTCAGGACAGGGCGTCCCGGTCCGGTACTGCTGGAGATACCGATGGATGTAAATAACGAGGAATTCGATGATGCTTTGTTCAAGTACACTCCGGTAAAGGGCTTCAAGTCTTCCGGTGATCCTGCCGCGGTCAAGGAAGTGGCTAAAGCTTTGATAGAAGCGAAAAGCCCTGTTATTCGCGCCGGGCAGGGAGTGCTGTTTGCCAATGCATCCGAAGAGCTGGTTGAACTGGCAGAACTGATCAAGATCCCGGTATTTACGACCATGAACGGCAAGAGCGCGTTCCCGGAAAATCACCCGTTTTCACTCGGTGCCGGCGGCAGAACAAGGCCGAAAATGGTGATACAGTTCCTTAACAAAGCAGACCTGGTATTTGCTATCGGCTCAAGCTGTACCAAGGAAGGTTTTACCACGCCGATTCCCGATGACAAAAGGGTCATCCAGTCGACAATAGACGACAGGGATATCAACAAAGACTACAATGTCGAGAACGCGATCATAGGCGATGCCAAGCTGGTCTTGCGGCAGCTTATCGACGAGATAAAGGCGCAGGGCGGTAGAACGAAGGAAAGCGGTGTTGCTGGCGATATCGCCAGGGTGAAAGATGACTGGCTGGAGGAATGGCTTCCGAAGCTAACCTCCACTGAAGTGCCCATCAATCCTTACAGGGTTATTTACGACCTTATGCAAACGCTGGACAGGAATCAAACGATAATTACCCACGATTCCGGTAATCCACGCGATGCCCTGGTACCGTTCTGGGAGACACTCATTCCGGGCGGATATATCGGCTGGGGTAAATCAACTACTCTTGGTGGAGCACTGGGATTCGCCATGGGAGCGAAACTTGCCAGGCCGGACAAGACAGCAGTTGCTTTTATGGGTAATGCAGCCTTCGGCATGGTTGGAATGGACTTCGAAACGGCTGTCAGAGAGAATATTCCTATCCTTGTAGTGGTTATTAACAATTCGGTCCTCGGTGGCTATAATCGGATGCATGCGGTCGCTTCCGAGAAATACAACCTGAACAAACAGTCCGGCGAATATGCCGGTGTTGCGGCTAGTCTGGGCGGGTACTCCGAGAAGGTGGAAAAGCCCGAGGAAGTAGTACCTGCGATAAAGAGAGCAAAAGAGAAGGTTGACGGAGGACAGGCCGCGTTGCTTGAGATAATCACGGCGGAAGAACCTGCTTTTTCACTTTATCAATAGTATCAATGATATGGAGGATCAAGAGCCCGTGCCTTTTCGAGCATGGGCTCTTCTTTTCGAAATATGGATCCCCGCTCCGTTGTTGCAGACGTAGCACGTTGTCATTCTGAGCGTAGCGAAGAATCTCCTTGAACATCGGAGGAGATCCTTGGTCCTCCTTCGTCGTCCTCAGGATGACAGCCTTTCGTTATCCGAGATCTGCCTGTTTCAGTATATACACGACAATATCGCCGACGTTGGTACCGGTACTTCCTGTAATAATCAGAGAACTGCCCATTTCTGAAAACAGGCTATTGCTGTCGAATCGTTCGATATGCGAGGATACATCGATTCCTTTATTTACCGCTAATTCTAACGAGTGATTATCTACTATCGCCCCGGCTACGTCGGGCAGGTAGTCCGAGCCGTCGGTTCCTGTGCCGGCAACGACCCATTCTCCGGGGTAATCTTTCATAGCCTGCATGGAGACCGCGGCGTAATGCTGGTTTCTGCCGCCTTTACCGTGGTCTTCGGGCAGGGTGGGCGTGGTCTCACCCCCGAGGATTACAACGTTATAATCCGAATATTCCCCTCTGAAAATCTCTTCAGCCCTCATCAGGGCAGCGGCAGTAGTATCACCTTTTTGCTCCGAAGTCACGATTATTGGCTTAAGTCCCAGGTCGCTCGCTTTCTCGGCCATCGCTTTAAGAGCAAGCATATTATCGCCGATGATGTAGTTCCGGCAGTTCTCCAACGATTTCGGCGTTTCGGGAACCTTTCCCTTTCTGCCACGGTCCAGGTAATCGAGGACGCTGCCGGGGATCTTCGATAGCAGGTTATATTTCTCAAGAACAGAGTATGCGTCATTAAAAGAAGTGGAGTCGGGAGATGTCGGACCCGAAGCGATAACGTCCAGGTTATTTCCTATGACATCGGAAATAATCACTGAGACCACCCGGGCGGGTTCGAAGTGTTTTCCCAGTCCGCCGCCTTTTATCTTTGAAAGATGCTTGCGTACCGTATTTATTTCGTGGATTTCAGCTCCACATTCAAGCAGCAAGCCGGTAACCGCCTGCTTGTCTTCAAGTGTCACGCCGTCGACAGGGCAGGGCATGAGCGCTGAACCTCCGCCCGATATAAGACATAAGACAAGATCGTTCTCGTTAATCGAGTATTTATCTTTCATGGTAAGCATCTTGTGAACACCATCGATCCCGTTACTGTCGGGAACAGGATGTCCTGCTTCGATTATCTCTATCTTTTCGGTATTGTAGCTGCCGCTTCCGGTCTTGTAGTTGATAACACCGGCTGTAATTTTGTTCGGAGTTAGTATACTCTCAAGGACCTCTGCCATCAGGCCGGATGCTTTACCGCCGCCAACCACGAATAATCTTCCTTCTGACAGATCATACCGGTCACCGTTTACCTCAAGGATACCCACGTTTTTGTCATAGCGTAATGCTGATCTCATTATCCTCGGGGGCAGCACGCGGGAAATTCCGGCTTCTATAATATCCAGCGCCTGCTTTCTGAGAAAAGTAGTGTCCAGTTCGTTCCTGTTTTTTATGATTGATACGTCATCCATATGGCTTAAAGTATACATAGAGGAAGGCGAAAAGTTAAGTTTTTTACTGATGTATGAGTATAATAGACTATTCTTAAAAAGTTGAAATTTGATAATTCGATTTAGTATACTCCAGACACGGTTAAGTAACCGGTGTTCGTAGGGTAATTTCAGTTTTCAAATACCAGGAGATCAGAGGGGGAGTATATGACTTCAGAACAAAGGGGAATAAATCCCGATAAACTTACCGATTTTACTATTAGAGTTCTCAATAAAGCAGGCATTTCCGAAAGTGATGCGAAAATTGCCGCTGAAATCCTGGTAGCTACCGACTTGCGTGGTATCGATTCGCACGGCGTAGGCCACCTGGCGATGTATGCCAGGAATATACAAGCGGGACGCACCAATCCTGATCCGAAGACTGTAATTACCAGCAATGCCGCGTCTACAGCGGTGATGGATGGAGATCGCGGTTTCGGCCTGGTAGTGGGGCACAGGGCGATGTCGGAAGCGATGCGTCGGGCTGAAGAAGCCGGCGCCGGATTTGTCACCGTGCGTAATTCATCGCACTATGGTGCAGGTGGCAACTACGCGATGATGGCTTTACCAAGAGATATGATAGGAGTATCGATGACGGTCGGCGGGATGGGAATGGTCGCACCGGGAAGCGTCGGACAGGGAGCTACCATTAACGTGTTAAGTGTTGCTGCGCCGTCCAACCAGGAAGCTCCGTTCGTGCTGGATATGGCTACTACCGTTGTCGCTGCCGGAAAAATAGAGATTGCGGCGCGTGAAGGAAAATCACTCCCTGAAGGCTGGGCGGTCGATAAAGAAGGCAAGCCAATCACCGAACCCCGTAAATTCTACCAGGAAGGCGGCGCTTTACTTCCTATGGGAGGTACACCTCAGACAGGCAGTTATAAAGGATTCGGCCTGGCTGTGGCTGTCGATATTTTATGCCGGATTCTTTCAGGCGCATTACCGGACCAGCAATACGGCGGCAGTCATTTCTTCGGGGCTTTGAAGATCGACGGTTTTATGCCCGTGGATCAATTCAAGAAGGCAATGGACGGCATGATACAGCAATACCGGGCATTACCAAAAGCCCCGGGCATCGAGAGAATATATATTTCCGGAGAGGTTGAACAGGAAATAGAAAAGAAACGGAGAGCAGAAGGAATTCCACTGCATCCGGCAATAATAAAGTCACTTGAGGACATAGCCAACGAGTTAGGTGTAGAATACGATCTATAAAATTAAAAATGTATTTAAGGAGGTGTTTCGATGGCGAAGTACAAGGTTTATGGATTTGCTAAACTGAAACCCGGATCGGTGGAGCCTGAGATTGGTGAATTCAAGAAGGCAGGTGTTGACGTAGAGGTAGTCGAGTTACAAGTATCGGGTGAGGATGATTTGATAGAAAAGCTGAAAGACGCCGATGCCGTCATGGGTGGCCACATGTTTAACCGCCGTGTTATCGAGGCTCTTCCGAAGTGCCAGATGGTCATTACCTATTCGGTAGGGTACGACGGAATTGATGTCGAAGCTGCTACTGAAAACGGTATGATCGTCTGCAATAATCCCGCTTCAGAATGGTGCGTCGAAGAGGTCTCCAACCAGGCTATTGCGTTACTTCTAGCCTGTGCAAAGAAACTGGTGATACAGGACACACTGGTCAAGCAGGGTAAGTGGAGGGAAGCCAAGCAGGCGCTGCCGCCGATGGGTGGTATACACGACGAAACACTGGGACTGGTGGGCTGTGGTGCGATCGCTCGTATGGTGGCCAGGAAAGCCCAGGTGTTTGGTTTGAAGTGTATCGGCTTCGATCCGTACCTTGATAAATCAGTTGCCGATGAATATGATATCGAGCTTGTCGATCTGGCAGACGTGATGAAACGCTCTGACTATATCTCGGTTCACACTCCCCTGACCGATGAAACCTATCACCTGGTCAGTGACAAGGAATTTAACCTGATGAAACCGACTGCGTATTATATCAGCACTGCCCGGGGTCCGGTGACCGATGAAAAAGCGCTTATAAAAGCACTTCGGGAGAAGAAAATTGCCGGAGTCGGTCTGGATGTATTCGAGCAGGAACCGACACCTCCTGATAATCCTTTGCTGAAACTGGATAACGCGATTGTAATACCTCATTCGGCATCGTATTCCGACGCTGCACTCGATACTCAGCCGCTCAATCCGGCGCGGGAAGTTGCCAGGTTACTGAAAGGCTACTGGCCGAGGAATGTTATCAACCGTGATGTGACTCCCAAGAAGCCGTTGAAGAAGGAAGAATAGGTAGCGTACCGATCAATAATTAAGTATATTAAAGTTGAACGGGTAACACATTTGTGTTACCCGTTTTCTTGCTCGTAATCGTGATTGGAAACCAGCCCCCAGTCTCTAATCGGCCAGACTGAAATCCAGGCTTTTCCGATAATATCTTCTTCCTTGAGAGTCCAGCCGGTACGTGAATCACTGCTGTTTACCCTGTTGTCACCCATGACGAAATATTCGCCTTCCGGGATGATTCCTCCTTCGAAATCTCTGTTAGCCGGTCTGGTGATATACGGTTCGTCCAGTTCGATGAGAGAACCATCTGCTTTCTGAATGATGACTTTACTATTTGCGATCACTACTTTTTCACCGGGCAAGCCTATAATTCGTTTTATAAAATCATCCTCATCGATTTCCACTGGTGGATGGAAGACAATGATATCGCCCCGCTCGGGTTCGTGGAAATTATAAACAATCTTGTTTACCAGAAGCTGCTGCCCGTCGTGGAGAGTGAAATTCATACTCGATCCTTCCACAACGAATTTCTGCATGACAAACTGCAGTACCAGTATTATTACAGCTGCAACTACAACGACTGTTATTGTATCACGAATGAAAGTTTTAATTTGGGATGATTTCTCTAGTTCTTCTTCCATAATTACGCTGAAATTTATTATACTTTATCCCACACTCACTTACCAGCAGTATATATAACGATTCTATAAGAATTTTGTTACTATTATTCTCCCTGAGGTAGTTGAAATTCGGTGCTAAAGAGTAATTAATCAGACGGGATCCACAATTAGAACTGCCAGATGGATAATTAATTCGAATTATCAGTACATAAAGATGAGATTCCCAGTTCACTAATAACCGACCTTTGTTGCACATATTTTTCGCGTAGTGCTAGAATGGCCGTAAGATGGAATTTATGCAGCAGGCAATATCACTGGCAAAGCTGGCTCTGGGGCAGGCAAGCCCTAATCCGGCGGTTGGGGCGGTCATTGTCAGAGACGGAGAAATTGTCGGACAGGGGTACACACAGCCGGCCGGTTCTTCTCATGCTGAAGTGATGGCTTTAAATCAAGCGGGAGAAAAAGCCCGTGGTAGTGTGATGTATGTTACGCTTGAACCCTGCAGTCACCAGGGGAAGACACCTCCCTGTACGAAGGCTATTATCGAAAACGGGATATCTGAAGTACACATGGCTATGATAGATCCTAATCCGAAAGTATCGGGCCGAGGTGAAGAACAACTGGTGAGAGAGGGTATTAAGACGTACGTGGGTGAGATGGAGGAAGAGGCTCGTAAGATAGTAGAAGCACACGTTAAATACATTACCACCGGGGCACCTTTTGTTACAGTTAAGTTTGCCGCAAGTCTGGACGGTAAGATCGCCACGAGGAGTGGTGATTCCCATTGGATAAGCGGAGAAGAATCCAGGAAATACGTGCATCATTTACGCTATATCCACGACGCCATAATGGCAGGCGCCAATACTGTGATTGAAGACAACCCTCGTCTTACATGCCGGTATGCAGGTAAGGGTGGAGAAGTGAAACAACAGCCGCTTCGAGTCATTGTGGACGGCAAGGGGCGTACTTCGGCAGTTGCCCAGGTATTCAACGAATCGGGAAAAGCGCTTCTCGTGGTAGATAAGAAAATCGATAAAGAAAAGAAGGCTGCATTCTCCGGGGTCGATATTGAACTACTCGAATTACCGTCGAAGGATGGAGTTATCGATCTCAGGAAGTTATTGAAAAATCTCGGAGAACGAGAGATTACCAGCGTCCTGGTCGAAGGAGGAGGTATTCTTCAAGGTTCGCTTTTCGACCAGGGACTGGTGGATAAGGTTATCGCTTTCATTTCACCGGTCATTGTCGGCGGGAAGGACGCTGTTACTACGATTGCCGGTAAGGGTGTCGAGACTATGGCGGACGCTCTCAGGCTTGAGCGTGTCACCACTGAACGATTCGGCGATGATATCATGATAAGCGGGTATGTCGGGAAGCGTAAGGGATAAACGAACGCGCCTGAGGATGAGTTATATTCCGTTTTGAAGTATAATTAAAGTACCTGTCTGCATCTTCCGATAAAGGATGAAATGTTTACCGGAATAGTTGAAGAAGTCGGAAAAGTTATATCCACTGGAAATGACAAGCTGGCAATATCTGCCGGTAAGGTTGTTTCCGGTCTGAAACTTGGCGACAGTGTAGCTGTCAACGGCGTATGCCTGACAGTAACCGCACTGACAACAGAATCTTTTTCAGTGGACGTAATGCCGGAAACATCGGAGAGATCCAACATCGAACTGCTGAAGGTAGGTGACAGGGTCAATGTAGAATTGGCTCTTGCACTGGGGGGCCCGATGGGTGGCCATCTCGTCCAGGGACATATCGATACGACCGGTAAAATCGCTTCAATGAAATGGCAGGGAAAGGCGATGATAGTCGGTGTAGAAGCTCCACCGTCGCTAATGCGGTATATTGTCGAGAAGGGTTTTATCAGCGTTGACGGTATCAGCCTTACTGTAGTGGAGAAAGATAATACAACGTTCAGAGTCTCCATAGTTGATTTTACACGACAGAATACCACACTGGGTGATAGAAAGGTCGGAGACGTAGTAAATCTTGAAGCAGATATAATCGCCAAATACGTGGAGCAGTTTACTAAACCGCAGGATAAAGGAGTTACGACCGATTTCCTGGCTGAACATGGTTTCCTGGTAAACTGATCTATATTATAAAGAGGGTTATGATGGCACTGGCAACAATAGAAGAAGCAATAGAAGATATCAGAAATGGCAGGTTCGTTATCGTCGTGGACGACGAGGACAGGGAAAACGAGGGCGACTTTATCATGGCCGCCGAGAAAGTGACCGCTGAGTCGATTAACTTCATGGCAGTTCACGGAAGAGGACTGATCTGCGTACCGATGACCGGCGAGCGGCTGGACGAACTGAAAATTCCGATGATGGTGGAACGTAATACCGCCGTACTGGGAACGGCGTTTACGGTAGCGGTTGAAGCCCGTGAGGGCACTACTACCGGTATTTCGGCGGGGGACAGGGCGAAAACCGTACAGGTACTGGTCGACCCTGCGACAAAACCGGAAGACCTGCTTATGCCGGGTCACATGTTCCCCCTGAGGGCAAAAGAAGGCGGTGTACTGGCACGAGCCGGACAGACAGAGGCAACGGTCGATCTGGCAAGACTGGCTGGATTACTTCCGGCAGGAGTATGCTGCGAAATAATGAATCAAGACGGCACGATGGCGAGAATGCCGGAGCTTGAGGGGATATCCGAAAAACTCGGTGTTAAGATAGTCAGCGTCGCCGATCTGATTGCTTATCGCCGGCGTCACGAGAAACTGGTAAACAGAGTAGCGGAAGTAAAACTTCCGACAAAGTTCGGAGAATTTACCGCTATTGCCTATAAAAGCGATATAACTCCAGGTGAACATGTAGCCCTGGTGATGGGAGATATTGAAGGCCATGATCCAGTTTTGGTTCGGGTTCACAGCGAATGTCTTACCGGCGACGTGCTGGGCAGTTTACGCTGTGACTGCGGCGAGCAACTACAGATTGCCATGCAGAGAATCGGCGAGGAAGGCCGCGGAGTCGTTCTTTATATGAGACAGGAAGGAAGAGGTATAGGTTTCCACAACAAGTTACGTGCTTACGAGCTGCAGGATAACGGGCTGGATACAGTGGAAGCGAACATTGCGCTTGGTTTTGCCCCCGACCTGCGTGAATATGGTGAAGGAGCTCAGATACTGGTGGACCTCGGACTTCGTGAAATCAGATTTTTAACCAATAATCCGAAGAAAATTATCGGTTTCGAAGGTTACGGACTGAAGGTTGTCGAACAGGTGCCGATAGTCGTCTCTCCCAATCCTCACAACATCGGGTACCTCGAAACGAAGAAGAATAAAATGGGTCATCTCCTGGAGATACCGGGACTTGACGACTAGTATATAATTAACCTCATAGCAAGGAGGAATATATGGGAAAACTATACGAAGGTTCTCTGGTAGGAAAAGGACTGAAATTCGGGATTGTCGTTTCCCGTTTCAACGAATTTATTACGAATAAACTGCTTTCCGGGGCTCAGGATGCACTGAAGCGACATGATGTCGCAGAAGAAGATATCGATATTGCATGGGTGCCGGGAGCATTCGAAATTCCCGTCGTAGCCCAGAAAATGGCGCAGAGTAATACCTATAACGCGGTAATCTGTCTTGGGGCGGTAGTGCGGGGCTCGACACCGCACTTTGAGTACGTGGCTGCGGAGGTGTCCAAGGGTATAGCGAAGATAGGATTGGAGACCGGTTTGCCGGTTACCTACGGAGTTGTTACTGCAGATACTCTTGAACAGGCTATAGAGCGTGCCGGAACCAAGGCCGGAAACAGGGGTTTCGACGCTGCTGTCGACGCAATTGAAATGGCAAACCTTATGAAGAATATAGGTTAGCCGCTGATGAAAAGTAGTTCAGGGAGATACCTGGGAGAGGATTAATCTACTTCGTAAACGGTATCTCCTCTTCTCACCCTGTCGGTCACTTTAACGCCGACCGACATACCTGCTCCAGCTTCCTCTACATTTACATTATCTATCTGCATAGATTCAACTGTCATTACCAGGTCCGTAGTGTGTC
The DNA here is from genome assembly GCA_016932435.1 of Dehalococcoidales bacterium. The sequence goes on along the minus strand of JAFGCW010000075.1, from coordinate 4,163 downwards.
CCTTAATATGGATAGTATCGCCTTTTTTCATGGTTCCCGTCAGGTCTACACCGGCAACGACCGGCTTTGCGAAGAATTCAGAGACTTTGCCTATTTCTACCTCTGCCATCTGAGTGCCTCCCTTGTATTCTGTTAATACTGGTGGGTCCTCGTGTGTATGCCAGTATATGCCAACTCTGTTCGTAAATCAAGGGTATGAGTTGCGGATTATACACATGTTTTGACATCACACGCCCCCTCACCTATAATGAAACCGATTTACACACATGAGGTATTGTTAGTTGGATGAACCCGATGTCTCCGAGATGGAGAAGGAGATACAGCTTCTCCAACAGCGGTTGGATATGCTGGATAATCGCCTTGATAACATAGATTCTATGGTTACCGCTGTTGCCGAGCGTGTAATGAGTCAGCTTATTACTCTCAATCTTTCATGCCCCCATTGCGGGAAAAATATAGAGATAGCTGTGGTGGGTAACCAGAGACCGACCCGGTAATTCGCTTACAAACCGGACAACCTTAAAAGAGAGCCACCGGTGTTTTATGGGAACCAGGTGGCTGTTTTTGTTACACGGATATTCAGGCAGGAGCAGGAACAGATGCTTGAAACGGTGATCATAGCAATATATTTTGCGGTAATGATTGCGATCGGTATCTATAGCCGGAGGAGAGCGAAGGAAGCCGACGATTTTTTCGTCGCCGGCAGGAAAGGCTCAACGCTGTTTATAACCGGCTCTCTGGTGGCGACAATAATCGGCGGTTCTGCCATCATGGTGACGACCAAGCTGGGTTTTGTCCAGGGACTGACTGGTATATGGTGGCTGCTTGCAGGAAGTATCGGACTGGTAGTGCTGGGAATATTTCTTGCCCGGAAGGTCAGGGAACTGGATCTGTATACGTTACCGGAACTGGTTGAGACGCAGTATAACGCACAAACCGGCTTTGCAGCATCCATTCTGATAGTCATAGCCTGGGTAGGTGTAATCGGCGCTCAAATCATCGCTGCCGGTACGATAATGGATGCGCTGGGAATCGGCAATACCCAGGTATGGATAGCCGTCTTCGCAGTTGTTTTCGTAGCCTACACAATAATCGGCGGTCAGCATGCCATTATCCGTACCGATTCAATCCAGTCGCTTATTATATTTGCAGGCATTATCATCGGTTCTGTCATGGTCATAGTGAAAGCAGGTGGGATCAGCGGACTCAGCGAAGCACTTCCGGAAGACCAGTTCGGATTTCCTTTAAGTTCTCAATTCGACGGTTACGAACTGGTAAAGCTGCTGCTTGTGGTTGGTCTGGCTTACGTCGTCGGACCTGATATGTATTCGAGGTTATTCTGCGCTAAAGATGCCGGGACGGCCCGGAGATCCGTATTCTGGACGGCCCTGCTTATTATACCGGTTGCATTGGGAATAGTATTGATAGGAATGGGGGCTGCTGCCCTGTACCCCGATATCTCACCGGGGCAGGCGTTTCCGGTAATTATCAGGGAAGTGCTGCCGCCGTTTCTTGGCGGGACAGTCCTTGCTGCATTACTCTGCGCTTTCATGTCCTCGGCCGATACGACGCTGATCACCGCCGGAACGATTCTCTCGGTAGACATAGTCGGGAAGTTGAAACCAGGACTGGATAAGCAAAGACTTTTAGTAATCTCCCGGTGGAGTATCGTAGCGATGGGCGCAGCGGCGCTGCTGTTAGCCCTGTACCTGCAGGATATCGTGGATGCGATACTCTTTGCCTATACCGTATATACCGGGGGCGTAATAATACCTGTGCTGGCAGGATTTTACAGAGACAGACTCAAGGTTACGCCGATGGGTGCTATAGCGGCAATCATCGGCGGCGGCGCGGTGGCGTTAATCAGTAAATTATTCGACATTAAATACCTCGACATAATCAGTCTCGGCGTATCCGCGGGACTGCTTTTTATGGTCAGTTACCTGGAGACCAGGGCGAAGAAACGATAAAGTAATTTTCTTGGTATTCGATTTTTTATGTTTGAATTGCCCTGATCGATTTTAAAGATTGCCACGTTGTTCCGATTTCATCGGAACTTCTCGTAATGACGGACAGCAGAGCGGATTGACGTGGTGGACGCTCTGGCATTTCAACACATCGCGCCCTTCCGGTGAAAATCGGTATCCGGAGAATCGCGGAACGCCAAATTTTACGTTTGAAAATACGGTATTTACGTATCCGAAAGTCCTGTACTCCAGTTTGGTGGGGAAGGGTAATAACGTGGAGAGTAAAGAATATATTACCAGGACAGGAAGAGATTTACCTCTGTTTCATTGACTGTAAAGTGGACATTTGGTAGAATAATCGTGCCGCGTGGGCGGTTAGCTCAGTTGGTTAGAGCACTGCGTTGACATCGCAGAGGTCACTGGTTCAAATCCAGTATCGCCCACCATACCGGACAAAAGGTAAAACTTACGAAAAGTCATTTCCTCTGGTTCTATAACTTATGCTGCTCAACTCCAGCAAAGTGGGACTTGCTTGACAGTTCCCAGACTCTCATTCAAAAAAACAGTCAATTCCATTGTTACAGAGGTCAATACTACTACCTTAATTGCATATAAATAGAATATCAAAAGCTATCTTAAATGATCACTAGAATAAGAGTTATCCTTCTTCAGAATTATCCACATTGATATCATCTGGATTTAAGATACGAAATGTGTATTTATCACCAATTTGCCAACAGCTTTTAATCGCGCGTATGATCCGAAAGACACGGTGAACAATCTCACTTTGATCATAATCAAGAATTAAGTCTATCCAACCATCGGCGAGATATTCCCCATCGGTATCGACAATTATTCGTTCTAGTGAGTCTATCTCTTCTTGGGATTTTCCTTCCTCACTATATTCTGAGACAAGTAAATATTCTATTACGACAGACGGGTTCTGAAGTGTTGGGGTTGCTTCTGAAAGGTTTGGAATCACCAAATTAGCTAATTTTTCTGCTATAGCTTTGATAATATACTCATCAACGCTTTCAGCTCCTAAAAAATCCAGGTGTTGCGATATTTTTAATACGCTGTTATCTTCGGAAGATTCTGGGTTGTTTGCCGATAGATCCCCGAATGAGATAGCCCAAAGAAATGAAATGTTTTCTGCTTTGTCACGTATAACGCCCCATCCTTCTGCGACCATCATCGAATGAGAATCATCCACAAGCCAGTCAGGTAAAACCTTTTTAGATTTAAGAGTTACTTCTACTTCAATAGAGTTTTGTTCAGTTTTTTCTTGTATTTCATCAAGTACTTGTTCCCAGTTTATCGGCTTCGGTTTTAAGAACTCTCTTATCTCCATGGGAAATCCTGTACACAAATGACAGGGGACTCCATTCATGTGAAAAATTTCAAATAGACTATTATCTGCAGTTAAGAAAACCACTGGAGTATTTGTAAATGTTTCACTACATTCTCTTGTAAGAAGGAGTAATTTTGTATCTGAACGGTCAAATGCTTCGACAATATCCTTCAATTCGTCTAGTTGTTCATCAAGGATCTTACGATTTGGGGTAGGGACACCTACTATCCATCCATTAGTGATTGAAATCCCATCAGATATAGAACCAGTCTTGAACAAATTGGCTAGGTTCCTGATAGCTTTGGCCGCTTTTTCGCGTGATTCCTCTTTTTCTTTGTTCTGAGAATTATTCTTCTTTTTTCGAATGTATTCCAATTCTATAATTGTACCGTCTGAGATGATAAATACCGTTGGTACATTCGGTAACTGCCAATTATTTGGATCAGGTTCATTCATTAAAATGTTAGTATCTACTATTGCTATACAAGATGGATGCTCGGATTCAATTAGTCTAGATATTTTAACTAGGTCAAATACATCATCCATTATTTACCTCCGAGTAAGAATAATCCACAATATTTTAACACTCCTAGAATATTATGTCTGTATTTATTAGCAGTTTACATACGGACGTGATTATTGATATCCTAAAAACAACCTCCAAAGAAAGTATTGTTAAAAAGAGGTTAACAAATATGTTAGGCGCTATTGCTGGGGATATCATTGGTTCAGTTTTTGAATTGCATTCAACGAAGTCGTACGATTTTCCTCTTTTCTCTCACCAGTCTACATGCACAGACGATTCGATACTGACAATCGCCGTTGCAGACTGCATCCTCAACGAT
>JAFGCW010000074.1 GCA_016932435.1 Dehalococcoidales bacterium | reverse complement strand
GGGGTGACCGGTCTGCTGTGCCTAATGGTTAATCTTACCACTGACTCACAATACAAGGGGGTGAACTCGTAACCGGGGAAAAGGGTAGAAAGAAGAAGTAGAAGATATCGTAGAATCCGCAACTGTCGACATGAATTCCTTTTATATTTCCAGGGCATGAGTTTGAGTAGAATGTAGCCTACTAATGTTCATCTCGCCTATCAGGCATTATATCGATAAAGGTTTTTTCCTCGTCGGTGACATGCCCGACCGAAGCACACAGGACCGTAAATTCATCGTTTCCATCGACGCCGATCAGGTGATCTGCGGTTTCCTGGTAGTAGCCGCCGATTGCGCAGCAGCCGCATCCCAGAACTTCGGTAGCCAGGTACAGCTGGTGGGAAATATGCCCCAGGTCAAGAAGCATACCTTTATGAGAAGCGCCATTATTCAGCCATTCACCGCGATAAGGGATACATGCCCAGAAAAAGACTACTCCGGCTTTAGTAGCATAATTCTGGTTCTGGGCGGGATTGGTAAACGTTTCGTTGATCCTGTCAGGCAGGTTTTCCACACGCTTTATCGGTGCTAGCTGGTGGGTTAACGGGAGGTATCGCCATATGCCAGGTTCGATTCCGGTTACATTCATTATGGCAAGGTAGGTCTCAAAACCATTAATACAACCGCCGGCAGCGACCGGACGCAGATAATTTCTCCCAGAACCATCCGGCAGGTATTTCCAGTATCCGCCGATTACTTTTTTTACGCCCTGGGTACACCAGAGTAAGAATGATAATTCGTAGAGCGATAATGGCTCCTCTGTATAAATCCTTCTACTCATACGGTTACAGGTATATTCAAAAAAGTCACCTTTCGGAGCCGTCTCCAGGGTGATTTCTGGCAAGTCTAGTGTTTTCGCTGTATCAGCGATAGGTTTCTGGAAATCCGGTTGCGGCACGCCTTTGGAAATATCCGCTTCCAGTTTCCAGTCGAAATCCGTGATCCTGGACTTCATGAAATTCCGGTAAACGTCGTACTCACTCATTCAACACTCCTTTTACACCGGATTACATCTAATTCTAGATAGAAATGAGTGTATGAACAAGTCTGTTTTTAACAGTCCCGAAATGGTAAAATAGTAATATAAGGTAAATTAGTGCAGATCAGGTATCTCCAGATTAATCCACCGACATTTCTCAACTACGTTTCTTTTCCTTCTTAGTTCTAATTCAGAAACAGTAATTGCAGGATCACGATGACTGCCATCAACCCGATAGCAAAAAACCCGTGAGACCATTTTGGCTGGAAGTCTATACGTATGCGAAATCGTTTTGCCAGTAACCTTGCTGGTGAATATACTAATGCGACAATGATGGCGACGATGGCAAAACCACCGATGATGTTATAACTGCGTGATACATCCTGCTGGTTCGGACTTGCCAGAACACAAATCAACAGTGTGAGCAGCCCGTACGGAATCATACCGCCGGCAACAATACTCAGTCTCTTGAAAAAGGGAGTATCCATTGAAATACCGGCAACCGGAAAGGCAAGGCCGAACAGATAAATACCGATCAGTATTAACAATATACTGATCACGATGAGTAATGGCTCTGGGAAGCCGGCGGCGATCATGCGGGCGGCGTCACTGCCGTGATCTGATAGAGTCATGATCTGTCCAATTCCTTCCTGGACGCAGGCTAACGGAGCCCATAACAGTAATGGAAAGGTGAAAGGAGTTCGCTTTTTCCATAATATAGCGAAGACTATCAATCCGAGTGTGACGTTCGCCAGCGGTCCGGCAGCGTCGGGCCATCCCATCATGCCGTCAGGAATTCCTCCCTCGATATTCATATGTGGTGAGAAGAAAGGATGGATGATTACATGAATATTCGATAATGGAATCCCGCTTAACCAGTCGGCAACCGCGTGACCGAACTCATGGATAACGTTGCCGATATTAAAGCTGAATCCGGTGGCTCCGAACACAAGCAGTATTGACTTCATGGATTGGTTCGTCAAAATGGTTAGCAACTCGTTGTTTTCCGATATTATACATAGGTATATCTGAACTCATCAACCGGGATGAGGTAGAGCAAATCACTTTGGCAACGGCGATTTTCATATTACTTATACTCCTTTACAGCTTCAACTATCCATCTTTCAGCACCTGGTTGCCATTCACTGAAGTTATAACTGCCATATTCCTTAATGAGATGGAATCCGGCTTGATCCATCAGGCTTTCCATGGTCTCGCGGCTGATGAGCTTGAAATCGAATTCATGGGTAAAGCTTTCTGTCTCACCATCTTTATTGATACATATCTCCTGCTTTATATGCATAAGCATTGTATCAGCCTCATAAGAAGTCTCACCGTATTTCCATGCTTTAATGCCGGTTTCAGACGGTATTGCCAGGTCGAATTTCTGCCTGGGCGAACGCCATGATTCGTCTGCCGGATATTCGAGTTCAATGGCCAGACATCCTTCCTCGGTAAGATGGTAATAAATACCGGACAATGCCTGCAGCATTTCTTTTTCCGACAGCAGGTGATGAAAGTCGGAGCTTCCTCCGATAAACGCGAAATCATAATCATAATCATTATCAGGCAGGTGAAGGTCGGTCACGTCACCAACCAGGAAAAGAGGATTCTCAGAATCAGGACAGTTCTTTTTCGCGGTCGATATCATTTCGGGTTCGATATCAACCGCGGTGACTGAAAAGCCTTTTTCGACCATGCCGCAGGCGATAGTTCCGACAGCGCACATCAGGCACAGGACTTTCCGACCGTATTTTTCGGCGAGTCCGGAATAAAATCCGATTACGTCAGAACGATCTCTCCCTTCCATGTCCCAGATAACAGCATGTCTGGCGTAGTTACCTGGTTTATAGTTCATCCTGCCCTCTTGTTAAGAAAATAGTACCATATCATAAAACTATGAATGAACCACTTGGTTAATTCTGTGATATAATCGGCAGGGATTTTATTGAGTATATGGGTTGTTATGAATGAATAACATAGACAGACTTATCGAAGAAGTGCATATGAAAACCGAAGAGACTTCTTTTTTCGGCGTGGTATCGATTTTTCATGGTGATGAACCGTTATATGAAGAAGCGTTCGGATACGCAGATATTGCTGAAACGCGACTGAATAACGTAAACACAAGGTTTGCTATCGCATCGGGGACAAAATTCTTCACCGCCCTGGGTATCGGTACGCTGATCGATGCCGGTCGACTATCGCTGGGGACTACAATAAAAGAGATATTCGGTAAGGATTTGTCTTACGTGGATTCCCGAGCTACCATCGCTCATCTACTCAGCCATACCTCAGGTATATACGACTACTATGACGAGGAACTGGATATCGATTGTGAAAATTACTTTGTCGATATCCCCTGGTTCCAGCTCGAAACGCCCTTGGATTATCTGCCGCTGTTTGAGGGTAAACAACCCAAGTTCACACCCGGCGACCGTTACTCATATTCAAACGGGGGATATGTTTTCCTGGGAATAATCCTGGAAAAGATTACCGGTCAGCTATACCGGGATTATATCCATGAGAAGGTGTTTGTTCCGGCGGGAATGACCGAATCCGGATTTTTCCCTTTTACACGATTGCCGGAGAACACAGCCTGGGGCTATAAACCGAACAAAGACGGCACGTTCGATACCAATATCTATAATTTGCCAATCAAAGGAGCCTCGGACGGAGGACTGTATACCACTCTCGGAGATATCCGCCGGGTCTGGAAATCGTTGTTTGAATATAAGATTCTGTCTGAAAAACTTACTGAAGATTTTCTGGTTCCTCATGCTGTGATAAATGATCGTTTCAGGTATGGATATGGAGTTTATATACGGAAACACCTGGATATGGATATGGTGTTCTTTGGGGGAGGAGATGCCGGAGTAGGGTTTGACTCGCGATATATACGCGAAAAAAACCTGGGAATAACCGTAATCTCCAATATCACTGATGGCGAAGAGCAGATAAGGAAAGTGATACTGGATTATCTCGAGAGTAACCCGTAACAGACAGACAGGTTATTGACTCGGTTTACTCCTGATGGTATAAAAGATAGAAACTCGAAAATAGCAGTCAGAGAAGGCTAAATAAAGCAGGGAGGTGTGAAGAATGGAGAAAAAAATAGTATTTACAAAATACACAGTATCACACCTTGCCTGGTTGATGTATATATAGTCTTTTCTAATTTGCAGACTTTGTAGCCACTCCGCCGGGAGTGGTTTTTCTTTTTAGCGGGGTCTGGTCGAGGTGTGAGTAAAAGGAGTCTAACTTTTGAAGAATCCTGCACCTGAATTAAAAACAGTTGAGACGATTGCCGGAAAATACCTGAACAATATCGTCAGCGTTGAACGGACTCAAAAAGGACAGTCAACCTATGTGTTCCGTATAATGACGAGAACCGAAACATTTTATATCCGCTTTTTACCGGAAGATGCCAGCTTTGCTGCCGAAGCACTTTTCCATAATATACTTCTGGAAAAAGGTGTGATTGTACCTCGCGTAATCGCCTGGGAGCACCGAAATGAAGAAACAGGCCTCTCCATTATGATTACGGGTGAAATACCCGGTGTACCTGCCCAGGATGAATGGCCGTCTAAAAACGCACGTGAGATACTGAATGAAGCCGGTCGACAGATTACTCTTGTACATGAAGTACCTGTCGATGGTTTCGGCTGGATCGACCGTAATTCCTATCATGTGTTGAAAGGAGTGAATACTACTTTCAGAGAGTTTTTCAATGATGGACTGGTGGATGGTCTTGAAATTTTGCATCAATTCGATTTCTCAGATACGGAAATAACTCGAATCTCCGAACTGGTTGAGAAGGCAGGTCGCATAACCGATACGGAAAACTCTGTTCTCATCCATGGAGATTTCGATACCTCTCAGATTTTATACCACAACGGAAAATACGCCGGAATGATCGATTTCGGGGAGATACGAGGCTGCAATCGTCTGGTGGACCTGGCAACCTGCCTGTTATTCGACGGACGAAAAAGGCCGCTGGCTTATGAATATATACTGGAAGGATATCGAGAAACGGTACAATTGAGCGATAATGACCTGTATGGGGTAGACCTGTTCGTGCTTTACAGGACCGTTATGGGAATGCGTACTAAAAAAAGCCGACCTCGTCTGGCTGATTTCTTTTATACTCGCGCCCGTGACCAGCTTGAAAGAATTGAAAGACGCTATGGATAGCCTGGACTGACAAGATGGTGGATAACCAGGAAAAATTATAGGGTTTTCGATTTCTGCCTGGTTCTACGTTTCCAACCCAGGATTGTCAGTAATTCACCCACTTCTCCATCAGTGGATTTAATCGGAAGAGCCGGGTGTATCCTGTATTTATTCTTAACCCCTACTTTAGTCTTAGTAATATATCCGTCCCGTTCGAGATCGAGTATTATTTTATGGGCAGTACGCTCGGTCACACCGACGCCGTCTCCTATCTCTCTAGCCGTCTGATCCCCTTGTTTCGCTATTGAGGCAAGCACAAGTGCGTGATTCGTTACGAATGTCCAATCAGACATATACCGTTCCTCCTTAAAAAATATCCAAAAAACTCTTGACAAATCCTGTATGTGTTGTATAATCCTGTTAAAGATTACTAGAAGCATATTTCTAGTATTATATATCTAAAAGATAACTACAGGAAATATATTACTAGAAATCAAGTAAGTTGTCAATGGTAAACCTGGTTAGTGAGTTGATTAGATACTTATTTAACAAGATTACCTAGATATAAATATAGTAAAAGGTGGAAAATCATACGGTGAAAAAAGGTTATAGCAATGTACGGTGTCCAAAGTGCAACGGGAATATTTTTTTTGATGGCAGCAGTGGAAGTCTTGCCGGACAACAGGATGACTCAACAGGCTGGTGCCTACAATGCGGATACATCATGTATTCAAAAAGGGACAGGATTCTTGCAGAAGAACTAGCATCTGTATCGACCGATTTAAGTAATAATAATTCTTAAGAGGAGAAATGATGAATTTCTTTAAGAAGAAGGAAAAACCGGTAACAACAGTACAGCAGTGCCCTGCCGAGGGATGCTCCTATACTACCACAGAAGAATCCGATATGAAGAAACATGTTGAATGGAAACATCCGGAGTTGTCAAAAAAAGGATGAATCTGCTGTAAAAGCATCAATTAGGCACTTGGATCGGCTTTGATCTCTGTTTTTACCAGGTATAGAGCGTTTTAGAAGAAAAGGACAACCATATATGGGGATGCATTTGCACCTGCCACATCACAATGAAGCCAAACGATTACCAAAGTCGATTCAGGAATATATGAAAAAGAGATTTATGTTATCGGATTCATATTTGAAGGCTCTACGATGTGTTGAGTATGAAGGTGTAGTAGGGGAAAAGCAGGTCAGACGTTTTAGTATCTTCGGGATAAATGAATCAGAAACCAAACCCGTAATGATAAAAACAAAAAGTGATCTTGACAAGAACTCTAAAATGATCCTGTTTGAAGGGTATATCGATAAAGCCGGTAAAGCCTATGCTGCTGACCGGAGATCACCGAAAACCGGAAAAAAAACGTCAATTCAAAATACTGAAAATCTAAGAAAAAACGAGAAAGGATAGGGGTAAATCACTAAGAGATGAAAAATACGATGTTCATCGAAAACAGATCATATTTGAAGGAGGAAGAGGACGAACCTCCCAGTTGTAATACTCTAAAATCTGATATCTCTTCACAGGTTGAAGTCGATAGTCACGCGAAAAACTTAATTTTAACTAATTTCGACGAATCCTGGAATGACTGGAAGTGGCAATTCCGCCACCGTATTACCACGGTAGATGAATTATCGCAATATATACCTCTCTCCGATAACGAGAAGACACAACTCAAACTGGTTACTTTAAAATACCCCCTTTCAATTACTCCATACTATTTATCACTAATTAATCCGCTAGATCCAAATGATCCCATTAAGAAACAGGCAATACCATCATTTGAAGAGATAGCTTTATCAGATATTGGTGAAGAAGATCCCCTGGCTGAGCACAAGGATTCGGCGGTACCCGGACTTGTACATCGATATCCGGATCGTGTTTTAATGGTTCTGACAAATTTGTGCCCGATGTTATGCCGTCATTGCACTCGTAAAAGAGAGTGGCGGCATGGTGTATGGGTCCGAACATCGGAACAAATCGAGGCGATGCTGGATTATGTGCGCAGGCATAAGGAAGTAAGGGACGTTATACTTTCGGGTGGAGATCCATTAACTCTGTCGACTCAGCATCTTGAAAAAGTGATTTCAAAACTGCGACAGATCAATCACGTTGAAATAATCCGTATCGGCAGCCGGTTTCCTGTAACCTTACCGCAACGGATAGATTCTGAACTATGTGATATGCTGTCTGAGTATAGCCCGATATGGCTGAATACTCACTTTAATCATTACCGTGAAATCACTCCGGAGTCAGCAGCGGCATGTGATATGCTACTGAGAAGCGGAGTTCCGGTGAATAACCAGTCCGTATTATTACGGGGCGTGAATGATTCGGTTGAAGTTCAGAGAAAACTCTGTCAGGGTCTATTGAAAATAAAAGTGCGACCTTATTATCTTTATCAGTGTGATGAGGTACAGGGTACCGAACATTTACGTACCCCGGTAGAAACCGGACTGCAAATAATCGAAGGATTACGCGGTCATACTTCCGGCCTGGCAGTGCCGTCTTTCGTTATCGATTTACCGGAAGGTGGGGGGAAAGTTCCTTTACAACCATCATATATACTAAAAAGAAATAAAGACGAACTCATATTAAGAAATTATGAAGGTGGTATCTTTCGATATCGAAATCCTCGGTCGAATGGTCATCGTAGACATCCCGTTAAGACAGTGAGTCCGGTAATAATTTCAAAGGAAAAGAGGGAGTCTGTTCCTGTCCCGGTCATTGTAAGAAAAGGAGATATGGATGAGAATCGGGTTAGCCTGTGATCTTAAGGATGCTGTTCGGTCGGAAATAATAGCTGATGATGAACTCGAAGAGTACGATTCAGTCGAGACCGTTGACATAATCATGGCATCTCTGGAAAACCTGGGTCACACGGTTGTAATGCTGGGCGGAGGTAAGGGATTTATTACGAAGACTATCGATGAAAACGTCGATATCGTTTTTAACATTGCCGAAGGGAGGGGTACCTACCGGAGCAGGGAAGCGCAGGTCCCCGCGGTACTTGAAATGCTGAATGTCCCTTATTCGGGTTCCGACCCGCAGTGCCTGGCAATTTGCCTTGACAAGCCGTTAACCAAGACACTGGTGAACCTTGCCGGCATAACCACTCCCAAATGGATAGTGGTAAAAACCGAGGATCAACTCAAATCGGAAGATTTGAGTGCTCTGACATTTCCGGTAATAGTGAAACCTGCATACGAAGGTTCGAGTAAGGGGGTACGTGCGACATCGTTTGTCATCGATGGAGATGAAGCATTCCGGGAAGTTCAACACCAGCTGGTCAATTACCGACAACCTGTTATGGTAGAGGAGTTCGTAGATGGTGATGAGGTTACTGTTGGTATAACCGGTAATTCTCCTCCGGAAGTTCTGGGAATTATGAGAATTTTACCCAGAGTTAAGACTGATAATTTCATATATTCACTTGAAGTAAAGAGAGACTGGGAAAGACTTGTAGATTATGAATGCCCGGCTCATCTTGATGAGGAAGTGTTGCTGCGTATCAAAGAAAACAGCTTGAAAATCTTTGAAGTGCTCGGGTGTCGCGACTTTGCCCGGATTGATTTCAGGGTAAGTAAAGACGGTATTCCTTATTTTATTGAGATTAACCCTCTGCCGGGACTTGGAACTTATAGTGATCTGGTAATTATGGCCATAAAACTAGGCTGGACTCACCAGGGACTGATAACCTCCGTCTTTAATGCGGCACTCAGTAGATATCCGCAGTATATATGCATATAACCGTTATCTATAATCAACCTGTTTCTTCCTACTATTCCCGAACCGGTGAAGAGGAAGCTGTTAAAGGTGTATTAACTGAGGCATCTGCGGTAAAAGGAGCTTTACTTGAATCGGGATACCAGGTTGCTTGTATTCCCCTTTCATTGCCGTTCGAGGAAGCCAGAGAAAGCCTTTGGCAATTAAAAACGGACCTGGTTTTTAATCTTTTCGAAGGTTTTCCCGGGTATCCGGAAACAGAAGCTGATATCTGTCAGGTTTTGACCGACCTCGGTCTACCATATACCGGTTGCCCTCCGCAGGCGTTGAGACTGGCATTGAACAAAGCTGAAACCAAGTCACTTTTTAACGCTGGAGAGATTGGTACGCCGGGGTTTCAACTACTGAGTCCCGGAACTCTCTCAAACTTTTCTTTGGAATTCCCGTGCATAATCAAACCAAATTCAGAAGATGCGAGTCATGGTATAACGGAAGACAGTGTTGTCAACGATTGTAAAGAAATGGAAACACAGATCCAGAAAGTAACGAAACAATATAGTACAGGAGAAGCACTGGTTGAAGAATATATCGACGGACGTGAGTTCAATACAACAGTGACCGGGAATAATAGAAAACAGGTATTGGCAATATCGGAAATAGAATTTTCCCTGCCACCCGGATTACCTTCCATTATCACCTACGCCGGTAAGTGGGAAGCTGAGAGTCAGTATTATAAAGGTACGAAACCGGTCTGCCCGGCTAAGGTAACGGAGAACGAGAAACAGAGGATTATTGAAATAGCTGAAAAAGCCTGTACTATCACCGGGTGTCGCGGATATGCCAGGGTGGATATGCGCATGGACAGACAGGGCAGGATATATGTTCTGGAAGTAAATCCCAATCCTGATATCTCACCGGATTCAGGAGCCACGCTTCATGCAAACACGGTTGGAATGACCTATACTGAATTTATCAGAAGTCTCGTCTTGCTGGCAATGGAGGATGACGACAGTGGCAGCTAATATCAGGCCGATGGCAGGAGAAGATAAAGCTGCAATTGTAAAAATACTGGATGCAACGCGTGAATTTACTGCATCAGAGGTAAAGGTTGCCCTGGAACTGATTGACCTTTACCTTGAGAATGATATCAGTTCAGATTATCATATTCTTATTGCCGAGACGGATAACAATCCTGCTGGTTATACATGCTTCGGCCCCACGCCACTGACCGAAGGAACCTGGGATATATACTGGATGGCGGTTGACCCTGAAAAGCAGCATCGGGGGATAGGCCGTGGATTACTGCGTGAAGCAGAGGTCAGAATATCGACAGCAAAGGGCAGGCTTATTCTGATCGAAACATCATCAAAACCGGATTATGTAAGGACGAGGAAGTTCTATGAATCATGTGGTTATAAAATAATCGCACGTATTCCCGATTTCTATTCTCCCGGTGATGATAAAGTTGTTTTTCAAAAACGGTTGGACTAAAAGAAAGGGTTATTTCTAAAGAAATGTTCCGTATTCGACGTGTATATGATGATATTACACCGGCTAATCAGGATGCCATAGCCGAAGTCCTGGCTATTCTGAAAGAGCAGTTTCCACTGCTGTCCAGGAGAGATTTAAAAAAACTACCGGATCAACTTCGGAACCCGTTAAAATACCAGTTTCGAGCTATTCTTTTCGTAGCAGAAGGCGCAAAGGGTATGATAGACGGATTTGCCCTGTTATTCCACGCCCCTTCTCTGCGTTTCTGTTATCTGGATTATCTGTCGGCTGCTAAACAGATGACGGGAGGAGGTATCGGCGGAGCCCTCTATGAAAGAATCCGTGAAGAAGCTCTTGACCTGGAAACCATAGGTCTGTTTTACGAGTGTCTTCCTGATAACCCGAACCTCAGCCGTGATCCCGTGATAAGAAAGCAGAACATAGCCCGTCTCAGGTTTTATGAACGATATGGCGCAACACCGATTATAAATACCGCCTATGAAACTCCTCTTCAGCCGGGTGACGATAATCCCCCGTATCTTGTCTATGACAATCTAGGACAGGATATTGAGTTATCCAATAACCAGGCAAAAGATATTATGCGGGCGATTCTGGAGCGTAAATATAAGGGTATTGCCCCTAAAGAATATGTTGAAATGGTGGTTGATTCAGTACAGGATGATCCGGTACGTCTGAGAAAGCCGAAATATGTGAGAAAACCGTCTATTCCCATACCCAGAATAACCCCGATCGATAAGCGTATCAGGCTGGTTGTAAATGACCGTCACGGTATACATCATGTTGAAGAACGAGGGTATGTTGAGTCACCGGTACGAATAGATGCTATTATGGAAGAACTTAACAAAGTTGATCTTTTTCAAAGAATACCCGTACGTCACTATTCAGAGAAGAATATCACCGCAGTACATGATTCCGGATTTGTGGAATACATTTCTAACGTCTGTTCCAAGCTGGATGAAGGAACAGCGATATATCCCTACGTCTTTCCTGTGCGTAATCGGGCAAGACCTCCGAAAGATCTGCCGATACGAGCCGGATATTACTGTATAGATACATTCACTCCGTTGACAGGTAATGCCTATCTTGCCGCAAAACGGGCGGTAGACAGCGCTATCACAGCAGCAAAACAGCTCTTGCAGGGTTATAGACTTGCTTATGCTTTAATCAGACCGCCCGGACATCATGCCGAACCCGCAACATTTGGCGGTTTCTGTTATTTCAACTCGTCAGCAGTAGCGGCAAATCTCCTGAGTAAGTATGGAAAAGTAGCGATGCTTGACGTGGATTATCATCATGGAAACGGCCAGCAGGAAATCTTTTATGAACGTGATGACCTATTGACCATATCTATTCATGGACACCCGAGTTTTGCCTATCCGTATTTCAGTGGATTCAGAGGTGAAAAAGGAAAAGGATCTGGAAGGGGATTTAACGTGAATTATCCCTTACCTGAAATAATCAAAAATGAGAAATATCACCAGACTATTGCCGAAGCGCTGAAAAGGATAAGAAGATTTAGACCTGCCTATATTGTGGTTCCCCTGGGGCTGGATACTGCTAAGGAAGATCCTACGGGAACCTGGACTCTTGATGCAGGTGATTTTGAACGAATCGGTAATGCGATAGGTTCGCTGCGGCGACCGACTTTGGTTGTACAGGAAGGTGGTTATGATACCAGAGTCCTCGGAACGAATGCATTGCATTTTTTCAAAGGACTCTGGTCGGCTGCATATTCCGGGTAGTTCTTTAAAAGAAAAAGGGGATTTTCAGATTGTAACAGACCTAGAGGGGGCTTTAGCCCCCTCTTATTATCCCCGGTTATTTCAGCTTTTTCAGTGGTTTAACAGACTCCTGACCGAAGTTCGGCGGATCATGCCTCCCGCCATGCGGGAGGCTGTAATCCCACTCAAAACCATATTCAGCTGGATTCCAGTTGTCGATAACCTGGTTTATAGCCCTGTTGACCGCTTTTTCCATGGTGGTGTAATCATAGGGAGGGTGATGAAAAATGACACAGGTGGTTTCTGGTACGGGTAAACACACCATCCCTTCTGGTATTTCACCGGTGTAATCTTCCGACATTTTAACTCCGTAGATATAACTGTCTTCCTTCTCTCCGTATAAACGGGCGCCGATTATTTCAGTACGGTTTTTCAGACTGGTCAGGATACCGTCGATTTCTTCGCAACGATCCTGACCGGATACCTCTTCGTCCTTTTTCCAGAAATCCCAGTAGTTATTGACACCATTGTGACGAACGCCGATAAATTTATAGACTGGGACTACTTCGATACTGACAGTGATATTTTTAGTCAGATCTTCTTCCATCTTGTCCTCCAATAATCCAAAGAATTTGGGTTCGAAGACATTGCGTTTGACGCGAAGCGGAAGCGGTTTCGGTATGTTACGATAAGTGTTCGGAGTCATACCATGTGCTCGCTTGAATGAACGGGTAAATGCTTCCTGCGAGGAAAATCCATATTTGACTGCTATATCGATAATGCGTTCACCGGTATCACGCAGGTCGATTACCGCAGCGCTGACCTTCCGGAGACGGATATAGTTGCGCAGTGATATCCCTGCGTACTTGTGAAACTGGCGTGTGCAGTAATACGGTGAGTAATTAAGCTGCTTCGCCAGCATCTCCAGTGTGAATGGTCTGGTCAGATTCTCCTCGATACAGTCAAGCATTTTCTGGATGCTCCGGTTCCATTCAAACACCTGTCTTACCTCCCTGTATAAGGGATTATATAGGAGAAAAGGAAAATTTATTTGATTTGAGTTGTCATGTTGACTCCGGTATTTAATGACAATTCTCTAGTATAATATAATCGTTAAGATATATTGAAAACGATGATAACCAATTTCATTATAAAGCGTTATATAAATATATGCGTAATATATTGAGTGCCCGAATGATGAAGCCAATATACTTATTAATCACTTTTTTCTTCATATGTTCTTTTTTATCAGCTTGTTCATTCCGGGATAATTCTCCTACAGCGGATGAAGGTTTTGCCATTTACCTGACAAGAGATGATATTCCGCCTGAAAGAATGGAGATGCTGAGTCATATTGAAATCACCGATGAACCGATAATTTCAATAGATGATATTGTTACTTATGATGCCTTGACTCACAGGATTGAGTTGACATCTGAAGCATTTGAGCGTGTTTCTCTACTGGAGGTTCCCGTCAGCGGGAAATCTTTTCTCGTGTGTTTGGATAAATCGCCTGTATACTGGGGGGCTTTCTGGGTGATGTATTCTTCGCTGTCTTTCGAGGGAATCACCATGATGAGACCTCTGGTCGAGGAATCCGGCGCAATAAAGATAGGGCTCGGATATCCGACTCCGGGTTTTTTCGGAGGAGAGGACTCGCGGGGTAATACTGATATTATGAAAACACTAAGAGATTCGGGGAAGCTTGTTAATGAAATGTCATTCACATTTATCGATGAATTACCACATTCGATGAAAGGATATGAACTCTATTCCTGGCGGGAAGGCGACGAATGGTATTTTAAGTTAATAACCGGGACAAACCGCACTAAAACCTTGCAGGAGATCGTGAGAAAGTCAGATGAAATATCCGATCTGGTTGATATCCGCGTAACCGGTGTGGATGCGTTATTAACACTCCTTCATAAACTCCCTGACGGAGAGTCGGTTTTCTGGGGTACCGGTTCAAGAGTAGGAGATACGACAGGTAGTGATGTTGTCCTGGAACTTCCTGATGAGATTACGAGAGATTTCATTATCGATTATGCCGAAAAAAGCGGTATCGAATTGATTCCAGAATCACCGAATAACTAAATTATTACTCCGATGAGAATAAGTACCATCCCCAGTATCGTTGCCGAGCACGGGATCTTCGTTCTGCTCCAGTTAGCCCGGCAGTAGTTTATCCGATAAACACCGCTTAGAAAAGCCCACTTTCCGTATCCCGGATCATTTTTCAGCGCGTGGAAACCTATCCAGAAATACCCGACCAGAAAAAGAAAAGCTCCTATCGTCAGTATGAGTAATTCCATCGGCATTGATTCGTTCTCCTCTAAAACTTATGCCAGTGTATCATAGTCAATGCAATAAATGCAGTTTGAAGGGTGATTCTATTGTGATGGGTATTGACTCTATCGATACATAACTATATCCTGTGAGATATGGAAGAACAATTGCTGTTTTCAGATAGAGATGAATTCAGGAAATGGCTGAGTGAAAACTATGCTGCCAGTCCGGGTATCTGGCTGATTCTCGGGAAATCCGGCCAGCTGAAAACGGTTAAGGCCGACGAAGCCCTTGAAGAAGCTCTTTGTTTCGGATGGATCGACGGGCTGATAAAGAGCGTAGATGATACCAGGTACCTTAAGAAATTCTCCCGGCGTCGTATGGGAAGCAAGTGGTCGGTTAAAAACAGGAAGACAGCCGAAGAACTTATTGATAGCGGAAAAATGGAAGAACCTGGTTTAATATCTATCGAAGAAGCAAAAAAATCCGGTAACTGGGACCTTCCGGAGCGGGAAACAGCCACTGATGAACAGGTAGAGATACTTATTAAGGCGATCAACGGAGCTGAACCTGCACTTTCCAATTTCCTCAATATGCCGCTTTCAGTCAGGAGAACCTACACCATGTTTTATCTCGATGCTAAAAAAGTAGATACGAGGATAAGACGCCTGGAAAAGATAATAAGTCGACTCAACGAAAACGAGGGGCCGATGTAGACTATGGCATATAAAATTACAGAAGAACTGCGGGACAAGATGATATTCATCGATGCCGATGGTTCTTCAGAGGGGTAAGAAGTGCGTAAGGAAGTATTGAACTGGCTACTTGAACCGGACGGCAGCGGTGTTGACTACCTGGCTATGCGCGATCTGACCGATGCCGGTGAAAAGGAACTCTCGGCGGCCAGAGAGAAAGTACATCGGGAAGGTCCGATAGCGGACATACTCTCAGAGATGAACCTTGAAGGTTACTGGGAAAAACCGGGAGCTGGGTATCTTCCGAAATATACCAGCACGGTGTGGTCGCTGGTCCTGCTTTCACAACTCGGTGCTTCTATCGATGCCGACGAACGGATTTCAACTGCCTGTTCATACTATCTCGACCATGCCATGACTGAGCACGGCCAGATCTCTACGAACGGGGCGCCATCGCAGACCATCGATTGTCTACAGGGAAACATGCTGACGGCACTGATGGATATAGGATATTATGACCCCCGCATGGATAAGGCGTATGAATGGATGGCGATGACGACTACAGGAGAAGGCGTTGCGCCAATGGGAGATAAGTCTACATCGCTGCGATACTACTCGGGAAAGATAGGTCCGGATTTTGCCTGCGGTGCGAATAACAAGCTGGCCTGTGCCTGGGGCGCGGTAAAAGTAATGATGGCTTTCAGTAGACTGCCGGAAGAAAAAAGAACAAACCTGATTAACCAGGCAATCGACAGGGGCGTGGATTTCCTCCTGGGAATCGATCCGACCACGGCGGAATATCCCCATGGTTATGCTCCAAAACCTAGCGGCAACTGGTGGAAATTCGGTTTTCCTGTATTTTACATAACTGATATACTTCAAATAGCAGAAGCACTGGTCAAGCTGGGATATGGTGATGATCCGCGGTTACGGAACACGCTGGATTTGATTCAATCAAAACAGGATGATCAAGGTCGCTGGCTGCTGGAATTGGACTATAAGGGCAAGACCTGGGGAGAATATGGGGTGAAAAAACAACCGAACAAATGGGTGACGTTACGCGCGTTACGGGTACTAAAGGACGTAGACCTGATATAATAATGAAGCTATAAGTTTTAACTAGTAATGAGATAATTAAAATACCTCTCCTGAGAAATGAAGAACAGGGAGAACAAATATGGAAAAGCATCTGGAGAATCTACGCTGGAATCCCCGTATGGTATCACACCTCGGCTGTATCAAGGGTTGCCTTGATTACCTGGCAGTGGATATATCCGATGCCTGGCTTTTCGGAGGTACCGGGCATGCCTTTATCATCAATATATGCGAACGAGGGGTCTGACCAAGCGGACCGACTGCGTGGAACACGCAGAAGTTGTTCGAACTCGCCGGGAATCTCGGATATGAATTCGTGAACAGTATATTCAGCTTAAAAGCAAATGATGATTTCAAAGAGAAGCAGAAACAAGCCTGGGACAAGGTCAAGGAATCAATCGATGCGGGAACGCCTTGTTATGGCTGGGAACTCGAACAGCCGGAATACTATGTTATT